>PAXL01000024.1 GCA_002714465.1 Gemmatimonadota bacterium | reverse complement strand
CGACATGCCTTATGGGCAGGGAATGTCCGCGTTCTCGGACCATTTCCCTTTCTTCGAAGCGGGTGTGCCGACCTGCGGCATGGGAGATGTAGAGGCGACTTTCTCAGGACGTGGATACGGACACACGGCTCACGATACGCTCGACAAGATCCGGCTGTCGGACCTGCGCGAGGCGTCATCCGTACTTGCTCGATTGCTGCTTCGTGTCTCTTGCGCCGAGAAGTGGCCGACAAAGCGATGGACCTCGAAGCAAGCGGAGCGAATGATGAAGAAGGATGCGAGCCTGGAGATCGTTGAAGTGGAAGCGCAGCTTGAGAAGCTTTACCACAGACGCAATAGGCGCTCAAAGGCTAGGCGAAGATACGGCACAAATTCTTGATAGATCAGCAACGTGTTTGAGAGTCTGGCGTGATCGAATGATCGACCGGAGGAATTTCTGGAAGGCGGCAAACTGGTCGCCGTTAAGATCCATGTTTCTATTCNCTTTGANGTCCCTTAGTGCGTCATTCCGCGCTCGACAAGAGATCCAGTCGCTCCCACACCTTGCTCTGCTGAGACAAGAGACCCATGCCTCTAGGGAACGCTGGGGCTAGCTTGTTCGTCCTGTCAGTCTTTATTCGACTATAGGAGGATGGTCCGTCTCATAATTTATTCAGACAGTACTCCCGAACACCCCCGCGAAGATCAGGAAGTCCCCAAACCCAATGTCTCCGCTTCGATCCAGATAGCTTCTTGGCCTTTCCCCAAAGTCTATTTAGCGATCCTGATGTGTAGCACACACCCTTTTTTATAATGTGACNTAATNGGNANAACAAGCCAGGAGCAAGNAAGCAACCTCNGNCGTGAGAGCGCCTATACAAAGATTGTTTCTTCTCGATCCGGACCGACTGAAACGATCGAGATCTTCACACCTGACAGCTTCTGAATCCGCGCTAGGTAGGCCTTCGCGTTGTCGGGAAGCGAATCATATGTCCGGCATTTCGTTGTGTCTGATTGCCACCCAGGGACTGTCTCGTAGACCGGNTCGCATTCGGCGAGGACGTTGAGGTCGGCCGGAAAGTGGTCGACACGTTCCCCGTTTCGCGTGTAGTGCGTGCAGATCTTGAGTTCCTCGATTTGATCGAGAATATCGAGTCGCGTGACGGCGATTGAGGTGAGGCCGTTGATCCGCTTGGCCATACGCAGGATGACGGCATCCAGCCAGCCACAGCGTCGCGGACGACCGGTGGTCGCTCCATACTCGTGCCCAATGTCGCGAATCCTGTCGCCCATTTTGCCGTGCAGCTCGGTGGGGAAGGGCCCGTTGCCGACGCGGGTCGTGTAAGCCTTCACGACGCCGACAACCTCGGTGATTTGTGTCGGTCCGATACCAGCACCCGTGCAGGCGCCACCCGCTGTCGTGTTCGACGAGGTGACATAGGGGTAGGAGCCGTGATCGACATCTAGGAGGGTGCCCTGTGACCCCTCAAACAGGATACCTTTGCCCTGTTTGATCTGGTCGTTCAGATAGACCGACGTGTCGACTATGTAGGGTCGGAGACGCTCGCCATGGGCGACATACGATTCGACGATTGGNGCTTCTTCTAGGGGTTCTACTTCGTAGACCTTTGTCAGGATTTCGTTCTTTTCGCGTAGGTTCGCGCGGATCTTCGTCGCGAACACATCGGCATCGAGGACATCAAGGACACGGACACCTGACGACCGGTTGATCTTGTCGTAGTAGGTCGGTCCGATCCCGCGAAGGGTNGTTCCGATCGCCCCTTCACCGATCTTCTTTTCGCTCGCACGCTCAATCGCTTTGTGGTANGGGAGGACGAGGTGGGCCCGTTCGCTGATGAAGAGGCGGCCCTCTGTAGCGATGCCCTTCTCCTCGAGTTCATCGAGCTCTGCGAACAGGGCTTCCGGCTCGAGAACAACGCCGTTGCCGACGACACACGTCTTGTCCGGATGGACGATGCCAGCGGGNATAAGGTGGAAGACGAACTCCAGGTCACCAACCTTGATCGTGTGACCGGCGTTCGCGCCTCCCTGATATCGAACGACAACATCCGCGTCGCTCGTCAGGAAGTCGACGATTTTGGCTTTACCTTCATCGCCCCACTGGGCGCCGAGTACAATTCTGACTGACATATTAAACCCAAAACCTTTGGAANCACACAGCNNATGGAGGACACAGAGGGGCTTGCCGANGGGTCGGCTCGATCATCNGGGCACCAAGAACNGATGTGGTTGGTTATCGTCGGNCTTTGCCCGACACANTTTGACTGGACCGCTTTAGTCGTCACCGGGATCAGCCCGGTGACGACATGCCGATGCTAAACGCACAACAAACACAGCTCGAGGTCTTTTTGCCAGTTGGTTGCTGGCGCAAGGACCAAATCCCTGCATTGACTGACTCACTACCCGTCGTCGGGTTCTACCCGATGACGTTGAAACTGTTGCTTTACAGCTTTGCCTGCTTGGCCCAGTAGACGAGGGGGTCTGAGGCTATCCTTCTCAATACCTCGTCCGATACGGGGGCGTCCACAATAAAGACCATTATGGCGCGGCCCCCGCGGCTTTCTCGTCCCAAAGCCATGTCCGCGATGTTGATGTCGTTGTCGGCGAGGAGCGTACCCATCGTGCCGACAACGCCGGGAGCGTCCTTGTTGCAGCAGATCAGGACGTCGCCTTCGAGGCGTGCTTTGACTTCGAACTGGTCTATCTGCAGGAGACGAGCGTCGTTCCGCCCAAACACTGTCCCGGCGACAGTGGTGTTCTCTTTGGTCGTCTCGCAGTTCACGGTGATCAGGTTGACGTAGTCTTTGTTCGTATTGGTACGCTTTTCTTCGATCTGAACGCCACGGTCTTTTGCGAATATCGGTGCGTTGACGAAGCTGACGGGTTCGTCGGTCAGGCCGGACACCGCGCCCTTGAGGACGGAGGCCGTCATCGGAGAGGTTGCGTACTCCAAGATCTCACCCTGATACTCGATGGTCATCTTTTTCAGGCTGCCGTCGCTGAGCTGCGAGACGAATGAACCGATTCGCTCGCCTAGTAGGAGGTAGGGCTGTATGGCTTCGAAGATCGTGGGGTCGACGGAGGGCAGATTGAGCGCCCCCTGGACCGGCTTCTCGAGGATCCCGTCTACGACGCTCTGCATGATCTGTCTTGCGACCTTCTCCTGTGCCTCTGCTGTCGATGCGGCCAGATGCGGCGTACAGATGACCTCGTCGCGCTGGATCAGGGGATGATTATCCGGCGGCGGTTCGGTATGGTAGACATCGATCGCCGCACCCGCGACCTTCCCTGACTCAATCCCTCGAAGCAGAGCGTCGTCATCAATCAGCTCGCCACGAGCGCAGTTGACAATCCGGACACCCTCCTTGCACTTACTGAGGCTGTCGTCGTTCACCATGTGATGCGTCTCTTTGAGCAGTGGCGCGTGCAGGGAGATGTAGTCAGCCTTCGCGTAGATCTCATCTTTGGTCGCGAGGACGATGTTGTTCTTCTCAGCCATCTCTTCCGAGAAGAACGGGTCGTTGGCCACGACCTCCATGCCGAAGGCTCGCGCCCGGGCACAGACCTGTAGGCCGACTCTTCCCACGCCCATCACGCCGAGGACCTTGCCATCGAGCTCGACGCCGGTGTAAATCTTCCGGTCCCACCGTCCTTCCTTCATTGATTGCGCAGCCTGCGGGATCTTCCGGGAAAGCGACAGCAACATCGCCATCGTATGGTCGGCTGTGGAGATCGTGTTTCCACCAGGCGCGTTCACTACGATGATCCCGCGCTGCGTGGCAGCGTCGACGTCGATGTTGTCGACGCCTGCCCCTGCTCGGCCGATGATTCGAAGATTCGAACCCGCCCCGATGATCGGCGCCGTCACCTTAGAGGCGCTCCTGACAATCAGTCCGGCGTAGTTCGGTATTATCTCAACGAGCTCAGCCTCAGGCAGGCTTGTGATTGTGTCGACCTCAACGTCGACGCCGTCGATTACGTCCTGCCAGCCGTCCGAGAGCGAATCTGCGATCAGTATCTTGTTCATTTTTCTGGCTCTGTCTGTCCTTCTGCTGCTACGATGTCAGAAGTCAATGCCTGCTCTGCCGCGTCGATGGCGGCACCGTGGTCGAATCTGAGACCCATCCAGGCTAACGTTTCCTCGAGAGCTTTGACGATGAAGCGTATGTCGTCGTCCTCGACGAATCCGAGGTTCGAGATGCGAACCACTCGGCCTCGGAGGTGTGCCAGTCCGCCGCCGATCGCCGCCCCGTAGCTCTGCTTTAACCGAGTCATCAGATCCACACCGTCGATCGATTCCGGCAGTTCGACCGATGTCAGTACGTTCGAGGGTTTCTCCGAAAAGCAGGTCAGCCCGATCGCCCAGATGGCTTCACGGACCGCCCCCGCTTGACGTGCGTGACGTGCCCAGACCTGCTCGATGCCCTCGGCTGAAACCAGATCTAGGGCCGCACGCAGGCCCGTGATCAGCGTGACGGGCAGCGTGAACGGCCCCCGTCCATCCTCGAGTGAAGCCCGGTATCGGCGTAGGTCGAGATACAGCTTGTGGCAGGTCGATTCCTTCGAAGCTTTGTGTGCGCGGTCGCTGAACGTTAGGATAGAGAGCCCCGGGGGCAGTCCCAGTCCCTTCTGGGAGCCCGTGATCGCCACATCAACGCCGAACGCGTTCGTGTCTAGTCGGTGTGCACATACGCTCGATATGCCGTCGACAATAAGGAGCGCATCGTGTGACGCTGCCGCCTCCCCGATCGCCTCAATGTCGTGCAACGCTCCCGTCGATGTTTCGCTTTGCGTAGTAAGTACAGCTTTGATGTCAGGGTTTCCCGAGAGCGTATCAGCTACACGCTGGGGATCGACCGAAGTACCCCAATCGCTATCGATGGGGAGGAACTCAACCCCGTAGGCGCCGCAGATATCCTTCCATCGCGCGCCGAAGTTGCCAGCTTGTGCAACAGCGACGCGATCGCCTGGAGACAGCGTGTTGACGACAGCGGCCTCCATTGCTCCCGTTCCGGACGACGACAGCAGGAACAGCTCATCCTTCGTCGGAAACAGCGACTTGGAGTCCTCGACGACCCCGGTCAGAAGGTCCGGGAAGTCGGGGCCACGATGGTAGACGATCGGCCCCGCCATGGCTTCCTGTACTGATGCAGGTATCGGGGTGGGACCGGGTATGAAGAGGCGCTGAGGCATGGGAAAATCGAGAATCGGGGTTTCAATCCTCAATTGTTAGTGCCCCCTTGCATCGACTGACCAGGTTTCGGTCCAGTTTCCGTCTCCGTCGATCACGTATGCTTCGTCATACAGGTTGACCGTTGTGCAGACGTGCTTTGGGATCAGGTAGATGACGTCACCAACGTTTGGTCGATCTACTCCTGGCGCGATACGGATCAGCTGATGCTCCTCGTTTCTGACGAGAAATTGCAGCTCGCCTTCCAGGTTTACAGCACTGAAGTGGGGCGCAGGCACATCCGGGTTAATCCCCTTGTTTCCAGCGTCGAGTGTGATCAAGTCCTGTGCGGGTGTGCTGATAACGCGCGAGACGACGAGCGCTGCCCAGTTGAACGGGAACGCGAGACTTTCGCCGTAACCGGTGTCCCAGAAGATCCAGGTTCCGGGTGACACTTCCGTGACCCCGTCGATTTCGTCGGTAGCGTCGAAGCCTTTCGACCCGGAAGCAACGACAAGTGGGCATTCGATACCGGCTTTTTCGATCTGCACGCGGGTATCGACCGCGATCTGCACGGCATCGCGCGCCTTGGCTTTTCGCGGCTCACCGTCGCCGCTGACGTGACCGTCGTAGGCATGTAGGCCGTCGAATCTCAACCCTTCCAGTCCGTCTATCAACTTGGCGAGCGCAACGCTCGGCTTACCAGGTGGCGCACCCGTGCGGTTCATGCCAGTGTTCATGTCGATCAGAACACCGAGCTCGATGCCAGATGCTGCGCATTCTTTAGAGAGCTGACGCAGCGACGGCTCGTCATCTCCGATTACGCGAAATGTGACGTCCGGATGTGTCTGCTTGAGGCCGACTACTCGCTGGATCTGTGGACCGATGGGTGGGTAGGCTATCATCACGTCGTTCGCGCCGTTTGCTGCCAGGAGAGCGGCCTCCTTTGGGGTGGCACACTTGAACTTGGTGATTCCTGCATCCATCTCCATCCGGGCGACTCGAGACATCTTGTGAGTCTTGATGTGCGGTCGCAGACGATCATACCCGTCGAGGATACTGCCGATCGTCTTGATGTTCCGCTCGACGAGGTCGCGGTAAACGACAAGCGCAGGGCTAGGGATTTCGTCGACGTTCTTGACGATGTAGTCGATGTCAGATGACATTTTCGATCCAGTTTAGCAATTCGTTCCGGCCCTGCCCGGTTGCTGACGAGAAGGGGAGAAAGTCGACTTCAGCCACATCCGAGATGATCCGGAGGGACTTGTCGAGCTGCTTTCGTTTTTTTGTAGACGAGATCTTGTCCACCTTCGTGGCGATTACGACGAACGGAAAATTTGCCTCACTCAGCCACTTGATCATTTCGAGGTCGTCACCACTCGGGTCGTGCCTTGCGTCGATCAACTGCACCAGACCCCGAAGACGCTCGCTCCTTTGGAGGTAGGCGTCGATCAGCTCCGCCCACGACTTCTGCTCAGCCTTAGATCGCTTCGCGAAACCGTATCCTGGGAGGTCGACGAAGTGCAGGTTCCGGTTGATCAGGTAGAAGTTGAGCAGACGCGTCTTCCCCGGCGTGTTGCTCGTCTGGGCAAGGTTGCGGCGGTTCATCAGCCGATTGATCAGCGACGACTTACCGACGTTCGACCGCCCTGAGAATGCGATCTGGGGGAAGTCTTCCGACGGAATCTGCGAGGGGTGGGCGACGCTTTTGACGAAATCAGTTTGTTTGATCTGCATATCCCCTCCCAGCAGCCCTCAAAGCGGTGTACCACTACGGACACCGTGCTACGTCGTGAGCCTATCGAGGGAATCACAAAGAAACCGGTCGGAAGGATCAGGCTCTCCCCGGTGGTGCATTTCCTTGCTCTTACGTACAAGGAAAGGAGGGCACGGTTGTCCGTGCCCCCAATACCTCTGACGAATCCGACTTGTGAGTCAGGCTCGCTTCTTCTGTTCCAGGTGGAGAAACGCAGACTGAGGGTTGTTGATTAACTCCTCGGTGACGTGAATCTCCTCAGGTCCACCCTCAGAGGGCAGCAGATACATCAGGTCGAGCATAGACGACTCGAGAACTGCGCGAAGCCCGCGTGCACCCGTACCTTTGGTAATCGTCAGCTTGACGATGTGTCGGAGTGCAGAGTCGTCGAAACTAAGCTCGATACCGTCCATCTCGAAGAGCTTCTTGAACTGTTTCGTGATCGCGTTCTTCGGCTCAGTGAGGATGCGAAGCAGAGCGGATTCGTCGAGGTTGTCGAGCGCGCAGGCAACAGGCAGACGTCCAACGAGCTCGGGGATCAAACCGTACTTGATCAGGTCCTCGGGTTCGACTTCGGCAAAGAGCTCGCCGATCGTCATCTCTTCCTGCTTCTCGGCTTCGGAACTGAATCCCATGGCCTTTCTGCCGATCCGTGCACTGACGATGTCGTCGAGGCTGTCGAAGGCGCCGCCGCAGATGAACAGAATGTTCTTCGTGTTAACCTGGATCAGCGGCTGCTCCGGATGCTTACGTCCTCCCTTTGGCGGGATGCTCGCGACGGTTCCCTCGAGCATCTTGAGGAGCGCCTGCTGAACACCTTCACCCGAGACGTCACGCGTGATCGATGGGTTGGCCGATTTGCGAGAGATCTTGTCGATTTCATCGATGTAGAGGATGCCCATCTCGGCGCGCTCGACGTCGTAGTCGGCGGCCTGAAGCAGACGGACGAGTATGTTCTCGACGTCTTCGCCGACGTAACCCGCCTCCGTGAGGATCGTGGCATCGGCGATTGAGAAAGGTACCTGAAGGATGCGTGCGAGCGTTTTGGCGAGTTCCGTCTTCCCGGTGCCCGTCGGTCCGAGCAGCAGGATGTTGCTCTTCTCGAGCTCAACATCGTCTGTTGAGACGTTGCTCTGGATGCGCTTGTAGTGGTTGTATACGGCGACCGAAAGCGATCGTTTAGCCTGATCTTGGCCGATGACGTAGTCGTCCAGCTGTTCCTTGATCTCCGAAGGNTTTGGCAGATCCTTGTGCAGGTGCACCGGCTTCTGCTTCACNTCCTCTATCAGGACTTCGTTGCAGAGCTTGATGCACTCGTTGCAGATGTGCACGCCNGGGCCGGTGACGATCTTTTCGACCTGATCGGCCCGCTTNCCGCAAAAAGAGCAGCGGATCTCTGCTTTGGATGAACGTCTTTTCAAACGGAATCTCCGTTATCAGGACTCTGCTTCGCTATCCTCGGCCGCGCTTTTTGTCGGCTCTAGGACCTGGTCGATCAGGCCATACTCCTTCGACTCTTCGGCTGACATAAAGAAGTCACGATCCGAGTCTTTGGCAATCCGATCAAGGGACTGTTCCGTGCGTTCTGCCAGGATGTTGTTCAAGCGGTCCCGATACTGCAGGATCTCCTTCGCGTGGCGCTCGACATCCGAGGCTTGGCCTCCCGCTCCTCCCATCGGCTGATGGATCAGTATTCTTGAGTTCGGAAGTGCGCTACGGTGACCTTTTGTGCCACCGGCGAGGAGAACGGCCCCCATGCTGAAGGCCTGGCCGACGCAGATTGTTTCGACATCGTTCGAGACATACTGCATCGTGTCGTAGATCGCGAGACCGGCCGTGATGCTACCACCCGGGCTGTTGATGTAGAGCGAAATCCTGCGATCCGGTGTTTCAGCTGTGCAGTAAAGCATCTGGGCGATCACGAGGTTCGCGATCGTGTCGTTGATTGGTGTCCCGATGAAGATTATGTTGTCACGGAGCAGGCGGGAGAAAATATCGTAGGTGCGTTCTCCGCGCCCGGTCTGCTCGAGGACCATTGGTACAAGTGCCATTCAGTTGCCCGTTCGATTAAGCGTGGTGTGTTTCGGTATCGATGATAGAGACGAGATTTGAGGTGTCGCTCGCGTTTTTGCGGCGCAGGTGGTTGCGGTGAAAACTTCTAGCTGTTTGGTGCCTCCTCGACGTCGTCGACTTTGGCATTCTCGATCAGGAAGTCGAAGACTTTCTCGTCGAGGAGATCCGATTTGATTCGCTCGAGCTGGCCGGATCGTCCAAGGATCTGGCGGATGCGTTCGCCGTCAACGTTGTGACGCTCAGACATCGTTTGGAGGTGTTTGTCCAAGTCCTCTTCGGAAACTTCAACGGTCTCCTTTTCGGCTACTTGCTCGAGGATCAGGTAGCGCTTAACGCCTCGCAGAGCACCCTCTCTCGCGTTCCCGCGGATCTCGTCTTCGTTTGGCAGTTCCTCGGACTGACGCTCGCGCTTGACCTGCTCGACGAAATTGTCCAAGTAGGTCTCAACCATGCTGTTCGGAACCTCGAACTCGTTTTGGGCGATCAACTCCTCAACGAGGTTCTCGACCAGCCGGCTCCGTGAAGCGGTATCGGACTGTGCTTGTATGTCGTCCCGAATCCGAGTCTTCAGGTCTTCGAGAGATTCGAAGGGGCCGACATCCTTAGCGAAGTCGTCATCAAGCTCCGGGAGCTCCCGTTCACGAATCTCCTTAGCCGTGACGCGGAAACGGACTTCGTGGTTGTGATGCTCGCCGTCTTCAGTGTCGTGCGAGTGGGTGTATTGCACGTCCCGTGTGTCGCCGATCTCGATCCCGACCAACTGGTTGTCCAGGTCGTGGTTAGCGTTCGGGCCACCGATCAGGAAGACCCTGTCCTGCTGTGCCTTCTCGGCGACTTCCTCACCGTTTTCGTCCAGTTCTACGTAGTCCGCCTGTATGACGTCTCCCAGTTCAGCTTTTCGGTCGACCTGCTTCTCGGTGGCATTCTGCTCGCGCATCCCGTTTAGCTGGTTTTCGACGAAAGACTCCTCGAACTTGAAGACCGGGCGGACGACCTTCAGCCCCTTATAGTTCTGGATGTCAAGCTCGGGCTTGACGTCGACGGAGGCCTTAAACTTGAGGGGCTCACCGTCCTCAAAGCTGCTGTCCTCTATCGTGGCCTGCGAGACCGGGTGGAGACCTTGCTCCTGGCTGGCTTCCCGGTAGAATTCTTCCTCGGTTTTGGCGATCACCTCGTCGAGGATCGCCGGCCCGAAGCGCGCCTTTACGACACTGACCGGCACCTTACCCTTCCTGAATCCTGGCAGGTTCAGGGACTTGCTGTAACTCTTGTAGGCTTCTTTAAGCCGTTCGTTCACATCTTCGCGTGGCACTTCGATTTCGAGCGTGCGCCGCCAAGCGTCCGACTCTGTGACCTCAACCTTCATTGGGACCTTCGCCCCTCCTGCAAACAAATGAAAAGAGCCGCTTGGGCTCTTTAAAGTTGGCGAAAACACAACGATTTACAGCCTTATTATCGCCGTGAACAATACATAAATGGCAATTTGTTGTCAATTTGCGGCTATTTGCACCCAAACGACTTGTCTAAAGCGCAGATCAGCCAACCACGTGAACCCCTCCTTGCGGGAAGTCAAAAGATACGGCATTTAGAGGACCGGGAAACCCCTACAATGGCTCCCATCGGCCATCTTGTCGCTTGATTCGAACTTCATCAGACGTGACGGGCTGATCGCGGCCGTCTATCAGTCACTCACCGTCTGCATGGATGTGTGTCAGTCGGATTACCCAAATGATAGACGGCTGTGGCGGCGGCCTGCACCAAAAAGTGCCGCCATTCTTTACTGGGCTGGTGATGCAGTGATGGTGCTTTTGTCCACAAGTGAGCGATAACGTGTTCTTTTGGGGTAGAGGATTCCACGTGCAAGGACGTTTAAAGACAAACTGAGAACTGGGTATAGCATTCTAGGCCGGAGTGTAGCAAGGGGGTCCAAAATGAAGGTGACGGAGGTGCAGGTTTATCAGCTGTCGTATCAGGTGAAGAAGCCGTATGCAAATTCGAGGCACTATAACCGGAGTCGAGGTGCAACATATGTGGAGGTTAAGACGGATTCCGGGCTCGTCGGGTGGGGAGAGTCGAGCGGTCCTCCGGCGAAGGGTGATCTCGAGGCACACGTGATAGGGAAGAGTCCCTTCGACTACGAGACGATCTACGATAATTTGAGCCGTGGCGGACAGAATTCACGCTCAGTTTGCGGGGTCGAAATCGCGCTCTGGGATCTGATGGGGAAAGCGTTGGACATGCCGGTATGGCAGCTGCTTGGCGGCAAGCAGCGAGACAAGGTATTGGCCTACGCGAGCGGTTTGTTCAAACCGGAAGGAGAGGATCACGCAGAGGCTCTTGCGAAAGAGGCTCTGCGATACCGGGACGCGGGGTTCGAGGCCGTGAAGATGAAGATGGGGTTTGGACCCGAAGAGGATGAGCGGATTGTGTCGGCCGTGAGGAACGCGATCGGTGAAGACATCGCGCTCGCGATCGACGCAAACTGCGCGTATGACCCAGCGACGGCGATCGACAGCGGAAAACGGACGATGGCATACGATCTTCTTTGGTATGAGGAGCCAATCATGCCGCAGGACGTTAATGGCTATGGGATGATCAAGCACGCCCTTCCGACCCTGAGACTTGCGGGAGCGGAAGGGTTAGAGGGGACGCGGTCATTCCGAGACCTGTGCCAGTCGCGCGTGATCGACGTGATCCAACCGGATATTAGCATCGCATGCGGGTTTACGGAAATGAAACGGGTGGCCGCACTCGCAGACGCGCACCACATACGTATTATTCCACACATGTGGGGCGGGAACGTGAGGCTTGCGGCGACACTCCACTATCAAGCGACGATGCGTCCCGATCTCCCGGCAGCCCTGAACCCGTTTCCTTGCTATTGTGAGTATGACATGACAGAGAACGGGCTTCGTACCCAGCTGGGAACAACGTTTCCGATGGAAGATGGATGGGTTAAGATTCCAGAAGGGCCGGGACTCGGGGTAGAAGTCGATCGTGAGGCTTTGGAGCGGTTTGTGATCTGACGTCCTGCTTCTGCTTGAGGCTGTCCAGATTTGGAGTTTCTGGTTTTTTGTGGATTTGATCAGGATAGATCTGGCGCTTAGCCTGATTGGTTTATTGAGGAACTTTTAGAACTGTACACTATGAATTCATCCAAAGCAGTGTCTATCAACGACGGGCAGCTTGAATATAAAGCTGACGATAAGGGCAACAAGATACCGGACTTCTCGAATTGCGGTTATCAAGGTGGTGGAGTCGAGATTCCCAATGTGGACGTTTTGGAAGTGCTTCTGCCAAATGAGTTGGGAGACGACGGGGATCGCATTCAGGCGGCCATAAACCGAGTTGCTGCGATGTCTGAAGACAATCGGGGTTTTAAGGGTGTTGTTCTTCTGAAGAAGGGTACATACAGGATTGAAAAGTCGATCAGGATCCTCTCAAACGGGATCATTCTCCGAGGCGAAGGTCAAGGGGAAGACGGTACGACTCTCGTGGCGATGGGGAGAGGTAAGCGGTCTTTGATCGAGATTGGGGGAGTGCGTGAGCCGGTTCCCCGGGGTCTCGAACAGATCGATTACTCCGAGTCGAAAGGCATTGCAGAGCACCGGGCCACAATCGTTGATCCATACGTTGCTGTTGGGAGCCATTCATTTCGGTTGACATCGACGGATGGTTTTTCGGTGGGGGACGAGGTCATAGTTCATCGTCCCAGCACGGCCGCTTGGATATCAGCGATCGGAATGGATCGGATCGAAGGCCAGCCGACAATCAATCCGAAGGCTCGTAAGACGCGGCAGTGGGAACCAGGAAAATATGATATGCTGTTCCGACGAAAGGTGGTTGTGATTGACGGAGATGTTCTAACTGTTGATGCGCCGTTGGTCCAAGCTATTGAAGATATCTACGGAGGCGGAACAGTTTATCGCTACCAGGATTTCGGTCGGATCGAACGTGTAGGGATTGAAAATCTGCGAGGGATCAGTGAGTATGACAAGGCGACGCTTGATAAGCGTCGCGAGGGTGAGTTCGCAGACGAGGAACACGCGTGGAATCTGATCACGATCAATCACGCGCGCGATGGTTGGGTTCGGGATGTGACTTCCGTGCACTTCGCCTACAGTTGTGTTTATCTTCTGCCTGACGCGCACCGCTTTACTGTCCAGGACTGCTCGTGTTTGGACCCTGTTTCTCGGGTTACGGGGGGGCGCCGATACTCATTCGCGATCGCTGGTCAGATGAACCTTGTTCAACGATGCCGGACACGGAGAGGTCGCCACGACTACGTACTGCACGCGCGGGCGCCTGGTCCGAATGCGTTTGTCGACTGCGTGGCGGAGAACGCTTTCTCCGATACTGGGCCCCATCATCGCTGGTCCGTCGGGACGCTTTTCGACAACGTGCGTGTCGAAGGTAACGCAATCAACGTGCAGGATCGACAGGATTCGGGGACAGGGCACGGTTGGGCGGGAGCGCTAAAAGTGCTTTGGAACTGCGAAGCCGACTCGATCGTGTGTCAGAAGCCGCCGACCACGCAGAACTATGCTATAGGATGTGTTGCCGAGAGGGCTGCGGGGTGGCACGAGAGGGCAAATGGGTATTGGGAGTCGCACGGGGAGCACGTCGAGCCGCGGAGTCTATACTACGCGCAGCTAGAGGAGCGGATGGGGAGAGATGCGGTGGAGGCGGTGGGGAAAGCACATCAGCTATAGAGCTGAGAAGCATTAATTTATTAGTTAATGACCATTATCTGTTGGGGACCTTGATGCCCAGACTTTCGATTTCTAGTTGGAGTTTGCACACGTTGCTGGGTAAGGCGTGGTATGATCCAGATGGGAGCGGAGGCTACACCAACCGGAGCGATGAGGCGGAGGAGATCGAGCTGCTCGAGGTGCCGGCGGAGTCGGTGAAGCACCGGATCGGGACGATCGAGCTCTGTCATTTCCACTTTCCCCGGGTGGACCAGGAATACCTGCAGAGGCTTAAAGCGGCGATTTCGGCCGCGGGTGTGGAGCTCTTCAGCGTGCTGATCGACACCGGGGACATCACGGCCGAAGATGTGAGCAAGCGTGAGGCGGATTTCGAGACGATTCGCGGCTGGATCAATGTGGCGGCGAGACTCGGTGCAGGCCACGTGAGGATCATTGCCGGGGATGCTGAAGCGAGTTCGGAATCGGTCGGTTTGTCGGTCACGGGGCTCAGGTCACTCGCAGACTATGCGAGCGCGAAAGGTGTCGTGGCGCTCACGGAGAATTTCAAGCGGCTTGCTGCTCGCCCCGAGACCTGTCTCGAGATTCTCGAGAAGTGCGGTGACGAGGTGGGTCTGTGTGCGGACTTTGGGAACTTTCCGGCCGATTCTCGGTCGGAGGATCTGGCGGCGGTGTTGCCCAAGGCCAACTCGATCCACGCGAAGGCTGACTACGTGGATGGTGTGATTGACTGCGAAACATATAAACACCACGTCAAGCAGGCCGTCGAATCTGGGTTCGACGGTCCCATGTCTCTAATCTATCAGGATGCGGATGATGTCTGGTCACGGATCGAAGAGCTTCGTGACGCAACACTCGAAGTGATCGACAGCTAATTCCAATGAACTCAAGCAAGAAGATGCCCGGTCGCCCTATGCAGAAAGCATCCTATTCCGACGACCCCAAACACGAGTGTGGACTAGCCGCGCTGTGCTGGCTGGATGAGCCGTTCAACGGGAACGGTGATGCTACGGTGAAGATGGATAACGTAGCCGGCCCGATAACGTCGATGCTGCTGGATCTTCAGAATCGGGGTCAGCTTGCGAGTGGGTTTACCAGCTACGATCCGGATCGCAGCCAGATCCTGAAGACATACAAGGATGTGGGAACGGTCTCGGAGGCAATGCGGATTTCGCATACGGGAAAGCATGAGTCGATTGTCAGCGAACACGCAGGTCGAGCCGCGATCGGCCACACTCGGTATGCGACGAGCGGAGAGGAAGACGATGAACAGTATGCGCAGCCTTTCGAGCGGAAACATGGACGGCTCTGGAAGTGGTTCGCGCTCGCGTTCAACGGGAACATCGCGAACTATACGCAGCTGAGAGAACGGCTACTTTCGAAGCGAGGGTATCACTTCACGCTGAACACGGATACCGAGATCATCATGCATACGCTCGCCTATCGTTTGCGCGGTGAGCGTCGGCCTGATCTCGCAAAAATGATGGCCAGTATCAGCCGTGACTTCGACGGGGCGTTCAACATCGCTTTCATGGACGCGTTCGGTCGCATGTTTGTTTCGCGAGACCCCCTCGGGTTTCGGCCCATGGCGTGGGCGACGAATGGACGGCTGTTCGCCGCGGCGAACGAATCCGTGGCGCTCCGGAACCTTGGACTTAACGAGATCCATCATCTCGAGCCAGGACAGATGGCGATCGTCGAAGACGGGAAGCTGAGGATCGAACGGTTTGCCAAGAGCGAGAAGAAGGCTCGGTGTTTCTTCGAATGGGTCTACTTCTCGAATGTGGCGAGCGAGATTGATTACAAGGGCGTGTATCACGCCCGAGCGCGATCGGGACGGATCTTGGCGGAGATGGAAGACCAGGAGGTGGACGACACTTGTATCGTCGTTCCCGTTCCTGATACGGCGAAGGCGGCAGCAGATGCCTACGCGTTCAACATGGGTATGCCTTGTATGGAAGGCGTGATCCGGAACCGGTATGTGGGGCGTACGTTTATCCAGCCTGTTCGTACGCGTGAGAAGAGTGCAAAGAGCAAGTATACGACCGTGAGGTCACTACTGAACGGTCAGCGTGTCTTTCTGATTGAGGATTCGATTGTTCGATCAACGACGCTGAAGACCCTAGTGAAGCAGGTTAAAGCGGAGGGCGCGGAAGAAGTGCACGTCCGGGTTGCGTGTCCCCCGATCGTGGGACCGTGCTTTTACGGAATCGATATGTCGACCTTGGACGAGCTTCACGCCCCGAAATACGCGACCCAGCGATACAAAGGGGATCCGACACCCGAGATGCTGAAGAAGATGGCCGGCTCCCTGGGTGTAGACAGCATCAAGTATTTGCCCGTCTCGGCGCTCGGTTCGGCAATCGATGTAGAGCAGGACTCGCTGTGTGTGGGGTGTGTGACGTCGAAATACCCAACCTCCTGGGGAAACAGGCTTATGCGTCGGGCGAGGAAGAACCAGGAGGAGGGTGTGACGGGTCGCACTTACGCGTAGATTATTTCTAAATTATAAATTAGCTGTCATTGAGGAAGGACCTCATCCGCGACAGACAGGCCTCGGCATTGCTTTCGAAGAGGGAAATTCTGCCGTTGTCCGGATCCTGAATCCCCTAATACCATCTCCACATTTCGTCCATCGAATCGCGACTCTAGGTCCCAGCGACACCTCCGCGAACAGATTCCACTAGTAGAATCAGAGAAGCGCGAGCATTTCTGAATCCTCGGATGCCGTGGCCTTTATTCCTTGAGGCCACTGTGTGAGCGTGGACATTCAGGTTCTTCTTCAGAGCTACCAGTGGTGGACCGAATGGCCCTCACCGGGGAACCAGATGACGTCGACCATGGCGGATATGGCGACTCCGATGACGAAGCCTGCTAGGATGCCGAGAAAGAATGGCTGGCCTCTTCTGTATAGAGCGATCCCGCCGATTCGGAAGATCAGAGACTTCGCGAGCCAGACGATGAAGATCGTGAAGATAGTTCCTCGGACTGCGAAGGTTTCCATTATAGCGAAGCCGATCGGATGAACGGGCCACCACGAGAAGTGATATCTGGCAAGCGTGAGCAGGGCCATGGCCACAATGCCGATCGCGTAGAAGGCGAGACGCCACCAGTCAGGCGGAAGCGACTCCTCAGACTTGCGAACGAAATATGTGAAAATGTGGGGATGTGTTCGGAATTCGAAAGCTCGGAAGTTGTATGCCCCATGTTCGTAGCCAAGGTATAGCGTGAAAGCGACAGAGGTAACTGCAGCCGCGGCTCCCGCTGCTAGTAGTGCACCCGTAAAGGCTTTCTTGCTTCCTCGTACGGCGGCAGCAAGCCAGCAGATATGCACAGAACTCGCCGTTGCGAGGCTCTTGGCGTCTGTGAAGTATGCGAAAGAGTTCGCGAAGGTAACCATTGAGGAAGGCCCGATGGCACCGGAGCCGAGCGAGAAGAGTGCAAACGTCGGTGGCATGACTGAGCCTCGCAGGTAGACGAGCCCCGTTTCGGCGATGACACGGGCAATGCCTACATAGAGGATGAACATGCCGAACAGAAACGGCAGGATGACGATAAGCTCCATACCCGACGCATACAGCCACCCCACGATAAAGGCGAGTCCCACGCTGAGACCGATCGCGGCGGTGCGATAGCTGAAAAGCTCTTCACTGTCATCGATGGTCCTGTTTTCGCGTGAGCGAGCGATGGTGTGCCAGATTGATCGGAGATGTGATCGACCGATCCAGAGACTCCAGCAGAGCATGAAGGTCAAAGCTCCGAAGGCCTGCCACGCGTTCGCTGGATGGGCGGATGACCACAAACCCGGGGAGCCGATGTCGAACCCCAGACGATTGAAAAGACCGATCTCGATTACGACGAAGAAGTAGAAAACCCAGATCGAAAACAGGACCTCGAGGTTCGTCCAATAAGCGAAGCCCATGATGAAGAAGTTGATCCCTATGTAGAGCAGTCGATCGGGTATGTAGCGGCTGATGTGAAGGTAGGTTACGCCACCTCCTGCGCGTGTCACCGGGATGCGTGGTAGATCCGGCATGAAATAGCCGAAGCAGTTCCAGGATATGATGAAGACGGGTATGGCAAGTCCGATCCAGAAGGCACGGTTGTTGACGAGGGGGGGCCAGAGGCTGTCTTCGGGCTCGCGTGTCATTTCAAGCGCTACCTGCACGGCAGGGAAAGGGAGGCGCTCGGTTTCCGCCCACTGCTTTCGGAGGAGGACCGCGATGCAGAGGGATGTTCCCGTGATTGCAGCCGCAAAAGCAAACCACCAAAAGACCGGCATGATCCAGACATCCCAGGGGATTGGTCGCTCGTGTGGCATGCCTTCGAAGAAGAGGCGCATTGCGCCGTCCAAGTCGTCGGGAAAGAGCCAGGCGGGAAGATGTGGGTGCAACAGATCGGCCCATTGATTTTCGGGTGATGCGAAGTAGTAGGGGGTGGCCATGTGGCCCATGATTAGGCCCGTGAAGTTCATCAGTGGGAACAGAGAGCCCACAAGGCCCATGGAGAAAACCACGACCATCTCGAGCGAACTGAGCGACCAGGAGGGTCTGAAGCGCCGAAGGGTGACGTTGACGCCGAGCGAGAGAAGAACGAAGGGGATCATCAACGCCATGGCCATGTAGCTAAAGACCATCTGGTTGATGTGGATGACATAGAGGCCGTAGATCGGCCACGTGTTCACGGAGACGACCACGAGCAGGCCGACGAATACACTCCGGAGCGTTACACGCTGGGGAACGCGTCGGGTGGCAGAGTCTGGAAGGGCAGCCATGGCGCGTGAAAATACACCCGGATGAACTCGAGCACCAGTCGCTGAGCTTCGGGTGCAGTGTTGAGCGTCGAGGTTCGGCGAAAGTGCATCAGATCGGGGGCTTGTACAAAGACCTATATGCTCCGTTTCACGTAGGACGCCTGTTTTTTTTGCGCGTGTTGCAAGCTCCTTTGGGCCTATCTTGTCGCCATGAGAGAGTTCGAACCAGGCGACCGGTTCCCGGATTTTGTACTTCCGGAACTGAACGGAAAGAAGTCGCACCTCTACTCGCGGGTCGGGGGGCGACCGGTTCTCCTGTTTATGGGGTCTAGTCTAGAGTCCGAGCAGAAGGATCTGATAAAGACTTTCGCAGATCGATGCGATGTTGTTACCGTGCTCACAAATCATGAAGAATCCGGTGCTGGGCTTGTCTACATCGATGAGGATAGAGAGGTCGCTGAAGGCGACACGTCACGATCTTGCCTTCTCGATCGGAATCTTCGTGTCCTTGTAAAGCCTGAAAAGCTGACTTTCGATCGCATCGCCGAGGCGATCGAAATCTCCATAATACCTCAATCCAACAGCGTGACTTCTCAGGCTCCAGTGCTTATTCTGGATCGTGTGCTCGCCGAAGATCGGTGCCACTTTCTGATGGATCTATGGGAACGAAGTGGCGCAGTGGAGACCGGTGTCGAGCAGTCGACAACTGCAGGCAGGTCCGAGGTACTCTCCGAGCAGCACAAATCCCGAAGAGACCACACCGTCGAAGATGCCAAGCTCATACGTCTGCTGACACAGTCGATCGGGAAGAAACTGTTGCCCGAGATTGAGCGCGCGTTCATCTACAAGCCGAACCGATTCGAGGGATTCAAGATCGCCTGCTATAACGCCGACGATGCTGGATTCTTCGACACGCATCGAGACAATATTAGCTCGAATACGGCACACAGACGGTTGGCCGTCTCGCTGAACCTGAATCATGTGTACGAGGGGGGCGAGCTTCGGTTTCCGGAGTTCAGTGACGTGAAGTACCGACCTGCGGCAGGCTCTGCCCTGGTGTTCTCGTGTGCGCACTTGCACGAAGTTTTGCCGGTGACATCAGGGAGGCGATTCACTCTACTGACGTTTCTCTATGACGAGACTGTTGAGCGGTGGCAGGGGGGCGACCCTTTTGGGTTTTAGGAAGGCAGAGTTCTGTAAAGGCGAAACTCTCGTGCTGAGTTGGGCAAGTAGTTTCCAAGTGGCAGGCGAGGGGCTATGAAAATCGTGGATGTACAGGTCTGTTCGTTGAAGCCGCCGCCGCCGACGGAGAAGGGGACGGAGGCGCGAAGGGAACCTTGGGACAGGCTGTTTCGTCAGGCGTCGCCGCGGGACAAGTATAATCCGCCTCTTGAGCGGAACGAGCCCGGTGGGCAGTATTTCGTGAAGGTGACTGCCGAGGACGGGACGTTTGGGGTCGGGAGTGGCGATACGGGCAATACGGCTTCCGTGATCATCGATGATGTGCTGTCTCACATGGTGATTGGACAGGAGGTCGGCGCGATCGACACGTGCAACGATCGGATGTGGCGAGGGTGTCTGTCGTTTGGTCAAGAGGGGCTGACTGCTCGTGCGGTCGCCGGTGTAGACCTCGCCCTCTGGGATCTGTGGGGGAAGGTGACGGGGCAACCTGTCTATGCTCTCGCGGGTGGTCCGACGCGTGAGGAGATGGCCTGCTATGTGACGGGGAATGATGTCGACTGGGGACTTGAGTGCGGATTTCGGCAATTCAAGCTCGCGAGACCGCACGGTGTCGAGAGCGGACAGGCCGGGATCGAAGGGACCGTCGACTTGATCGCGAAGACGCGTGAGCAAATCGGTGACTATGCGGATCTGATGCTCGATTGCTGGATGGCTTACGACGTGGATTACGCCGTCCAGATGTGTGAGGCGTTAAGACCGTATCGCATGCGGTGGATGGAAGAGATGCTGATGCCGCACGACTTCGATGGATACACCACCCTGCGAAGACGACTCCCGTGGCAGTCGCTCGCTACGGGCGAACACTGGGCGACGCGACACCCTGGCATACGCGCGCTCGAAGCCGGTATCATCGACCTGATACAGGCGGATATAACGTGGATCGGCGGGTTTACGGAAGCGATGAAGCTCGCTCATTATGCAGATGCAAAGGGAATCCAGCTGGCCCTGCACACCGGCGCGAACGATCTGTATGGACAGCACTTCACGGCTGCCATGCCGAACACGCCACTGATCGAGTTCTACCAGGGCACTCGGCCAGGCGTCCCGCTCGAAGAGTGTTATCTGGGAGCACCGACGGAGAGCGGACGGTTGTGCTATCGGTCCACACCGGGAACGCCGATGCCGGTGAATGGGAAACTCGGATTGCCTCCCGGACCGGGGTTTGGGTTACAGATCCCTAAAGCATGGCTCGTGCCGTATGATCCGGAGATCATGGATCTCAGTCGGCCTCTCCCGCCTCGGCACCAAACGGCGGCGCCCAGATAGACGTTGTCGTGCTAAAGCCAGGGAATCCCTCCCAGCCAGCAGACCCCGCATCAATCCGTTGGCCACGCCTACAACACCCTTTTTCTAGAAGACGCTGAAGATATTCCTCGGATGTGTCACACCAAGCGTGAGCTTCCGTATGCTTACGAGGATGGCCGGGTGTTCAGAATGGCTGCTTACGTCGGAGATGATTGAGAGAAAGACCGCTAGGATGATGGCCGAGCATAGCTTGTCCTGATGGTAAGCGATGACGTTTGCCGCCAAGATATTGAGGATGGCGTTCACGCTCATCTAGGACAGCCGGCGTGACGAGCGGTGGAAAAAACCATCGTGCGGAGCTCTTCACTACCGACGATTGATTGTGGTCGATTCCAGATAGGCCTCCTCCGATCGTTTCTGCTCTTCCTTGTGGACCGATCAGCCTGTCTTCTTCGTCAACGACGGGGATACCTACAAAATGGTGTCGCTCAAAGTAGTCTTGGAATGTCTCTAGCGTGTCGGGGGATCGAGAACGAGATCGGTTAACCTTCGAGTGACTTAGGGAGTTTGAACGCTGCGACCACTGAGGCCGCCGCCACGAGGGCAGAGCTTGTGAACAGGGCTGTGTAGCCGAACATCCCGCCGATCTGGCCTGATACGACGGGTCCCAGGAACATGCCGATCGAGTATACGGCTTGGAAGAAACCCATGGCGGTCGCTTTGTCCCGATCCGGTATGTCGAGGATGACCAGGGACATCAGGATCGGATAGGCGGTGCCGCGAGCGAATCCCGTACAAGCCTGGAGCAGGAAGAGATGGTAGACAGATGTGGTGTGCGGGATGATCGCGATGGTCAGCGTCGCGATGCTGTATGCGATTACGATCGATTTGCGCGGACCCAGCAGCCTAGCGGCGAATCGGTTCGCGTTGAGCCCGGCGATCGAACCCATCAGGAGCGTTATGGATGACAGGATACCGAGCTGGGTCTTGGTTGCCCCGAGGGCGATGGCGAAGTTCGGAAGGAACCCGAAACCGGCTGTGAAGACCGTATAGATCCCAAGGGCAGCAACGATGGATGCCCACTTGAGGGTCGGTCGTTTTAGGATCGTGAGAGACGCACGGAGGCTGAGTCTTTCCGGTGCGGAGGGTTGTTCACTCAGGAAGAGGGAGAGCAGCGTCCCTGCGAAGCCGAATACGGCGGAGCCCCAGAAGGGCGCGAGCCACCCCAGATGGTCGGCGAGGATGCCTCCAAGGAATGAGGCAGACATGATCGACAGCCCGTTGCAGAAGGCTATGTGACCCATCGCACGGACGAGCTGGTGGGGAGGGTAGTAGGTCGAGTAGAGAACGGTGAAGGCGACCCAGGCACACGCGGATATGCCTGAAACAAAGCGCGCCACGACCATCCACTCCGGAGAGGGCGACAGGGCGAGTCCCAGGCCGGCGACACCGGCGGCAAAAAAACCTAGAGAGATGAAGGGCTTGCGGCGACCGAGACGGTCAGAGAGGAGTCCGAGCGGGAGTCTAAGGATCAGTTGGGCGAGACCGTAGGCGCTGACGATCAGCCCAATGATCTCGAACGACCCCCCACGATGCTCTGCGTAGGGTGCCAAGATTGGGACGTATGTGTAGTGTGCAAACCAGAAAATTGATGTGCAGGTGAGGAAGCACGCTCTGGCACCCTTTGGGGGGGGCGACCAGGTGTCGGTGGACGGATCGCTCAAAGAACAGTCGGGGGCCTCTTCGCTCACTTCCGTTTACAGCCTGTGACTTCTTCTATCCGAGCCGTGATGGCATCAGCGAGTGCTTCCAGACAGCCCGGTGCGAGGGAGGAGGGTTCCTCTTGGTAGAGACCCTTGCCATAGTCCTTCCTAGGCAGGAGATAGGCGACCTGATGGTCGCCGGCGAGCGAAGAAACCATCAGGGTCAGATCAGGGAAACGTTTGCGGAGCTCGATTTGAAGCCAGCTGTATGGCTCAGCGCTGCAGGTTACCCAGACGGCGTCACCAAATTGAAAGACGCTAAAGTGGTAAGGGAACGTCTTGCCCTCGGGTAGCGTCTCGAGACGCCCCATCCACCGTCGACAACGCTCGGCCCTCGCGCCAAGGTCACGCGCGGCAATCTTGTCCCCTCGCTCGGCTGCATCCGTTTGTTCTTCGATGTAGCGGGCTATGTCCTTCTGGAGCGATTCCTGAGTGGGCAGGTCGATCAGGTTGAGCTCTACGTCGAAGGTGCCTCCTTGGAATAACCGCGTGTCATTGATACGGTCTTCTGAATGCCCGTCCCACGCCCAGGTCCCTATCGTTGCGCCAGAAACGACGGGTCCTGCGTATGCGAAGTCGTGTCTCGGGGCACCCATTCCGTAGAGGGCCGACAAGGCCGCGTGTCCGACCTGCTTACCGTTCCGGTCCGCGACTGCCAAATCACCGACGAAGCCATCGCGTGGTCCAAGGTCTCCGCTCGGGGCTTGGAAGAAGCAGCACGGCGCATTCGTGTCGGTCTCGATGACTTCGCGCAGAGCTCCGATGTAGTCTGGGCTGATGAGTGTGTTGTCCCAGGCGAGAGTTGTCGGATGGCATCCGTAGCTGACGATGATGAGTCGAATCTCTTCGTCCGACCCCGTAACACGTCCGATAAGGAGCGTGTCGTCGCCCGTTCGGTCTGGGTTGTATCCGGTAGCGTAGATCCCGACCTGTTCATCGCGATAGTCCCGGTTTCGAGCCATGTCACAACGTGCGAAGGCGTAGGTAATCGTGGACTCTGAAAGGTTTTCGAGCGCCTCTCCGGCCAGTCGCGCCGCCGTCCGGTTGAGATCGTCGAGGTAGGGGTCGATCAAGTCTCCACCGGGCAGACTGCGCCGGTTTGGAGCATAGAACCCGGAGGCGTGCGAATGAGAGAAGGTGATCAAGACACGCTCGGGGTTGGTGTCAGCTGCCTCTCCCGTGTTCGCCGCAAGCCGATCCATCTGTTCGGTGGTCAGGTTGACGAGGTCAAGTTGCAGACGAAGGACGCGGTCGGATGCGGAAGCGTCGATCGGTTCAAGCAGAATCACGTCTGCTTGGATCGGACGGTGCACACCCGTAGCTGCATCGTGCTGAGCCGCACCCCACATGCGATGGTAGATCCCGACCGGCGGTGTGATGTCTCCACTGGCGTGGCCGAGTTTCAGGACCGATGTGGGTGTGTTGATGTGAGTGGTAGACATTGGCCGACCTCTTATGCGGGTGTGTTGACGTGAGTGGTAGAAATTGGTCGACTTCTTAATCGCTCGGGAGTATACCCCGATCCTTGAGAAAGTCGAGCGCTCTTGCACAGAAGTCATCCCAGTTTGGCGGGCAATCGACGTGCGAGACGTTCTCGTATGTCCACAGCGTTCCATCCGGTGCTCCTTCAGAGAGCGCGACGCCGTGCTCGTAGGGGATCACTTGGTCCGATGGTCCGTGTAGAACGAGCACCGGATTTACGTAGGATCGGACGGTGGACAGGTTGTCGAGAGGACTGCGTACCAGGAAAGAGGGTACTAGGTATCGTTTGCTCATTGCGAGCATGCTCTTGAATGTCGACACCAGAATGAGGGCTGTCGAAGATCGTTCGGCGGCGAGCAGACAGGCGGCGCCCCCGCCCATTGATCGACCGACGATGATGACGTTGTCTGGATCCACATCCTCTCGGGCGACGAGCACATCATACGCGTTCAGGAAGGTTTCCCTGAGAGTTCGCTCGGACGGAGTGCCCTTGCTTCGGCCATACCCGGGGTAACCTATGAGTGCAACAGCCAGCCCGTTTGCCCGAAAGACCTCGAAGCGGTCTTTGAAGAAGTCGATGAGCTCTGCGTTGCCGTGCGCGAAAACCACCAAAGGCGTTGGCCCTGAAGTGTCATCTGTGGGGGGCAGAAACCAGCCCTCAACGGGCAAGTCGTCCACACGAACCCAGAAATGCTCCGCACCGGCGGGAAGGTCAGGTGGCTCGTCTCCTTTGAGGGTGCGAGCACCGGGAAACATCAGGGCGTGCTGGAACAGGTACAGACAAAGGGCATACAGGACGTAGAGGCCGACCAGAGACATAATGATGGCGAGTATGGGGTTGGTCTGAGTCACGAGGCATTTTACGGTGGATCGCACCTTGGCGAAACCCAAAAGGGTTTTGCGACCTGCGGCGTTCTTTGGGGCCGATTTGTGTCGTTTGGGGCGCGCGGGATCACACGGGAGGAACGTTTTGTTCTATGTCCGAGGACCTGAGTCGGTTGGTTTGTTACTGAAAGGATTTTAAACCATTGAATTATATGCAAATAGAGTTTGTTTGTCCCTTCTGGCCTGGATGGCACAGGCCTTGCATTTGCATGAGGGCAGGCCAGCCATAGAGCGCTGTATCCACATCCCACCCGGAAAGCAGCTGGTCTAGGAGGAGCGAGATCATGGCAGTAAGAAGCACAGACAGCGGATTGCTGGACCAGTATTTCCAAGATATTTCGGACTCGAAGCCGCTTGATTCGACGTCCGAATGCGAACTTGCCAGACGGATCCAGCTGGGAGACCGCGATGCCCGGAACGAACTCGTTAGTGCGAACCTGAGGTTCGTCGTGCGGCTTGCGACGGATTTACAGGGTTGTGGGATGGATCTTGAGGATCTGATCAGCGCCGGTAACGTCGGTCTTATCACGGCTGCCGAACGGTTCGACCCAGAGCGTGGAGTCAAGTTCATCACCTACGCTCTTTGGTGGATCCGCCAGGCGATCCTGAAAAGCCTGTCCCAAGACACGCGGACCGTTCGCCTGCCGGCGAACCGCGTCAAGCTGCTGAACAGCATCACGCAGATTTCGCGAGAGATTCAACAGAAGACTGGTGTGGAGCCGGAGGATGCAGATGTAGCACAGATTCTGGAGGTTCCCGTCGATCGCGTCCGTGAGATGCTGATGTGGTCGCGTGAACTCGCTTCGCTAGATCAACCGACTTCGGGCGAGGACGCTCAGGCCCGGATGCCCCTAAACGTGATCCCCGACGATCGGCAGGTCGCACCTGACTACGAGGTCAGCGACGAGTCGGATCACCAGCAGCTCGTTATGGCACTCGCCTCACTCGAGGACAGAGAGGCCCACGTGATTCGCGAGCACTACGGGCTCGTGGATGACGATCCCAAGACACTTGGAGCGATAGGCAAGAACGTGGGGCTGACCAAGGAACGGATTCGACAGATCAAGGAGAAGGCTTTGCGGAAGCTGCGGCACCCGAGACATCGAGATTGGCTGGATCCGTTGAGGGAATCGATCGCGTGACCCGCCCAGCCCGACTGAAGCGTGATTGAATGGATTTCCGTGGGATTACTTTTTGACTATTGCGCCCACGTGTGAGCGGGTAAGTCTAGGAGCTACTGATAGGTTAATAAAAATTTGAAGAACTGGTTTGATAACGGCGTTCGGATGATCGGGCGCCGTTTTCTGTTTGTGAGGTTGTTGAACTCTTCTCGTGGGGCGGCTATCTTGGGCGCGTGTTGTCGTTGGGAGATCCCGGCAAGGCTTGGGAGGAGAACTTGAGTTACGATGCAGTTGTGATTGGTGGCGGAGTCGTGGGTGTGGCTACTGCCTACGAATTGGTGCGGTTGGGTGTGAAGACGATCTTGATCGACCGTCAAGATGTCGGGAGAGCGACGGATGCCGGAGCCGGAATCATCTCAGCGGGAGAGGATCCGAACCATCCCGATCCGTACTATCGGTTTGTTGGTCTGGCTGAGCTTCACTACAAGGATCTCGTTCGCAATCTCGAGGCTGATGGTGCGGAAGAGACCGGCTATGCAGTCTGCGGGTCGTTATGGGTCGCGATCGACGAACGGGAGACTGCGGAGTTCAATCGATCAACATACGGGCTACCCGAAGGGGATGGCACATCGGACGGACCTGTGCTCGTCACGCCTGATAGGGCTCGAGAGATTTTCCCACCGTTAGGGGATGTGAAGGGTGCGGTCTACTCTCCGTCAACGGCTCGTGTTGATGGCCGTCAGCTCGCTTCGGCACTCGAGTCGGCAGCACTGAGCCGAGGGCTCGAGAAGCGATCGAAGTCGGTCGAGACCGTTTCGTCCGATGGTAATGTGTCTACGATCACGATGGATGATGGTGAGACGGTCGAAGCTGGAAACGNTGTGATCGCCGGCGGTGCGTGGTCTGAGGCGTTCTCGGATCAGCTTAGTGTAGACATTCCCGTGGGGCCGCAGCGTGGACAGATTGTGCACCTGGATGTGGGTGATGTGGATACGTCCTCGTGGCCGATCCTGACGGGCTTGACTGAACACTACATGGTTTCTTGGCCCGATCAGCGTGTCGTCGTCGGAGCAACGCGAGAAGCAGATGTCGGATACAATCCGGTTACGTCGGTGGAGGGCGTGATTGAGGTCCTGTATGAAGCGATCCGCGTCGCACCGAGTCTGAAGTCTGCCATGATTCGGGAGATNCGTGTCGGGCTCAGACCCCTCAGTCGCGATGGCATGCCGATCGTGGGGACGCTGCCCGGTCATAAGAATGTTCAGGTTGTGACAGGTCACGGCTCAATGGGACTCCACTTGGGACCCTACAGCGGAAAGGTTGTGGCGGATGCGGTTGCGACGGGGACTTGGCCATNCGAGATGGCTGCATTCGGTGTCGAACGATTTATGTGAGTTTTCACCCTAAAGGGTGACGGTAAGAGTGGAGCAAGGGAGGTTGTATGGAGTATCGCCAGCTAGGTAGAAGCGGGCTGAAAGTGTCGGAGGTCTGTCTCGGGACGATGACATTCGGTCACGGGACGGATAAAGGAGAAGCAAAGCGAATGGTCGATCAGGCAATCGACGCGGGAATCAACTTTTTCGACACGGCGAATTCTTATGCGGATGCGCAGTCCGAGGTCTTTCTCGGAAAGGCGCTGAAGGGCAAGCGGAAGGACGTCGTGGTAGCGACAAAATTCTACAACCCGATGGGTCCGGGGCCAAATGATTCTGGGATGTCGCGCTATCATATCATGAACACGATCGAGGACAGCCTGAAACGTCTGGACACGGATCACGTGGATCTGTTCTACATCCACCACGTGGATCAGCAAACACCTCTGGAAGAGATGCTTCGTGCTTTGGATGATTTAGTGCGGCAGGGCAAGGTGCGTTACATCGCTTGCAGCAACTTTGAGGCGTGGCGTTTGATGGAGGCGCTCTGGACCAGTGATTCGAATGGTCTGGAGCGTTTCGTTGCCTACCAGCCTCANTACAGCCTTCTTGTTCGGGANATCGAGATCGATCTNGTACCAGCGTGTAAGTTCAAGGATGTTGGGCTCGTGACGTGGAGCCCGTTGGGCGGCGGATTCCTGTCGGGCAAATACAAGCCGGGTGAAATGGCGAAGGAGGGGACCCGTTCGGCAGAAGGCTGGGCTTACCCGGGCAAACATTTTCACCCCCANGCGGAGGTCATACTGAGTGCTGTTCTCGAGTCGGCTGAACAGCTCGGAAAGTCGCCTGCCCAGGTTGCTATCCGNTGGATTCTCGAGCAGGCCGATATCACCTCAGTGATCGTCGGAGCTCGAACGGTTGAACATTTCGACGACAATGTGAGGGGATCTGGCTGGTCGATGGATCCAGAAACTCTCGCAAGACTGAACGAGTTGTCCGNGCCTATCGACAAGTATCCGGAGCGGATGGAGGGTCCTCGTGACGGTCAAAGGTTGAGCGCGATCGACATGCCGTCGCTTTAAATTGGGTGCAGCTCCGGATGACATCATTTGGGGCGTGAGCTATATTGGCTGAACATCGAACCTATCTAAGGAGGAACAATGGCGGATATCAGTGTTCAGGTTCTGGATGACGGGCCGCTTCTCGTGACCGGCGCTTTCCAGTTGCAGGATGGNNCCGGGGCGGAGATGACGAAGGATGAGGGTCGGCCGATTGCACTCTGTCGGTGTGGAGCAACTGAAAACAAGCCCTTCTGCGACGGCGCGCACAAGAACTGCGGGTTTTCCTCGAGTGTAAAGGCGTAGGCTCTGCGAAACAAGATCCCTCGACCCCTGGGAGCATGGTCTTCCAGGGGTTGCTTGTATCTGCCCCGTCAGTTTAGTAGGCATAAAAGAGAAGGAATGCTCTATGGATTTTCTGTTCGGTGGCACGGCGATCCACTCGAAAGCGGCGAACCTTGGTCTCGCGATACTTCGCGTGTTTTCTGGTCTTGCCATGGCGCTTGCCCACGGNCTCGGGAAGGTTCCCCCGTCTGATCGCTTTGTCGAGGGTGTGACCAGGCATGGATTNCCGGCTCCAGCTTTTTTTGCGTGGGCGGCGGGGAGTGCGGAACTGTTCGGTGGNGTCTTCCTGGCTGNGGGGTTCATGACGCGCATCTCTGCCTTCTTCGTAGCATTTACGATGGTTGTGGCTGGCTTTGTCGCTCACGCGGCTGATCCGTTCGGTCGAAAGGAAAAGGCGGTTCTGTACCTNGCGATCGCGGTTATGTATGTGTTCGTGGGAGCGGGACGCTACTCGATCGACGGGCTNATAAAGAGGCANGATGAGACNGTGGATGAGGAATAGTTGGTAAGGGGTTANGCAGCANAAGAGTGCAAGGGATCGAGGANNGCCGTGTGTATCCTTCTGGGTTTGCTTGTTNCGTGNCTGTCGGGTTCGGAACGAAGTCACNCGTCGAGCTTGGGGAGGAGTAGGTTCGGTATCATTTGGGCGCTTTGCTGAGTGCGGAGTTCGATTGGTGGGATTTCCCGGACTATGTTTCAGAGTGTGAAGCTGGAGTCATTGTTCTGCGAGCTATGAGAATGTATTCGAGAAGGTAAGCGAGTAGGTAGAAAGCAAAGGCAGAAGTGTGATGGAATATCGTAAGCTTGGGACGACGGGTATTGAGGTTTCGGTGTTTGCTCTGGGATGCTGGCCTTTTGCAGGAGGTGCCGTCTGGGGGGAACAGGATGAAGACGTCTCTATTGCGACGGTTCACGCGGCGCTGGACAATGGGATCAATTTCTTCGATACGGCGGAGGGATACGAGAAGGGGCACTCGGAACGCGTCCTCGGACGAGGATTGGAAGGACGCCGCGACGAAGCCGTGATCGCCACAAAGGTGAGTGCCTCGCACCTCAAACCCTCGGAGATCGTTAAGGCGTGTGAGCAGAGCCTGGAGAATCTTCGTACCGACTACATCGATTTGTATCAGATCCATTGGCCCAACTGGGAGGTGCCGATTGAGGTGTCCTGGCAGGCTTTGGAGGCGCTGAAGTCGTCCGGAAAAGTGCGTGCCCTAGGCGTCAGTAATTTCGGCGTTCAGGATATGGGCGACTTGCTGGAGAAGGGGCATTGTGAGACGAATCAGCTCAACTACGGTCTGCTGTGGCGGGTTGTAGAGCATGAGATTCTGCCGCTGTGCAGGGCGAACGATATCGGTCTGATCTGTTACAGTCCACTCGCACAAGGTTTACTTACCGATCGCTATGGGTCGGCTGATGAGGTCCCCGACGGACTGGCGCGAACGCGGTTGTACTCGAAGGAACGCCCCAATGCCACGCACGGCGAGGATGGGTGCGAGGAGGAGGTATTCGAAGCGCTCGGTGTGATTCGGGAAATCTGCAAAGGTGTTGGTGAGTCGATGGCAACGTGTTCTCTTGCGTGGATGAAGCAGCGGGCGGGTGTCGCCTCGGTCCTGGTAGGTGCTCGAAGCCCGGAGGAGCTCGCGTGGAACGAGCCCGCGATCAATCTGAAGTTGAGCGATGACGTGATCGATGATCTGAGCGCGGCTACGGAGAGGGTGAAGGAGAAGATCGGTTTGAACCCGGATCCTTGGATGGTTCCGTCACGGATGCGATAGGCGGTCTAAGCGGAGAGCCAAGACACGGAAGACACGAAAAACACGGGAGGAGGTAAGACCTTACGATTGAAGATGCTTGTGGCCGGGGTGTTGGTTGCCATGGTTTTAGTGCTCTCAGTGGCTGCGGAAAATTCTGTTGTTGTGCGGGACATCACGATCAGTGGAAATTCACGGACGAGGACAGAGGTGATCCGTCGGGAGATCTTGTTCGAGCCCGGAGATACGTTGACGGCTGCTCTTGTAGAGGAGACGTCGCGGAATCTGCGGGCTTTGTTGTTTCTGGGCGAGGTGACGGTTGATGTGTCCCGAATGGACGGATATGCTGATGTCCATGTGCACGTGACGGATCTGTATGCGCGAGCTATTACACCTCTGTTGTCCGGTGAGCCGGATGAGCTGAGCTACGGGGGGGTTGGACTTGACTACAATTTTCTGGGACGAGGACAGATTGTTGAATTGACGGCTGAACACGATGCAGTGAAGGGAGATCGAGTTCGTGNACTCTACAGGGAACCGCGTGTCGGGGGGGGCCGTGTAAGACTCTATCTCGATGGAGAGATCGGGGCAGAGGGTCATCGGGCAGTAGTGCGTGTTTCTCGACCATTCTTTCGGCTCTCGGAAGCTTGGTCGGTTGGGGGAACGGGATATATACACGAATCCGTTACTCGACTGTATGCAGGGCAGACGGTTTCGGAGAAATACCGATCGATCGATCGCGGCGGATCGGTTTCGTTCAGGCGGTCGTTTGGGGACAAGGTCAAGGTGCGTCCCGGCATTTTTTTCTCTGTCAACGACCTTAGTTTTGACTCGGAGCCGGGATTCACATACGCACCTGCAGGCCGGCGTCGTGTTTTGCCCAGTGTCGGCGTGATGATCTGGAAACCTGAATACGAGACGATAAGATTCTTCAGTTTGCTTGGCCGAACAGAGGATCTGCAGATAGGGAGTTGGGTTTCCTTTCAACTCGGTGTTTCGACCGAGGCGTTGAGGTCTGATCGTGACTACCTATTCATGACTTTAGACGTCAACCCGCGTACGAAGCTATCCNCCTTTACTTACCTCCTGTCGCGTGTAACACTACGGGCCCGATATAGTCAGGGACGTGTGTGGAACGTCTTTGGGAGCGCTGAAGCGAAGATGTTGGAGAAGATTAGAGGTATACACGCAATCGTGACTCGTGTCCGGTTCGACGCGGTGGCACGTCCTGAAGAGACGACACAGTATTTGCTGGGTTCAGAGCGGGGCTTGCGTGGTTACGCGGCGCGGAGATTTGACGGGACACGTCGGCTGCTCTTCAATATCGAGGGACGTTCGACCCTCAAGAGACATCGATTTTTCACACTGGCGGGAGTTGTGTTTGTTGACGGCGGCAGTGCATGGATGCCGGAAACTGAAAGCCGAAATTTAGTGTGGGCTGCTGGTGTGGGCGTGCGTGTGGGAATGAATCGCGTGTACAACTCNCCTGTTCTGCGGGCAGATGTGGGATACGGATTTGCAGATCAGGGGTGGGTGCTGTTCGTGGGGTTAGGACAGTATTTCTGATCGACGATCGAGGATCGANAAGGCGGAATTAGGGCCAGGGTTTGGCTGCGGTGTTGGTGAGCCAGTCTTCTCTGTAGGTGTCGATGTACGTTTTGTAGAAGGTCCTGACTTTGGCTGAAAGACCTGTCAGGTAGCCGTCGGACAGGAACCAGGGCTGGTCAGAGAAGTAGTCGAAGACCTTTGGGCTCTGTGCGGCGCGGTAGGTGAGCATGAGAGTGAGGCGGGGGATGTCTATGTAATAGCGGCCTCTGTGGATGCCAAGGGGGTTGAAGGCGACAGCGTCACCGGGCTTGAGTGCGATTCGGATCGCGCCCGGCATGTTGTTCGAGCGGTTGTTTGCCTGCTCGTCTGCCTTTCTGATGTGATACTCTTCCGGCGTGTCCCAGCGGAGATGTGAGGCCGGTACGAATTCCACGTCGTCGTTCTCGATCAGGGCGACCTGAAGCTGGACGCCCGTCGCAGCGTGGGCACGCTCGTTCAGGTGCCTCTGCTCCTCCTGATCGGTGTCCGAACGGAATTGGGAATCCCGATGCCAGTTACCATCGCGGCTGTTTTCGAGCGGGTTGAAAAACAGGCTTGTGCAGTGGAAGCGTGCTGGCCCATCGAAGATGACGGATGCGGTCTCGAGAACGGATGTCGACGCGGCTGCTTTCAGGATCTCGAGACGGTGCTCGCCGTAGCTCGGATGGTTGAGGTGACGCATGACGTTCGATTCAGGTCCGCCGCCAGGTTCACCCTTCTCAGGATTTTCCACTCGCCACTGATCTAGGATCGACTCGCAGACGGACTTCAGTCTTTCGACTCGTTCTGAGTCAAACATCCCTACAACCTTGATGTAGCCTTCTTCAGACCACTGTTTGGCCAGCCGGTCTGCCGACATTTTTTTCGCTCGCTCGCTAGCGCGTGTCTCTACGCAGGTCCAGCCAGTCGATTTCTTCAGGCGTCAGTTTGATCTCAAGGGCTCGGATGTTCTCTGAGAACTCATCGCCCGTGAACGTTCCGATCAGAGCGTAGACGTCGAGCCCGGGGTTCTGGAGCGTGTAAGCCAGCGCGACCTGCGGCACCGATGTGTCNTTTTCTTTTGCCAGTTCTTCCACGCGATCCATCCGGTCCCAGTTATCGTCTCGCGCGTAGCAGCGTTCTACTGGCTCAGGGAAGTCTTCTTTTACCTGTTCCCAGTTGCTTCGCGTGATTCGTCCCGAGAAGAAGCCCTGAGCCAGGGAGGACCAGGTGAAAAGGGGCATTTTCTGGCCTGCATACCACTGGCGATCTTGCGCATTCTGGGGGCCGCTAATCGTGAAACAGTCGGGCCAGGGCTCGNCATACTGCTCGGCGAGGCTGAAGTTCGGGCTGCTGACCGTGAACGGCTTTAGACCGTGNTTGTCCGCATACTCGTTCGCCTCTGTTATTCGATAGGGTTTCCAGTTCGAGCCGCCAAACGCTCCGATGCGACCCGCTTCGTGGAGCTCGTTCAGCTTCTCCACAATCGGTCCGACCTCGACATCCGGGTCGTCCCGGTGGAGGACGTAGATGTCGATGTAGTCGGTTCGGAGACGTGCGAAGGAGGTGTGGATGTCCGCGTCGATGTCGAAGGGGGTGACGCGTCGGCGATCGCCNGTATGGTGGCAACCCTTCGTGAGGATCACAATGTCGTCGCGGTTTCCACGTGCTTCCATCCACATGCCGAGTACGCGTTCGCTGTCGCCTCCGGAATAGATGTGTGCGCTGTCCCAGGCTCGGCACCCGGTCGCGTAGATGTCGTCGAGGACGGTGAACCAGTGTTCCGCTTCCTCTACCCGTAGCATGATGGCGCCGTGTACGAGGCGGCTTACCGGTTTTGAGACGTGTTCGATGTTTCCGTATTCCATTAGTGCTCCTGGTTCATGTGATGCAAACCCACCGACCGCGATCTTCATTCGGTCGTGACGTGAAGGGTCGCTTTTATTCCATTGGATATTTGAGGTTCCATTGGGCACGGATGTCGTCGAGGATGCCCATGATGGCGATGGATTCTTCGTGGGGAATGATATCGCTCTCGAGTTTGCCTTCTCGGACACAGCGGGCGACTTCTGCAGCTTCGAAATTGTAGCCGTTGCCCTCGTAGGTTTCGCTGATGTCTTCGGTATCGTTGCCTCGGTTGATGACTCCGGATGTGCCGTTCCACCAACTGTTGAGTCTGATGTAGCCGTCCGTGCCGAGGATCGTGGCTTCGTGAGGCGTACGGGTTCGGATGCCCGTTGCCAGCAGAGCGAGCTGCCCCCCCGGGTACTTCAGGATCATCGCGGCGTGCTCATCGACGCCGGTTTCGCCGATGTCAGCGGCGCTGACGATCGATTTGGGAAGCCCCAGGATCATCGTCGCGAACGAAATGGNGTAGATGCCTACGTCAAGGAGACCGCCTCCACCGAGCTCAGGATTGAACAGACGCCCATCAGGGTTGACGTTTGCACGGAAGCCGAAGTCTGCCTGGACCATGCGGACCTCACCGATTGCACCCTCTGCAATCATCTGCCGCACCTTTGTGAGCAGGGGTAGACAGCGCGACCACATGGCCTCCATCAGGAAGACCTGCTCTTCTCGTGCGATTCCTACGAGCTCCTCAGCTTGAGCCTTGTTAATGGTAAACGGCTTTTCGCAGAGGACAGGTTTCTTGTTGCGGAGGCAGAGGATGCTGTTCTGGAGGTGGAACGGGTGAGGTGTCGCGACGTAGATCGCGTCGACGTCNGGGTTGGATGCGAGATCCTCGTAGCTGGCGTGGCGATGTTCGGCGGGGAACTCGTCAGCGAATTTGTCTGCGTTTTCCTGCGAGCGTGAACCGAGTGCTACCAGCTCGGCATCATTCAGCGACTGAAGGCCCGTTGCGAATTTTCGGGCAATGCTGCCGCACCCGAGGATACCCCAGTGAAATGAGTCTGCCATGTTGCTCCTGTTTTCCGTGTCTTCGAGTAGGCCTAAACGCAGGTCGTATCAAGAAGCTGGGTTAGTAAAAAGTGGTGTCAGTACCCGAGCGAANGGCTATGAGAATTGCTGANACTGTCTCTTCAAGACAATCCGCCTGCGGCGGATCACTCCTATCTTCGNCTAGNTTACTGCGGTATGAACGGTGANTNGTGCAAACGTTAGTTGCCGTTNGGTGTGTTTGCTACTCTGCTGTNAAGGGCAAAGGGGAANGTGCCTTTGTAACCGCGAGCTCTAGACACGAACCAGGCGCCTTCATGCATGGGTGTCATCTGGTAGTGACAGACGACGTTACTCCGTTCGACAGCATCGTCTTCTTTGACGCCCTGATGCGGGATGTGGCTCAAGAAGATGACGCAGTCACCTGCCTTTGGGTAGATGACGACGTGTTCCTGTGTCTCACACCAGGCCTCGAACATCGGGCGATCCATGGGGTAAAGGTGCTCGGGTTCGAACGTATGTCCGCGTTTGACGAACTTCAGGTGTGCAATGCCCGGTCCGTTGTCCTGGAAGTAGAAGGTCGTGTTGACGCCGACAGGCGCAACGGCCATTCGATGTTTCTCAGCGCGTCGCTTCTCTTCCCAGTAACCATAGAAATCTAGGTGCCATTCTTGGTGGTAGGGGCCTGGATTGATGTGCGCCCTGAAGCTTCGAAGCTGAGTTTGCGGTCCCATCATACCCTCGAGTACGGGGCGAATTCGCTCCTGACCAACAAGAGGGCCGAAGGTCTCAGGTTCACGGTCGAGCAGGGAATCGAACCACATGTTGCCNACAGCGTTCAGGCCTTCTTCCCAGCCCTTCTCGCGTGCGGCATTGATATGCTGTCGGACGTCTGCGACCTGATCGGGATCAAGTGCGCCTGAGATGGTGACGAAGCCCTCTTCTTCAAGTTCGTCCAAGATAGATTCGAGGTTTTCCATCGGTGTATCCTCTGCGATTGCCCTTCACTCCTAGCTGCTGTGAGGGCAGGTCCGCTCGAAGTGACCATGGTCAATCGTTAAGGTTGCGTTTTTCCCAGCCGCCTTTGCCATACATGTCGAGAAAGTGNGATTCGTCGTATGGATACTTTGCCATTTCTTTNTCATCCAGGTCCAGTCCCAGNCCGGGTCTGTCAGGGATGATAATATGGCCGTCGACGATTTCCGTCGGATAGTCGGTGATTTTCTGAGCGAAGGGTGTCGCAAAGTCCTCGAAGACCTCCTGAATCATGATGTTTGGTGTAGAGGCGTCAACGTGAAAACAGGCAGCGGTGCAGACTGGACCCTGAGCGTTGTGCGGTGCGACCTGGATGTGATGTGCCTGAGCGATCGCGCAGATTTTCTTGAGCTCAGAGATCCCGCCGCAGGTGACGGGGTCCGGCTGGATGATTTGTGCAGCACGGGCGGATATGAAAGTGAGGAAATCATCGATGCCGTCGAGACTTTCACCGCCCGCGACTGGGAAACTCAGCTTTGCGTTCAGGGCTGCCATGTTCTCGGTCTGTGTTGAGCGGACAGGCTCCTCAAACCAGCCCGGATCGAACGGCTCTATCAGCTTCCCGATCTTTGCTCCGATCAGGGGGTCGAAACGGCCGTGGCACTCGATGAAGAGCTCGATGTTCGGTCCAACTGCCTCTCGGACTGCGTGCACGATCGCCACGGAAAGGTCGATCTCTTCTCTGGTGATGCGTTCGAAAGCNGTGCCAAAGGGATCGAATTTCATGGCAGTGTAACCCTTCGCCACCACGGCCTGCGCGCGCTCGGCAAACTCCTCTGGAATACGGTCGACCTGATACCAGCCGTTCGCATACGCGTGAACGCGATCCCGGAATTTTCCGCCGATCAGGTTGTAGACAGGCTGTTCCAGCAGCTTCCCCATGATGTCCCAGCAGGCGATGTCGATCGCAGCCCTGACCTTGGCGGGGGCTCCTGATTTGATCAGCTCGTAGTTGATCTCTTCGATGTTAAAGGGATTCCGTCCGAGGAAGTAGCGACGGTATTCGAGGACCGCCGCCTCGATCATCTTTGCTTTNCGGTGTGCGGTTGCTTCACCGATACCATACACGCCTTCATCCGTGTGCAGCTTGATGAAGACCCAGTTCTTCCAAGGATTGCCGACGATGAAAGTCTGTATGTCTGTGAGTTTCACGTTTTTCTCCTCATAGGCGACCTCTGATCACCTCCTTGGGCCTGTGTAAGTCGCGACTACGGATGCGTTATCCTCCGCAGTATTCAAAGAAATCNGCATTCGACGCCGAGAATCCGAACTTCTGTTCAACCTCGCGTATGGCAAGCTCAGTGGCCCANAATCCATCGAGCGTNTCGGGGAACTCGACCCCNGTCGTTGCTTCGCGTAATAAGATGACGTTGTAGCCCCGGTCCCGCATCGGCCGCACGCCGTAATCCCGATTGATGATGCACCAGTTTGTTGCAAAGCCCGCATAGACCAGATGAAGGATCTGCTGTGACTCCAGGTAGTCGTGCAGCTGCTGTCCAGATGCGATGACAATATCTTCGTCTCTCACCTCAACGAGATCTGACATGCGTCGATTGTCTCTGATGTCTCGAATCCCGGGCTCCTGTTCGCGCGGACCTCGATAAGCGTGGTAGTCTCCCTCACGTCGACGGAACTCGGGTGGTGGCCACGCGGGTGTCTCTCCGGATGGCTCTGGTGCCTTGTGTCTGTCGAGCTGCTCATAATGCCCAGCAACCTCTGGACACGGACCGTGTATCACGCTTATTCCTCCGGATCGTGCTGCGTTGATCACAGGCAGGACCTTCTCACGAAGCACCTGAGCTGCGCGCTCAATCCAGCTCTCGATAAAGTGATCCTGCCATAGATCGACAAGTACAAGTGCTGTCTGATCGATAGGCAGCNCCATNTCGATCTCCCGTCTTTCGAAATTTTCTTCACGACAGGGCACGTCAACGGGAGTGCTGTCNTGNTAGTATCTAACTTTCAAAAGACGCGTCTTCCGTGGCTAAGGTGTTTGGGAGCAATTCTCTGAGCTGAGCGAGTGGCTCATCCAGTGTGTGGATCGCGCGTACCCAAAAGTCGGGTTTTTCGAGGTCTTCACCTATGCTGCGTTTGGCGACGCCTTCGGCGGTGTCGGAGCCGGTTAGTAAGAGGAAGTCCTCGTAGCGGGGGAGGAAGTCCGGGCCCTGCTCCTTGAAATTAGCAAAGAGTCCNCGGCTCAAGAGAAAGCCAAATGTATAGGGGAAATTGTAGAAGGANACGCNGGTGATGTAGAAGTGGAGTTTCGAGGCCCAGAAGTAGGGATCCTCACCTCCTGCGAGCAGAACGTCGCCGAAGACGTCTCTTTGTGTCTGTACCATCAGGTCCTTGAACTGTGTGACAGACAGCTCGCCGGATTTGCGTTCCTCGTAGACGGCGCGCTCGAACTCGAACCGTACTGGGATATCCATAAGAAAGATGGCGCCGTGTCCGACTTCCGTGTCGAGTGTCAAAGCTTTCTGTATTTCGGTCGTGTTNGGATTCTGGAGCATGCCTTCGCTCAGGATCATCTCGGCGAAGGTGGATGCGGACTCGGCGAGGGTCATCGGGTAGCCGCTCTGGTAGGGTCGGAGATCACGCATGACGTAGCTATGGAAGGCGTGACCGGCCTCGTGGGCGAGCGTCCGCACGTCGCCGATAGAGTCCTTGTAAGTCATGTAGATCCGCGACTCTTTAATAATGCGCGATCCGGTACAGAATCCGCCGGGACGTTTGCCCGGTCGCGGTTCCCATTCGATCCAGCGCTTGTCATACATCATCTGCTGAAACTCGCCGAGCTTGGGGTAGGCCTTGTTGAAGGCTCCTTTGACCATTTCCCTTGCTGTATCCCAAGAGAGCTCGGTATGCTCCTTGAACGGTAACGGCGCTCCTAGATCGTACCAGGCGACGCCGCCGAGTCCCATCGCATCTGCTTTGAGGCGCAGGATGTCGCGCGGGATTTCGATCTCACTCTTGATAGCCTCAAACATGGCGTCGAGCGTCTTCTGGGAGATCGCGGAGTCGAAGAGCGCGCGGTCGAGGAAGTGCGANACGCTCCGGTAGTCGTATAGCGTGTGACGGGTTCCCGATATCGCGTTCAGAGCTGCTGCTGTGACATCTTCGACGGATTTCCACGCAGCATTACCGCCCTCGAACGCCGATTGGCGGACGGCACGATCAGGTCCTTCCATGAGCGCACGGCGTTGAGCGATCGGGATTGTCTCTGCCCGGCCGTCTGGCCACTTCATCTCGAATTCTAACTTGCCCGAAACGGTGTCGTAAAGGCGACCCCAGGCATCCAGACCATCGACGCTGAGGTCGGCNGNAAGTGATTCGCACTCGGAGGACATGGTGAACCGAGCGTCCTTCCGGAGATGATCGATGTAATACTCGGCTGAAGACAAGCTCTCTCGATCGAGGAATGCGGCGAAGTCATCGTCAGATGCATTCTTCAGACCGTGCTGCATCTCAACGCCAACCTTGGTAAGGGTGGAGAAGGATCGAACGTAAGCAGCCTCTTCTTTCTTATAGTCTTCGTCGGTTGCGTCAGCCGATGTGAGGCAGTTGAGATAGGATCCAANATGGTAGAAACGTGTCNTAAGGTCCTCGTAGGCGAGGAAGACNGACTCCCAGTCGTCAGAGTTTGAGGCGTCGAGCGTAGGCAGAATCGAAGCGGACTGGAGCAGCGAAGCGGCGTCGGATTNGAGNTTTGCCTTGAACTCAGTCATCTCGAAGCCGTTGAACTCGGGGAAGTATGGTGTCANATCCCAATTCATTCGGTAAACCTCAGAGAGATGTTAATCTCCTCAATCGGTAGTGTGTATGAACTCGTGAGTGATAGTTCCGGTTNAGGCCGGATCCAAGCCGAGAGTTCAGGGGACCGGNGCTCTGTCTTAAGCTGAAACTCAGTGTCACTGAGCAGAGCCCACCTCACGTCACGGGTTCTGCCCGCTAGGAATGCCAGATGTGAATTCCTCGTCCCCTTGATCAGCACGGCGACGACATTGCTGAATCCTAGACCAGTGTCTCGAACCATTCCTTGATACGAATCTTATTGGCTTGGTTTCCGAATCCTAGGTTATACCAGCCCTGGTAGCCGCCGCCTTCGACTTTCTCGAAGAGCGCAGGAAAGTCGATCGTGCCTTCACCGGGTACGAGATGGACCTCGTAATCACCCGTGTTATCGTTCACGCGGACCTGACCGATGTTGTCTGTGCCGAAGGCATCTAGAAAGCCTGACCAGCCTTCAGGCACGAGATGGCCGTGTGCGACGTTGAAGGCCCACTTGAAGTTGGGGGCATCGATCTCGTCCAGAAACCAGCGGGTCTCTTCAACGTTATGCGGGATGTAGTGGATCTCTGCGAGATCCGGTTCTTTGTTGTGGTTCTCGAAGTAGACCATCTTCCCGACGTTTCCAGCCCGATCGACGAGTCTTCGGATGCGATCCACCGCAGCCTGCCGNCGNTGGTTGGTATCCCCGAAGTGATAACCGCCGTGACCGACGATCCATCCTGCACCGATGTCCTCCGCAAGTTTCAGGTTGGCCCTGAGGTATTCGTCAACGGCTTCGGACATGATTGGGACATATTCGGCGTTGTTGATAGCCGATACCGGATGCACNCCCAGTTGCAGGCCGGTCTTGTCNAGGAGGTCTCTTATNTTTGCGCTCCGAGCAACGTCGAATGAGGCGAGGTCATTCGGAGCATTGTCACCGTTGAAGTCGATGAACTTGAAGCCGTTCNGCGAGCCCCACTCGATCGATTCTTCGATCGGGAGGTCTTTGGGGGCGTCGAATCCAAATCTGTCAGACATGGGAAACCATTCTCTGAGAAGGCGAAGGCTATCTTACATCTGCATTAGATNGAGTAGAAGTCCGCACCGTTTGTGGTCAGAATCTCGTTGATNTACTCCGTCCTGATCGGGTTCAGATCTCGTTCGTCCGGCCCTTGGCTTCAGCCGGATCGACGCCCAGATGAATGTCCCGATGCATGTGAAGGCGGACACGCAAGTGCTCACGACGNAATGGAAGTGTCTGTGTCGTTCGCTCGTGGGTCAGTAACGCTGTGAACTGATCCCTGTCTGAGATCTTCGATCCGTCCCACAGGACGGGGATATTTACGTAAGACATCCCGATTGACGTCTCGCTCTCATTCGACGCAGCTCCGGTTGAGTCGGATTTAGTCAGGTTGACGCCCTTTCGATGTGTTTGAACTCTTGCTTGAACGGCTAGTTGGATGTGCNGAGTCGATCATCGATCCGGATGTAGTTGTCTATGGATTCGAGNGACACTACGGGAGTTCCGGGAACAGAGTTGCTCTGGCGATCATGCGCAGAGCCAGGGTCGAAATCAGGATCTTCACGCCGGTTCTGAATGCTCCCTCGGGGATCTTCCCACGAAGCTTGGTCCCCAGCCATGACCCCGCGATCGCTGCCACGATCATCCCGGCAATCAGTCGCCACCAGGGCGCGAAGGCGAACCCGAGAAAGCCGAATGTGATGACCTTCATCAGGTGCATTGAGGTCATTTGGACCGAGTGCGTAATGACTGTTCGGTCACGTCCCAGGTTCTCGCGAAGCAGGAACGGNAGGTTCAGCGGGCCNGCTACACCAATGAACAACGAGAGACATGTCTGAAACGCCCCCAACAGAGTGAACTTGCCCGGTAGATCCGTAGTGCCCCGGATGGCAGGCATCCAGGTGAACAACAGAATGAACACTCCGAGTACGAGCGGCACGTCCTCCCACTCGAGATACGGGACGATCTGGGATCCCAAGAGCGCGCCGATGATTGCTCCGGNNGCATACATCCAGAAGATACGCCATTCGATGTGACGGAGCCCGAAGGCGGCACGACTGACGTTGCTGGCGATCTGGACGATGCCGTGTAAGGGAATGATCGCGGAGGCGGGAAGAAAGCTCGGCATGACCGCGATGAGAATCACGCCTCCTGCGATCCCCCCGATAGCAGCCGTAAGGGATGTGAGGAAGGCGAACGAGATCAGCGTGAGTTCAGCCAAACGAGTTCCTTTTCGACCGTTCGCCTAATATTCAAGCGGTCGTCGAGCCGATCAACATGTTTGTCCCGGGTCAGCAGGGCGCAATAAGGTCAGTGCGGGAGCTCTCTGATCCTACCGAGAGCGTTCTTCGTAGCGTCAAGCGAAAGTTGGGCGATCTGCGTTTTCGACGGATGCGATGCCCCTCTTTACGGATGATGGAGACCGCATAGCGGTCCCCAAGGGTCTTCCCCTGACGAAGCTTCTGGCGACGACTCTGCTACAAGCGGCGAGAGTATGCGTTTTAGGAAGCGGGGGCAGGTCTGGGCAGACAGCTAGTCGCGCAAGTATCCGGTGAGCGCCTCGATAGTCGTGTTTGAGTAGACGATATGCCGATCCTGGATCAGGTAAACGCCATTCGCGTTCTGCTTGACTAGGTGGTTTATGCTATGCGGTCGTAGTTCGGTGTGCCCTGCTCGACGTGGAGGTCTTCAACTAGTAAACGCTCAATGAACTTGGTCAGCTTCTCGGTTGTTCAATTCCAGAGTTACCTAACCGCTCCGAACCCGGCGCACCAACCGTCTCGATCCTCGCACTCTCGCTCGCGGCAACATACTCCAGTGTCAAGGATTGCTCGTCCGTCAAGTTACGCAGCCACGTCATCAGGATCCGAGTATAGGATTCAGAGGCCAAATTCGCAGGTCCGATTCGAGAAAGTGAGAATGGCAGCGCTTGCATTGGATCGCCGAAATGTGCTTGTTCCATCCCGGATCCCGATAGTAACCAATATACGTCGTCGCCAGACTGGAGTGAAACATGGACATCCAGGTGACCCTCGCTGATAAGGGTGCACGTGAGAAAATACCGGATGTGTCGACCGTCGAGTTCGGAAAACAGACTACTGATCATATGTTCCGGATGTCATACACCCAGGAGTCGAGTTGGCACGACGCTCGGATCCTTCCGTATGAACCCCTTTCTCTCGATCCAACCGCGCTGGTTCTCCATTACAACCAGCAGATTTTCGAGGGGCTCAAGGCCTTCCGTCAGCCAGACGGATCCGTTTCGTTGTTTAGACCGGGCCACTATGGGAAGCGTTTTCGCAACTCGGCGACGCGGATGGCGATGCCGGTTTTCGATCCCGAACAGTTTGTCGAGTCCATACAGGCTCTCGTTGCGACAGATGACCGATGGGTGCCGAACGAACCCAATACGTCGCTCTACATCCGGCCAACAATGATCGCGACCGAGCCAGGTCTCGGGGTGCGGGCATCGAACACCTATCTGTACTACGTGATCGCTTGCCCCGTCGCCGCCTACTACAAAGAGGGCGCAAAGCCGACACGAATCGCTGTGGAGGAGGGCAGTGTTCGTGCTGCGCCGGGTGGGGTTGGCGAAGCCAAAACGTCAGGCAACTATGCACCCAGTCTGAAGGCCACGAAAGAGGCGGTCGACAAAGGGTTTTCTCAGGTGTTATGGCTCGATGCGAAGGAGAAGCGGTTCGTCGAAGAGGTCGGAACAAGCAACATCTTCTTCAAGTTCGGGGAGGAGCTGGTCACGCCCTCATTGAGCGGGACGATCCTGCCAGGAGTGACACGGGACTCCGTATTGCGATTGGCGAATGAGTGGGGGATCAAAACGGTTGAGCGGAAGGTGAGTATCGACGAAGTTATCGATGGTTGCCAATCAGGTCAGCTGACTGAAGTCTTCGCGACCGGGACAGCTGCGGTGGTCTCACCGATCGGCGAACTCTCATACCGAGCCGACAACGTCCAAGTTCAGGAGGGGGAGACTGGTGATCTTTCAAAGCGGCTGTATGAGGAAATCACAGCAGTACAGTATGGGCAGAAGGCGGATGAACTGGGGTGGATGGTAGGGGTGAGATAGAGGATTGAAGAAAAGATTTCAAGGCCAAGTCACCCTCAGCGGAATCGAAGGGCGGCCTGGCCGTTCTTGTGCTTACCCGCTCAGTACCTCGTGCTCTCGATCTTCGCCCTCCAGCGGGAGATCTACAATGGCGCCGTTGCGATGGTGCGAAGCGTGCATGGCTACGATGGCTTCGAAGGTGTGTAGGCCCTCCTCGGCCGGATACGGGAAGAAGCTTGATCCATCTAGGTGCTGAACAATCTCTTGTACAGCTCGGTCCATTCCTGTGGTCGATAAAACCGCCTGCCAGTTCTCCGTACTGCGCTCCCGTCTGACCGTGCCCTGTGCCTGATCCGAAATTCCGTAGGTCTCGATGAGGATGTTGTCCGGAGGCGTGGCAAACGCTCGTCCAAGAGTCCCGTTCACCGTGATACAGGCNGGGGTGGTCGAATAGTCCGGCGCGTCCACCGTTACGCGCAGATTTCCTTCCATGATCAGCGTGCCCCAGCCGCCCGGGTCGGCGAACTGTTCGCCTCGGCAGTCGGGCTTGCCTGACAGGTCCAGGTTAGCTGAAACACGCTCAACCCGCCGACCTGTCAGCATGATCAAGCCGTCGATCATGTGCGTCCCGACGTTCCCCAGTCTGCCGTTTCCCCACTGTAGGTTTACAGAGGTCAGCTCACCCAGTCCGCCTTCCGCGATGTAAGACCTCAGCTTGCGGTGGTTCGGGCTGAAGCGTTTCTGATGGTTCAACACCAGCAGTGCACCAGCGTCATCGCACTTCATCACGATGCGGTCAGCATCATCCAGTTTTGTCGCTATCGGTTTTTCGCAGTATATCGCCCGGATCCCGGCTTCTGCGCAGGCGATCGCGATCTCAGCGTGCTGAGGCGCATATGTTGCGACACTGATGATGTCGAAGTCCTCCTTTTCGAGCATCTCTGACCACTGTTCATACGTGCGAGCACTCGTCCGTTCTGCGAAGCGCTCTCTTCGTTCCGTGTCACGACTGCTTCCTGCGACGATGTCGAGATTCGGGTGATTCTGGTAAGCGTAGAGGTGCGTGCCGTCCAAGTTGACGACTTGCTGTCCAATGGCGTCGCCGGAGACTTGGTCTGCACCACCGATGAATCCGAGTCCGATAATGCCGGCTTTGTATTGGGGCATATGGGTTACCTGAAAGTCAAGGATGCATCACGAAATCACGAAGGCACCAAGCAGACCTAGGTGAACACGAAGGCGCGAAGATTGGGTCGANGCCCCAAGTCTGGAAGAAAGGTAGTGACTTGGAGGGGAAACTCAATATATCTCAGAAGGATGGCGGTGGCGGCTTTACAACCGAGCCTTTTAGCAGTCAGAGAAACCCTGGTGCAATGTCAATTGACAAGTGCAGAGTGTCAAAAGAGAATGAGGAGTGTAAATGAATGGAATCCTAAACCAAGGATAGGTATATGGTCAGGCTCGAGACGCCACGACTGCTGAACGAAGAAGAACTGGAAGCGTATGATCGCCACGGATTTGTGATTATTGAGAATCTGCTGGCGCCCGAAGAGGTGAAAGGGCTTCAGGACCGCGTGCGTGAACATACGCACGGCGACCGGTCGACCGAAAGGTTGGCGATTCAGGTGGAGCCTCGCGTTCATAGGGGTGAGATGACTGTATCCCACCCGGGCGATGGGATTCGGAAGATCGACGGGTTGGTCGAGTCGGATGATTTGTATAACAAACTTGGCAAGCACCCAAACATTGTCGGTGTGATTCAGCAGATCGTCGGACCGGACGTGAAAATGTTCCGGAATGCCATGCTGCTGAAGCCGCCGGAAGTCGGATCGCAGAAGGGCATGCATCAGGATTCGCCCTACTGGCCGATCGAGCCTATGAANCTGTGCTCCTGCTGGTATGCGATCGATACGGCTACAGTTGAGAACGGATGCATGGGCGTACTCCTTGGAGGACACAAAGGCGGCGCATTGCCTCACGAGCGAGTGACGGACGACTTTGTTGTCGAAGAGGGGCATTACAACCTCGACGACATAATACTGGCACCGATTCCGGCGGGGGGCGGACTGTTCTTCCATTCGTTGCTTCCACACTTCACTGCGCCAAATCTGACGGACACCTGGCGGCGAGCGATCGCTCTTTCCTACATGTCTGCGAAGTCGCGATATACAGGNGAGGGTGAAGGGCCGGAGTACTACCCGATCAGTGGAAAGACATTCGAAGGGTGCGTGCGGTAGGAAGAGGGATAGAAGGTNTAGGAAGGGCCGAATCCACCTACTCCTTCGGCTTGATGCGGATCTCGTAGACCTTTGGCCAGAGTTTGCCCGTGACGAACAGACGGTCGGCTTTGGGGTCATAGGCAATCCCGTTGAGGACGGCATCGGGGTCGTGGGGGCGGTCGTCACCATTAATGCCAGCGAGATCGATCCAGCCGAGAACCCTACCAGTGATCGGCTGGATGCGTGCGATCAGGTCGGTTTGCCAGACGTTCGCGTAGATCTCACCTTTGACGAATTCGAGCTCATTGAGTCGCCAAACCAACCCCCTGTTGTCACGGACTTCGGATCGAGCTACCTGATTAAGGGATTGTGACTCCCTGAAGTAGAGGCTGGCCGTTCCGTCGCTCATTATAAAGCGCGCGCCGTCGTGCGTGATGCCCCAACCCTCTGTCTGGTAGACGAACTTTCGTTTGAGCTGGAAGGTCGCAAGATCGTAGACGAATCCGATCTGAGAGACCCACGTCAGCTGAACGATTTCGTCACCCAAGATCGCGATGCCTTCCCCGAAGTACTGACGATCCANGCTGATGGACTGAAGGATTTCGCCTGTCTCGACGGTGACCTTGCGGAGCGTTGACAGGCCGTTTCCGGAATGCCCCTGCCCAAAGTAAGGAGACTGGCCCGTTCCTTCGTAGAAAAATCCGTTGTGGAAGACCAGCCCCTGCGTGAAGCTGCTCGAATCGTGGGGATAGGCGTTTACGATCTCGTAGGTGTAGATGGGGATCTCCTTCGAGGCCGTCGAGTCGGTGGGTGAGAACGTGGTGCCCAACTGGTCCGAAGTGAACTGACCGTATCGCTCGCAGGATGCGGCGGAGGCGAGGATTAAGAGACACAGCCCTGTCTGANAGAGGATCCGCACGATCAGGCTTCTTCGACCCTTGTTGCCTTGTGGATGGCGANCGGTTCTACGGGGACGTCTTGGAAGTGTCCGACTGTGGTGGTTTCGGTGCCAGCGATGTCATCCACCACATCCATACCATCGACCACTTTTGCGAAGACCGCATATCCGAAGTTGGCCTCGCTGTGATCCAGGTTCGTGTTGTCACGAAGGTTCACGAAGAACTGACAGGTCGCACTGTCGCTTTCTGATGTGCGAGCCATCGAGAGCGTCCCTCGCTCGTTGATGAGGCCGTTGTCCGCCTCGTTCTTGATCTTGTCCCGGGTCGGTTTCTGCTTCATTTCCATCGTGAAGCCGCCTCCCTGGATTACGAAATTCGGGATGACGCGGTGGAAGATCGTGTCATTGAAATGCNCACTGTCTACATACTGGAGAAAATTGTCGACCGTGATCGGAGCCTTTTCTGTGAACAATTCGAGGGTGATGTCTCCGTGCGATGTTTTAAGCTTGACCATTTACTCTCCGTTCACGTCAGCGTGACATACTGAAGACCCGGNGNCACATCCACAAATGCGAAACACCGGATGATGATTTCCTGTACGAACGAAGGCAGATGGGATATACGCTTCGGCCGTCGATCGCTCCTTAAAATCAACCTCGACCAAGACGAGCCCGTCCAGTTCGTCGCCATACAGAGTCGATGACAGTGTCTTCCTGTTGAGGGACCATTTGCGCCTTCTCAGGCGCTGTTCAACTGTCAGTGGCTATATCGCCTAGAATACCCCTCGGACGGCTCAATTTCCCTCTTCGTCCTCTCGATACGGACATAGCTTGAAGATCTGCTTACATCGACGGTCTTCGTTCCGGAGTCTCACCTTTGTTCCGTCGTCCAGAGACTGAACTCACCCCTGCTCGATCTCGGTGAAGAGGAGAGTCCACAGGTCGAGNGGAAGATCGTCAACCAGGAAGCGTCGTAAAATCACGACCGTCAATACCGCTCGTCCACGGTCCACGCCTCTTCAGGATGGTCTTCCCAGTGAGCCCGTAGCACCTGCTCGTTCGGGCAGACCGCTTTCTGGTAGGCGATACCGCCGTGCGAGATATTAACGCTGATGGCGATTCCGTCTTCCGCCGTGACCCAATGCGGCGTCAGCAGCTGGTTCCATAGGAGGTCGCCGGGTTCCATGCGGTATGCCAGTATGAGGTCCGGATCGAACTCGGGAATCTGCTCGACCCGGTAGTCTTGACGGTTGTTTACGATGTGTTGAACCGCCGCGTGACCTTCGGGATCCTTGAAACCGTTGAAGACCTTGACGCCGTGCGTCTGCCACGCTAAAACGTGCGAGACGTCGACGTGGTAGGTTGAGCTGCACTTCTTTCCTGATATAAATATGATCGGATAACATCTCTGCCAAGTCAGACCCGTGCTGGAGAGGAAGGTCCGCCAAGGAATCATCACGTCGCGTTGGAAATCGCTGAGGAAACTTCCGGGACTGTAGAAGTTATGGAGAAAGAAGTTCGCGAGGCTAAACGGAAGGTCGACGACCTGCTCGAGCGGAGCCGTCTTGAACTTTTCGATCAGTGCGTCCTTCTCGTCTCCGTCTGCCGTGTTCATGAACTGAACACGCGAATCCGGGTCCTTTCGGAGGATGTCGATGACCTCTTCCGCCGAAGGTAGGTTGTTCGTGAACGAGACCAGCTCGGGACCAATCAAGAAGTTGCGACGGTCGTTCCAGACATCAAGGAAGTTCTCTTGTGTACGTGCAGTAAACGGAAAGGAAATAGACATAGCCTAGTCTTTCGTGTCGAGCAGCCTGGGCGAAAGCTCGAGAATGTGGGACTCGACCTCGTATGGCCCTGAGACCCTCGCAGCCTGCATCCCGGTTTTTCGTGCAGCCCTGACGTTCAGCTGGTTGTCGTCGAAGAACAAGATCTGGGATGCCTGGACACCGAGCCGATCGATGACGTTCAAGAAGGCGTCAGCATCCGGCTTTAGAAGCCCCGTCCTGTGCGAGGGGAAGTGGTCTGGGATCAATCGGCCAAGTCCCATGCTCTCAATCAGCTTCGGCCAGTGTATCTCGTTGGTGTTGCTCATCGTGGCCAGTCCGACGTTAGGGCGCAGCCGAGCGAGTAGGTCTTCCACACCGTCGAACAGACCGTCGATCCACGTCACAAAGGCGTCGAGGAACTGCTCCTCCGAAACGGTGAGCTCGAACTCGTCGATGGTCTGCTTAGCGAACTGATCTGGTCCGATCCGACCGCTCTCGAAGGCTCGCACGGCCTCCGACTCTAACCATCNCTCCCAGAGCCCCTCTTCGGTCAGGTCATCGGGTGTCCACTCAAGCATCGCGGGGACACCAGTCAGCCGGACCAGTATACCTCCAAGATCAAACAGTACGACGTCGATTAAGCGGTCGATCGGAGACCTGCTTCCAGGCAGGGTCGGAAGTGCTCGAAGTCCGGTGTGACAATAAAGGGATCCTTAGCACGCTCGTCGTATCGGCGCACCTGGACGGCATCGGCGTAGTTCTCTTTCTGCTCGAAAGCATGCGCTTGCGCCTGGGTAAAAGGGCCCCCCTGAAGCTTGAGGCTCCTCACGGAGACCGGTGACAGTGTTGCGAAGTAGTCAGCCTCGGTTACGCACAGATATCGTTTGGCAGCGACGTGGAGCTTGCAGGGCTCGGTTACCGCTCTGACGAAGTGATGTTCGAGGAAGCGTGCTCCCACGAACTCGTGCTTGCCGTCNATGTCAGATTCGGCCGAGTCTCCAAACTTGTCCATGACGTGGCCATAGTCGTGAAGCAGCGCAGCGGCGATGAGCNNGTCGGAGTTGCCTTGCTGCTCCGAAAAATACGCGGCNTGCAGTGCGTGTTGGGATTGTGTGACGACTTCGCCGCCGTCGTATAGAGCGTCGCCGTTCCGTCTGAACGTGTCGAATATATCGTCAATGATAGGCATCGGCTTTGTGTGTGTTGATCGTCCCCAAAAAAGAGGCTGGTGTGAAGCTAGGGTTACCGGCGCCGCNNGTTTCGAGTGCCAGTTCTATCAGCAGAATGCCGGCGCGATTTCGTGTATCCCGCACGTACCCGGAGTCGCGCCCTTCGCCACCATGCGGGTGTAGTCCGGGCTATTGGCTGACGCTCCTTTCAGGGGCGGCGAGTTGACGGATCCAACTCACAACACGAAGTGTTGCCCCGTTTCCTTAAGTTCCTGAAGTTTTTGAAACGGAGGTCGCACGTGTAGGCCTAAGTTGGTGAAATATAACAAGGACGACCAGGCCTAAAAAGACGTCGCCTAGGACGACGTAGAAGGTCCATTCAGGGCCGAGAGACTCGAAGAGCTGGCCAATTATCCAGGGGATCGACATACCGCCTGAGCTGGAGCCGACGAAGAACCAACCGGTCGCGCGACCCGATATCGGCATCTGTTCTTCTGCGAGGGAGATGACGGTGGCGAACGTCGGAGCGACTGCTATCCCGGCCACGATCGTGCCGGCCCAAAGCATCAACTTCGATGAGGGATCGGCCAGCATGCCGAGTGAGGCAGCCGCTACCCCGGTGAAGCAGATCAACATGATGGTCCGGGGCGTCGATCTGGCAGCTAGAGGGATGCCGAGCAGACGGCCAAAGGTGAAAGCGCCCCAGTAAGCCGATGTAAGCGTTGCCGCGCTACTCGTATCGGTGAGATTGAGCGTTAGGCTGTATGTGTAGATCCAATTGCCGTAGCCGACTTCGGCTCCGACTGCTGAGAAGAGTAAACCGCCGATGAGCAGAATCGTGAGTCTATGCTCACGGAGGCTGCCAACACCATTGTTAGCTGCGTGAGGCGCGATCCTCGGGCTGGGCTGAAGGCCCACAAACAGGATGAAGGGTAAGAGAGCAGCAGCAAGGATCCAGTAGGCGAGGGCAATCGAGCCGTCTTCAGGTATGGCAGCGGAGACGATCAGCGGGGAGACGAAAGCACCGACACCAAAGAAAAAGTGAAGTCCATTCATCCACGGCCCNAGTCCGGTGGGATACTGCCAGATAAGCAGCGTGTTCCCACCCGCATCGAGTGCTCCCTCACCGAACCCGATTGCGTAAAGCACGGCCGTTAGCAGGAGCACGGAAGCCATGAGCGGCACGAGCGCCATGCCAGCGGCCATTAGCACGAGCGTACTGGCCATCAAAGCCTGACCCGGATACCGATCATATAGGCGTCCGCCGAAGAGGGCGCCCGTCAGGTAGCCGGCCGATCGGGCAACAAAGATGGTGCTAAGTGAGCTAAGTGAAGATCCCGTCTGCTTGGCGAGACCAGGAAGGGTGGGGCCAACGGACGCGAGGACAAGTCCTAAACCTATGAACGCAGCGTAATACGAGAGGGTTCTAGCGAGGCGTCCGGGACACCTTGAGTCAGTAAAGGTGTCGCTCAACGAAAGCGAATCTTCCAATAGTCGTCTAGTATGATCGCCGTTTCGATCGTGGCGTGGAAGTCAGCGTAAGGGAAGTTGTTCAGGATCGCCCGTTTGAACAGAGTGACCTTGGCGATGTGCCACTCACGCTCTTCGCCGGTTCTGAACGTGACGTTGAGGACGACCTCTCGGATCTGATCTTTGTCGTCCATTATCGGCAGCCCGATCAGGCGAGCATTGAGTTCGACCGGTGTGCCCGTANCGTCGTCGATCCAAGCGACCCCTCTCCACCGTCCGTCATCTGTCCGGTGCGTGTAATCGTATGCGACGAGAACCGTCTCACCCTCGCGTCTTGTGCGGCCCTCCGGTTTGGCAGAGACGTTCTTCTGTTCCGACGGCTGAAACGGGTTGTATTGGGGCTTGAGGGTGAACTCCGGTTTTCGGTCTTCAAAGGTTTCGAGGAGTTCCGAGGTGAGGTCGATACCGTTGGATGTCGCTTCGATCAGTGTGACGTCGATCTTGCTGTGTGTTTGTGAGAAGCCGACGTGTGTTCGGAGGACCAGGTGGCTCTCGCCCTCTAGGTCGAATATCTCTTGCCGCTCTACCCAATCCCCCGGAACGGCGTCCCGATTGTATGCAGACAGTGCTACCGCACGCTGCCAGAGCGTATCGCTCGCGTGCACCGTCCCGCTCAGTAGTAAACCTGCTGTCAGGAGTAAGGTCTTCAACTCACCCTCTATCGTAGATCACCGGACACAGAGTTTCGTCGTCGATGAAACGAGTCAGTCCTTCCCGCCGGTCGTCAACAGGACGGCTGTTCCGAGTGCGTAAGTGAACCGCGAAGCTCTTGCGTGGTTCGCCGGACCTGTTCTCGCCACTTCCGTGGAGCGTATGGCAATCGTGGAGGCTAAGCCCGCCAGCCGACATGATAGCTGTCTGCTCGGTCCACTCCGCATTCGGTGGCAACGTCAGTCCGCTCCTGACTGCATCCAAGTCTCCACCGTGAAAATCGCTACCTTCCAGAAGTCCCCACCGATGTGATCCCGGGACAAACCGCATGGGACCACAGTCCTCCAGAACGTCGGACACCGCGACCCACGCAGTCAAGAGTTCGCTACCCTCTTCCCAAGCGCCCCAATAGTTCCGGTCCTGATGCCAACCGATGTTGATGCGCGTTGTCTCCGACTCGACTCCGTCTGGCTTGATCAGCAGTTGAACCCACCAGACTTGGATCCAGTTGGCGCCAATTGCTTCAGCCGCAAGTTCACCGATACGGGGATGGCTTACCAGGTCGAAGACGCCCTGACTCGCGAATTGGGGCTGCTCGATCTTGCACATCGTGTTCGCACTGTCGCCCGGATTCCACGGCGAGGGTTGAGGTGCGCGGCCTCGATCATACAAGCCCTCCCGGATGGCATCTATGCCGGTGCGCGCGCCATCGACAACGTCACCAGGCAGGACAGGATCTCGATGGATAAAGAACCCGTTGGTTCTGTAGCGATCGCGCACGGTCACCAACATCAGACCTCGACCCGCTCTACGGAGTCCTCTTCGTGCTCGGTTGCAATGATGTAGTAGATGAGATCTNTCGTGTCGCTGCCGTTTTGTATACGATGCTTTGTCCCGGCGGGCTGCATGAAACAGTCACCCGCCATTGCTTCCGTCTCCTCACCGTTTTGATTCACGAGCGCCTTGCCGGAGACGATGATGAAGAATTCCCAGCTATGGCTGTGTGCGTGGATGGGACAGGGCTTCTGACCCGGTGCGAGTCGCGTCAGTTCCAGATCGAACGGATGGTGGCCTTCCGTATTCCCGAGTGCGACAGAGATGTGCTTTCGGTAGCGGTCGTAATTACCGGTTTGCCACGACCACTGTTGGTGCTCCTCTTCGACGTTGTCGATGTTTACGATCCAGTCAGCCATGTGAGAGTTCAAGGTTNAGGAAAGACAGNAATGCAATACTCGCTTAGACGGGGTGGGTGACGATCTCGCCATTTCGGGTTAGGGGAAGGCCGGCGAAGGCACATCTATTGCCCCAGCGATCGACAGCTTTCTGTGTCTTGTACTCGTTGATGATTTTNTGACGGGAGGTCTTGGTGTAGTTATGGCCGGCCTTGTGGACGACGAGGACGTGGATGACGACGACATCGCCCGGTTTTGCGTAAACAACTACCGGGTCTGCGTCGAGTGCGTCGCCGGGAATCGTATGTGAGTCTTCGATGGTGGGGTATTCTCCTTGCAGGTGACTCCCGGGTATGACGGAGGTCGCTCCAGCGTCGACATCGTTCTCTTCTAGGTAGGTGATCGCGGCGGCAAGTTCCGGTACAGTGTGTCGTTCGTATGGCCAGTCCTGATGCCAGCTTTGATCGTTCGTGAAGCCTGGCGGGTTGTTCCGTACCTTGCCGTTGTGAAAGTCGAGGTTCGGTCCAAGAAGTTCGGACATGACTTGGACGATCCGGGGTTCCACGAACTGGTTATACCAGTAATCGTTAGCGAGCGTCTGGTCCATAATCCCGTGGACGTTTTTCGGGTTGTATGAATCGAGACCATATCCCTCGACAGGCTCCATAAAGCTGTATTTGAGCGCCTCCGGTCGGTCATCCGTATTCACGATCAGGTCGTGGAACTGATCGCGCATTTCGGACATCTCGTCGGTGTCGTAGAATCCAGGCAGGTGGATGTAACCGTTCTGGTCGAAAGACGATTTATGTTCGGTAGTCAGCATTCTCAAGGCATTTGGTGACTATAGGTTAGTGCAATATACCATGCATTATTGCGATCTTTGCAAAGATACGACTAATCCAACTCTAAGAGGTCTCCGTATGAACGTTACGCTTCTGGTAGCTCTACTAGTCGGCCTGTCTGAAGCAAGGGCTCAGGTGACAACAGCTCAGGGCTGNATGGCTGGCGAGGTTACCGCAACGAGCGCGATCCTGCAGACGCGTTTGACAGGGGGCCTCACAACAAACGATGTGTTCGGGAGCGAAGGTTTCGGTCGGTTTCAGGTCTCGGTCGCTGAGGATTTCGAACCCGCTCTTCGGACGCCGTGGCTAAGCGCACAGCCCGACTACGACTACATCCTCAAGACAGTGGTCAAGGGTCTGACGCCAGGGACCCGCTACTTTTATCGGGTCGAATATGGCCGAGATTCCTTGAAGACGATCGTCGGAAACATGGGCAGGTTCACTACCAACGATCCGGAGGGGATGCTGCCGGTTAAAATCGCCGTGGTGACCGGGATGAACTACAACAAATTCCATCACGGCGTGGGCCGGGTTACTCCATATGCAGGTGATGACAAGGATCTCGGGTTTCCAGCACTGGAGGCCATTCGAGAAATGAAGCCGACATTCTTTGTGGGGACCGGGGACAATGTCTACTACGATCATCCGAGAGAACCGGCGGCGAAGACAGTAGCCGAGATGCGGCAGAAATGGCACGAGCAGTTCGTTCAGCCACGATTCGTGTCGCTGTATACGGAGGTGCCGACCTATTGGCTGAAGGATGATCACGATCATCGCTACGACGATTCGGATCGATCAGGGGGCCGCCTCCCGACTCACGAGGACGGCGTCCGGATCTTCAAAGAGCAGATGCCGATCGTCGATCCTGAGGATTCGACGGCTGTGACCTACAGGACACACCGGATCAGTAGACATCTACAGATCTGGCTTCCCGAAGGGCGAGACTACCGAAGCGATAACAAACGGCCGGCCGGCCCCGACAAGACGATCTGGGGCGTCGAGCAGCTCGATTGGTTCAAGCGAACCCTTCTNGACAGCGANGCGACATTCAAAATCTTGATCTCAGCCACGCCGATGGTCGGGCCCGATGATGCGAGGAAGAGCGACAATCACGTGAACCAGAAAGGATTCCGTCACGAAGGCGATGCGATCATCGATTGGCTGGAGGCAAACGGTTTTTTGGAGAAAAACTTCTACTTCGTGTGCGGCGACCGACACTGGCAGTATCACTCNCGGCATCCGAGCGGCTTCGAGGAGTTCTCGACTGGAGCCCTTGTGGACAACAACGCTAGACACGGGCGAAAGCCGGGCGATCCCAAATCGACAGACCCGGGNGCTGAGATCGAGCAGATTTACACCTACGAAGAACCTACAGGCGGCTTCCTGATGTTGACCGTTGCCCCGACTGAAGATGGCAGGAGCGCTTTTGCGGATTTCTCGTTTTACGATGAGAAGGGGAAGAAGCTTTATGGGACGATGAAGGACGTGAATAAAAATTGAGAAATTCGTGAGACGGTAACGGTGAGCGGAGTCGAAGCGCAACCGCAGAGGATATCGGGGGATGACAAATGGGCACGCACCGTTCGTTCATCCGCACACTTTGCCGTAAGCTTGGCAAAGGCAGGAGTGTATCTAGGGACGGTCGNAAGGCGGAAAGAATGTGTGCATTCTGACCGTTCGTCCGTACATACGGCACGGCCTCGTCTGACTCAAAAGGAGCCCCGTTCTGTTCGCAAGTGTGCCTACTCGGGATGAACTGTGGGCAGTTTCACACCTGTATCCTCCTCTACACCCTCCAGGATCTCCATATGCACTTCAGGTATCGGGATGCCGTCTCTGGCCCAGTCCTGCTCTCGTTGCCATTCGCGACTGCCGGGGAGTTCGGCTGAATCCGTGCCGGGAATCGGGGCGAGTTCGCGGCTTTGTCGGATGATGCGAGTAACCTCCACCTTGAACGCGTTGGCGTTCCCGATTTCGGCGGGATCGATGGCCACGAAGAGAAAGCCCCGTGACGCGCCCCTGTATGTTCGCCCTGTTTGCTCGATTGATCCGGCGAGCAGACCACCTAGCAGAGTCGAGATAAACTTCATGCCGAGGCTAGCGAAGACCGCTTTCGGATAGTCCTCAAGAGCTGATGCGGCGTGATCGACACCGTGGAAGAAGTTAGCGTTCATGTCGGCGACCAGCGGAGGGCCTTCTGATACGGGGATCCCGAAGCACATGGGTGGTGCCTTCATCGCATCCCAAACGGTCGCGCTGGCCTGCTTGGGTTTGCCCCATCCTGCACCACCCGCCACACACCACGACACCAAACCTCGCTCGATCGCTCGACGCGCATAGATCCCTTCGCTTCCGACGTGACCGTGATTGCAGGTCGTTGCGAGAGCGATCCCATTCTNGAGCGCCTTGTCACACGCGGTGTCGACCGCCCGCCTAGCCACCAGGTATCCCGCCCCCCCATCTCCGTCCAGCCTGGCCGACGTCTCTGATGCACTCAGAATCTTGATGTCTGGATGCGTGTTGATCAAGCCGTCGCGAAACTCAGGAACGTATCGACGCAGCTGTCGTGTCCCGTGGCTGACAATCCCTCGCAGATCGACGTCGACCAGATATCGGGCTATGAGGGCCGCGTCCTCGTCTCGGACGTTCAGATGCTGAAAGACCCGTGTGGTCCAGTCGAGAAGGTCTGTTTGTTTTATTCGCACTGTGATCCACTTGTGAAGTTCCTGCCAAGGGAATACGGAAGGTTGCTCCTGTTTTCTCCTTAGCTCCTCTTTAGAAACAGAGATTGGAGCGGTGGGATTTGGCTGATGTGGGCAAATACTCGATGTGTTGCAGATACGATGGGTCGTTGAAGCCTGTGGCAGCGCGTCGGAACAGTTCGACTAGCGACCCAGTGTCGTGTTCTGTGATTTGCTGCCACTTCCATCGTTCACCGTTGACGGCGTACCGGACAAGAAAATCAANGGCGCGTCGAATGCTGCGGCCATCCTCAGTCTCGTAGGACCAGAGGTCGACTTCGGTCGGTTTGGCGTAGTGTGCGATCGTCATGAAGCCGATTGTGTTCATCTGAGTGTAGCTGAACGATCGGGTGCGGGCTAGCTCCAGCGGTTGTGATCCGTCGGGCTTGATCTGGGCAGCGATCCGATGCTCTTTTGCCTCTTCCGCCACCTTGTGCACGATCCTTGGGTCTCCCGTGTAGTGAGCGATCGCGCACAGCTGAGCATCATACCATGTGCCGTGGTTGTTCCGCTGCCTCGCCTCTGCCCTGCCCGTTTCGCTCGAGACGAGCCAGTCTCGATAAGCTTTCATCCACATCATCAGGTCAGACCGATCCATGTCGATAAGCGCGCCGGAGATCTCCAGAAGACCGATTGCTTCGATCAGTCGTGAATAGAATGCCGTGTCGATGATGCCGATGCCTCGACCGTCGCAGATGCCCGGGATCCTCTGACCATACTCCAGATGCGGGTTCATGCAGGTCTCTCGATCGATGAACCAGGTACGAAGAAGCNGAGTCGCATGGTTCGCCGCATCCTCCTCGTCGAAGAAGAACCAGCCGAGCGCGAGTGTCTGGACAGCCTCGCCCATTCGGCCCTGTCTTCGCGAGTCCAGCTGTTCGACCTCCGGGTTCACCTCGCCGTCCCTGCGCACATAGGGGAGACCGTCAGCTGTGTCTGGGTTGGGCCACCAGTAGGGTCCCTGGCTCATGTAGTCGTGTTTGTCGCCGCTCGGAGGGATAAGCGTCTTGTCCATAACTGATACGGGCTCGAAGGCGAGAGCGTTGTCGACGTCCAAACGTAACTGATCGACGGCGGGCTGGAGCGTGGGGTCGCCATCAGCCGTTCGGGATTTGGCGTCCTGAAGAGCGGGCCAAGACCAGAGGAAGAGACTAGGGGAAGACATTGGAATAATGAAAATCCAAGAATCGGGAAAACTGGTGATGAAGGGCTTACCGTGGAGCGTCACCCCAGTCCGGGACGCTGAGCCATTCGCCGTCTNTCTGAGCGGATTTGTGAGCCATTACACCNGGGGCCATNTAGCGTGCGGCTTCCCAGATGTTGATGGCCGGGACACGGTTGTTAGCGATCGCGTCNCAGAACTCGTGGACAAGGAAGGCGTGAGAACCGCCGTGACCGCCGTAGACGCCCCCTTGCGTGTCGAGCTTGCTAAAAGCGTCGACGACGTCGTCGGGTAAGGGATCACGCATCTCGTCGACAGTTAGTTCTACGGTCTCTGTTCGATCGATCCATTTGTGATCCTTGTATGAGGCTTCGGTTCCGAAGATGCGACCGGTTTCCTGGTTCCGATGTCCAATCATGCGATACTCCTGGATCCGCATGGTCGCANCGTTCGACATCGTGTACATCGCCGTCTCATTGGCGAATTGATCCTTGTGGTAGTCGTCTGGGACCGGGGAGCGTTGCCCGATGGCAGCGACTTTCAGAGCGTGTGCTCCCATCACGCTAATGGGGCCTGACGTGGAGTGCGTCGGGTAGTGCATGGGCGCCATAAACATGCCTTCCGGGTAGCGCTTCGAATATTCGATCCACTCCTGACCCGCTCTGCTATTCAGCCGGTGTTCGCGGACTCTCCTCAGATTCGACGACGGGCTGTCCACGTCGTGCAAATACTCGCCTTCCGCATACACGAAATGCCCGAAGGCCCCCTCCGCAGCTCGCCTTCGACAATACATCATGTCAGCGTGGTAGTAGGTCGTTTCGCCCAGCATGTAGTGCTTCCCNGTCGTCTTGCAGGCTTCGACCAGTTTGTCGCACCAATCNAGGATCTCGTCACCGTCGGGTACGGACAGGATCGGGACTGCGCTATAGACGCTCTTCCCAGCCTGCAGAATCTGATGGGCCTGTGTCGCGTGGAGCCACGGTTGGGTGATCAGGACGATCGCATCGAGGTCGGACTCGCAGATTGCGTCGATCGACTCGTATGTGTCCTTCGGGTCGAACTTGGCATCGAAGTGCTCACGCTCGATGATGGCCTGGATGCGGTCAGATTCGCGGTCGCAGAGCCCGACGCGGCTAACGGCGGGGTGCGCGTGGAAGAGGTCGGCGAAGGCTTTGCCGAAAGCGCCGAGACCGACTAGACCGATTGAAAATGACATGACNGTGCTCCTGGTAAGTCATCCCAAGTGGAGCAAAGGATCTCGTTCTGGTCTGGACCACTCTATCTGTCCGGTTTCGAGAAGATGGCCCAGTATCCCAAGGGCTCCTTCGCTGCGCTCAAAATGACGGAGGCGGTGTTAGGCTCCGGAAATCCGCGGCATGGGTATGAATTCTTTCCCCATCTCCGCAAACAACAGCTTTTTGATCAGTTCGGATTTTAGGGTTTGTGCATCGGGATCGTTCCAGAGGTTGTTGACCTCCTTCGGATCGGCATCGAGGTCGAAGATTTCGCCGTAGTCGCGCTGGTAGTAGACGGTGAGTTTGTATCGGTCCTCGACATACGTCTTGACGTGAACGGTCAGCGGATCGTGATGNTTCTCGACTATACAGTGATCGCGAATAGTTTTCCTGCTCCCATACCACACATCAGTCTGGTCGATACCGGTCATGACGTGAGGGATCGGGATGTCGCACGCGCTGAGGAAGGAGGGTGCGAAGTCGACGAGAGACTGGAGGGAGTCNGACACTTCGCCGGCAGGAACCTTGCCGGGCCGGCTGACGATCAAAGGTACCCGGAGCATGTCCTCGTAGTGGAACGCTCCTTTGGCGGTGAGGCCGTGGTGCCCGTAGAAGTGTCCGTGGTCAGAGGTGAACACGACAAGCGTGCTCTCGGCGAGACCCAGCTCTTTCAGCTTGTTTACGATTTGGCCGACCTGTTTGTCCATCAGACTGATCATGCCGTAGTAGCAGGCAATGTCCTTGGCTAGTTCGTCACGGTTGTGCAGGTGGGAACCGAATCCGTGCAGGCCTTGGCTGCTTGATTTGTATGGACTGAAGTCGGGGTTCTTCGTCTGNGTCAGCTGGAAGTGCGGCGGGTTGTTCTCATGCTCTCCCTCGACGAGTGACGGCACAGTCAGCGATGACGGGTCATACATCGTGTCCCACGGTCGTGGCGCGAGATACTTCGGGTGTGGGTCGAAGAAGCTCGACCATAGGAAGAAGGGCTCGTCGTTCTGCTTGTATTGGTCGAGTAGCGAACAGGAACGCTCGGCGATCCAGGTTCCGTAGTGAAACTCCTCCGGGATCTCCCACGTGCGTTTCTGATCGGAGTTGTTCCCGGTTGGCGGGCGGTAGTAGTTACGCCAGTTGTCGCAGCCCTTTTCCTCCAGCCAGATCGCGTAGTGCTGTCCGACGTGGGCCTCATCGGTGTGGTTGCGTGCGAGCTCAACGTGCTCGAAACCATAGAAAGGCTCATCGAACTCACGCCAGAAGTCGAGATCCTGGAGGGTCGGGTAGGATTCGAGGGACGGAAACTCTTCTGTTCCGTGCAGCGGCTGAAAATGCGCTTTGCCAACGAGTGCCGTTCTGTATCCGGCAGCTATGAAGTCTTCGCCGACCGTGTGTTCCGACTCGAGAAGCTTGGTGCCGAGCGAGTAGGCGCCGTGCTGGCTCGGATACTTGCCCGTTATGATCGAAGCACGTGTGGGCGTGCAGGTCGGGTTTGGACAGTAGCCTCGCCGATACAGCGTGCCGTTTGCCGCGAGCCGATCGAGGTTTGGTGTCTCGACCTCTGATCCGATGCAGCTCAGCGTGTCCCAGTGCTGTTGATCGCTCGTTATTAGAAGGATGTTCGTCTTGTTTGCCACGGGTGCCTTCCAAGTTCCAGTGCCGGTGTTCTAAGAGGGGGCAATCTAAACCCCGGCCTTCACGAGGGCAAGACTGCTCGGAAAAGTCACCACGGTTTGGTCACGATCTCGGGTCCTCATGGTTGTGAAGAGCCTCTGAGATCTGCCCCAGGCGCCTCTGCGTCGGCAATCATAGGCAGTTTGGGGATTGAGAGTTGAAGATNGGAAATGTAGAGGACATATCGGCGTTAAGGCAGGCACCATTGTTCGAGTGACCTTCTGGAGGGAATCCCCTTCATAAGTGATAGCCAGCCCATACAGACCGTCAAACACGCCCACTAGTTGTCAGGTTCGTCGCGAGCCTCTTTAGGCCTTTACTTCGACTACCGCTCGGTATGATGCACCATCACAGCGAACTGCCGGCGAGGGGGCTTCAGCCAGCTGTTCTCGATTCCCCGGGCTCAATCCACAACATACCAGCCTTCGCTCTGGAGTCGAACCTTGGCCTGATTGTATGCATCCGAGCCGTCATCTACCCAAGCTTTGAAGTCGAGACCGCGGAGGTCGCCTTCTTCGAAGCCGGACATCTGGGAGAAACCCTTGGAGGCACCAACGGATTTCTGGGAGGTGTCGAGGGCGAACAGACGTTTTCCATCCGGGAGGTGATAGATGGCGATGTGTTCGAGGCGGGGGAGGTGTGCACGTTCAGAAGCGGCCTTGAGCTTCTGCTCGTCAACGTCGATACCGAGACCCGGGGCGGTGGGAACACGACAGAAGCCGCCGGTGACCTGGATGCGCTCGACGGTGATGTCGTCGTCGAACTGGTCGTCCAAATCGATCAGGTGGGCTGTTGCAGTTGGGAGGACAGAGGCTTCATGGAGGCTCAACGAGCGCATCANGGTCGATCCGGATTGCTGGATCAGGACCTGGACGTTCGCGTGGCCGTAGGCGAATCCTTCTTGGAGGACGCGGCCGATCGGACCACCGGTCATGTAGATGTCGGCACAGCCATGGATGACTTCGTGCATCCCGCCGAGCTGCGGGTTGTGCATGATCAGAGGGAGTCGTGACTTCGCCCTCAGCTGACGCCAGCCTTCGATGTCGTTCCAAGGGAGTGGGTCTTCGAGGAATCCGACGACGGGATATTTTGCGAGCTCGGCGATCAGCGGACCGATCGTGCCGGGCGTGCGGCTATGGTTGAGGTCCCAGTGCAGCTTGAATCCCTCAGGTGCGACATCCTGTGCTGCCTTTGTCTGCTCGACTACGTCGTATCGGGGGTCGCTGTGCATCTTGAACACGCGGTAGCCTTGGTCCGTTGCTCGCCTGACCTCACCCGCAAAGATCTCAGGTGGACAGGGCCGTGTCCAAGCACCCACGGGGACCGAGTCTCGAACCTTTTGCCCCATTATTTTGTGTGCGGGTATCTCGAGATGTTTTCCCATGACGTCGTAGAGCGCCATCCCGAGCGCCGCATTCAGCTCGTTCATCAGGAAGTCGAACGGGTTGCGATCGATGACCTGATCCACGTGCTCGTTGTCGAGGACGGGCTTACCCTCCTCGTGACTGCCATANCCGACGATGCCGTTGTCGGTCGTGATTTTGACAGCTGTATGCTGGTCGATGTCGTACATGCGCAGCCGACCGGCCTCATTGTCGTAACGGGAGGCGAGCTGGATGGTGATTGGGATGATCTCGACGTTGGTGATTTTCATGGGATGCCTCAGGGNGNGTGNGGGGCCGGATANCTACAAGCTCGAGACAGCGCCTTCGATTCGACGGAGGGCTTCTTCAATGTTTTGGAGCGAGTTCGCATAAGAGAAGCGGAGGTAACCTTCGCCGTAGCTGCCGAAGCCCGTACCCGAAAGCGATGCNACGCCGGCTTGCAAGAGAACTTCTTCCATCTCCTGTGAGGGCCGTCCGGTCTTGGTAATGTTTGGGAAGAGGTAGAAGGCACCGCCCGGGAGTTGACACGTGATGCCGTCAATGGCGTTCAGACCAGCGTGGAAGACGTCCCGACGCTTCCGGAACTCATCGAGCATTGCATAGGACGGCTCCTGCGGTCCTGTCAACGCAGCGATTCCTGCCTGCTGTGTGAACGCAGCCGTGCACGAATTGCTGTTGACCATCAGGCGTGCGATGCGTTGTGCGGTTTCTTCAGGCATGACCCCGTAGCCCAGGCGCCATCCGGTCATGGCGTAGGTCTTCGAGAAACCGTCCAGTATGATCAGCTTGTCGGCCATGCCGTCGAAGGCGGAGATGCTCGCAAACTCTCCGTCGTAGACCATCCGAGAGTAAATCTCGTCCGCGAGGACGGGGATGTTGTGCCTTACGGCGACGTNGGCGATGACCTCAAGGTCTTCGGCTGGTATGATCCCCCCTGTCGGATTCTGGGGCGAGTTGATGATGATCAGCCTCGTCTTATCCGTGACGAGGTCAGCCATTTGCTCGACGTCAAGAGTGAAGTTCCTCTCTTCGATCAGGGGAGCGGGGACCGGTGTCGCACCCGCGAACTTGATTACCGATTCGTAGATCGGGAATCCGGGGTTCGGGTATACGACCTCGGTACCTTCCTCTGCCAATGCGAGGATGGCGAAGAACATGATCGGTTTGGCGCCGGGGCAGACCACGACCTGATCAGCGTTGACGTCGATGTTTCGACTCTGAGCGACGTCGTTTGCGATCGCTTCCCTCAGGTCAGGCAATCCTGCTGGTGGACCGTAGTGTGTGAAGCCGTCGGCGAGGGCCTTCCGGCCGGCCTCGACGATGTGCGTGGGTGTGTCGAAGTCGGGTTCGCCAATCTCTAGGTGGATGACATCCTTGCCCTCGGCTTCGAGTGCACGCGCCTTGACCAGTACGTCAAATGCCGATTCTGTTCCCAGCAGCGACATNCGAGATGTGTAGTTCATGTCCGCTCCTCGACCCCTCAGCCTTCCCGCTTCGGCCTGACCGTTCCTTTGACAAGGTCACCTTGTTTATACGACCCCAGTACCCGTAACGTTGCCGAGTGTTTCGCGAGTTCGTCTAGCGCGGCCAAGCACTCGACGTCGGCTTGGCTGCCTTCGAAGTCTAGGTAGAAGATGTATTCGAAGGGTTTACCAGTGACCGGTCGCGACTCGATCTTCTGCAGGTTGATCCCTCTCTCCGAGAAGGCTCCGATGCTTCGGTAGAGTGACCCCGGCTCGTTCTTCAGACTGAAGATGATGGAAGTCTTCGATGGTGCCTGCGCCTTGACAGGTTTGGGCGCGATGACAACGAATCGCGTGTAGTTCTGGTGGTTGTCCTCTACCCCTTCCTGCAGGATTTCCAAGTCATAGTCGATCGCCGCCTGCTTGCTCGCGATGGCGGCCACTTCACTGGAACCGCTCTTCTTTAGATCTTGGACGGATCCCGCCGTGTCGTGCGTTGGNACAGCAGTCGTATTCGGCAAAGATTTGATCAACTTCGTGCACTGTGCTAGGGCAGGCGCCTGAGAGTGGATTTCTCGAATGTCGCCGAGTCCGACACCCGGGTTTACGATCAGGTTGTGGACGATGCGAAGCTTTGTCTCACCGATGATATAGAGCGTCCGCTCGAGAAGCAGGTCGTAGTTTTCGAGGATGCCGCCCATCAGCGTGTTCTCGATTGGGACCATCCCGTGGGTGGCTTCCCCGGACTCTACCGCCTCGAAGAGCGCGTGAAAGTTCGGACGCGGCAGGACGTCCACCGTTTCGCCAAAGTAGGCACGCGCGGCCATCTCGCTATACGCGCCATACTCGCCCTGAAAGGCGACGCGTGTGTTGGGGCTATGCGGCATTGAGGAGTGCTCGGAGATGGGCTTCGACGCTTAGCGACAGTCCGTCTAGGTCGTAGCCGCCTTCAAGAACGGAGATAAGGCGCCCGTCCGCGTGATCTGATGTGATCGAGAGCGCGCGTTCTGTCATGGCTGCGAATCCGTGCTCGGTTACGGTGGTGGAAGAGAGCGGGTCGTTGACGTGGGCGTCGAAGCCGGCTGAGACGATAACGAACTGTGGTTTGAAGCAATCCATAACGGGCAGGAGCTCCTCGTCGAGGATGCGGAGGTATTCGTCGTCACCGGCGCTGTCTGTGACGGGAGCATTGAGCGTGGCACCCGTGCCTTCGCCATGACCGGTTTCTTCGCGGGCACCCGTACCCGGGAAGTGCGGCCACTGATGGATGCTGAAGTAGAAGACGCTCGGATCATTTTCGAGGATGTGCTGGGTGCCGTTCCCGTGATGTACATCCCAGTCGAGGATCAGGACACGCTCGATGCCGTNAGTTTCCTGCGCGTAACGCGCTGCGATGACGACGTTGTTGAATAGGCAGAAGCCCATCGCGCGACTGTGCTCGGCGTGATGACCTGGTGGGCGGACAGCACAGAAGGCGCTATCCGCGTCTCGGGCGAAGACCTGGTCAGTAGCCTTGAAGGTCGCCCCGACAGCGAGTCGCGCGATGTCGAACGATGTNGGGCACAGCATGGTCTCGTGGTCTTCCATGCACGGCGTGCCCTGGCTGCATCGTGTACGGATATTCTTTACATGCGCTTCCGAATGGCCTCGCGTGAGCCAGTCCTCTTCGACGTGAAAGGGCTCGGTCAGTTGTAGATCTCCCTCAAGACCTGAGTCCGAGAGACGGGCGTGCAGGGCACGAAGACGGTCAGGCCGTTCGGGATGGCCCTGACCTGTGTCGTGCGCCTGATAGTCAGGATGCCCGATGAAAGAGACGGATTTCAATGGCAAGTGACAAATGTTAAGTGTCAGGTGTCAATAGCGAGGTTCGGCAATATAGCGAGTATGGGTGCCGGGGGAAAGACTGGGGACTTAGAAACCCGGTCAGGACACTTGCCTACTGACGCTGGAAGACTGTGCCGAAGTCTGAGGGGTTCGGGATCTCGCTTTCCGTGAACGAGCGGCCTTCGGTGTATTCGCTGATGTCGATGAAGACGGCGTNTTTCTCGTTTGACTCATACGAAGCCATGAGGACCGACATCGTGTCCCANGCCATCATAGCGCCTGACTGGGGATACTGGTCTGCGTTCAGCACGCAGTCGACAGCGTCGTTCATCTCGTTCACATATCCGTGTGCGTGGAACTGGTTGGGCATGGGGAACGATGTCCCGGTAGCCGTGGGAAGCTTCTCTCGGAAGAGGATGTNGCCGGAGGTTGCCTTGTCTGGCAGGAAGATTTCGTTGCTGTTGTTCGGGTTGATCCGGATGTCATACTGGCCGAAGTCGGCGATAATCGAGAGTTCGTTCTTGATGCCGCTGATGCTGAGGTCATAGCCGAGTACTTCAGCAACGGTTTCGTCGTCGAAGATGATCGTGACACGGCCGAAGTCGTCGACATTCTGCATGACCCGAAAGTGTTCGCCGGCGGCTTCCGGTTGGTGTTTAAGGATCTGGAGTGCAACGGCGGAGACCTTCCTGGGTCGGATCGGTGTGCCGTTCTTTAGGATGCCCTCAACCTGCTTGGTGTAGAGGATCGGACCGAGCGGGTGGCAGGCCTTGTTGAACAGTGCGCCACCGCCTGACTTAGATGGGGTGTCGTAGGCAGGCGCNTGCGAGCCTTGGTGGGCGCAGAAACCTTGCTGGTAAAGGATCTTGCCTTTATCCCGTCTCGTCGCCTCGGTAATGACTTCGACAAGGCCTTTTACACCGTCGAAGTAAACGAAGTCTTCCGCGTAGAGAAGCTTAGACCCCGCAGAGCGAACGGCGTCCAGAACGGTCTCAAGGTAGGCCATGGTTTCACGCTTCTTTGTTTCGCCATCGGCCTTTCGCTCCTCACCGTGACCTGGCCAGATCACCGGCGGCTTTTCGAGTACGATCACCTGGGCTCCAGCCTCGGCAGCTTCGATCGTGTAAGGGCCGTGCGCGTAGTTGGCACATGCGATGTTGTCGATGTGCGGCCGGATCTGGCTGATCATCTCCGCGTGATTGGCGAAGGCGCCCTCGATCCCGTGTTTCTGTGCGAATATTTCCGCGTTCTCTAGGTGCCCTGAACAGACGCCGGCGAGTTCGATTTCGACACCGTTCTTGTGTGGAATCATCCCGTATACCTGCGCGGTGTAATCACCGGCGAACCCTGTCCCGTTGATCGTCACCTTCAGCTTGTTCATCCCAGTCTTATCCTTTATCTCGTTCGCACGGCAATCGGTGTTTCCCATACGACCAAGTCACCGGTCTATTGCCAACGGCAGGAATTTGCGAACACTGTTTCAGTAAGTCGAGTCGCATCCCGCTCCGTGGAGAAACATGAGTGGTTGAACTTCGCCGGGGCTTCAATCGTAGGCCAGCCTGCCCTAGAATGTGCCGATCGGTTCGTTCAACAGATGACCCCGCCTCCGAGGCAATACTCGTCATCGTAAAGAACGGCCCATTGTCCCGGTGCGATTCCGGGATCTGCCTGAGCCAACTCGACGTGGCCTTCTGACTCAATGGGGAACGACACCCGCGCGTCGATCATGTGTTGACCGTGGCGGACCTTGACCTTCAGGTCCTCACGATCCGGGAGACCGTCGATCCAGTTCGTTTCGCGAACGCTGAAACTTGACCGTGCACGTCGGTCTTTCTCATCCGTGTCGTTGACATAGACGATATTCTGGTCCGTGTTCTTGTCGACGACATACCACGGGCCACCTCCAAGCCCAAGCCCCTGGCGCTGTCCGATTGTGTGGAACCAATAGCCCTTGTGCTGGCCGAGAACGCGGCCGGTCGAGATGTCGACGATATCTCCAGCGCGCTCACCCAGGTGGAACTTCACGAACTCCGGATACCGGATCTTGCCAAGGAAACATATCCCTTGGCTGTCTTTCCTTTCCTTGTTCGGAAGATTAGCTTCTTCGGCGAGCTCGCGCACACGCTGCTTGGTCAGTCCCCCCACGGGGAGATCGAGCAGTGCGACTTGATCCTGCGACAGGTTGCACAGGAAGTAAGTCTGGTCCTTGACTGCATCGGGTGATCGCTTCAGACGAACTGTGTCGGTCGTTCGATCGACCTGAGCGTAATGACCGGACACGACGCGGTCGAACTCGGAGCCGATCCGGTCGACAAAGGCACCGAACTTGATCCTCTGGTTACAGAAGATGTCCGGGCTGGGTGTGCGTCCTGCCTTCAACTCTGCGATGGCAACGTTGACGACACGGTCGAGATACTCGGCCTGAAGCGGGACGACTTCGAGCGGGATATCCAGACGATCGCAGACAGCTCGTGCATAGTGGAGGTCTTCCTCCCAGGGACACTGACCCAGGTAGGCGAGCTCGTCTTCGAGCCAGATCTTCAGGTAAAAGGCCGTGACCTCGTCGCCGCGCTCATGTGTGAGTTCTAGGGCCACAGAGCTGTCGACGCCACCGGACAGGAGGACGGCGGATTTCAAGGGAAAACACTGGGGGTGAGGAGTCGGNTAGGGCGTATCATTGGCGGTCTTTGTGGTCCAGGGACAGAGAGTTTATGCAGTAGCGGAGGCCTGTCGGCTGGGGGCCGTCCGGGAACAGGTGGCCCAGATGAGCGTCGCAGCGCGCGCAGTGAACCTCGATCCGACGCATGCCGTGGCTGTTGTCTTCCTCCTCCTCGACAGACTTCTCGTCGATCGACTTGAAGAAGCTCGGCCAGCCGGAGCCGGAATCATACTTGGCTTCGGAATCGAAGAGTGGAGCGCTACAGCCTACGCAGGTGTAGATGCCGTCCGCCTTGTGGCCGTTGTACTCGCCGGTGAATGCACGCTCTGTGGCGTGCTTCCGTGTCACCTGATACTGTTTAGGTGTTAGCTGCTCCTGCCACTCCGCGTCGGACTTCTGGATCTTGTCGGACATGCTACTCCGGGAAATCGGGTGGAAGAGGGNNNGCAGGAACGGGATGCCCTTTGGCTTTCTCCTCGTCTCTGTGCAGATGACCGATNCGGCCACCTTCAGGTGTCGCGTCTTCGAAATAGAACGCCTCAATGTCCTTGTAGATTTCGATCATGTCGTGCTCGTCGCCGGCCTTGGTACACACGATGTCACCTGACTTGACGTAGAAGGCGTTACCCTCAGTAACGACTTTGGCCTTCCCCTTGTAAATCAGCCAATATTCGTGACAGTCGTGATAGTGACAGTCGAATCGGCCGCCCTCGGTCGAGACTCTGAAGACTCCCGCGGCTGTGACTGCACTCCAGTCGGGTCGGTTCTCATGCTTCATCGATCCCTCTGATGTTCGAACGACCGGCATCTTTCACCTCTCTTGTGGATGGAGCATAAAGTTACCCGTCTATTAGGTGAAGGGTCAAGAGAGGGATGCGTCAGACCTGTGTCGAGCGGAAGGCGCTCGAGTTGTGATTCTGGCGGCTATAGTTTGTAAAGCGTGCGAGCGTTTTCGGAAAAGATGTCTTCTCTGAGGTCGGCGTCCATATCAGGCGGAAAACACTGGTTAGGCGCGTCGAAGTCCCAGTGCGGATAGTCGGTCGCGAACAGGAGCTTATCGTTCATGTCCATCTGGGAGAGTAGCTGGTGAAAGTGATCGGGACGATCGGGTTCTTCGACAGGCTGTGTGGTCAGCCAGATGTGATTGCGGATCGTGTCCGACGGACGGTGCTCACACTGAGGAATCTCGTCTCCCATCAGCTCCCACGCGCGATCGAGCCGCCACATGAGCGGTGGCATAAACCCGAATCCACCTTCAATCATCACGAACTTAAGTTTCGGAAACCTTTCGAACACGCCCTCGTAGACTAGACTGGCAATCTGGGGCTGGAAGGACTGCGGCATGCCACAGTGGTCCTCTGTATAATGCGACGGCCATCCGGATCCCGTGATCGGACCTCCACCGGCACCGCCGAAATGGACCCCTACAGGAAGGTCGTTCCGCTGGGCGGCCTCGTAGATAGGCCAGTATTTGCGACGACCCATGGGCTCGCTCGTCCGGACTGCGAACAGAACCTGCACGTAGCTAGGGTGTGATCCAACGCGATCGATCTCCTCGGCCGAAAGGTCTCCCGCTTCATACGGGACGATGATCGAGCCTTTGAGCCGAGGCTCGGGATCCAGAAACTCCGCAATCTGCCAATCGTTGACCGCTCGGGAGAAGGCCGCACCATACTCGAGGTTTAGCTGTCCACCTGCTCCGATCAGACAGTTCAGGACGCCATATTCGATTCCCCATTTGTCCAGGAGCTGCTCGCGCATGAAGTCCAGATCCGATCCCGGGGGCAGACCCGAGGGGGGCCAAGCATCGTGACGGGCCGCATTTGGAACGGCCCGAGGATAGTAGGATCCCGTGTAGTTTCGGGCGCCATATTTCCGATGGTGTTCCTTCCAGCGATCGGGGAGATGCTTCCGGATCGATTCGGTTGACTGCGGTGCGTTGTGGATGTCGCAGTCGATTAGCGAGGGCTTCGTTCGTGGTATGGAATTGGTCGTTGTTTCCGTCAGAGTCAGCTCTGCCATAACCCTCTCCTAGATCCGGTAGAAAGCAGCTGCGTTGTCTTGCAGGATCTTTTGCTTGGTCGTCTCGGATCCGATGGCCGACAGGAACGCATCCGCACGGACCCCGTGGTTGTGTGGGTAATCGGATGCATACATCAGGATGTCGTCCGATCCCAGCTGATCGATGATCGCGGTCAGTTGTTCATTCTCGTTCTGCCTGGGTGCATCGGTCGGCTGGGTGGTGAGCCGGATGTGGTCGCGGATATAGTCGCTCGGTCGTCGCTTGACCCACGGCGTATCCCGACGCAGACCCTTCCACTCCTTGTCGAATCGCCACATGGCGGACGGCATCCAAGTCCATCCGCTCTCGATCAGTGCGATCCGCGTTTCCGGGAACCGGTCAAACACACCTTCGAAGATCAAACTAAGGACCTGTGATTGGAAGATCGCAGCCTGATCGACATACTCTTCGACATAAGTCGACGGCCAGCCGGCTGGTGTGGGAGGCAGACCGGGCGCACCACCGAAGTGGATACCTACAACCAGATCTTTGCGGGTCGCAGATTCGAAGATTGGATCATATCTGAGGTTCCCGTATGGTGCATCCCCCCTCACCGGAAGCATGACCTGGACAAACCCAGAATGATCGCCCACACGCTCGATCTCTTCTGCAGCCCGGACAGGATTCTGATTCGGTACGACGATCGACGCACGAAAACGAGGCTCTTTGTCCAGCCAATGCTCGATCTGCCAGTCGTTGACAGCGCTCGACAGATCAGCAGCAAAGTCTTGGTTGTGCACGCTGCCCGCACGAAAACCGCACGTGAGGATCGCATTATCTGCGCCGCCTTCATCGAACACGTGTGTCGAGAGGAGTTGGATGTTGGATCCGGCCGGTCCCGATTTTGGAATCGCTCCTTCACGTGCTCTGATGACAATCGCTTCCGGGTAGTCGTTCGCTCCAGGCCCGACAAAAGCGGACTCGGCTAGGTAGACGTGCCAGTGCTCGTCCAGATAGGGCAAGAGAGCGTCGAGAGACGGGAGCTCGTTGTGTACGTCGGAATCGATCACTTCAGGGTCGAATTTCAAGTGTCAGATGATGACGGTCTTTTTGCGAAAAAGTCGACGGCCGATGGCAAAGGTGCGCTCAACAGATCCGTGTGCTGCGTTGCCATCGTGACGCGTCCAAGATGTGGAGCGCGCTGCTCGTGCCGCAATGCTAGAGTGTAGGCTGGCGGAATCCCGTGGTAGGCGAAGACTGCGTCGGCGAGCTCTGCTCTGGAAACGGAGCGAGTGGCGGTGAGGTGACGGAGACCGGTCAGGTTGCTCTCGCAGATGGCAATAATCCGGTCGGCCACGTCCGCTGCTGCGATCGCGGATCGTGCCTCATCTTCGACGATCGTGATTGGGAGACCCTTCTCGTGTCTGTATCGAATCCAGTCCAGATGACCGACACGACCGCTGACCGAAGGCCCGATCGACAATGGAACGCGCAGGACGAGAGATCCGGGAATATCGGACACGATCTGCTCCGCCTCGATTCTCGTGCGCGCATAGTAAGAGATCGGGATGAGAGGGCTGTCCTCGTTATACTCGCCATCTTCACCGAACACGTGGTCCGAGGACAGGTATATGAAGCGGGCCATCGGGTTGTGTGCACGAATTATGTTCTGAAGATTCAAGATGTTCTTCTGATACGCCCAGTCGGGGTGGTCTTCACATCGCTCGACGTCGCAGACAGCGTGCGCGTATACGATCGTGCCCGTGAAGTCCCTGAGGAGTTCGGCCATACCGGTGTCGTCTTCGAGCTCGATGTAGGGCCAGCCGAGTCGGCCCGCGTCTCGCTCGTTGGTGCTGTGAATAGCCTGGACTAGGTAGGGATGCCTACTTGCAAGCGCATAGCCGTGGATGGCGGTTGGACCAAGTAGGAGGATGGGTTTCAAAGTGTCAAATGGCGAGGGTCAAATATGCCGGGTTCTTGATACGGTCGCAATGAACCTGCGCCCTACTCGAAAAGGAGAGTCTTTTGCACGGTCCAATGGCCATCTTAGGGAACTGGTGCCACGTCGTTGTAGATCTGTGTACGCCACATCAGACGGCGCTCTGACTCCGGGAATGGTTCGCGCTTGTGCATGGTCGGGCGGTTGTCCCAGACGATGAGGTCGCCAAGATGCCAGTTGTGAGTATAGTGAAATCGCGGTTCGTCGAGGTGCTCGTAGAGACGGCTGAGGATGCGATCGCTCTCGGCCGCGTCTATACCGACGATATGCTTGGTGAGATGAGGTCCCACGTAGAGGGACTTTCTGCCCGAATCCGGATGTGTGATCACGACAGGATGGTCCACGAGTTCGGGTTGGTTCTGGGCCTCGACATAATGGCGATGAACGGCACGGAGCCCGACGAGGGAGGCCTTATGCTCGTCTGACAGCGCATCGTATGCTGCGCGACAGTCGCACCACGTTGTTGCCCCCCCGGAAGATGGGAGTTCGAGAGCGTAGAGCATCGAAAGCGTTCCCGGTTTCGGCATGTAGGACAGGTCCGAATGGAACGTGAGTTCCGCGTTCCCGAGAGCACCGATCTCGACCCCGTCCTGCTTGACGTTCGAGATGATGAAGATTTCGTGGACGTCTCGGGGAGGCTGCTTGCGAACGTGCTCGACGGCGACGCCGAAGTTGTTCGTGAAATCTACGAGTTGTCGCTGGGTGAGCTGGTGCTCGCGAAAGATAACGACGCAATGATCGACGATCGTCTGGTAGATCTCGTCCACAGCTGCCGGTCCGAGGGGCTGCGATACGTCCACTCCATGGATTGTTGCACCAATTGTGCTTGATGATCGCTCAATGTCCATTGTTTTCTCGTGGTGTCGACTCTAGAAGTTTCTCACATCTTGTTTTGCTCAATCGTATTCTTCTCAGACAGCCAGAAAGGCAGCAGGGCAAACAAGAACGCGATCCATCCGGCAGCCATACCCGTTCCGAGCCCGTAGGGCTCCTGTACAAGCCGCGCGACGATCAGCATGGGGGTGAGCGTGATCATCAGGATCGGGGCCGGCTTGGCAAGCGTCCAGAGCGTCGTTCTCGTTTCGTAAGCGGCAATGACAGATACAAGCGGAAAGAATCCCGCAAAGCCCTGCAGACCGTTTTTGAGCAGGACGAGGAGCGTCGATACGGCGAGCAGGATCGGGAGCTTGGCCCGAAGCGGGAGTGTCGTGCGGATTGGTGTTTCGTCCACGCGCTTCAGTGCGAAGTGAAGTGCGAAACCAATCGCGACGATGATGATGGACCCGATCCAGAAGGCTCGGTCACCCGTCGGGACGAGATCGGCGAGCACAAAACCCGTCACGGTGTAGAAGGCGACCCCGAGGGCGATCGTGAATACTATCGGTGTGCCTAGTCTTGCGTGCAGGACACGACACAACTGCGTATACGCAAAAAGTACGAGTATCGATAGGAAGTTGCTTCCGTCGATCGGTCTCCCCACGGAAAGCACGATGACCGTAAATGGTAACGGCAATGTTAGAAAGAGCCGCTTCCACTTAGGAGATTCCGCGTAAGCCATCGCGAGCGACTGTAACGTGACGACGACGACGAGAACAGCGTCCCACCGTGTGAACGCGACGTCGATCAATCGCTACTCATTGGTAACAATGATGACCCGGTATATCGCTCGTCCCTCACTGCCATTCGTTTTCACGATCGCCTCGTTCCCTTCGCGTCTTTGTGTTTCCGCGTTTTGGAGACTGTCTAGATACTTGTCGGATATGCGTCCTGACCGGGTTCCCTTCTTCGCTTTCCCCAGACCATCAGCCCGGGTCGGCCCTGAGACTGGCCACCGGTCTGCTCGTTCTCAGGGTCACGGTATCCGACACGAACCATTCTGCGTATCTGATTGCTCTGGTTGATCCTGGATCCGTGGATCGTGTGGATCGAGAAGACGACAACATCCCCACGCTTTGCGGGTACAGGAACAGTGTCCTCTAGGTCCCAGTCGTCCGTCGGGAGATGCGGCGTGCAGGTCGTCCCGTCCGGGTTCTGGGTCACGTGTTCGAGCGCACCTTGTTTGTGCGATCCGTCGAGGAATCGGATGCAACCGTTTTGGTCGTCCGTGTCGTCGAGGTGGACGAGGCAGTCGACATACCGATCGTCCGCGTGCTTGTAGAATGCCCAATCCTGATGCATAGGAAAGGGGTGTCCCGTTTCTGGCGGCTTGGCGTGGAGCGTTGTGTGATGAAGCTCCACGTTCTGGCCGATCAGGTCGGAGATCGCCCCTGTGAGCCTTGGATTCGTGACGGCGTCGCACCAAGCCTTGGAATAGCGGTGCAGGTCGTGCAGCGCTATCAGCTTAGACTGCTGCTCTGTCTCCTCATCCATGTAGACACGTCGCCAAGATCCGCTCCATCCCTGTGACTTGCTGGCCCAAGTTTCGATCTGCCAGTCTAGCTCGTCGGCCATCTCGCCGATTTCGTCTTCGGCGAAGACCTCAGGAACCCTCAGGTAACCGTGTTCGTGGAAGAATGACACCTCGTCACGTGTCAGGACATTGCACTCCTGCTCGAAGGCTACGTCCGCCATGAAAGACCTCGTTGCGATGCGCAATTGATGGGCTTTGTCACCCGAATGTAAATGTCTAAATTCTGTAGCAACTGTAATTTACGCAATCGGAAGGCTGGTTTACAAACAGCTTCGAATGTATGGTTCTGTTTCCATAGCCCAGGTGGCGGCCTCCACTAGAACTTAAAGAAGATTTGGGATGCCGAGATCCTCGCAAGCGCGAATACTAGTAATGATTGGTCCAGACTCCGCCTGCTACCTCCATAGCTAGCACGAACGAGACGAGAGCGAGTAGCCAGGTCTGCGGAATTCGTCCACTTCGCCGTCGACCAGCTCTCCAAAAACACCGCAACATCTCATCCCCACGTTTTTTACTGTATTTGACTGTGTTCGTCTCCAGATTCAACCATCGGTATCGTGAACACTTTGCCTCTGTTCTGGCCTGTCCGTATAAGACAATTGAAGAGTTGAAGGTAGCTTACACGTCGCAGCTTGAGTTCGAAAGGTCCTCGAGCGTGTTCGATCTGGGGCTCTTTGCCGGACGTCCCTGTGGGCACGATCCGGGCGAACTTCACCTGTACCTGCAAGTCTAAAGGGTGTACTGACCGTCTGTTGCGAGTGGAGAGCGTTCGGCTCTCCCAGACAAGAGACACGCCGAAGAGTTGCTTGGTGGGAGTCAATGAATACGGGTGGAGTGCACCGCTGTCGATCAACGAGAACTGGGGCTGGATTCAAGCGGCATCAGCGCCATCGGTACACTAATGAGTCTGAGCGAGCACTTTGGGCACATAGTCGAAATCATTTGGTGAAAACGCCCCTACCTTCTTCGGTCAAGGTAATCTCTGCCAAATCCCTAGCGAGAACGACGGAAATTGTGACACCGTGCGCAATCTCGACCTTTCCGGTCGGGTTGTCGATGCCGATCAGAAGGCCCACTTCAGGGATCGGAATGGCGTTGTGGATGCGGCGGAGTGTCCGTATTTCCAAGTTGTCGGAGTTTTCCCATTTCTGAATCTGTTGGTGAGCGACGAGTGGCTCCAGTTGGCATACCAACTGCGCCAGGGTCCAGCCACGCTTATGACGCCCTCTGCGAATCCATTTTCCCGGTACCGTGCGCACTAAAACAGAATTTTATCCAACTGTGGGAAGTGGTTTCTGATGTGTCGGATGATGAATCTGGACTTATGCAATTTATTATTTCCACCTAGGAACCTGCCAGGAATCCACCTGCCTCAAACCGCCGCCTGCTGTGCCTCCCCGCAACAGCGGCCAAGATATTCTTTATAGGTGTCATAAAAACTATGTTGCCGGAACATTTACCTTTTCCGGACATTGAATAAGGGACAAGGGATTCGCTTGGCCGCGAAGCACCACATTTTGTTTGGAGGATATCAACAGTATGAGAAAGGCGGTAGGGATCGCTGTGTGCGTAGGACTGGTCTGGTCGCTGTTGCCCCAAGATGTCGGAGCTCGGGCGTCGCGAGTCCGGCAACTTCCTAACGGCGCAAAGTTCGGCTGCGCGAACTGTCACACCAGTGCGTCCGGTGGCGGGGCCCTGAACGCCTTTGGCAATGCTGTTCCCCTTAACGGATCAGGCGCAAGTGCTTCAGTCAACTGGAACGCGACGTTTGCTGCGGCCGACTCGGATGGCGACGGATTCTCGAACGGCACAGAGTTGGGCGACCCGGATGGGGACGGTAACCCGATGGCGGGCGCACAGGTGACGAACCCCGGCGATGCAACCAGTTTCCCTCAAGTGATCAACAATGCGCCGACTCTGGCTACAATCGGAGCTCAGGTCGTCCTCGAAGGAGAGGTGCTTTCGTTCGCCTTGTCCGGGTCGGATCAGGACAACGACACGCTGACACTTTCCGCCACGGGCCTGCCCGATGGATCCGCTTTCGAGAACGGCACGTTTACGTGGACACCGGGGTTCGGCCTAGGGGGAACGTCGGTGATGGTGACGTTCACCGTCTCTGATGGCACGGATGATGCGAGTGAGGTTGTTGAGATTGCTATCACGGACGTGAACAGACCGGCAGCCTTCGACTCGATTGATCCTCCCCGGAACCGGCTCGTGGCGATGGAAGGGACCGTCGTCACTTTTACGGTCGATGCTCAGGATCCGGACGGGGATACCGTCAGCTACGTCTGGCTCGTGAACGGCACGGCAGACGTGGAATCTTCAGGGACACTCGTCCTGACTGTGCCGTTGGGATCGCAGAATGAGACGGTTGTGGTTACGGCGATGAGCGCCGATGGGACGTCTGTGATGCAGACTTGGACAATCGCCAAAATGCTCGTCGGCGATTTCGACGGCAGCGGCGACGTAGGCTTTTCAGACTTCCTGGCGTTTGTAGCTCAGTTCGGGAAGACCTCCTCGGATTCCGACTTTGATGCCACCTTCGATCTCGATGGAGACGGTGCAGTCGGTTTTACGGACTTCCTGACGTTTGTTGAGTTCTTTGGATTGACTAGCTAGACGAAAATCTGCCCGGCTCAAGTAGGCCTCGATCCTGTGGAATCTCCAGTGGGATCGGGGCCTTTTGCGTGTCTGTATAAAGTTTGTGGCTTCACAGACTGTTACAATCAACCGACAAAGGGCTTACAGACGCTCTGAGCGCGATGTGGTATTGTTTGAACCACACGCGAACACCAGGGAGAATCGTTTTTGCCAACGCTGACAACAAAGTTCTACGAAACACGGACAGATACCGAGCTTTGCAAGATCGCCCTCCACGGCCATATCGAGGAAGCCTTCGGCGTGATCTACGACCGCTATCGCGATCGGATCTATGGACTCGCCTGCTCGTATGCTGAAGACCGGGACGATGCAGAGGACGTGACGCAGCAGGTGTTTATCCGAGCGCATCGATCGCTCCACCAGTTTAGGGGCGGATCGCAGCTTTTCACGTGGCTGTATCGGATTGCGATCAACTGCTGCAAGGATTGGGTCCAGCAGGCCTACCACGCCCGGAAGGACCGATGCGACGACTACTGGTGGTCGAAGCAGGCAACGGGAGACGACCTGTTTTCTAAACCCACGCGAACGGAATCGCGCCTCGAGCAGCGGGAAGCGGATGACTTCCTGCAGAAAGCTCTCGCGCGGCTCACACCCGAATTCCGGTCGGCCCTCGTCCTCCGAGAGCTAGACGGCATGTCCTACAGAGAGATCGGAAGGGCCCTGGGATGTAGCGAGGGGACGGTCAAGTCCCGGATCTGCCGCGCACGCCACCAGCTTAAGAAACAGCTCGTGGTGCTCGGGTATACACCCTGATACGCCGTTGCTTCGGAGGCTACGATGATCCTACCTTTTAACATTACCGCGTCGCGCACACCCTTGGTAGGAGTGAGGGAAGAGGTGGAAGCAAACACGATTCTACTGGTCGAAGACGATATCGAGCTGGCTGAACTGACTAAGGAGCGGTTGGGCCGGGAAGGGTTCCACGTGCTCCAAGAAGAGAACGGAGAGCTGGCGAGGAATCTGATCATCAAGGAGCAGCCGGACCTCGTGGTGCTGGACATCATGCTGCCAGGGGTCGACGGGTTCGAGGTCTGCCGACAGGTGCGGCCGCAGTATGCCGGGCCAATCCTGATCCTGACTGCACGGGATGATAATCTGGACGAGATCCTCGGGCTTGAACTCGGTGCCGACGATTTTGTGACCAAGCCCGTGAATCCGAGGCTCCTGCTTGCGAGGATTCGTGCCCTGCTTAGGCGGTCGCAGCGCAAAAACGCACCCTCAAAGACGGGGAAGGTGAGCGTCGGTGAGTTGACGGTCGATGGAAGTCGCAGAGAGGCCGAAATCGATGGGAGTCAGGTCGAGCTGACTACGATCGAGTTCGATCTGCTCTCCTATCTGACGTCCAGAGCCGGCGAGGTCGTCAGTCGTCAGGAGATTTACCAGGCGCTATTCCGGTATGACTACGACGGACTTGACCGCAGTGTCGATGTTTATATCTCTAGGCTACGACAGAAGCTCGGGGACAACCCGGGTGCACCCCACTATATCAAGACGGTAAGAGGTGTCGGCTATCTGATGGCCGGCGAGAAGACTTGAACCGCCTGTTTCTCAAGGTCTACTTAGGGATCGCGATCGTTCTGGTCGTCGGAACCCTCGGGACCCTCTACATCATCAGCAAGGGCTTGCAAACCGCTAGAGAGCGGGCTTTCGAGGAACGGTTGATCGATTCCGCGGAGTTCATCAAGTCACGCGTCCAGTCCGAGAACCTGTTCCTCGAAGAGGAAGAGCTGTTTCAGCTGTCGAGAGCCGCACGTATGCGGTTTCGGATTCTGCCGTCGGCTGAGGGACTGCCCGATCAGGTGCAGCAGCGGCTGTCCGAGGGTGGAGAGACATTTCTGTTCGCCGACGAAGATGGGCGCACCGGTGTTTTCAGCCTGTTTATGGATGGTCAGGTCCTAATTGGCTACTTCTCACGACGCGGTGGAGATCGAGATGGTTTCGGATTTCGATCCGATCACCTACCCCGTGAGGGTTTCGGGCGAAGTGGGAAGCAGGGCGGCAGACGGGAACGGGCAGAGTCGAGAGGCTTGTGGCGCGGTCCCGACCGAAGTCCGGGACCTCCGCCCGGTGGACTTGGGGCTCCGCCCTGGCCCTCCAACTGGTCGCAGACCCGTAATCTGTTTCTGCTGAGCGCGATCGGTATCCCGATCCTTCTGGTCGGGCCCGCCATCTACTTCCTGATCCGGCCGCTGGATAAACGCATCAACGGCCTGTCCAGTGTCGCCGAACGGTTCGGTGAGGGAGACCTGGACAGCCGAGTACAGGTGGTTCAGTTGGATGCGTTCGGTCATCTGGCCAGAACATTCAACAGGATGGCTGATCAGATCAAGAACTTGGTCGAAGGTCAGAACGAGTTGCTTCGGGCAGTTTCCCACGAATTGAGGACGCCGCTGGCGAGGCTCTTTTTTATGCGGGACGCTGCGGAGGAGGCGGAGTCTCCGAAAGAGAGGCAAAGACAGCTGGGCAGGATCCAGAAGACCCTGACGGAGATGAATGACCTGGTCGATGAACTGACCACGTTCGTGCGGCTCGGCAGGGATGGCGAAGATGGCGAACGCGAGCCCGTCTGTGTGCAATCTGTCCTTGAAGAGGTGGTCGAAATCTCCAGAGATCTGCGAGAGGATTTGCGGCTTACGGTTCAGTGTGAAGTCGATACGGTTTACGCTCTCCCGCGTCTATTCAAACGGGCAGTCCTGAACCTGGTGACGAACGCGACACGTCACGCCGAGTCGGGAGTGGACATCCGGTGCTTCGAGGAGAGAGAGGTTTTCTACCTGACCGTGGACGACGATGGGCCGGGTATACCCGCCGAACAGCGCGAACGGATACTGAAGCCGTTTATTCGGGTAGACGAGAGCCGGAGCTCACGAATCGGTGGAATTGGGCTAGGACTCGCCATCGTGAGCAGGGCTATGGCCGTGCACGATGGCGGTGTTGAAATCCTCGACAGTCCTATGGGTGGCGCTCGCTTTCAGCTAACCTTTCCTAAGACCTGAATGTTACGGACAGGCTCTGCCCTGCCCTCAATTTCTTATTCGGCGCCTCCTTTTTGTTTGCTCGATTGGTTTTCCTGAGCATTCGTTTCAGAGGTCTGATTCAACGAATAATCTGTAATTTGAGGGATGGGAATTGATACGATTATGCTTGACATAGGGGGTGACATATCGCAGTATTTAAGGTTACTGTTCCGCCTAGATACGCCTGCTCTGGTTTGGTTTAGTTAAAAGAGAACCAATCCGAGGCTAGGTTTGCGTATTAGAGGAAGTGTTGGGGGGCTAGCGGGAGGGGATGTTTAATTATTGTTTAATAAGAGTTTAGGTGGGTTCTTACTGTCAAGGAGGATGTGTATAGAGACACTCGTGATTGCGTTTATCTGTCTCGGGAGCGAAAGTGATTCCTCCCGGGTGCTTTATCATTGCGATGGGTCCGCTCAAGCCTGTCGCTAGATTGAAGGAGGCTCGATTGAGGTCAATCAAGATACTGTGTCTTGCTTTGCTGGTTTGCGGCGCTGCTGTTACGACGGCTGACGCTCAGGATCTGCAGGGCAGGTGGGGTG
>PAXL01000023.1 GCA_002714465.1 Gemmatimonadota bacterium | reverse complement strand
TCCCAACCCGACAGACATCTCGTTGATGATCTGATCGAGGAACGGGTAGACCTCGATGCAGTAATCCGTGACAGAAACCAAGGCACCGAGGTGTAACTCTATTTTTTACAGTAACATATATTTGAACCAGGGGATTCTATAGGCACAGCCACGCGCGACGACTTTAATTACTTTAAAAACAATAATTTAAACCCAATGCCGGGCTCTCTAATATAGAGGCGAAACCAAACCCACACAACTAATATATAATGNCCACAGCCGAACCGTTTGACAGCCCGATCCCGCAAACCCTATTGTTGGTGTCAAATCCCACCTATCCGAAGAGGAAATGCTCTTGGAGTTCCTGAAACAGATTATCGAAATCCTGCGGGGAAGACGCCTTTTCATGGTCTGCTCGGTTGCCTGCGGGCTATTATTTGCCGGCGCCAACCTGATACCCCCGCTCCTGATCCGGGAGCTGATCCAGTGGCTGACGGAAGGCACAGGCACGTCCTCCGAATTGACGTGGGTCAGCGTTGGCCTGTTCGCGATCTACCTGATTCGGGGTGCCACTCGTTACGGATACGGGTGGTTCTCGCACCAGACGGCCTACAGCGTCCTCCACGACCTAATGGTCCGAGTTTATCGACATCTTCAGCGACTCCCGCACCGATTCTTCACCGACCAGCGCACCGGTTCCCTGATCTCGCGCTCGATCAACGACATTGAGAGCATTGAGGACTTTGTAGCCCACGGCATCCCNGAAACGGCGCTCGCAGCGATCATCCCTGTCTCAATGATCATGGTGCTCTTCACGCTCAACCCGGAGCTCGCTATNATCACCCTGATCCCGATCCCGATTGCCGCCTATCTCGTCTATAAGTTCGTGTCGAAGGTGCGGGCTATGTGGCGAAGCGCGAGGGAGCGGCTAGCAGAGCTAATTGCCTTGGTTCAGGACAACCTGTCCGGGATCCCAGTCATAAAGTCTTTTGTCCAGGAAGACAATCGGGCGGCTCTGGTCAAATCCCGAAGCAGAGCTTACCGGGACTCGCTGCTCCGTGCCAACAGCATCTCCCTCATGCCAGCCGGGATAATAGAAGCAACAGGCGGACTCGGGATCGTCCTAGTCATCTGGGCGGGTGGCGAAATGGCGTTCGAAAATCAGATATCGGTAGCCGATCTGTTTGTCTTCATCGTGTACCTTGGCCACATCTACCAACCGTTTCTGCAGCTGGCCTCGATCAACGACGTACTCCAGAAGGCTGTGGCCAGCACTTCTCGGGTCTTCGAGCTGCTCGCGATTACGCCTGAGATCACAGACAAGACCAACGCGCAATCCCCAGAGCGCGTTGATTGGCATATCGAGTTCGCCAACGTCCACTTCTCATACGAACCGGGCATACCCGTCCTACGCAACATCTCCTTACCGGTCGAGCCCGGCCAGGTCGTTGCACTCGTGGGTCCAACGGGCGCCGGCAAGACGACGGTAGCAAACCTGATCCCCCGCTTCTACGACGTCGATGAGGGCCAAATCCAGATCGGTGGATACGACATCCGCGACCTGAAACTCGACTTCCTCAGAAAGAACATCGCCAGCGTGCCCCAGGACGTCTTCCTATTCCACGGATCGATTCGGGAGAACATCATGTTTGGCAGNCCAGAGGCGAGCGAGGCGGAGCTTGTCAAGGCAGCTCGGGCTGCGAACACCGAGGGGTTCATACGGAATCTGCCTTCCGGATACGACTCTGTTATCGGTGAGCGCGGTGTGCGGCTTTCAGGCGGGCAGAAACAGAGGCTCTCGATCGCGCGTGCCATCCTAAAGGATGCACCCATCCTGATCCTAGACGAGGCCACCTCTTCGGTCGACGCCAAGACGGAGTCGCTGATTCAAGAAGCGATACAGAACCTGACCAAGAACCGAACGACCGTNGTAATTGCGCATCGACTATCTACGATCCGGAATGCGGACCGGATCATCGTCCTCGCAAACGGTTCTGTATCTGAGACAGGATCACACGACCAACTGATGGCAAGGGACGGTCTGTATGCCCGGATGGTTAACAGCCAGGATCTCTCGCGTGCCTGGCAGATCGGGAATGAGGATAAGGCCGCCGACTAGCTCTCTCCTTCTCACTGTAATTCCCACCCTCAGACTGTTCGGTGTCACCCTCCCTCTTNGTTCTTTTGGTTTTGACCTGCTACGACAGCCAGCGATCCAAGTTCTCCCTGACGAAAGCGTCGTCGTTCAAGTGAGGATACGCGGCATACACGCGATCGATCTCCTCCGCCTGTCCCGGTGACAGCCCCTCTGCCGGGTTCAGACACCAGGTTCCTTCGAGCAGACCCTGCCTCCTCAACACCTCGTGCATCCCGGCGATACACCCGACGAACCCGTTCGCAACGTCGAAGAAGGCCGCATTGCAATCCGTCACCTCTGACGCGAGACTTAGAGCCTCCTCCGGAACGCCTTCCCCTTTCTCCTTAATCGCATGGCATTGGGCGAGTTGATCCACGGCAGCTCGCGTCCAAGCGGCCCAGTGACCAAGCAGTCCACCCACAATCTGAAGCTCCACTTCGCCTGCTCCAGTTTTGAAACGGAATCGCGTCAGCAGGTCGACGATGATGTTATCGTCGTTCCCCGTGTAGAGCGCGATCTCTGCAGCCCGGCCCGATTCGGCCACGCCTCGCAATACATCTAGTGTCTGATACCTGTTGAACGGAGCCATCTTAATCGCCACCACACCTTCGATCTCAGCGAACTTCCGCCAGAACGAGAACGGCAGAACACGTCCGCCAACGGCAGGCTGAAGGTAGAAGCCCATCACGGGGATCACTTCAGCAACAGCACGACAATGCTCGACCAGCGTTCCTTCATCAGCCTCCTTCATTGCGGCCAAGCTCACTAGCCCGATGTCGTACCCGACATCTGATGCCAATGTCGCCTCTCTGATTGCCTGCTCCGTGTTGCCGCTGATTCCCGACACCTTTATGAAGTCGTTCGGCGCCTCATCCGACATCACCCCTTGGGCGAGACTGAGAACCGGCTCGTACAGTGCGTGCTTGGGTTCGCGGATCTCGAACTGCGTCGTATGCACGCCGACGGCCAGACCGCCTGCACCGGCATCTATGTAGTAGCGAGACAGGGCACGCTGTCTGTACTCGTCGAGCTGACGGTCGGCGTTCAGTGCGAGGGGATGGGCCGGGATAACGCGGCCGGAGTGGAGGGCTTGTTTGACAGCACTATTCATAAGGAATTGCGAGACGCTTACAGGCTAAAATCAGTGACGGCAAGACTTATTTCTTGTCTATNCCCAGACGACTCCACATCTCGTCGACGCGTCTTTTGACGTCATCACTCATGACGATCTTGTCGGGCCACTCCCGGTCGAAGCCTTCTTCGGGCCACTTCGTCGTTCCATCGATCCCCATCTTNCTCCCAAAGGTGAAAGCGCGGCTTGCGTGGTCCAAGACATCTACGGGGCCAGGTGTAAACCGGACGTCTCGTTCGGGATCGATGTTATTGAGCGCTACCCACCAAGCTTCAGCCGGGTCCTGCACGTTCACATCTTTGTCGACGACCACGATCACCTTGGCCAGCATCATCTGACCTAGGCCCCACAGTCCGTTCATCACCTTGAAGGCATGGCCCGGATATTCTTTTTCGATCGACACGAACACCAGATTGTGGAAGATCCCCTCAGCGGGCATGTGATAGTCGACCACTTCGGGAAGAATGAGCCTCGTCAGCGGAAGGAAGATGCGTTCTGTCGCGTGCCCCATGTAGTAGTCCTCCATCGGAGGCTTCCCGACTATCGTGGTCGGATAGATCGGCTCGCGACGCATGGTGACCGCGGTGATGTGGAAAGCGGGATACATATCCGCGAGCGAGTAGAAACCGGTATGGTCGCCAAACGGTCCTTCTAGGATTAGATCTTCAGTGGGATCCACATAGCCCTCGAGCACAATATCCGCCTCTGCCGGAACTTCGAGGTCAACCGTCACGGCTTTCACGAGTTCCATCGGCCGACGCCGCAGAAAGCCCGTGAAGATAAATTCGTCGATCGCCGGTGGCAGCGGGGCCGTCGCGCTGAAGATTGTCGCAGGGTCACCCCCTAAGACGACGGCAACCTCAAGCCGCTCCCCTTTTCGCCTAGCAAGCTCGAAATGCCTCGCTCCGGTCTTGTGACGTTGCCAGTGCATGGCGGTCGTCCGCCTGTCCATCTTCTGCACACGATACATCCCGACATTCCGAATCCCGGACTCGGGGTCTTTCGTAATCACAAGCGGCAGTGTGATATACGGTCCCCCATCGTCCGGCCAGCACGTGATGATCGGAAGCTTGTCCAAATCGATAGCGTCTCCCTCAAGAACAACTTCCTGGCAGACCCCAGACCGGATCGTTCTGGGCGGAAATCCAGCCATCTCCTTCAGCATCGGCAGCATCGCCAGTTTTCCCATAAGCGAGTCAGGCACCTCGAGCTTGAGCATACTCGAAAGCCGGTCCCCGATGTCGTCCAGCGAGTCGACTCCGAGGGCCATAGCCATCCGTTTCATCGACCCGAACAGATTGATCCCAAGGGGCATGTCGCTCCCTTTCACGTTCGTAAACAGCAGCGCTTTACCCCCATCGGGCTGCTTCATCACGCGATCCGCGATCTCGGACACTTCGAGATGTGGGTCCACCGGTTCCGTAATCCGTACGAGTTCTCCCAACGCGTCAAGATCCGAAACGAATTCTCTAAGGGATCGGTATTTCAAACGGTCTGCCATTTGTTACTGTTCCTGTATTAGTCTGATCTCTCGTTCGTAGTCCTCGGGCGTATCCAAATCCCGTAGGATCGCCTCATCGTCCATTTCCACGAATCCTGTGTCCTCCAGGTGCCCTCGCATCACGGGCTTTAGACCCTCCGATCCATCGAGATCTCGGATCTCTTCCCCGTAGCGCCGCACGTCGATCACCACCGGGTGTCCCCGTTTGCCATCGACGACGGGAATCACGATACCCTCGTCAGATTGAGCAAAACGATCGATCANCGCCTTGACCATACCCGCGCGGATCTGGGGTTGGTCCCCCAGAAGCAGGAGCATCCCATCTGCCTGGCTATCCAGGGCGTTCAGACCGGCCAGGACGCTCGAAAACATGCCAGACTCATAGTCTTCATTCACCACAGTTCGAACAGTGTTCGGAAGCACGTGGGCGATCTCACTCGCTCGGTGTCCGAGAACCACCAGAATCTCCGTGCAACCCACCAACTGTAACGTTTTTGTCACAGTTTCGACGACCGTTCGCTTCCCGAACGGAAGCAGCTGTTTGAGCCGTCCCATACGCTCCGACTTACCCGCTGCGAGCACGACGGCAGACACAAGCCTTTCCATAAGGCACTAAGTATAACACAACCGTCGCGCAACGGCCCGTATTTCGGCCTCTCGGAGCCCTCCGAAAATCACGTAACATACTACTTTTTTTATATCTACCTTGACTTTGGAATTTTGACGCGTTTAATTGGCGCACCGGTTGAACGAAACCTCGATTTCAATCACCCCTTCCTGAGCCATGCTGGGCGGCTTCGCCTCAACACGCTGTAATTTAAAGGCTTATATGTTTACATGTGGCCTTTACAGGAAGGCGAAGCGACAGTCAGCCGGTCTGAAAAGGTATACGGCAGAAAACCAATAGATTACCGCTGTGAGTCTTATATAGGCAGGCAACCTGCCATCACGGCAGAGCCCTCACCCCCATAATTTGACCGACCCTGTGAGAAGCGCCGGCAACCCGAGGGCGACGTCAAATTGACCNGATTGTTAAATCGTCGGCGTGTGACGGCATTCCTCTGTCAGGCGTGTGNTAAGGCCTGACTAAGCCTTGAGGCCCTTACGTGTAACAGGCTCGCACCATAAGTTGATGATGAGTCTGAAGTCCTCGATGCCTTGAGACCCACTCTGATTGTCTGACGGGTNTATGGGTATCGACATCTCGGACACGAGAGAAGTGCAATAAAAATGGATCCAAAGAAATTCCAGAACCCCGCTGACCGGCATCGGCCGACTCCCTTCTGGTATTGGAATGGCGCAATCGAAGAGACCGACATCTCGCGTCAGATCAGGGAGATGAAAGACAAGGGTGTGGGGGGATTCATCGTCGCCGCCCGGCCCGGGCTTCGGATACCTTATCTCTCCCAGACCTGGTATGATCGCGTTGCGCTCGCCGTCGAAATCGCCTCCGGCGAGGGGCTGAGCGTATGGCTGCACGATGACTTCCCCCATCCCGGAGGAAGAACGGGAGGTCGTGTCGCACTTAGCGAGCCTCGATTCCGAGCCCAATGCCTGACCTTCAGCGAAACGACGGTTCAGGGTGGCCAGCAGGTGGACATGCCTCTGCCCTGGGCATCGCTTCTTAGTGCGATAGCCGTACCCCTCAAACGCGACCGCTGTCTGTGGGAGAACGCGGAGGANATATCGGCTTACATCGGGACCGACCATTGTCAGGAGCGCTACGTCGAGCTCGGCAGGGAAGACACCCCGTACAAGGACCGTACCTACTTCTCGACCGACCCTATACACCGACTATTCTGGAAAGCGCCGGCCGGCCGCTGGCGGGTGATTGTTTTCCTCCAGAAAGAGATCCGAGGTGACGGCCACAACACCTCGCATTTCGACCCCTACAGCCGGGAAGCCGTACTCACTTACATCCGGTCGACCTTCGATCCCTACATCGTCTCGCTCAAGAAACACATCGGCAAAACCGTCAAGGGGATCCACACAACTCACACCATCGCGTCTCAGGGATACCTGCCATGGTCGCCGATTCTGCCCGAAGCGTTCCAGGCGATCCACGGGTACGACCTGGTGAATCAGCTGCCGGCCCTAATCACGGGCTACGGTCCTAACACTTCACGGATTCGATACGACTACTTCCGGACACTCGCAGACCTTCTGGATCGCTCGTATCACCAGACCTGTTCAGAGTGGGCGTCCGACCATGGACTGGCCTTCCACACGGATGCGCTTCGATACAGGACCTCTGCGCTCGATGACAACCACACACAGGGTGTGCGCGGCAACACACTGAAGGCTGTAACGTCAAAGGACGAAGTTAGCTTTGACGAGGCCGATCCGGGTATAAATCCAGTCTTTCACGCCTCCGCTTCGAGGCAATCCGGTCAACAATCGATATTCACGAACGCCTTCAAGGACTCTGGGTGGTCACTCAACCCTCAGGACATCAAGCGGACTGTAGATCGTCTAGCGGCCCAAGGCTGCGGTTTCTACAACTTGGAAGGGTTTGCCTACACGATTGACGGCTCCCGCAAACACGATGCTTCACCCTCGCTCTTTCACCAGAACCCTTATTGGAAGCACTTCGAGCAGCTGTCCACCTACGCAGCCCGGCTGTCATACGTCCTAAGCCAGGGAGAGCGACACGCAACGATCGCGGTTCTCGATCCTGTCACCTCGTTCATGGCACACCTCGGACATCCCGAGCGCCAGTGGGAATATGTGGGATCCGACGTGGAGGAGCAGAAACTCGCAGAGCGTCTCCGTGCGGACTGGGCGACCCTTCTCCAGACACTGTCGCGAAGCCGGATCAGCTTCGATATCATCGATCCGTCAGCTCTCGCAACGGCCGAGATCGACGGTACAGAGCTCATCGTGGGTTCCGTTCGGTACAACGTCTTGGTCCTTCCCCCAATAACTAATCTCGAACGAGATGCCTTCGAAGCAACACGGAACTTCCTGAACGACGGTGGGAGTGTCGTCTCGGTCAGCCTGCTCCCGATCGAGGATATCGAGGAGGGCACATCGATCGTCGAAGGCTTCTCCCGGATCTCCGACATGGAAGCCGGCAGGATGATCAAGGACTACCTGGGACACGAGCTCGGCGTCCACTTGGTCAACAGGGGCAACCTACATCTCGTTCGCACGGGCGGCTCCGTTGTGCAGAACGGGGGGGCCAGAGCACTCGCCAACCTACTCGCCCAGCTACAGCCGAGTCCGTTTGTGATCCAGACCGAAGAGAGGGCTGCCAACGCCATCATCTCGCACCACCGGCGGGACGGCGACCAAGACATCTTCTTCCTGGTGAACACCTCGGGTATGGCGTTTGACGCGAAGATCGGGCTGAGACGGGAGGGATCGGCGAGACCCGTGGAGTTTTGGGACATCGAAACGGGCGAAAGGAAACCACTGGACGTNTCCGTCGAGAGCGAACACGGGATCGTTGCGCTGCGGTTCGAGGCCTACCAGTCCCGACTGATCGTTGTCGGTGCCGATTCCGCAGACCCCGAGCCGGAAATACCTACAGTCGAACTTCCAATCAAGGGGAACTGGCGAATCGACCTTGAGGACGACAACGCGCTCAGGATCGATCGCTTCCGAATGCAGGTAGACCCCCAGGATCGTGGGCAGAACCAGGGCTGGCATACACCGGCGTATGCCGACAGCAAGTGGGTAACCGTCGGCGCCAAGCCGTTCAGCCAGCAGATCCGTCAAAGCACCCCACCCAGCCTGCCGCTAGGCTTCGAGAGCTCCCACAAAGGTCCGAACGTCTCTCTGCCCGTCATCGTGTGGTATCGGTTCGGTTTCCAGGCAGACGTCACCCCGAACAAACTAGCCCTCGTACAAGATCGAGGCGCAATCCAGGGGAACTACCAGATCTTCCTGAACGGTACGAAGCTGCCGAACAACTCCTTCCGTCCTACTTTTCGATACGACCAGAACAACCTCACCTGCGCAATCGGACGCCGCGTCACAAAGGGCAAGAACACGATCGCCATACGTGTCGAGGTCGAGCACCTCAGCGACGGACTGATCGACGCCTTCTATCTGTTCGGAAAATTCGGCGTGCGGAAGTGGAAGACAGACGGAACCCGTGTCGGGGCTGTGTCTGAACGAGGTCCCGTGGCAAGCCTAGAGGGCAACCGCCTGCCCTACTACGCCGGAACCGTCTCCTACACGCACGAGATGACAATCAAGAAACCGACCAGCAAGGCGTTCGAGATCGATCTGAACAATGAGTTCAAGGACACGGAGGACGTGGTCGAGGTACTGGTCAACGGGCACTCTCTCGGTGCGAGGCTCTGGTCACCCTACCAGTGGGTTGGTCAATCGTCGTGGATCAAGGCGGGCAAGAATCGTGTCACGATCCGCTGCACCAACACGCTCAGCCGTCTGCTCACGGGCAAGCGATTCAACCCGCGATCTCACAGGCTCGTTGAAGTCAAAATCTGACGTCACAGCTGATCGACTATAGAAAGAGGGCCGGGAAATGGTATTCCCGACCCCTTTTTTTTTATCGTCGGGTCGAGTAAACAGGGAAACAGATATACCTATCCGTTATGTGTGATTAAACGCGATAAGCCGTGAACAGCGCTGCCCTAGCCACGCGATCGTCTCGCTCCCCGCCTACGACAGGGCTACTCGGGATCCTTCCCTCTTGTTTCGACGCGATGTGCGTCATCTGACGTGCTCGTAGCCGTCGTTCTGAGCCGTCTGCCACGCAATTGGCGTTTCTCGGCACTCGAGAAACCAGACAGACCATTTCGATAGCCTGACAAGGGAGGCAGAATCGGTTGGTGGCATGTCCACCTTAGTCTGATGGACCCTTAGACGCAAAAAGGCCGCGAAACAGAACTCCGTGGCCTTGCCCNTTGTGCGATTCCGTGGTGTTTCTTACTGCTCAATCACGATCTCGAATCGCCTGTTTTTACGCTGTCCTTCAGGAGTGTCGTTCGGTGCGATCGGTTTGTTCTCACCATAGCCGACCGCGACCAGAACGTTCTCCTCGATGCTCCCCTGACTGACCAGATACTCCTTCACGCTCTCCGCGCGTGCTTCAGAAATCTCCATGTTCACGTCGGTCGGACCCTCACTATCGGTATGCCCCTCGATCCTCACCTTGATCGGCTTGAATCGGTTGATAAATCTAGTCGCGCGATCCAACTCTTTGATGGCCTCCGGTCGCAGTGTGCTGCTTCCTTTGTCGAACAGGTTCTCAGATTGAACAACGAACGCGGGCTGTACGTAGTCCCCGACCATCACAGCCACCCGGTCTAGGTGAGGTTCATCACTCGAGGCCAGCTCAATCTTGCGGCCAATCGAGAACTCTGGTTGGGCATCATACACCAGAATCCTGCCTATGAATTGCGTCGTCTTCAACTTGAAAGAGCCCACCTCCGAGACCAATTCCTTATCCCGGTAAACATTCATCTTCATCCCGATTTGGACACCACGATCCGTCCCGATCCGGACATAGAAGTCGTTCAACCGTGCCGAGTCGGAAACCGCCTTCCCCGCATCTAGCGGTGTCTTCACCTTGAAAATCACGAACTGATCCTGTGCGTCGACCTCTACGGTCGAACACANCAAGAAAAGCCCCAGCGCCAGCAAACGAATCCATCCGCTCATCGATCTCTATCCTCGTAGAAGCGGCCTCTCAGTCGGTTCTGGAGATGCCGTATTAGCAATATACACGGAGTAACATGATGAGACAAATTCACAGTTCTATTGGTCATCCAGCTCGAGTGTCACGTCGCGTGAGGCGGCGGATTCCATCGCAAACTGTCGAAGCAACCGACCGTAGATGCGCACAAAGTCCGCTCTCCCGTTTGTGTTATTGTAGAAGTAACAGACCGGATTGGGGTTGACTTCTAGGATGAACAGCCCACCGACACTCGCGATCGCGTCGATCGCGTAGAACCCGAGGTTCAACACCTCAGCTATCGATTGAGCAGCTTTCCCGAATGACTTGAGGAGCTCAGGCTCCTCGGCCTTAACGGCCTTGCCGCCAGGACGATGCAGCGGATTCAGATCGCCTCCCGCCTCCGCGATCAGCGGTCCCTGCTTCTCGTAGACGAGCAACACCTCCCGTCCCGACACAACCGCTCGGTACTCACGCCCCACCACAAAGGACTGACAAATCAGAATGTTGTTCAGATAGCCGCTGTGCCTGAAGAGAAGTTCCAGCCGCTCGTTCAATCCTTTTCGATTGTGCTCTAGATAGATCCCCTGTGCGAACGATCCCTGGTTCCTTTTGACCACGAGAGGATAAGACATCTGAGATTCGATCTCGTATACCATATCCGCGACTGACACGTGATCCTGATACCGGCTGAATCGCTCGTCCGCATAGGGATTGAACAGCTTCATCGTGTAGGGAACGGGGATCCCTGCATTCAGGAACAGCTCGTACTGATACGCCTTGTCTTCCGCGAGACGAGCCGACACGTAGTCGTTGAACGGATGCTTGTTCCTCATGAAATACAGCGGCGATCCGGATCCTTCGACCCGGATTACATTTCCGTCGTCTGAAGCAGCCTGGAGGGAAAGTCCAACTCGATCTGCCGCCATCTCCAGACATCTCAGGCTCTCGAGCAGAACATCCTCCGAGATCCCCTCCCTTTCTTCGACCAGCCCGAGGACCTCACGTGCTTTAGCCACGAGATGGAGCGATCCGGTCACGCAGGTCGGTATATCTGTGCTCTCGGACAGAACCCGCCTGAGGAACTCCGAGCCCGACCCAATGATCTTCGCGTTTACCCCGTCCGGCACGGCCGTCAGGAGAGAGTGCGGATCCAGCGATCGCGGATGGTCGGATGTCGTGATCAAAAACTCGTCCGCGATCGCTGCCAACTGCGTTAACACACCCTCTTCCTGGTGTCCCTTCGTCACCCCCACCACGAATCGCCAGGAGGCGGATTGCTTCCTCAGGTGCTCTACGAGAGCTGCAGCTGCCGCGGGATTATGGGCGCCATCCAGGATGACGAGCGGCTCTTCTGACGCAACCTCACACCGGCCCGGCCATTGATACGTCCGGTCTGCTTGCTCTATGTCGGTCGCACCGACCAGATGCCTGGCCACTTCAACCGCAAGTCCCCGATTGCGGCTCACCCAGTCCGGAGCGTCGGCGTATGCAGCTGTAGGATCGACCCATACTACAGGCACGTCCTTCTCCCCACATAAAGACACGATCAAGTCGGGCACCGGATCCTCGTGATCCTGCGGCGTAAAAAGCGGCCGCCCCGGTCGCGTGATCTGGAGCTTGTCGCGTGCAATGGCCTCCAGCGTATTACCGAGGATCTCAGTATGATCCAGCTGAACGGACGTCAGGATCGAGACATCTGAATCCCAAGCGTTCGTCGCGTCGTAACGACCACCTAGCCCGACCTCGAAGACACCGAACTCCACCTCGTCTCTCTTGAACAACAGCGCCGAGAGAGCGGTCAGAGCTTCGAACTTCGTGAACTGACCATATCCGGCATTCTCGAACCCGGAAGACAGGCCGTGCAAGTGCGTCACGCCCTCTGCCCAGATCTCCCTCTCGATCGGGATACCATCGACCTGAATCCGTTCCCGGATCGAGTGGAGATGCGGAGAGGTGTAAAGCCCAACCCGACGGCCCTGTGTCTTGAGGAGGTGGGCGAGGTAGCTGGCCGTCGTCCCTTTGCCATTCGTGCCCCCCACTATAATCGATCGGAAGGACCGCTCAGGGTTCCCCAACTCAGTTAGAAGCCGACGCACTCGAGGCAGGTTGTGCTCGACAGGACCTCCTGCCGGCCTGCCGGCTTCCCAGTCCGCAAGCCCATCCAGAAAACGTTTACTTTGACCGTATTCCAAAAGTCACTCTAAAACAAAACGCCTGGACCTCATCATCTCGCCCAAGCGAACGACCATGCTAAAAATTCGACGCTCCATCGTGGTCATCCACTAGCCGCCTCGGATGGCTTTTCGCCAGTCACGTCGAATCCTGACGTGCGAAAGGTAGAAATCCGGCTCGACGGCCGCAACAGATTCAGCGGTCGACTCGCTCGCTTGTGCTCCCACGTCTTGACAGAAAACGCCCGCAACCCGATTGTTTACAAGGCTATGGATACCGTTTCTCTCATCACCTTAGGTTGCCCGAAAAACACCGTCGACTCCGAACGCATGCATCGGCTGCTCGAACGGAACGGCTACCGTGTCTCCGAGGACGCTACGGAGGCAGATGTCGTCGTCGTCAACACGTGCGGCTTCATCCAACCGGCCAAGGAGGAGTCGATCAGCACGGTCCTCGATGCGGCCGACCTGAAGACACACGGCAAATGCCGAGGGCTGATCGTAACCGGCTGTCTGGCTGAGCGCTACTCAACAGAACTCGTTGCCGACCTTCCTGAAGCGGACATCATCCTCGGTCTGGCGGACGAGAAGGACATTGTATCGCACTGCGACCGGCTGCTCGGGAACCGCCGTGGGGGCCCGCTCAAGGGACTGGACGAGCGACACCTTCTGACNCCGTCGCACTGGGCGTATCTCCGCATCTCGGACGGATGCGACCGAATGTGCACCTTCTGTGCGATCCCAGGAATCCGTGGGAAGAATCTGAGCGTTCCGATAGAAGAGCTTCGAACGGAGGCAGAACGACTTGCGGACAACGGCTGTCGTGAACTCGCGCTGATAGCTCAGGACACGATGCGCTACGGTGCAGACATTTACGGGAAGCCTCGACTAGCCGCTCTTCTCGACCAGTTGGTATCAGTAGAGGGGATCGAGTGGATCCGGTTACTGTACACTTACCCGACAGGGTGGCGCGACGACCTGATCGACACGCTCGCGACGGAACCGAAACTCTGTGCATACGTCGACATGCCGATCCAACACGCATCGGACCCGATTCTCAAGGCGATGAACCGCGGCACAACAGCGGAGGGCACACGACGGCTGGTCGAAAAGCTGCGTGATCGTGTGCCTGATCTGACCATCCGATCTTCGGTGATCGTCGGTTTCCNGGGTGAAACGGATGCGCAATTTGAGGAGATGCTCGCCTTCCTGGCCGAAGCGCGGTTCAACCGTCTTGTCGGCTTCACCTACTCTCACGAAGAGAACACGGCAGCCGGGCTGCTGATCGACGATGTCCCCGAGGAAGTGAAGGTCGAGCGACTNAATCGCGTGATGGAGCAGCAGGAGACCATCACGGCCGACATCGCAAACGAGATGCTCGGAAAGTCGATGCGCGTCCTGATCGATCGACCGTCGGACGACCCGAGTTACGAGTGGATAGGCCGGACTCGCATGGATGCCCCGGAAATCGATGGCGAGGTCATGCTGTCCGGAGTCGGTGGACGCGGACTGTTCGCGCAGGTGGACATCACCGACGCTACCGGATACGACCTAATTGGCTCGATCACAGAGTGCGAAACACCAGTAGATCTGTCTCTCTTGTCGGTCGCTCCACCGGTCTGATGCTTGCAACTGCCNACCTCCTGTTCTAGGTTATTCACATCCCCGTCTTCTCCCTCNCTGTTTCACCTCGCGCCACGGGAGTCTAATGCGCACCTACCTGANCCAGCTTCAGCAAGTTCTCGAAAACGGCATCGAGAAACCTGATCGCACCGGTGTCGGCACGATTTCGACATTTGGTCTTCAGGCCCGCTACGACCTGTCCGAGGGCTTCCCGGCAGTCACAACAAAGAAGCTCGTCTGGAAGTCCATGCTGTCCGAGCTCTTGTGGTTCGTATCAGGATCCGGCAACATCAATGACCTCAAAACCATCTACAGGCACAACAAACTCTGGGACGGGAACTACAAGGACTACCTCGAACGACGTGGACTGACCCGGAGCAACGGAGAAATGGGCCGCATCTACGGCGCGCAGTGGCGGAAATGGCGGAGTAACGGCAAGACTGTCGACCAACTCCAGGANGCGATCGACCTGATCAACCACAACCCGGATTCGCGACGCATCCTTGTCAACGCATGGAATGCGGCAGAAGTCAGCTCGGACGACGTCGCCTTGCCGCCCTGCCATACCTTCTTCCAGTTCTACGTTGCCAAGGACAGGTTGTCGTTACAGATGTATCAGCGATCCTGTGATATGTTCCTAGGCGTCCCTCTCAACATCGCCTCCTATTCGATTCTGCTTTGTATGGTCGCTCGAATCACGAACCTTATCCCGCACGAGTTCATTCATACTCTCGGCGACGCCCACATCTATTTGAACCACATCGACGCAGTTAAGGCCCAGTTGGNACGGCCCCCCCTCCCGCTCCCTAAACTAAGTATCGCNGACAGAGGNCAGGAAACGATCGACGACTTCGTTTACGATGACTTCGAACTCATCAACTACCAGAGCCACGACGCGATTAAAGCCGACATGGCGGTATAGAAGACAGGGCATTATGGCAGACATTCAACTCGACGGAGATCCGCGACGCCTGGCGATGGCGATCTATCGGGCGGCACTTGAATCCTACAGGGCTACGCACGGTGATCCACTCGACAAGTTGCACGTGAAAGAGAAGCTCGAGGAAGAGGTCCCTGCCCTAGCCAAGCAGATGGTCGAAGCCCTAGAACCGGAAGTCAGGGATGTCTATCTGATGAATGCCCTGGAGGTGCTCGCGCTCGGCTACGCGGAGAAGGATTTCTAAAAAAAGTTGTCGGAGGGTTTTCGATACGTTTACGCTGAGCGGGATCNGCCTGAATACCGATCAGGCTTCCGACGGACGGATCGCACGATCCGACGCAAAAACCTGATGGCCGCCCAAAGTATGAGAACAGACCAGACCAACAGGACGGCCTGCATCGGATCCGGCAACTCCTTGAAATGGCGTATAACTTGCCAAATCGAGCGCCAGTCCTCTTGAGGCACGGAGTTGATTGTGAGTATTGCGGTCATCATAATCGGTCACGACACGGACGCCAGCCTGTCACGCGCATCCCGTGCCCTTTCAGACGTCTACGACACAGTCAAAGTTGCGTCCTTNGACGGGATAGAACAGTCCTTCTCCGATGCAGTCGCATCCTGTCGTCGAAGCTCCCGAATCATCGTNGTCCCTTATCTTCTCGAAACCTCACCCGAGCAGATCCGGATACTCGAAAGCGCTGTCACTGACGCAACTCGCGATGGCGGTCCTAATATCCGTCTCGCGCCGCCGGTGGGTTTCGACACCCGGCTCGTCGACATCCTCGAAGATCGTGTAACTACCACGCAGAATGAGTCCAGCGAAGACAGGAATGTGCCGATTATTACTGTAGAACGCCACGACGGCGCAAAGAGGGATTTCAGCGTGTCGGATCTGCTCGAACTGCCTGATCGTCTTGAGGACATCGGGCATTATGTGCCTGATCGATTGGGTGAAGCCGTTTCCGTAGACGCACTGCTGTCCGCATCGGCCCTCGTCACCGATGAGTCAACCGCCACATTCAAGTCGGGAGACGAATTCTCCGCCGACGTGAANCTCAGGACTGTTCGTGACCGGGGATGGCTCGTATTCTGGCTGAAGGGAGCCCCGCTTCCCGCTCGACANGGGGGTCCCGTCCGGCTGTTCATACCCGAGTTTGACAATCGTTGCGCCAACGTCAAGGCCGTAGACAGGATGATCATTCGCTAATGCGATTACTCCTAGCCATCCTCTTTTTCGCATCCGGGCTCCAGACTCAGGATCTCGATCAGGTTAACAGAGAGACGATCAAGAAGTTCGAGACCGTCACTACAACACCTGGCGGGATCCCGCAGGAGCTCCAGCCGCTCTTTGACCAGTTGAGTGCGAGAGACGACGCCGTCCGAATCAAGGCCGTTCAGGCTCTAGGCCTCGTGGGTGGACCAATCGTCGCTCTCCTCCTGCGCCGTTCGATCGACCAGAGCCTTGAACGCGTGTCTGCGGTTCGGTCCGAGGCGGCCAAGACTCTCGGTGACATCGGAGGGCGTCAGGCACTCGAAACACTAGGTATCGGTCTCAACGACCGAGACCTGACCGTCCGTCTGAACACGATTGAGGCCCTTCGGTGGGCAGGTACCGTGTTTGCCATACCGTTTATCCAAGAGGCACTCCGAAAAGATCCTGATATTGGTGTCAGACTGAAGGCAGTGCACATGCTTAGGAAGATCGGGACCCAGTTCAGCGCCCAGCCGCTGCAGGAAGCGTTGATGGAGGATGCCGACCTCGGGCTTCGGCTCGCCGCGGCAGACGCGCTGGGGGAAATCGGCAAAAAGGAACGTCAGGTGGCCGGAATGCTCGGCGAGGCGCTCGCTCAGGAGACAGATCCAGGTGTCCGCCTGGAAATCGTCAAATCACTAGGTCTCGTTCGGGAGCGAGCCGGCCTACCCTTCCTCGCTGCGGCTATGCAGGACCGGGATCTCACGGTTCGAATGCGCGCAACGGAGATCTATGGCCGTGTCCTCGGCCTTCAGTAGCGCTTCTCTGTATCCATATCCCTCCCAGATCCTGGACGGGACAGGTTAGGAGTCGAGAACCAGCCACAAGAGACAGAAAAAGCGAGCTGTTCGTCGTCAAGAAATCAAAGGACAAGACTTCATCACCGCCGTAAGCAATCGGGGGGGTGAACGATGACGAGCTGAATACGGCCAGAACTAGGCGTGATATCCTTCAGGTCTTTCAAATCGTCGATGCCAAGGGCAAGTCACGCACGCTTACGNGTCCTGCTGGTCGACCGAATCGAATACCCCCCCGGATCACTTCGTAATCTTACCTCCTTCGGCTTCGCTCGAGACAAGCGCTCCAGAGAGGAGGGAGGAAAGCGTGGGACAAACACAATTCTACAGTGCCAACCTTTCTATTGCAGGCCCCCTACCCACCTGTTATCGTAGGCGCCGCACNAGAAAACAGGAGGAACAGACGTGCCCATAAGCCTGACACAAGACCAAATAGACCAGTATTACGAGCAGGGATTCTTCATCGTGAAGGACGCCCTCTCGAACGCCGACTTCGAACCCCTTGAGACCGCCTATGGCGCCTTGATAGACAAACGTGTGAAGAATTTCAAGGAGCGTGGGCTGATCGGGGACCTCTGCGAGGACGAGCCCTTCGCTACACGCTTCGCCCGTATCGCCGAGCAGATCGAGACCGAAGACGATGACATCAAGCGCGAGCTGACTTGGGGGCTCGACATCATGCACGCCAAGTTACGGGCGATGTTCAAGTTCTTCTTCAACCCGAACCTTCTGGCACCAGTCGAGAGCATCATCGGACCGGAAATCCTGTTGAGCCCGATCCAACACATTCGACCCTACGTACCCATAAAGGGCGACAAGCAGCCTATGCAGGTCCCGTGGCANCAGGATCAAGGTGTCACGAAGGAGGAGGCGGACGTGGCGGAGATCCTGACGTGCTGGATCCCATTCGTCGATGTGGACAAGAACAGTGGCTGCCTGGAGATCATCCCGGGCCAGAAGAACCTGCTCGAGCATCAGCCTGAGGGCGGCACGATGATCAAACCACATCTGATGCCGGATGCAGAGCCAGTCGATTGCGTGATGCAGCGAGGCGATCTCCTATTCCTGAGCGCATACACCCCTCACCGCGGCCACACCAACCAGTCCGATTACGTTCGCTGGAGCATGGACCTCCGGTTCCAAAAGACGGGTACGCCAACGGGCAGACCCTTCCATCCCGCGTTCGTTCTAAAGAGTCCATCTGCCCCCGATTCCGTTCAGAATAACTACGATGAATGGTGCAGAAGGTGGGACGAGGGACTCGAAGCTGGCAAAGGCATCCGACTTCACCGAGTGTAGCCGGGACGACCATGAAGATTACAAAAATCGAGACCTTCCTCATCAAGCCTCGTTGGCTGTTCCTNAAACTCCACACGAACGAGGGACTCGTCGGGCTGGGCGAACCGATCCTCGAAGGACGCGCAAAAACCTGCGCACAAGCGGTCGCCGAACTGGAGCCGTATTTGATCGGCAAGGATCCGAGAAGAGTCGTCCATCACTGGCAGGCCATGTATCGCCACGCCTTCTATCGTGGCGGTCCTCTCATGACCAGCGCACTCTCTGGCGTCGAACACGCTCTATGGGACCTGGCCGGCAAGGCGGCGGACATGCCCATCTACGAGATGCTCGGTGGGCCGACACGTGACCGCATCAGGATGTACAAGGGAACCAGCGGGAACACGCCTGAAGAGGCAGCAGCGGCCGTACAGGAGCGGATCGCTCAGGGATTCACGGCGATCAAGACCGGTCCAAGTGGAGGGAGAGCTGCCCGCATCGTCGAGACACCGGCCTTCGTCGATCGAGTGGTCGAGACATTCGCTGCGATGCGTGAGGCCGGTGGCCGGGACTTCGACATCGCCATCGACTTCCACGGGGCCGTCAGCCCGCAGACAGCGGCAATCCTGATCAAAGCCCTTGAACCTTACCAGCCGATGTTTGTCGAGGAACCCATTCAGTGTCAGGACGTCGAAGGCATGGCCGAGCTTGCGCGCAAGACGCATCTACCGATCGCCACCGGTGAACGTATCTTCACAAAGTGGGGATTCCGAGACCTGCTTGAGAAGCGCGCGGCGACGATCGTTCAGCCGGACCTGTCGCACGCCGGTGGGATCTTCGAGACGCGTCTGATCGCAGGGATCGCCGAAAGCTACTACGCCGCAGTCGCCCCGCACTGCCCTCTCGGACCGATATCTCTCGCGGCCTGCATCCAGCTCGACGCGTCGATCCCGAACTTCCTCGCCCAAGAGCATACAACCTTCGGTGAAGGGTATCTCAAGAACCCGTTCACCTTTAAGAACGGTTATGTAGAGTTGCCCACCGGACCTGGCCTCGGGATCGAACTCGATGAGGACGCTATGGAAGACAAGATCGATCACGATTGGCTCAACCGCGAGACCTACGACCCGAACGACAACTCCGTCATCGACTGGTAATCAGGAGCCGACTATGAAGATCGTACTCAACCCGCCTGTAGAACAGGATCTGTGTCAGAAGGTCAAACGCACCGCACCCGACGCCGAGGTCGTGATGTGTCAGGGTGATGAGGTGGTCCCGGCTTGTGAAGATGCGGAGATCATCTTTGGCAACTACTCGATCGACATCCTGAGGGCGGCCAAGAAACTAAAGTGGATTCAGACGACAAGCGCAGGCATGGACGCGAATCGGATCCCGCAGGAACTCAAGGACAGCGAAATCCTCGTCTCGAACGCAAGCGGTGTCCACGCGATCCAGGTCGCCGAGCACGGATTCGCGCTAATGATGGCTTTGATGCGCGGGATCAACGAGTCGTTCCACAACCAGCAGAAACACGAGTGGAAGCCGCGTCCGACTGTGACAGATATCCATGACTCGACCGTCGTGATCGTCGGGTTCGGTGGAATCGGCAAGAAGTTCGCTGAGCAGGCTTCCGCTTTCCAGGCGCGGATCATCGCGCTGGATGTGCAGGGCGGTGACAGGCCGGACTACGTTGAGGCGATCTGGCCGATGGACAGGTTCAACGAGGCTGTGGCACTCGCAGATGTCGTTTTCCTGGCGTGCCCACACACAGACGAAACGGACAAGCTGATCAACGCCCATTGTCTCGACATCATGAAAGAGTCGGCATACGTGATCAACACGGCACGGGGGCGAATCGTCGATGAGGCAGCGATGATCGAAGGGTTGAAGGCGAACAAGATCGCGGGGGCAGGGCTGGACGTGACGGAAGTCGAACCACTCAGTTCGGACAGCGAGTTGTGGGATCTCCCGAACTGCATCGTGACACCCCACGCTGCGGGTTGGTCACCAAAGCGACATCATCGGACAGTCGGTTTCTTCTGCGAGAACCTCAAACGGTATATGGCAGGTGAGCCGATTCAAAACGAGATCGACAAAAATGTCGGCTTCCCAGATGCGGACAAACGGGCCGACGATATCAGACAAATCGATACCAACGCATAGTGATCAAGACACGCAGTGAAACAGAAAGGCCGCCCCCAAGGGGGTGGCCTTTCTGTTTCACCTCGCGAGATGCGCGCCGATGTGGGCCTCAATCAGATCGACGGCTCGTTCAGTCTCACCTGTACCGTTCACGAGCAGGTCCGCACGCGACCTGCTCGGCTCGACGTGCAGGTTGTGCATCGGCTTGACGGTGGNGTGATACTGCTCGGTCACAGATGTGACCGAGCGTCCTCGCTCCTCCACATCCCGTNGGATCCGTCTCAAAATTCGCTCGTCCGCATCAGCCTCAACATACACGGCGAGATCAAGACGATCGCAGACCGACTCCGACGCAAGCAGCAGGATCCCCTCCACGACGATCACGTCCGCAGGCCCGATGTCCACACCCTCTTCAAGTCGTGCGTGTGTCGTGAAATCGTATCTCGGCACACGCACCGGGGAGCCCGACTGCAACTTCTCGAGATCCGAGACAAATAGGGACGTTTCGAGGGCCGCAGGATCGTCGAAGTTCTGAGCGGCACGCTGATCGGGCTCGAGATGGCTAAGATCTCGGTAGTAAGCGTCGTAAGCGATCAACGCAGCCTGCTCGCCGAACCTGTCCAGAATGGCTCGGGCAAGGGTCGTCTTACCCGCTCCGGTACCGCCCGCGATCCCGAGTGTAAATGGTCCTTCCAAGCCTTATCTCCGTGGTTTCTTGATGCGACGTCGACCGGGACCTATGATAGGAACGGGTCTCTAACTCGTCTACAGGATCGACATGCGAATCACCGAAACCCAACTCGAAATACAGCGCGAACCTTTTGCCAAACCCTTCGCTTTCAAGGGCTCTGCTTTCCACGAGAAGTGGAACACCATCGTGCGACTCCGTGACGACCAAGGCTACGAGGCGGTCGGGATCGGTGGGCTGGCCGTACTGTGGTCCGATCCCGACGTGTTCAGCGCGCATACAGAAGTCGGGGGGAACCTTCTCCAAGCTTCCATCCTCGAACACGCCCTCCAGCACGTTCAGGGGCGCGAGTATCCAGACCCGCCCTCCATGCTAGGTGACGTCCTCCCGCACGCTTTCGCCTATGGACGAGCCATCACGTCAAACGAACAGCTTCGCCTGACCTTTGTCCTGATCGCCCTTGTCGCTCTCGACAACGCGGCCTGGCTGTTGTTCGCAGAAGAGAACGGTGTATCCAGCTTCAACGCTCTGATCCCGCCTTGGTCTCAAGAGACGCTCGCACACAGACAGAATGCCGTAGCAACGGTACCGGCAGTCGGATACACAATGGAGATGGATACCTTGGACGGCATACTCCGTGCGGGGGCCTACATTCTGAAGATCAAACTCGGGCAGCGGGGTACGCAGCAAGAGATGGTCCACAAAGACAAAGAGTGGCTGTCGCGGATTCACGACATGGCCAAGGGTCTTACCACCTCGATGACCGACAGCGGAAACATCCTCTACTATCTCGACGCGAACGGACGGTATGAGGACAAAGCTGGCATCGTCGAGCTGGTCAAACACGCTGAAAGGATCGGCGCACTGGATCGCGTGATCCTGATCGAGGAACCGTTCGAGGATTCTGTCGAGGCAGATGTGTCAGACCTGGATGCGCGTTTCGCGGCTGACGAGAGCATCCATACGATCGAAGACGTGGCGCGTAGAGCCGAGCAGGGCTTCGAGGCCTTGGCCGTAAAACCTGCTGGTAAAACGATGTCATTGGCTTTCGAGATGGTCCGGGCTGGAGCAGAGATGGGAATGGAGTGCTTTGTGGCTGACAACGCCTGTGTACCCGTCCTCGTCGAGTGGAACAAGAACGTTGCGGCTCGTCTGCCGGTGTTCCCAGGTATCAAAGGTGGTTTGATGGAGTCGAACGGTCCCGATAACTACGCAAATTGGGATCGAATGCTCTCGGAGTATCCGATTCCTGACGCGAACTGGTTGCGTCCAATCGATGGTACGTTCCGGCTTGGCGCAAACTACTATGCCCATAGTGGCGGGATCTTCGAAATACCGACGAACTACAACTCGCTGCTCCGTGACTAGCCCGCATCTAAGAAGGTCGGCGGTTGAAGCGGAGTATGAACCCCACCGTATCATTGCGGAACTTCCTGATCACGCGACGGTGGTTGCCGAATATACACCGCAACTCGTCACAACACCTGCGACAACAGACACATCTTTCAATTTTCTGAGAACTATGACACAAGGGCATGGGAATGGCTAACTTTGAAGATCAGTCTGATCGAATCGAGACCTCACGCTATCCNGGACGAGGCATCGTGATCGGTCAGAACTCGGATGGGAGTCGGATGGTCCAGGTTTACTGGATCATGGGCAGAAGCGAAGGCAGCCGGAACCGCGTGTTTTTGGAGGATGGACATTCTGTCAGAACGTGGGTCTTCGACGAGTCCAAGGTCGACAACTTGGACCTGATCTCCTACCACCCAATTCGGGTCAATGGATCGCATCACATCGTCACAAACGGCGATCAGACGGACACGATCGATCAGCACCTCTCGGATGGCGGAACCTTCGAGAGCGCGCTGAACACTCGAACGTGGGAGTCAGATCCACCGATCTATACGCCACGAATCTCCGGGCTTGTCAGTACCGCTTCGAATTCTAGATATGCCTACAAGTTGGGTATCCTGAAGACCGTTCAAGGCACCTCAGACCATACGTCGCGACAGTACTTTACCTACGAGACAGCGATCCCCGGTTTTGGTCACTGCATCACGACATACCTCGATGATGGCGATCCTGTCCCATCTTTCGAGGGAGAGCCATATACCGTTGCCCTCTCAGACGGCATCGTTGAGACTGCCGAGCGTTTCTGGTCGATCCTCGACAAGGACAACAAGGTCTCGTTACTAGCGAAGTTCATCGATCCGACGACCAATGAAATCTCGACACACATCATCAACCAATACACAAAAGATTAGTAGGGAAGCGGAGGAGCAGGGTCAGAGTGGAGCTGGTTACCGATGGCGCGTTTTCGAAGGATCCAGAAGACCTTGATGCCTTACGCGACCTGCTCCATCATCGAATCGGGNCTGGTTGGCACGTCCTGTGTCAGGCATCCACTTCCAGCTTGATTATGGGAATGGTGGAATGCTCAAGCTATATCGGCACTGAGAGACCTGGCCTGCTTCCGAACAAAGCGACGGCTGGTCGGAAGCTTTGTTCCATATCAACTACTCCACCCACGTTTCAGGTCCTCTACTCTCGGCGGTTTTTACTCCGGCTTTCGCAATNAAAGCCTTTGTGACACTTGCCACANAGGTGGTTCTTGCGGGAGAGCAGGAGGCCCGGAAGAGACTTGAGGAGTTTGAATCCGAACCTTTCATGAGCCGGATCAAGCTCCTTGCCAAGCAGGACGTCCCGCCAGACCTTCCCCTCGTCCTAGACGTCAATATCACCGTTGTTTCTGCAACACCGCCGACCCGGCTCTGCATCAATTAAGGCAAGAAATCGGGTGATTCGGAGCACAAGAACTGGGAGCACAGCATGACACCTGAAGAGAAGTTCATTTTCGATCTGGACGGATACATCGTGGTCAAGGATGTTCTAACCGAAGCAGAAGTGAACGCGGTAAATGCGATCACAGACGAGAAGCAGAAGCTGAAAGAAGCAGGAAAAGAGGTCGGTCGTCCATCGACGTGGGGACCCGTGTTCCAAAGCATGCTCGACCACCCAAAGATCCTTCCCTACCTGCTAGAGTTCATCGGCCCCAAGATCCGGATCGACCACGACTATGCGATCTTCATGGAGATGGGTCAGTCAAGAGGACGCCTTCACGGTGGTGACAACGGCCTTGAAGGCGATCATTGGTACAAATACAGGGATGACGTGATTAGAACCGGTCTGACCGTCGTCACGTTCTTCGGTGCACCGGCTGGTCCTGGAGATGGCGGGTTCTGCTGTATACCGGGAACCCACAAGACGAACTTTCTGACCAGCATTCCGCAAGAAGTGCGGGAGTTCCAACGGAACGCACACTATGTCCGACAGCCGGTCGTCGAGGCAGGTGACGCGCTCATCTTCACAGAAGCTCTTGTGCACGGCACGACGCAATGGACGGCGGACCATCAGCGTCGTGCTTATCTCTACAAGTATGCGCCTGGACATTCGTCCTGGGCGAGCAGCTACTATGACACAGCACTATATGAGCATCTGACGGAGCAACAGGAGCGGATGCTGGCNNTACCTTCGATCGGTGGCCGGCCGGATACGGTGGNGGCTTTAGAAACGTAAATCGCCTTGGTGAGATTGAATTACGAGCGCCCTTTGAAGTGAGCTCGAGGGCGTTCCCTTATGGCCTTCACCCTGCCCAACGCACTCGCACGAGGCGTCCCTTTACGCCTCGCTGGATAGGGACGCTTCGGTCCAGACTGGGATCGTGGTCTGTCTAGCGATTTCAGTTCCGCCATACATCGCCGACAGCACTCAGCTTACCATCACTCAGGTAACCGTAACGGTTGATCCACACGCCGTCTGCTTCGCTTTCGGCTACTAGCTTGAACCGACGAACAAAGTCGTCGTGCGGACCGTAGCCATGCATCAGAAACGTCGTCTCCGCCTTGCCTCCTACCTCAGCAAGTGCCTGTTGGATACGCCGCGTCTGTGGCTCGTTCGGAATCGGGNGCGGCTCATCCGGATTCGGGTAGCCATAATCCTCGATCCGTGTGGCCGTTGCCTCATCGTCGAGGTCGAAGAGGTTGACGAGCGCCTGAACCACGAGCGGCTCATCCAGGCCGTCGTTATGGTCGAGCAACACCCGACCCCAAAACTCGACCATCGCTGACCAGTGCATAGTATACAGCTTCGGTGAAACCGCATCNCAGATGTCTGCGGCTCCCGCCAGATCAAAACCCGTCCACAGGGTTAGCGGCGGCATGAATGCGTTCGCAGACAGTTCCTTCTCCTCACCACCTGCATCCGTGATGGTCTGACGCCAGAAAGAGAGCAGATCCAGAGACAGAGCTCGCTTGAGCCTAAACCACTCGTAAACGTTTGCGTGCTGCCGGAGAAGACGTGTCTGTCCCCACTTGCCACGCTCAACATCAGCAAACTCTTCCAGATCTCGATTAGTCAAATCGCCGTGCAGATACGTATAAAACCGACCAACATCCTGCTTAATCGATTCGAAATCGAACCCGTGTACGCCNGCCCACTTAGNTACCTTTTNATTGAAATCCACAAAGGCTTCCGGAAGCTTGTAGCAGGGGTATTCGGGCCAGTCCGGCCGAAACCCGGTTACGTTCGGATACGCCTCAAGCAAATCGCGAATAAAGGCTCCGACGTATGCACGATTTCCCTCGCTGGCTAGGCTTCCCGTATCCGCCATGCGGACCGGAATGTCACCGCTCGGAAGNCGCGGCCGGTCCTCGTCCCTCAGACCGGATGGCGTNATGCTAGGAATCTGGAAATAGACCTTGATACCCCGTTCCAGAGCCGCATCAATGAATTCTCCAACGAGATGACCGTGCGCCTCNGTCAGATCATTCGGTTTCTTCGGTCGGTATGTCGACCCGGTGTATAGCTCTTCATTCGGATAGTAGCTTGGGCCGGAGCGTACCCACAAGGATGTCTTCCCCCAAAGCGGTCGATCGAACAATCTGGGGCTGCTGCCCGCATCCGCTGGTGGCTGCCAGCTACCCTGACCCTCCGCAGCCTCGGCAGTCACGATCGGATTCACGGCGACCGCGTTCGCTCCGGCTCTCTGAGTGATGTTGTCTAGGATTCCTTCAACACCCTCGTTCAGGATGAAGTCTGCCAGAACGGTTATTCCGAAGAGTCTGTCGTCTTTTGCCATCGCACTTTTCTCCCACTGCCTGTAACTTGCTTTTGAGTTGATAAGTTGGTTTGGCCAAGATAAGTTACCGCCTCGCGAAGAGCGACCGTGATGACCCCAGGACCCCATCCCCGAAAAGAACAAGCAGTCAGGCATCACCGAGTGGCAGCTAAAACGGATTCGTTTCGACGCTCTATTTGCCCGATTTGCCTTTACACTTGTCCCTAACCTCAGGTCGTGCACGATCGAATGCTGCGCTTCCCGAACGAGCGTCTATCCGGTCAGTGGGTCTCTCTTCTGGCCTAGGGCATCTCTCGACGAGAACTAACCAATCAGGGTATCTGCACATTTACAGACCACTACAAAGAATGTGCTGAACCGGATGCTAGCCGATTCCACATGCAACGGGCCTAATCAATGAAACCAGCAAACTTTCTCTACATCATCTCGGATCAACACAATAANCACGCCCTCGGATGCTACGGGCATCCCGTGGTGCAGACACCAAACCTGGACCGGCTGGCTGCACGTGGGACCCGTTTCGACAACGCATACACGAACTGTCCAATCTGCGTCCCCGTTAGGGCCTCTATCGCAACGGGCCGGTATGTCCACCAGATCCGTTACTGGGACAATGCCCATCCGTACGATGGCAAAGTAGAAAGTTGGCATCATCGCCTGCGTGAACAGGACCACACGATCGACTCAATCGGCAAACTGCACTTCAGCGGCCCCAAGAACGACCACGGATTCACCGAGGAAGTCGAGCCGCTCCACGTCGTCGAAGGTGTGGGCGACATCCTCGGGTGCATCCGCAGTGAACGGGCACCTGCAAGGAAGAAGCGCGGCGGTATCCTGGGAGCCGGTCCCGGCGAGTCAACCTACCTGGCCTACGACGTCCGAAACGGCGACAACGGGGTAGCTTGGCTCAACGCGCACAAGGACGACGACAAACCGTGGGCTGTGTTCCTCTCGTTTGTGTGCCCACACCCGCCCTATATCTGCCCGCAGAAGTTCTTCGACCAGTATATCGACCAGGATCTCGAGTTTCTGCCTCAGTGGCGCGAGTCGGACTGGCCTCAGCATCCGGCTCTCGACTATATGCGAAAGTTCTTCGACTTCGATCCCCAGTTCAGCGAACAGGAAATCAGGCAGATGATCGCGGCTTATCTTGGTGCGTGCTCACACTTGGATGAACAGATCGGCCGTGTTCTCGACGAGCTGGATCGCCTTGGACTTGCGGACTCAACACGCGTGATCTACACCTCCGATCATGGCGAGCATCAAGGGGCCCGGGGGGTGTGGGGTAAATTCAGTATGTTCGAGGAATCTGCTGGGATCCCCTTCATCGCTGCAGGGCCTGATGTGCCGGTAGGCAAAGTTTGCAGGACACCTGTTTCACTCGTCGACACCTTCCAGTCGGCCGTCGAGTGCGTGGGAGCCTCGTATACCGCTGCAGACGCAGACCTGCCCGGAGAGTCGATCTGGAAAATTGCCGCCGAAGAGGATCGAGACCGCACGGTCTTCAGCGAATACCACGCTGTGGGGTCGAGACACGCGTCCTACATGCTCCGTGACCTGACACATAAGTATGTCCACTACGCCCACGAGCCCGCGCAGCTGTTCGACATGAACGCGGACCCGAAAGAATTGACTGACCTTGCAGATTCACGATACGATTTGATCGAGAGCTTTGAGACCCGTTTACGAGAGATCTGCGATCCGATCGAGCAGGACAGCCGCGCGAAAACCGACCAGGCGACCAAGATTGATTCATTTGGAGGTATTGACACCGTCGTGAGCCGGGGAGCCTTCGACAACTCCCCTGTGCCAGGCGAAAAGCCCGCTTTCAGGAAACACTGAGCCACTCGTTACAACACATCAGGAGATCCGAAACAATGACACCCGAAGAGAAATTCGTCTTCGATCTCGATGGTTACATCGTTATCAAGAACGTCCTTACACCTGAGGATGTCACCCGTCTCAACGCGATTGCCGATCGCGAATTCGGGCAGCCCTACGACGAAACCAACTTCAAGCGGACCAGCCGAGTCTCCCGTTGGGACCAAGCCTGCGTTGATCTGTTCGACCACCCCAAAGTGGTCCCTTATCTGCTCGAGCTCTTGGGACCGAAGTTCCGCGCTGACCACGACTACTGCATCTTCATGAAAAAGGGGGCACAACGTGGCCGTCTGCGCGGTGGGGACGGGCGTCAGGTCGGGCGAGCCGGTGATCACTGGTACAAGTATCGCGACGGAGTGA
>PAXL01000022.1 GCA_002714465.1 Gemmatimonadota bacterium | reverse complement strand
TGTGATTCGCTCGATGTGGGCGATCCGTAGAGTGCCAGGTTCTCGCCGATTCCCTCCATGCCTGAAGTCGACCGGACGCGATAGAGATCGACCATCGACCATCCGTTGACACGGACCGTCTTGACCAGGCGACAACGTTCGTGGAAAGGAATGCAGAGGACGGTGCGTGTGATCGATTCGATCGCGTGGGTAGACAACATGGTTTCCCTTCCATCCCGAGTAGGCGCNAAGCGCCGTATCGAGGGACCAGCCCTAGGCTGCCCAAGTGTATTATACCGGAAGTTCGTATATGCGTTTAAGGGGTTTACAACCGTCTCTCGATACNTCCTCCGCCAAACAAAGGCCCAGCTTCGGGCACTCGGGATGACCGGTGTAGACACGCAGCAATAGTACACGAAATTCCAGGACGATCTATTCGTGGAGGTTCATTGGTCAACGGTTATGCGATCGGGTTCGGGTAGTCCCGCTCCCAGCGGCCTTCGCCCTGACAGAAGACCGGATCCTCCCACGAGGTTTGATGTGCCTTCTCGATGTGTGCGGCATTGATGGATTCGATGATGCGAGTCGTCAGCTCTGCGTCGAGACGACTCCTGCTGTCCTGGCACTCGGGATCGTCGATTCGGTTNTTCTGCTCNCCCGGATCCTCGTCAACGTTGAACAAAGCAGCGTATCCGTTCGAATACCTGGCGAGCTTCCAGCATCCGTCGTAGTTCATCGCCCCCCCAGTGACAAACCCGAACACACGATCGCGACCTACGTCGTTCGGTATGCCAAGATCGGCGAGTGGTTTCGAGTCCATGTAGTCGGGGACCTGGCAACCAGCGCAGTGGAGGAGCGTGGCCGTGATGTCCATGATCGTAGCAGGGCCTCTGTGGACGATCCCTTCAGACATACTGGGATTGCGGACGATCAGCGGGACCTTTGTGCTCGACTCGTAGTATGTGCCTTTTCCGATCAGACCGTGATCACCGAGGNAATCCCCGTGATCGCTACAGAAAATAATGATCGTGTTGTCGTATTGATGGGTCGACTTCAGTGCGTCGATGATCTTCCCGACCTTGTCGTCGATCCCTTTGACCAGCGCAGCATAATGGGCCCGAATCGTTGCCTTGTGTTCATCCGTGAAAACAGTGTAGTCGACACCGTTCCANGTGCCCAGGTTGACNTGGACGTTCTGCTTGACGAACTGCGAAGGCTGGTCGGGACCGACCGGNTAAGGTGCTGGCATATCCTCGGGACGATACGTGTCAGCATACTCGGGCGACGGATCATAAGGACAGTGCGGTCCTGGAAACCCGACCATCATAGCGAAGGGCCGATCGTCCTGATAATGGCTGATGTAGTTCGCGGCTTCGTTACCGACAAAGCCGTCCCACGAGTCTTCGAACGAATGCTGATGCACGATTGCCCCACGGTTCTCCTGGTAACCCNCGTGCTCATTCCCGTGAAGCTTCCGNGTGNCTTTTGCCTTCAGATATTTCTGGTAGTCATCCTCGATGTGGATCCACCGTTTGTCCTCACAGACGATACGGTCTTCGAAACCCATCGATGCTTCCCACGGGTAGAAGTGCATCTTGCCGATCGCGCTCGTCCGGTAGCCCGATGCAGANAGTATCGCCGGCCACGTGTCGATTCCGCACGNCTCCAGATCCGGTCGCAGATACGTTTCGTTGTTGAGAACGCCGGTCCTGATCGCGTTCAGNCCNGTAAGCAGCGTCGAACGCATTGGGACACAGACAGGCGACGGGGCGATTGCCCGAGCATACCGAACCCCCTGCTCGCATAGGCTGTCGATGTAAGGTGTTTCGATGAAGTCCGCGCCATAGCAACTCAGGAAGTCGGCACGGAGCTGATCAGGCATCAAAAAAAGAAGGTTGGGTTTAGCCATCTCTTCCTCATTGGTTCATTTAGCGCATTGCAATTTCAGATTCTCTACTTTTGGGCGGGTGGCAGGCANCGACGCTGGGCATCAAGAGGATGCNCGAGATCGGTCAGACCGGTGATCTGAGCACTGAGATATCGGCAGCGNTAGAGCGGGCACGNTTGCGAAAGTAATCTTTGGGTNNGATCGTGACCCCATTCGCGTCGTGACCAGTCTTANTTATCGAGATAGACGGAAACCACCCGCTTGTGACTAGTGTCGCACCCAGCCCCGACTGAGTCTACGAGGTGTCCTTTCCTGTTTCGCCCAAGACCTAGGTATGGACAGCGGCAACTACCTATGCGCCAGAGGGTTTGGCCNTGCCGCCGGACGTAATCGGTGCGATCACCTCAAGTCCCCAAAGCAGTCNGTCGATGGGAACTTTCACGTTCACGAAGCAGTAGCTAGAGGGACTAGTTTTAGNGCGTTTTCGTTGAAGAGCTTATCTCGAACNTGTTCGCTCAGATCCAGATCGTTCAGATACGCCATCAGATCGTTTCCAGTTGCATCGCGCCCGTAGAGAAGCCTGTCATGGTATGTCGTGATGAACCGGACAGCGTGCTCCGAGTCGCGACGAAGCGCATTTAGTCCGGATCCCGCCGACAAGTCTGCCCAAAGGTTTGGATACATATCGAATAGGTCAAAGAGCTTTCCTCCGGGCAGGATCGGCCCATCCGGATACATCTGTGTGTCGGTAGGAGCGTCTCCGCTGATGTGACGCCAGAATCCCGGTGCGTGTCCGATGAAGACCGTGTTCGGGCAAACCTTCAGCGCTCGCTCTAGGCAGTCGATCTCTCCACCATACCACACATCCTGATAAATCCTGTTACCTGACGCATCGGGCAGATAAGGCGTGTCGATATGAAGGACGACCGGCAAGCTCATCTCTCCCGCAGCCTGGAACAGTTTGATCGCCCTGGGATCGTCGAGGACGGTCCTGTAACTCCACTCGCCGCAAACGCGAACCCCGTGCGATCTTACCGCAGCCTCCAGCAGCGCTGCCGGATCTCCCTCGGTAGGACACGGACAATAGCCTGAGACAAATCGATCAGGATACTGGTCGCGTGAGCGTGTGACATCGTCGAGCACGATACCAGCGTGCGTACCGTCCGGCCGTGCGTTTTCTGGGTTGAACACACGATGGCTCGAAGGGACGTGCTCTCCCGGGGGATGGTACCAGGTTAGTAGCCAGCAGACATCGATCCCGAAGGCATCCATCTCCCCGATGACGTCGTCGGCGTTCAGGCCGTGGTAGTAGGTATGATTATGCGAATCAATAATCACTATTCGTTCTTTTCATTCGAGCGGTAGAAGGGGCGAGTAGACGAAAAAACGGTTTGTCTGTTCTACTCTCATCTGCTCATCCGCTACCTCGCTCAGTTGAGGTTCAACAGCTTCAAGGATTCGCGGAAAATCATTTCCTCCATCTCCTCTTCATCCAAACGTGGCAAGGCTGTCCCTTCCAGCATGTCGTTCAGTGAACGAAGTCCCTCGAGCGTATTGTCCACCGTAGCAAACGGGTAGTCGGTGCCAAACAGGAGCTTGCTCCAGACACCGTATTCTTGAACAAGCATCAAAGCGTTGTAAAGCTGCCACGGTCGGTAGTGGATCGCGCTGACATCTGCGTAGACGTTTGGATGCTTCCGGATCACGGCTGCGCACTCGCCGCCGTAGGGATGCGAGAGGTGAGCCATGACGATTCGAACATCGGGAAAGCGCACGGCTACGGTGTCCAAGTGACGGGGAAGCGTGCATTCGAGCGGCGCCTGCGCGATGAAGGTCGTTCCTGTGTGGAGCAACACTGGGAGGCCGTGCCGAGTTGCGTATCCCCAGAGGTCGTCAAGCTCCGGATCGGATGGCTTGTTCCCTGCATACATCGACAGCAGCTTGATCCCGCGTAGCCCGAGATCCTGGTGACCGCGCTCCAGATCGGCTCGCCACCCCTCCTGTGTCGGGTCCACCGAGAGAAACCCAATCAGGTCATCCGGATGCTGACTTACATAGTTGGCTACATAGTCATCATCGACCCATATTCCACTGAGCAGAGCCTTGCCACCGAACACGACTGTCTTGACCGGTTCGGATGCCTGTTTTCTGTAATCTTCATACCTAACCTTCAGATCGACGTCATGACGTCCCCAAGCCCGGGTCGCCTGATCCCGGAAGGTGTCGCCGAAGTGGTCGGGGTATTGCCAGGTGTGGGAGTGGACGTCTACAATCATGACCGTGGGAGCAAGCGAGCGGGATAAAAGGTTCCTTCACCTGCTCTGACTACAAGGGTGAAATCGCGACTAAAGAGTCTGTCTCTTCCGAAACTCGTAAGGGATTGCTTAACGCTCTACCCATCCCTTCCCACGCAACAACCATGACATCGCCGTCCTGGAGAGATACGCCTTCGCCAAAGCTGAAGCCATCTGCTCCGTAGAAGTGAAGATGAAGGTCGCCCGGCCTGCGGTGCGCGGCGTACTTGAAGTGATGATGTTCCATGTTTGCGAGGCTGTGACAGGTGTGATCGTTCCCGCTTGAGATCACTTTCGACCAGATCGTTTCGCCGTTTCTTTCGATTCTGACGGTTCCCTTGATCGCGCCGAATTCAGCATCGATGACGAGTTCAGGTCCGATGGAGCAATCGCGCAGCTTCGAAGGGGCGAGATACAGGTAATTCTTCTTCTCCATTACGTGATCGGCGAATTCGTTTCCCTGGAGGAACCCGACACGTCTGGGATTCCCATCTCTGTCGATCACGTAGCAGCCCGCGATCTCCGGTTCCTCACCGCCATCGTCAGCATAGGTCGGCACATCAAGCGGCTCCCCGTGTGCCCGAACGATCGATCCGAGACCCTTGTAGAACCACTCCGGCTGCGCACCGATCTCACCATCCGGAGGCGTTCCTCCTTCGAGACCCCACTGATACATGCGCATGCTGTCAGTCAGCGACTCTTCGTTGCCACTCTGAGCCTCGTGCATGGCCTGTCGGTTGGCTGCGCTGGCTTTGTGTGTGAGACCCGTCCCACTGACGATCAGCCGATTCGGCTCGTCCGGGTGGTCGAAGGGCGGAAGCAGCGTCCAATCACTCAAACCCGCGTAGACTTCGTCGTATGAGACTTGCAGGGATGACACTGCTCGCGAAATGACGTCAGCCAAGGATGCGCCGCGGTCCAGCGTTGACTCTATGAGCGACAACGTCGAAGGCGTCTCTAGGATATCGAGCCTGGTACCGTCGACCCGTGCTACCCGACGCCCGCGTTCCGAATGTATGACCTGTACAATTGATAGCATAGTTTTGCCGAAGTTGGTCGACTGAGGATTGGCTGACCTAATGTATCTAGCTAGATTGCCGGGCCGAAGCCCTGGCGAAGGCCGGCTTACTTCTATGCAGGTTCTAATACCTGAAGAGTCACCCCGGCCACAAGGTCCTTCACCTTCTCGCGATACGTTGCCATATGTGGGGCGGCAAGATGTGCGGTCAGAGCATCCAACGACTCCCACTGTTCTACGACGGTGACGACGTTGGTGCGAAGCGCTCCCTGCGCGCTGATCCCTGAGTCCACATCCACCGTTGGTCCGTAGGCGATACAGCCATCCTCGGCTAGGCAATCCGGCACATTCTGCTTGAACGCGTCGATGAAGGCGTCACGGTTTCCGTCGTTACAGGTGATCGTGGCGATGACGTGAATCATTTTTACTCCTCTATAAATCGTTGTTGGTTATGGGGTTATGTTATATCTGTTCCGGTCACATATCAATGGAGAACTCTCCGTGTAAACAAACAAAACTTTCCTGGCAATTCAGTCGTCATTACGACAGGCAGGGTGAGGAGAGGTTGTCTTTGTGAAAGACCGAAGCTGTCGATTCTCCAGAACAACTTGCCGCGTGATCGTCGGGGCACCGTTACTGCAGCGGCAGAGTTCTTTATGATGTTCGGCAACTTCGAAGTCGGTGTCAGGGATGGCCATTCTACTCCGCAGCTGTTATGCGCCTGATACGGCACGTCAGACCGGCTGTCCTGTGAATCCCGAGGAGTTCGCCGAGATCCTGGCACAGCATTTCGAACTGACCAAGCAGGTGATCCGGTAATCCACGCTGCGTCAGAGGCAGGCTCTGATTCAGTCTGAACATTTGCTTTCTTCTAGGCCAAAACCTGCCCCTCCGGCACATAAGCATTCCCTGGATGACCCTGATGCCCCGGGTTTACCCGATTCCTGTCGCACCACGTCGGCCTGTAGAGCGATTGCCGTTTCGCGGGCATGGTTGCATACACTTCTTCGGGCGGTTCCCACTGGTGCCACTTGCTCCCAATCGTGTTGTAGCAGTTGAAGACTGCGCAGCGTTCGCGTTCTGTGCTTTTCCACGGGACACCTGCATGGGTCAGGGCTTCCGTGAATATGAGGGCCGTGCCTGCAGGGCACGAATAGGTGTCCCAGAGGGGGCTGTCTTCGAGGTTGGTCGAGGCAGGGCGGTCGAAGGCCGCCTTGTGGCTACCCGTGAGCAGCAGTGTGCCGCCATCCCCTTTGCGGATCTCGTTGAGCTCGAAGACGACACGTGTCAGGCCGCTGTTTACCTTGCCGGGGCTGACGTGGTAGGTGTGGTGGTTACCAGGGAAGTTGAACACGCCGCGTCCCCCGTGGGGCCTGAATTCCTTGTTCCCTGGTCCCCAGGGCCGGATGGTCAGGAAGCTGCCTTCGTGACGGAAACCGTATCCGTCCTTGGTCTGTAGGGGCTCGTAGCCGACAAATTCGGTCATGAATCCGACCACGAGTGGGTGATCTGTCAGCCTCTGAAGCGGTCCGCCGACGCTAGACCTCTGTTCTTCGGGAATCGATTCCGGATCTTTTGCGAGTTGATAGGCGAACTCCCGCATCTCTTCTACATCTTCAGCTGACAGGGCTTCCGGGACGGCCAGCCAGCCTTTCGTGTCGAACAACCATTTCTGCTCCTCCGTCAGGTCCATCGCCGGCAGTCCATCCGAATTTGTCATCTGTCATATCCTTCCCTTCTCACTGGCGTAATCCCTGTCTCTCTGAATAACCGTGCGAAGACGGTGGGTTGTCAACGCTACAACTAGGGTAGGCGGGATCCTGAAGGAAAGGCCAGTCGCGTCGCCGTCATGACGGGGTTATCTTGTCGTCATGCAATGAGCCGCTGTCCATTCATACACCAAGGAGGCGTCCATGGCTGAGACGCTGATACTTTCGAGCACTGAATTCGACGGAGTCGAGAACGGATCACCACCCGTACCCGCCCCGGATCCTGATAGACTTACGTATCATCGCCTTTGTGCCGCAGATGAAATCAAGGAAGGGAAGAGCAAGCCCTTCACAATCAAAGGGGCGCATATCGCGGTGTTCAAGGACAATGGTGTCTACCACGCGGTCGACAATCGCTGTCCGCACATGGGCTATCCCATGTCCGAAGGAACCGTCCGGGATGGAGTCCTGATCTGCCACTGGCATCACTGGGAGTTCGACCTGAAGACAGGTGGATGCTTCCTGACGACAGGCGACGATCTGAAGTCCTTCCCTCTGCGAGTCGACGAGGATGGGTTTGTCTGCGTTGGGCTTTCCGGAGGTGAGCAAGAAGAGGCGAGACGGAGGCTGATTGATCGAGGCAAACGGACCTTGGAGCAGGGCCTGAAAGACCGGAGTTCCTTCCTGATCGCCAAGGCGGTGACGGCTCTGCGAGAGAGCGGTGCCACACCGCGTGAGATCATTCAACACGGGCTGTTTTACGGCGCATACAAAACGAACGACGGATTCTCGTCAGGGCAAACGATTCTGACGATTGCCGGGAACATGTGGGACGATATCGCGGAGAAGGATCAGAACCTGTTCCTCGTGCATGGGCTGACACAGATCGCTCGGCGCACAGGAGGAGGATCACGCAGACAGCGCTTCCCGTTCCCCCAGGCGAGCGATGAACCGGATCTGGAGACACTAAAGCGATGGTTTCGGCGCTATGTGGACCTCAGACAGACCGGTGCGGCGGAGAGGATTCTGATTACGTTGAACGATCGCGGATACCCGCCAGAAGTGGTGGCCGACTTCGTGTTCTCTGCGGCGACGGACTTCTACTTCACCGGTGATGGTCACGCGCTCGACTTTGCAAACAAGATGTTCGAGGCGCTCGATTACGTGGATTGGAAGGGCGCACACGAGATCCTGAGACCGATCATCGTGGATCTGATCACCCGGACCCGACATGAGGAGACGTCACGTTGGATGGATGTCGTTCCCGTTCTTGAAGATGTGTTCACTCGGCTCGACGAGATTTGGGAAGCGAATCAGACCAACGAGAAGGGGATCAATGTTTCGGCGTTCACAAAGGTGCTGCTCCAGGATGACTTCGAACCGATCGTCGCGGAGATCGAGAAGGAACTGCGAGCAGGGGTAGATCCAACTCAAATCTGCCGCGCCATGACCTATGCGGGCGCAATCCGCACGACGCGGTTCCACCTGAAGAACGAGGGTGATTGGCACGATGTGGCGAACATCTACTCCTATGCCCACGCGTTGTATCGCGCCTTCCTGATGTCACCGAGCAAAGAGCTGATGCGAGGTCTGTTTCACGGTTCTGTGTTCATGACGTTCGTGAGATGGCTAAACATGCCGTCTGCTCGTGTTCCGAACGTGGATCAGATGCTCGGTGAGACCTTCTCGACAGACGAAGAGATGCTGGATCGGCTCCAAGAGTTCGCGGATTTCCAGAAGGTCTACGAGGCTGAACTGCTCGTGAACCAGTATCTGTCAGAGGACCGAGACATCACCAAGCTGAAGCACGCGCTCGCACACGTGACGCTGCGAGAGGATGCCGAACTCCACATGTTCCAGGTGCTGGAGGCAGCGTATCGGCACTACGACATCACTGAGGACTCGGAGGAGAAGCGGATCCACTTCCTTGCTGCGACACGCTATATCGCCGCGCAGAAGGTGATGAAGAATATCCTGTGGTCCACTGAGAACGCGGAGCGACTCCAGAGAGGTGAGTTGCTGAGCGAACGAGATGATGACAATTAGCCACGGATACACGGAAATCAAGGAGAGGCGGTTAGCTGCCAAGGGCGGCGATGTAGTGGGGGAGCCCAACGGGGCGTGGCGAAAATATCCCGGCTAAGCCGAAGCGAATCCGGATAGCCATCGGCTTCGGAAACAGGCAACGGATACTGACATGCCTAAAGCGGCGAATCCTTATGGGTTCGCCGCTTTTGCTTAATGCGAGGGGGGTGCATATTTACGGCGTATGGATTTGGATGCTCTTACGAATGCGATCAGCGCAACGGTCCCAGGCTCGACGACAAAATTGGTCGCAATCGACGGACGTGGCGGGGCCGGGAAATCGAGCCTCGCGTGCGAGCTGGCTGATCGGCTCGACAACACGACGGTCGTGGCCGTCGATGATTTCTGGTTGCCTTTGTCTAGTCGCCCAGACCGGGATACGGTGATTTCACAGCCAGGGTCGGACTACGACTGGCACCGGCTTCGGGATCAGGTCATTCAGCCGCTCGCAGAAGGCCGATCGGGGCGATACCAGCGGTATGACTGGCGCGACGATAAGCTTGCCGAATGGCATTATGTTCCGGCTGGCGGTGCGACGATCGTCGAGGGGGTCTTCAGCATTCGCGAAGAGCTGAGGGATCTGTACGACATCCGCGTATGGGTCGAGACGCCCGCTGCGATCTGTCTGGCGCGTGGCCTTGAACGAGACGGAGAAGGTGCCCGGGACCTGTGGAAGAACGAATGGATGCGGGCATATGAGCAGTATATCGTGGCTACCGATCCGAGCTCATACGCGAACTACATACTGTCTGGAGCCCGGGTTGAGGGACACGTCGATGGTCAGCAAGACCGACTATTCTGAAATCGCGCCAAAGTAGGACGAAGGCTGATCGCGGAGTTCGTCGGTATAGGGATGTCAAAGTGGGGCACGGCTTCGCGTTCGATCCGCTCTGATTAGCCTGCGAGCAGGTCATCGGTCGTCTTCCCTGAACAGGTTTTGGAAGAGTTCTCAGATCGATAAACATGACCTCGGACAAGTCGATTGGACCAGGCTGGTTCACCTTCACCCCCCGTTCCCTTCGTCCCACGATCAGACCCGATATGAATGCGAATCCTCGTCCACTTGTGGGGACGCTGGATTTCTAGCAACAGTCAATCCTCGTAGAAGACGAACGCATCGAAACAGGTGATGTCCATCAGGCCTCCTGAGCGTATCGATGGCCTGCTTGGTCGCTTTGGTAACGGTTTCCGTCGCTCGGAGTTATCTTCGATGCCCGAAAGGAATACGAGGTTAGCGAAAAACAGACAAGGTTTAAGCATGATTCGATTCGGGATTGTAGGAACGGGGTGGCGGTCTGAGTTCTACCTACGCGTTGTGGCTGCGTGCTCGGACCGGTTCGAGTGTGTTGGTCTGGTCTCGCGTAACCCGGACCGTAGTGATCATCTGGGTGCTGGTCTGGGGGTCCCTCTCTACGGTAGCGCAAAAGAGATGATCGAACAGGGACGGCCGGACTTTACGGTCACCAGTGTAACTTGGGAAGCCAACCCAGGTACAATTGAGGAGCTCGTTCAGCTCGGTCAGCCAGTTCTGTCTGAGACGCCTCCGGGGGAGACGGTGGAAGAGCTTGCTCATCTCTATAGCCTCGTGCAGAACGGGGCTAAGATACAGGTGGCCGAGCAATATCACCTGCAACCGCACCACTACGCTCGCATCGCCTACGCGCAGAGCGGAAAACTCGGTCCGATCACGCAGGTCCAGGTGTCGGCGGCGCACGGGTATCACGGGATCAGTCTGATCAGGCGGTTGCTTGGCATTGAGTACGAGAACGCGGTTGTGATCGGGAGGACATTTACCTCACCGATCGTGAAGACCATGGGGAGGGGAGAACCCGACGAGAACGAGGAGGTTGTCGAGACGACTCAGAACTTCGCCTACTTCGATTTTGGTGATCGGCTGGGCGTGTTCGATTTCCTTGGCGATCAGTATCGTTCCCACATCCGCGGACAGCGCGTTGTCGTTCGGGGTGTGCGAGGCGAGATCCTTCAGGAAACAGCGACCTACCTACAGGATCACGTAACACCGATCCGACTGCCCTTCGTCCGGGAAGAGGCTGGTCTCAGAGGGAATCTCGAAGGGTACTACCTGAAAGGCTACACGCTCGGTGAAGAGTGGATCTACCGGAACCCGCTGATCCCGGGTTCACTAGCCGACGACGACATTGCCGTCGGACACTGCCTTCTCAAGATGGCCGAATACGTGGCTGGCGGACCAACTTTTTACTCTCTGGCCGAGGCGTGTCAGGATCGATACCTGGATATCGCGATGGAGCAGGCGCAGGAAATGGGCGAGCCCGTTGAAACCGAGACACAGCCTTGGGCGTCGTGATCACATCGATTCAAGGAGATCACTCTTGCCAGATCGACTGAAGAACAAAGCTGCGATCGTGACCGGTTCGGGAACTCGTGAGGGAGAGGGCACGGGTGTCGGACGAGCGATTGCCACGTTGTTTGCAAGTGAAGGTGCGCAAGTGATGGTGGTGGACCGGGATGCGGGCAACGCACAGATCACCACGAATGCACTGAACAAGGAAGGGTTGTCCTGTCAGCTGTGTGTGGCCGACGTGTCTAACGTTGAGGACTGTGAGCGGATGGTTGTCGAGGCTGAGAAGGCCTTCGGAAAAGTAGATACGCTCGTGAATGCCGTTGGGATCGGGGCAGGAGGCCGCGTGACTGATCTCGAGGAGGCCTACTACCAGCACGTGATGGATGTGAATCTGAAGAGTATGGTATTTGCGTCCAAAGCGGCAGTGCGGAGTATGGAAGCAAACGGAGGTGGATCGATCATCCATATCGCGTCGATCGACGGGATTCGCGCAGGCTTCTCGGAAAACATCCCGTATGCGGCGGCGAAGGCCGGTGCGATTGGGATCACGCCGAGTATGGCCGTGCACCACGGCCGCCAAGGGATACGCGTGAACTGCATAGCGCCCGGACATATCTACACACCTATGGTCAATAGCATCACACCCGAGATGCGGGAGCTACGCCGAAAGGCAGGACCGCTTGGTGTCGAAGGGACGGCATGGGATGTGGCGTGGGCGGCCGTCTATTTGGCGAGTGATGAAGCGAGATGGGTGACCGGAGTGTTGCTACCGGTGGATGCGGGAGTGCTTAGCGCGACGCCGTTGGCGGTGAGACAATACCTGCAGGACGAGTTAGAGACGAGTGCAGACTGACGCGTTCAGCGGCCGTGTCGGGGCCCCAAGGAGGTCAGAAGGAAAGGCGTGGGGTGTCGCTGCTAGGCACGCAGGTACGTGTCGGCTTCGGGATCCTGCCATTGTAGCTGAAGATCGGTCGTCTCGTGGGGTTTGAAGCGGACCGTGACGTCGCCTATATGCTCGCCGAGAACCTCGATGCAGTCGAGATCGCAGATGCCCATCTCCAGGTCGTGCGCGTAGCTGAGCAGACCGAGTGACATCGGTTCGAAGCCCATTGTCTTGGCTATGACGGCGTCGACAGAGAAGGGGTGCGCGCTTGCAGCGGCGACACCGAAGTCAATCGCATTCGTCCCATCCGGACCATTGCCCTGCAGTCCGACCGTGCCATCTACGACGCCGATATCCGGGGTGAGATACCGAGCAAGGCGAATCAGGTTGATGTTCAGGGCTCGGGCTTCGTGTGATGCGTCCCACTCGCCATCACCGGGATAGCCGTGCATCTTGCCACGATCTTGGCGGCGGATTGTGCCCATGATCATGTTCTTTACGGCCAGTGTGACGCAGCAGACGTTGTGCGTTTTGGCGATTGCGAGCGATATCGTACAGGGATGGTCGAGCACGGTCTTCGGCATGTTGACGGTGTAGGTCGACCTGTCCTTCAGGAAGATTTCGATCGTCTCCCAGGTGGTTTCTTGGTTGAGGTCCAGAAGCTCGATCGGGATGTCGAACTCACCTAGCAGATCTTGGTAACCGAAGCTGTCGAAAGCCTGCCCTGAATGGTCTTCGTTCCCGCCTTCCGCGATCAGGATCCTTCGAGGCGGCTGAGGGAGACAGCACAGGAAGTCAATGGCTCCCCGGATTGCGTCCGGGTGAGAGCTGGCGAGTTGATTTGTCCCGGACAAGAAGTTCGGTTTCAGCATGACTTCAGACCGGACCTTCGCAGCAATGTCCTCCCGAACCCGATCCATCGCATTGAAGATGTTACCCCTACGATCCTCTCCTCTCACGAGCCCAACTCTGGGTTGTTCCACTCCTGCACCCCCTTTGACTAAGCCATCTGCAGGTATCTGTTGGCCTCTTTGTCCTGCCACTGCAGCTGAAGATCGTTCTTCTCATGTGGTTTGAAGCCGACCACCACATCTTCGATCGAAGTGTCTAGAACTTCGATGTGTTCGAGATCGGCGACCCCGAATCCTAGGTCGTTCGCGTAGTACAGCCATCCGAGCTCCAAGGGCTCAAAGCCCATCGCTTTGGAGATGACAGCGTCTACGGCGTAGACGTCGGCGCTCGCAGCGGCAACACCGAGGTCGACCGCATCGGTTCCCCCGGGACCGTTTCCCTGTAGACCGACCGTCCCGTCGATCACACCGATATCCGGCTTCAGGTAATGCGACAGCCGGATCAGGTTCACGCTCATCGTCCGAGACTCCGTTGGAAGCTCACGCGTTTTGTGCTCGGTATACCCGTGCATCTTGACGCGATCCTGCTTTCTGATCGTCCCCATGATCATGTTCTTGAGCGCCAGCGTTACACAGCACACGTCGTGCGTCTTTGCGATGGCGACAGAGATCGTGCACGGACAGTCGAGAACCGTCTTGGGCATGTGGACCTGATACTCCGATCGGTCGTGCAGATAAGCCGTGCAGGTCTCCCATTCCGTTTCTTGGTTCAGATCGATCAGCCGTATCTCGACCTCGTATTCGTCGATGAGCGAGGGATACCCGAAGTTGTCGAAGCACTCACCTGAGCGATCTTCGTTCCCACCTTCCGCTATCAGAATCTCGGAGGGCGGACTCGGACAGCTCAGAAGGAAGTCGATCGCGCCACGCATAGCATCGGCGTGTGAGCTGGCAAGCTGGTTATTGTTCGACAGGAAGTTCGGCTTGAGCATGACCTGGTCGGCGAGCTTTGGGATCAGGTCTTTTCGTACTAGGTCCATGGCGTGGTAGATGTTTTCTCTCCGGCTTTCCTGTCTGGCGAGACCGACGCGGGCTGTCTTACTCATCTATGTCCTCCCTAGGGCGAACCATGAAAAATAGCCTTCCACCTCTCTGGGGTAAGCTACAAAACGCGAAAGGTTACCCACCCCGCTACACCGTGAAGTAAGGCTAATTTTTGCGGACCGGCAAGGTGAGGAGTCAGTTAGAGCTCTTCTGCGGATCAGGAGACGGGAGCATCACGTGTGAAGGTAGAGCGATGTGGATAGGGCGAACTGCGAGGGTGTCGGATCCGGAGAGATGGCGGCCCGTCGTGGGATCAATTTTGGCGAAGTGGATTCCTTGGGGTTGGAAGAAGGTCCTGCTCGAGGGTTCCAAGCGCTTAATGAGATCCGCCCAGATCGGCACCGCACCGCTTCCGCCGGTGATCTGTCGCTTGGTTCCCGATTCGATCAGCTTGTGGCCAGATGTTCGGCTGTCGAAGCCGATCCATACGCTCGCGACCAGTTCCGGTGTGTAGCCCGTAAACCAGGCATCGGTGTTGTCGTTTGTGGTGCCGGTCTTGCCCGCGGCTGAGCCGATTACGCCTGCTCGACGCACGGCGTAGCCGGTTCCCCGGTTGACGACGTTTTCGAGGAGACTCGTGATGGCGAAGGCGAGTTCAGGATCGAGGGCGGAGACCTGTCGTGTTCGATGCTTATATAGCGTTTGGCCTGTGTAGCGATCGACGATTCGTGTCAGAAAGGTCGGCTCGACGCGAAGACCTGAGTTTGCGAACGTTCCGTAGGCTGTGACCATTTCGAGCATCGTGACCTCGTTCGATCCTAGGGCGATGCTCGGTACGGGCAGCATCGGAGACGAGATACCGAGTCTGGAAGCAGTTTTGGCAATCTGGTCAGGGCCGATCTGCTGGGCGATCTGAACGGAGGTCGAATTCGCAGACCGGATGAGGGCCCATGCTGCCGTGGTCTGACCCAGGTAGCTGTCTTGGAAGTTTTTGGGCGACCAGCCGCGACCATTGACGAGATACGTTCTCGGCTCGTCGACAAACAGGCTGATTGGCGTGACATCGCCCGACTCGAACGCGGATAGGTAGACGACGGGTTTGAACCCGGATCCCGGTTGACGGCGGGCGGTTGTCGCTCTGTTGTAGTAGCTCGTGAAGATGTCTCGTCCACCGACCATCGCTTTGACGTGCCCGGTTCTGTAGTCTACGCAGAGCAGCGAAGCCTGAACGTACTCCTTCCGCTCGCCCGGACTAGCTGTGGCGTATGGCGAGAAACCGAGACGCCTGTCGAGATCGAGGACGCCTTGGTCGACTGCTTCCTGAGCGTGCCGCTGGGTTTCGAGATCGAGTGTCGTATAAACGTCGAGCGCACCGAAGCTGAGCGCCGATCCCCCCCATCGTTTCGCGATTTCTTCTTTGATCGTTTCCACGAGGTAAGGGGACCGGTTCTGGATCCGTCTTTGAGGGTTCAGATGTAGGCTGTCCGCTAGGGCCTGATCACGTTCAGCCGAGTCTATGTACGCAGCGGCGACCATACGGTGAAGGACGTGGGAAGCTCGTCGGAGGGCGGTCGCGATCGCAGCGCTGTCACCATAGACGGGGCGATAGGCGCTTGGGGCGTTCGGCAGGCCGGCTAGGACCGCAGACTGAAGAAGTGTCAGATTTGCCGCAGATCGGTTGAAGTAGACCTGTGCCGCATCCTCGATTCCATAGGCGTTTGTCCCGTAGAAACTGCCGTTAATGTAGAGCTCGAGCAGCTTACGCTTATGGGATTCGCCATACTTTCGCTCGAACATCTCTTCCAGCTGAACCGAGAGCAGCAATTCCTTGGCCTTGCGCACATACGACTTCTCACGTGTCAGGAAGATGTTCTTTACGATCTGCTGCGTGATCGTGCTTCCACCCCTTGTGCGTCGCCAAGTCCGCAGGTTCTCTGCGAACGCACCAGCATAGGCCTTCAGGCTGAAACCACGATGTTCGAAGAATACAGCATCTTCCGTTGCAATGACGGCATTCACGAAGTCCGCGGACATACGATCGAGCGGGATGGTCGTGCGTGACCGGTTCAGTGAGTACAGAAAGGTCCCGTCCGATGCGTAGATGTTGACACCGCTCTGAGGGTTAAGATGCTCAAGGTCATCGGGTATCCGCGGCAGATAGAAGTGGGCGCCGTAATGGAAAGCAGTGGCTCCGATGAGTATTAGATCCAAGAGCGTGAGGATTACGAGGGCGAACCAGTATTGACTGATCCACTTCACGGCAGAATCGGTTCTGGAGGCAGGTTCAGGAGAACCCGGAGATTTGAGGTCGATACGGTGAACCTGAGTCGAGGCTGAGATGCGTCGACGAAGTAGGCCTCACCCGTGTGATTACCAAGAGAACGGTTAACAAATAGCTGCTGGATGTGGCCGGCATCCCAATCCGAGAGCGTTTGTTTTGTGAGCTGAGCGAGCTTCTGCTCGAGGATGACGGATACGAAGGTCTCCTCGAGGGCAACAGCGATTATGTCCTGTGGCAGCGTTCGGATCGTGTCGACAACAGATGAATCCAGATGGTCCGGTTCGGTACTGGGAATCGTCTCTTTAGGGAGGTCTAAGCGCATTCGTCTGGCGATCTTTCGAGCGTCGTCCAGGAAAGGGGACGGATCAAATGCGGCGGATGCCAGCAGAGTTCGTCCCAGGCGGTGGAGACGATTGCCTGTGATCAGACGTCCGGTCTCCGTTGTTGCGCGGATGTCTGTCGAGATATCCTCCGTGATGATTGAGAGGTATCCAGGGAGTCCGCTCTCTGGGATCCGATGCAACGTCAATCGGGTATTCCTGACGAGTGGGACAAGGTCGGACGGGAGGGTGTCTGCAACGACGCTGTCTGGGAGAACGCTTCGTGCCTCGGTCTCGGAAGAGATCACATCCCAGAGCCTTCCAGTCGCGGGGCGATGCTCATTCGTGCCGACTAGGTATCGTCCCAGGGCCATCGAGACGCTATGCGTCCGATGTTCGAAATAAGCCAACGAGAACGCAAAGGCTCCAGTGAGGGCCAGGGCGAGCAGTGCTAGTGCTAGCCGCTTAATGACGAGTCTTTCCATAATGGCCACTTTTCTGCCAACTGTCCGACAACACGCAGCACGCGACGTTCAACTGTTTTACTTTCGGGCGAAACCTCAGTTTAGAAAAGATGATAGTCCAAGACGGGGATCCAGCGAGCCTTCTGTGTTTGTGAACAAAAGATCCGTGATATATTCGTGAGGGGCAGATCAGTTTCTGTTGGCCGTCTCTTTCTTTTGTACGCGTTGACCGTGGGAAAGCGAGGGACCTATCTTGCCCTAAGCCATAACGTATGGGAGGGATAGATGATCAGGAAACTTGGTTGTCAATATGTTCGAGTAGCCGAACGAATCAGCGAGAATGTGGGGCTTGGTGTGTCGTGGCTGACCGGGCTGCTCGTCATCGTGGTCTGCTACGATGTGTTCACGCGATACCTGCTCAAGAATAGTCTCGTGGCCGTTCAGGAACTCCAGTGGCATCTGTTCGCGCTGGTCTTCCTGCTGGGTGCTGCATACACGCTGAAGCATGATCGTCACGTTCGTGTTGACGTCCTCTATAGCAATTTCTCGCCAAAAACAAAAGCGATCGTGAACCTCGTCGGGAGTCTGTTGTTTCTCGTTCCTTTCTGCCTTGTCGGAGCCTGGGGATCGACGACGTTCGTGAAGACCTCCTACCTGGTTGGCGAAACCAGCCCCGATCCAGGCGGCCTGCCTGCAAGATTCATCCTCAAGGCCGCGATTCCGATCGGGTTCTTCCTTGTGCTTCTCCAAGGCATCGCGCTTTCATTCAAATCACTCGCGATCGCTATGAGATGGTATGACGATGAGGAGGCTGCGACGTGATCGAGGCAATGCCACTCATCCTGTTCGTCGTCTTGTTCGTCCTGCTGATGTTTGGGTTTCCCGTGGCCTTCACGCTAGGCGGTGTGTCGGTCCTGATGGGCGCAGCTACGTTCGGGTTTGACTTCTTCAACCTGCTTCCGCTCCGTGTCTGGGGCGTGATGACCAACTACGTCTTAATTGCAGTTCCGCTGTTCGTGTTCATGGGGGTGATGCTCGAGAAGTCCGGTTTGGCTGAAGAACTGCTCGAGACAATGGCCCTCCTGTTTGGCCGTCTCAGAGGTGGCTTGGCGATTTCAATCGTGGTCGTTGGCGCGATGCTTGGTGCGTCGACGGGTATTGTCGGTGCAACTGTGGTGACGATGGGGCTGCTCAGTCTGCCGACGTTGCTCAGGCGAGGCTACAGTCCCGAGGTCGCGGCTGGAACGGTGTCGGCCTCAGGTACGCTCGGTCAGATCATTCCACCGAGCATTGTTCTGGTCCTACTGGGAAACATCCTGAACGTATCCATCGGTGATATGTTCATGGGAGCCGTCATACCGGGTGTCGCACTGGTTGGTCTGTATCTGTTATGGATCGTGATTGTGTCGATTGTGAAGCCTGAGCTCGCACCCGCCATGCCCGCGGCCGACCTTGAAGCCTTCCGGAGCGAGGGTATGGCGAAGCGTATTCTGCAGGCCTTTGTGCTTCCGTTTTTCCTGATTGTCGCCGTCCTCGGGTCGATCTTTGCCGGCATTGCCTCACCGACCGAAGCCGCGGCGGTCGGAGCCTTTGGTGCAACGCTTTTGACGATCATTCAGGGACAGTTCAACCTGCCGACCCTCAAGGCTGTGATGTCGGAGACGACACACCTGACGTGTATGGTTTTCTTCATACTCGTCGGCGCGACGGCCTTTGGTCTCGTGTTCCGCGGCATGCAGGGAGACGCCTATTTGACCTCTCTGATCGTCGGCGCCGACATGGGACCTAACACGTTCCTCGCCCTGGTGATGGTGATCATCTTTATCGCGGGATTCTTCATCGACTTCATCGAGATCACCTTCATAATCGTCCCCGTCGTGGCACCCATCTTCCAGCAGTTCGGCGTCGACTTGCTCTGGGTTGGAATCCTGATTGCGATGAATCTGCAGACGTCCTTCCTGACACCGCCCTTCGGGTTTTCGCTTTTCTACCTGAAAGGAGTCGCACCTGAGGGTGTGGAGACAGGGCATATCTATAGAGGCATCATTCCTTTTATTGTGATTCAGCTGGTAGCCCTTGGTGTGGTGATCGCGTTCCCGGAAAGCGCGACGTGGTTTCCAGAGTGGATTACGAGAAAGTAAGAGAGCAGCAGGGGGAAGGAATAACGGTAGGAAAAGCGAGCAGGAGAAGAGGCGGATTCTTTTCTCGCTCGCCTCGCCTCCTGCTCGGTTGCTCGATCAGCTTGATATCGCTTGGTAATACTGCTTCTCTGACAGCTCCGCCCAGCTGGTAACGTTGTCTTGGAAGGCGCTGTAGGAGTCGTAGACCTTTCTGCTCATCGGATCAGAGGCTGCGAGTTCTGTGATGACTTCGTCGGTGAACTGCTTGAGCTTGCCGATGACGCCGTCAGCGAAGCGTCGGAGCTGGACGTCGTGCTCGTCGACGAGCTCCTTGAGGGCAGCGTGGTTTTGGGATTCGAACTCCGACAGGATCCACTGGTTCGATTTGGCGGCGGCCGATCGGACGATTTCCTGGAGGTCCGGCGGCAGGCTGTTGAAGGCGCTTTTGTTGATGGTCAGTTCGAGCAATCCTCCCGGCTCATGCCAGCCGGGATAGTAGTAATACTTTGCCGCTTTGTGAAAGCCCATCAGTTTGTCGTGGAAGGGGCCGATCCACTCGGTTGCGTCGATGACGCCGCGTTCCAGGTTCGTGTAGATCTCACCCCCCGCGGATAGTACGGCGGATCCGCCCGCTTTGGAGATGACCTTCCCACCCAGCCCTGGGATCCGCATTTTCAGACCCTTGAAGTCGTCGATGCTGTTGATTTCTCGGTTGAACCAGCCTCCCATCTGTACACCTGTATTGCCAGCAGGTAATGGGATCAGATTGAAGGGTTCATAGAGCTCCTCCCAGAGAGCCAGTCCTCCGCCCGAGTAGAGCCAGGCATTCTGTTGCTGGGCGTTCATCCCGAATGGCAGACCCGCGAAGAATTGCGTTGCCGGTGCCTTTCCCGCCCAGTAGTAGGCCGCGCCGTGACACATCTCGGCCACACCTTGGCTGACGGCATCAAATCCCTCGAGCGGGGGTATGAGCTCACCGCCTCCGTAGACCTGGATTTTTAGCCTGCCTTCGGACATCTGGTCGACCCATTCAGCGAACTTTTCGGCTCCGATGCCAAGGATCGGGAAATGGGGTGGCCACGTGGTGACCATTTTCCACTGAAACCGCTTGTTCGAGCGGGCTGCGGGGGCCGAGTCCTCCTGACCCGATGTGCACGACCCTACGGCTCCGGCTACACCAATCGCTGCCACTGCGGCCTTTTTCGTGAAATCTCTACGGTTGACGTTCTGCAAGGGATCCTCCGAAGTATTCTCGAAACTGATTGACGTGCGAGGGCGCCAATATAATGCGAGTGTGCGTCCGAAACGAGAATTGGTTGCTTTTCGACAGAAACAAAAAACGTAATAAATACTTTATAATACCGCACCTTGAAATAAGGTATACTTAAGAAAAGTAGGCCGAGATCAATAGCTTGGAGACCCCCAATTGAACCCACTTCTACTAAGATTTCCCTCGATTCTGACGATCCTAGAGGGCGCTCGCGCCGATCGCGAACAGTTCAAGAAGCTCGTAAACGAGAAACCGATAGGCGTCCGGGTGACGACACGGCACAAGATCCGGGAAGTCGACCTTCACGCAGGATACCTCGGACGCATGTTGCGAGCCTCTAGTGTCGTCTGTGCGTTGATGACAATGGGCTTTGTCTGGCTCCCTGAGTTCGATGTCCAGTCTGCCAAGGAGAAACGCGAGCAGATTGTTATCCAGGTCGACGAGATTCCCGAAACCCGACAGGTGCACCGTCCACCACCGCCGCCGAGACCGGCTGTTCCGATTGAAACCGAGGATGCCGACGTTCCGGATGACGTGACGATTGAGAGGACGGATCTCGAATTCGATAACGTTGATCTGGATCTGCCGCCGCCTCCCGACGAGTTCATCGACAATGAACCGGTGGAAGAAGATCCGATTGAATACTGGGCAGTCGAAGACAAGCCTTTGCTTACGAAGCAGGTTTCTCCGAAGTATCCGGAAGTTGCACGTAAGTCGGGGGTTCAGGGGACGATCCTCGTGCGTGTCCTGATCGGAAAGGATGGAGCGGTCAAACAGGCTGAGATTTTGANGGGGAAGGTGGTCTTTCACAAGGCAGCCCTGANGGCCGTCCGGCAGTACGAGTTCTCACCGGCAAGGCAGAATGATCGACCGGTGCCGGTATGGATGGCTTTGCCGATACGCTTCAGGCTAGTGAGTTAACATCGGCAAGTCAGAAGACTTCCCGCGTGAGGACGTAGAGGATTTCTTGGGCGCCAGGTCACTGCGAAGGGGGGATTGCGGAAGCGCCATCAAAGCTGGTCGGTGTAAATGAAGGCCCTAGGCACGATGCTCGGGGCCTTTTCTTTTTCGGTGGAGTGGTTCCGTTTGCCCGCCGAAGGCGGCCCTCTACTCTGCAGTGTGTGTGGCGGGTTTCTTGGGCCCCACGGCGCCGAAGGTGGATCCAACGACCACGAGCAGGGCACCGAACATAGCGAGGGCGTTCAGGTTCTCGGCTTGGAGGTGCGGGACCTGACCACCAAAGATCAGCATGCCGAGCAGCGTGATCAGGGGGATGTTCGCGATCGCTAGGCCGGCGGTCGTGGTGGGGACGTGACGGAGCGCGGTGGCGAAGGAGACGTAGGATACGACGGCAAGAAGGGTAGCGGAGCCAACGAGAACGATGAAGAGGGTCGGCAGGCGGAGAATTGTCTCGACCTCTGCCTGCGGGCCTAGGATGACACATCCGATGGAGTAACAGAAGAGCATTATCGTTCGGGAACTGAGCGAGTCGAGAAGTGCCTTCTGACAAAGCAGGAAGGTGGTCCATGCAATCGCGGAGAGCAGGATGAACGTGATTCCGAGGACCATTTCGGATCCCCAGACGATCTGGTCAAAGCGCTGGTTGAAGAACAGAATGGACCCTCCTCCCAGAAACACGACCCCCCACCATTGCCGCCCGGCGAAGGGTTCGTGAAACACGAAGATGCCACCCGCGAGGACCATGAACGGCACCGTCTGCATGATGATCTGCGCGGTGCTGGGGGTGAGATGGTCAAGGCCCTTCAGATACAGCAGGTAGTTCGCGGTCAGCCCCAGGCCACCTACACCCAGCAGAATCGCGACTCGACGTGACCACCCGCGTTTGAGATTCCGCAAGCTCGACGGTCCCCCGAACAGCAGCAGACAGACGATCGCGCCGGTGAATCGATACCAGGTGAGCGTGGTGGGATCGATCCTCGCGATCAGGATCTTCAACTGAAGGGGGAGGGAACCCCACATCAGCAGCGTTGCGAGGACGAGTGAGAGGCCAAAAGTTTGTCGTTTTTCAGGCACGTTGCGGCCCCGGTTTCACGTCAGGACGGCTCGTCCCGATCATCAGACCCGCAACAACGACGAAGGCCCCACAGATTGCCAGAAAATTTAGATGCTCCTCGTCCAAATCTTCNACGAAAGGCGCAAAGATCATCATTGAGAAGACGGTGATAAGCGGTGCGGCCGCGAGTGCCAGTCCCATCGTTGAGGTAGAGATCGACCTTGTAGCTCTCGAGATGAACGTGTAAGACACTGCAGTTCCGATGGTCACGGTGAGGAGGAAGATGCCGAGTTGGAGATCAAGGCTGGATATCGCATCATATGCTGTGAATGGCGCGAGAACNGTGCAGCCGATCACACACGAGCAGAATAGGATCGTACGGGATCGCATCGTTTCGTGAAGGGTCTTCTGCGCTAGGAAGTGTGTCGCCCAAGCGATGGCGCTTACCGCAAGGATGCCTACACCGACGGCCAAATTGCTCCCGGGCCGGATCTCCCCGTATCGCTGGTTAAAAAAGAGTGAGGATCCAAGGGCAAGGAGGGCGATACCAATGAGGAGACGCGAATGAAATGGTTCGTCGAAGATCACAACACCCCCTGCCACAACTAGGAACGGAGCGATCTGGAGCACAATGTGTGCAGTGCTGGGTGTCAGGTAGATAAGGCCGGCGACAAAGAGCACCTGGTTTCCCGCAAGGCCAATCCCCGTTAGCAGCAAGCGAATCGCACTTCGCCGATTGGTGTTTTGTTTCAGGTCGTCGAGGAGAGGACGTCCGCTTNCGACAAATAAGAAGACNGCGGCTCCNGTGTAGCGGTACCACGTCAGCGAGATTGGGTCGATATTGAGGAGGAGGACTTTGAGGACCAGAGGCGTGGTTCCCAGAATCAGGACACCCGTGACTAGGAGGATTGCTGCGACGGGCTTTGCGGTCAGTTGGCTCAAGAAGTCCTTGCTGGTGTGCGTTCCAGTATGTTCGGTAGCATCGAAAAGGAGAATCGTAAAGACACGAAGAAAAAACGGAGGGGAAGGCAAGTCGAACGCTCGGGCGTGGCGCAACGAAGGTATTGGCTAAGGGGACAATTTTCAGGATCCTAATTCTCTTGGGGTTTTGGTTATTCAGGTTTTGTTTGAATCTTGAATATAAGCCATGCAAATTCGAAGTGAGACTTGATACCCTTACTGAGTAAGCTAACCCAGAAGCGGGGTTCGATTCCGTTAACCAGTTATCAAACTTGAACACGTCACCGAGGATCGCCGCATTCTTCGAATGACGCACTGGAATACTGGGTTAGGGGCGTATTTAACAAACGGTATGGGTCCGGAGCGGCAGGACGGGTTTGTGGGGGGATGAGGATGTGTATGCGGATCGGGTGAAGTTGAATGGAGAGGGAAGTTGGTTTTTAACAGCGGGGATCAGTCTCATTTNAAAGGCGAGCCCATTTCGTCTCGTGCTCCAAGATTCTTGTCTACCACGAGTGAACCCTCAAACAAGTTGGATTAAATCATGGCAAATGACTTGAGTCTGGATGAGCGGTTACGTGTTCCTTATTCGATCAGCACGGGGATCTCCTCAGGGGGGGGTGTGGAGATCGCAGGGTATCTGCAGTCGCTGCGTGTCCAAGGATTCTGCGTCATCGAGCGTGTGATCCCGGAAGACCTAGTCGACGCGGTGCGCGAGAGTGTGCATCGGGGGCGGAAGCTGCTGTTGCAGGACCGTGAGCAGGAGCAGCGTAGACGATTGGAGCTGGAGCACAGCAGGAATCCGGGCTACGAGCTTGGCGATGGACGGGTTCGGCCGCCACAGGAGCCTCACGCCGAACTTTGTGACATCGCTCGGAACGAATCCGTTGCGGAGTATTTCGCGGAACCGCGGGTCCTGAAAGTGGCCAGNGCCGNGCTAGATCCTCACGTGCGTATCCTGCAGACGGAGGTCAACAAGTCGGCNAAGCCGGCGGAGCAGCCGCTATCTGAGGAGCAGTTGAGGTGGCGCAGCTGGCATTCCGATTGGCCACACGACCTCACGGCGTACAATCCGAGCAGCAAGGATCCCTGGAAGCACTGCGGCGCGGTCGCCCAGCCTTTCCCCGATGTCTGCATGGCGCTGTCGACGGTCTGGTATCTTGGACCGGAAGATGTGACACCGTTCAGCGGTGGAACGTGGATTGTGCCGGGGTCGCACAAGGATCCGCGCAACCCCCGCGGTCCTGATGACGGCATTAACCAGCACGCACCAATCCCGGGCGAGTTCCAGGTTTCGGCTCCGGCGGGGTCGGTCTTTATGCAGGACACCCGGATCTGGCACTCACGCGCGATTAACCAGAGCGAGGTCGAGCGCACGGCGGTGGTGTGCCGTTATGGCCCGTGGTGGCTGTCGGGCAATGAGTTCGGCAATCTGCATTCGGGCGGGCACGCGCTCAGGACCTACGTGCCCCAAGAAGTGTATGCACGATTCTCGCCGGATCTCAAGCTGCTCTACCGTCACCTGGCAGAGGGAGAGGAGGATGTTCTGCAACCCGAAAGCCAGCGCAGGGCAGCGAGTGCCCGTGAAGCGGGTGAGCGGAATCAAAGTGGCGACAACAGCCACTTGGTCGTCGGCGCGATGAGCGTGGAGGAATGGGAACGGGACCGCGCCTCCGCGAGCTAGGATGCGGCGAACCTTTTCAAAGCGGAGATCGTAACTCCTTCGTGTTTCGGCCTGTCGATGAGGACGAAGAGAGAAGCAAGGGTGTCGAGTTCGTGCTGGAGCGAAACTGCTACTCACAGAAGAGGAGAAAACCTGGGGCCGTTATTCCGAGCCTTGTAGTTCTCGTCGTCACCTTAGAAGAGGACGACGATCTTACTCGATGACGTTTTCGTCGAGCAGTAGGACAAGCTTATTAGGTATAGCCTGTAGTGGGGTTTTGAGCACCAAAGGCCTTCAGAGCTGGACCGTATACTGAGTGCTTTTTTGCGGGTCACGCTCTGTCTTTTCTCAGCGTTCTCTGCGTTGAGGCCTTTCAGGCTGTGTACAAACTCTCTGTCGGGTTGTCGGTGATCATCGCGTGGCCGGGTGTGTAGGAGATCATAAACGGCAGCCTTGCCTGTTCTGCGACGATTCTGGGTGTGATTCCGCAGGCCCAATAGAGTCGGTCTGTGCCTTCAGGCACTTCGAACCGATCACCATTCATATTCACGTTCGGGTCAGAGATCCCGAGCTCGGCAGCGTTGTTCTTNCCGATGGGTGAACCGTGGCAGCCCGGAAAGTGACTCGTGAATTCCCANACTGCGTCTACAANCTCCGGCTCGAACGACCGAATCGTCACGGCCATGTTCCCGGCAAACGGGCCCACTGGCTTGCAAGCNGTATCGGTCAGCTGGATCGTCGGTCCAAATGCTGCAGGATACCCGCGTTCCGCAAGCAGGCCGTCGAAAGAGACGCTCGATCCGATCAGGAAGGTGACCATACGGTCGTCGAAAAGATCGACGATGTCCGTAAGCTGTTCGGTGACCTCACCGTGACGGACGATGTCGTAGGAACTGAGATCCGTNCGGATGTCCAAGTCCAGCGCGTATTCAGGGCAGTCGATTTGTCCGGCGCCGAGTCGGGCGATCAGTGGACAGGGCTTCGGGTTCGCACGGCAAAAGGCCTCGAAGTCATTCGCATAATCGACATCNAGAAATGCGACGTTCACGCATAGNTATCCTGGCAAGGCTCGGGATGCGAAGCCTTTGAGAGTGTTGGTTCGGCATGCGAGGCGGACATCCAAAGGTGTACGGTATTCCATTTCATTGTCCTTAAATAAGCAGCAGAGCGAGAGAGGGTGTCGGAATGGCGGTTTTTCCGATACGCCTTTGCGCCTGCTCGTTCAATCAATATTTGTCAGCGTATCGTTCCAGTTTCCCAGCGGATCGCCATCGTGCTTGAGCCAGCGATTCATCCAGCTAAGCAAGACGTCCTGAGACTGATCGGGAATGAAGTGGCCGTCTCCGAAGACGTAGAAGGAGTGGGCCGGTTCGGCGTCCAGGAGACGGTAGACTTCGTGTAGCTTGAGGTGCATAATCGTGCGATGCGCCTGAGTTGTGGGATTGCCGTCGTTCAAGGCGAAGCGGTCGAGGACTGGGCGTGGNGCGATGAGGGCAAACATCTCGTGGAAGTCACACTGGACGATCTCACCGGCAAGGAACTGCTCTCGTAGCTGAGGAAAGTAAATGTACCAGTGATCACGCGACCAGTGCAGGGGCGCAGGATTTTCTCTGAAAGAACCAGCCGTGCAGCTGGGGACGGCGCATCGGATGCGATCGTCGAACGCGGCCAGCCAGACGGCGCCTTGGCCGCCGAGCGAATGTCCAGTAACGCCAATCCGCGCCGAGTCCACATCTGAACGGTCGCTCAGTATGGTCGTGGCGATCGCGCTGTCGTGTACATACTTCCCGACGGCTGACCATTCGGGGTGCTTCTGGTAGAAGGCCGCTGTTTCGTATGGCCCCTCGTCAGGTGTTCTACTGGCGCAGCAGAAGTGCTCTGGGGAGATCGTGACGAAGCCGTTTCGGACCAGGTGACGTGCGAAGTCCTTACCCTCAACTTCCCCCTTGTCTTCGTGTGGGTCCCCCGGCTTGGGTGCAAGACCCAGCGTTCTCCGGGCCCCCCAATTCGTTGTGCCGTGCAGACAAACCACAGCAGGAAACCCGCCTTCGGGAGCCTGTGTGTCTGGAATGCCGATGTAGGCATGGGCGCGCTCATCTGTTTCTACCAGGTAGCTTACATACTGGATCCTAAACCCCTCGGTCGTCGACTCTTGTTCGACTTCCAGCTTCAGGTCGGCAGGTATGGAGGGCGCGGCGTCCATCCGAAGCAGTTCACGGTAGCGTAACCAGACCTGTTCACGCTTCGTTTCCCACGAAGCAGCAGAGTCAACTCCCTCAAGCAGATCGTCCCAGCTTGTTCGGATCGGTGACGGGGTCCAGTCTGGTTGGTCTGCTTCTGCCACCATATCTCCTCAGTGTTGGGCTTGGATCAGCTAGACGGTGCCGGCGTCACCATCGACCGAAATTCGCTTACCGTATTGGATTATCTTCTTTGCTTCACGGGCCTGCATCACACAGGGGATCTTGTATTCGCTGGCATCGCAAAGCGTATTGATGCTGGTGGATCTAGAGTCATCAGGGCGGGCTAGTGACTGATATATCCTGATTGCCTTTACCCCAAAGGTGGATTTCGTGACGACGAAACCATCGATTACGGGGAGCCGAATCTGAATCAGCCTGGTGATAGCAGCTGCTTTTGACCCGGCCAGCGACGAGTCTGTCGATCGCGGATCGGAAAGTGAGAGACAGAAGGGATCGTTCAAACTGTTCCTCCGTATGCTGGCGTGCAGANAAGTGTCAGTTGCGGCGGNGGCGACGATCCGATCTTGGCACTTCGCTTCTTCAGACGCTCCAGTTCCGCAAGCAAGACCTCAGGTGCACCAGAAGCATATGCGGCATCAATTGCGTTTGTTGCCAGTTTTTCGTGGCGCGTGGGTTCCTTCGACACATCGGCATTTCGATTGTCGTTCTCCCACTGATGCTGAATCGTAAATTCTGCGTCATCGATGAAACCAAGAATCTCGTCGCGTGACCAGGCTGCGTGATGATACTCGCCCGACAGTGTCTGGATTTCGGCTAGGAAACGATGTTGCTCGTATTGAGTCTGTTGGGTCGGGGTCAACCCGTCTCGATGCATCTCGTTGACGATGAAGACGCCGTTCGAACTTAGGATTCCTTTAATGCGCTTGACTATGTCGCCGACGTTTTCCAGGTGATGCAATGCGTTGGAGATAGAGATGGTGTCGTAGATCGGTGACGAGTCTAGATACGCGTGTACCGAACTCGAATGAAACTCGATGTTATTGCCTTGGATTTTTTTAAGGAAGTCGTCTCGTGCAGAGTCTTTAATGTCGAGGCCGAGGACCGAGTCGTAGGACTGCAGGTTCTCAATCAGACGTTTGGTGAAGGTGCCTCCGCCACACGCGATGTCGAGTATAGAACCGGCTGTATGGCTATGCAGGAAGTTTTCAAGAGAATTCATGGAGACAAGGGCTCAGGGTTAACGGAATGCAGCGTTCGTAAAAGAGTGGGCTGCTGTCCTAGATGTCAACCACGCGGGTGGATGGAGGAGCGATCAGAGCCGAATAGAGGATCTGCTTGTGGATCAGAGGACACGGTTTTTTTTGAGAAACAGAAGGAAGAACAGACCGAAGGTCAAAAAGGTGGCGCTGCACGCTTGGAAGGCTTGCGATAGCGAGTAGGTATCGTTCACCCATCCTACAAAGGGACCGAAGATCGTGAACATCAGCCGCCCGACAAGGCTCTTGACGGACATGACCGTGGCGCGAATGTCCGAGCTAACGCATCTGTTGATATAGTCGTTGAGGACCGGGCCATTGATCCCGCGAACAAAGTAGAAAATGAACAGAAAAGGAAGGGACCAGAATGCCTGAAACTGGCTTATGAGGAAATAGCCTAGCGAGGCGAACAGAATTAACGAGATGAGCGAGATTTTTCTGCCAAGGAATGATTCGATGCGGTAGGCCGTTATCGAAAAAACTCCGATTGAGAACTGAAGGATCGCCCACGCAGCGCCGAACCATAAGAGCGGAACGCCTACGGCCTTCAGATAAGGCTGCACGAACCAGACGATCGTGAGCGTGGAGGTCCCGATCAGCGAAGAATATAGTATCAGCCATTTGACTTCGGCGTGAGCGTGCAGCGCGTAGTGGACGATCCGGACTATCGCCCTGAAGCTGTTCTCGGATCGACCAGCGGTCTTTCGGCCAGGCTCTTTAAGAGAAGCGACCAGGGGGATTACGATCAGTGTCAGGGCAGCCTGATAGTACAACGGTGTCCGCAGGCTGATGATCGCCAAGGCGCCGCCGACGAGACCTGCAATGCCCTCGGAGAAGTTACTGATCGACGCGAGTTTTCCCGCGANGCGCTGNTACTGGTGATTGCGTTCCAGCTGGATAAGCGTGTCATACAGAAGCGCCGTGTCCGAACCGGATACGAAGCTGGCGCCGACGGCCAGCAAGAACTGTGTGATCAGAAAGTCGTAGAAGGTGAAGGAGAAGGCGTAATACGAGAATCCGAGTGCCGAGAAGATGACACCGATCAGCATGGAAATTCTGCGACCCCAAAGGTCGGCGAAGTATCCTGAAGGTATCTCAAAGCAGATGACACAGACGGAGTAGAAGGCCTGTATGAGGAAAATGTCCTGCAGGTCGAGTCCGTTCTCCTCNTAGAAGAGAACGAACACGGGCATCAGCAGAAGAAACCAACGGAAGCCCTGGATGATGTATAGCTTGGCGATGTTGGAGGACAAGGGCATAGAATATAGAAGATTGAAAAGGTGGCTACTTGTCGTCGGTATCGATTTGGCGAGGGCTGAGGGCGGTTCTGCGCACGTATTTTCCGGTGCCCATGATGTAGGAGACGAGGACGCCCTGACCAANAAGGTAGATTGAGACGAGTGCAATGATCAGAGGGGATGTGCCGGATAGATCAATTGCGAGTATCTGTAAGAGCGTNGCCAGCAGGATGTAGACGAACGCGAATACCATCAGGGCGTTGCCCACCCACCTGGCCAGACCGTCCCTGTCGACGACGTTCTCCGCACTGATTCCGGTGAGTAGTTTCAGCGGCTTCAGAATTCGGAAGCCGATCCCAAAGAGTAGGAAGAATGAGGCAATAAATTGGATGGCCAGGATCATGGGGTCCTTCGAAAGTTCACGTGAGTATCTGTAGATCCTGTTTCCTTGAACCCGAGACGCTCGTAGAACGCGATGGCTCTGGGGTTGNCGTGCAGCAANCTGAGCTTGACTGGTCTTTGGCTTGCCTNCGAGATGACCTACTGCTTGCAAGCCTTCCCGATGCCTAGGCCCCGGTAGTCTGAACGTATGCAGATCTGGCCGGCCTTCACGTGGTCGTATGTCTCGACCAATACCGGAATACCGACCTCTTTTTAGTTCGGCTGAATGATACGGAAGTTCTGCGAGGTGAACCGTGCTTCGTGTACCCTACGCTCCTTGTCTTCATCCTATCAAAAAGCGCGCTCCCTTCCGCATTCCTCGGTGACCGCGATTGACTATTCCTTCTCTGCTCGAGCACCAGTTTGTAGATTGCGTTCCGATCATAATCAGAGAGAGTGTACAACACTGAGGACGCGACGATGTCGAGCAAAGTTACGAATGTTGAACGATACACGTTACAGGTTCCTTTTGTCGAGCGGGTCAGGCGTGAGATGGAGCGAGCGGCGATACACACTTGGTCTGAGCTGGANATCACGAAGGTGACGACCGACGCGGGGATCGTTGGATGGGGGGAGACGATTCAGAACTATACGTGGGGAAAGGTTCAGGACGAAGAGAGAGTTATTGGGAGGACACCTTTCGAGCTGATGTGGGATGACTCTCTTGGGGCAGGTCTGCAAATGGCACTGTTTGATGCCGCAGGGAAGCTGGCGGATGCGCCCGTCTACAGGTTGCTCGGGGACAAGTGTCGAGACTGGTGTGCGGTGTCATTNTGGGATCACGACATGTCGCCCGAGAAATACGAGATCGAGGCGAANCAGGCGGTAGAGCTGGGTTATACGTGCATCAAGATCAAGACGCGGCCTTGGTTCGATGTACGTGAGACGATCCGACGGATTAGCGAGTCCACCCCAGATCATTTCAGGATCGATGCGGATTGGAATGCNTTTCTGAACAACGCATCAAATGCGATACCTGTGCTAAGGGAACTCGAAGAGAGCTTTCCGAAGATCAAGATTTTTGANGATCCGATAAAGCGTGANGATGCNTCCGGAAACCGGCATATGCGAACCCAGATCCGGACGCCGATCGCGCACCATTATGGAACGATCGGTCCNCGCACGGGAATCGACATGGGTGGTGTGTGTGATGGGTGGGTTGTCGGTGGAGGTGTTTCAAGCATAACCAATCAGGGTGCAACAGCCGCCGCTATGAACATGCCCATCTTCCTGCAGATGGTCGGAGCAGGTCCGACGACTGCGCTTTCATTGCATCTGAGTGCTGTCCTGAGGCAAGCCCAATGGCCGACGATCAATTGCCATGAGCTCTATGAACACAATTTGTTGATAGAGCGGATTCCTGTGCTCGCAGGTCACGTCAAGGTGCCGGAGGACCCGGGATTGGGGGTCGAGATCGATGAGAACGCGCTATCGCAGTACCGNGTTGACCAAGCGCACCATGACCTGCCACGAAGACTGATCAAGGTCAACCGGACAGGTGGACTCAACGTCTACTTCGCGACCACACGTCAGAAGTGGGTGTTCTTCGGCGACGGCAATTTGCCCGTGGATCAGTGGGGCAGTTCTACGGAGTATCTGGACGACGACGGAAGCGAGTCCTTCGATGAGCTCTTTAAGAAGTCGAGCGTCGAGCCAGTCCTGACATCGGAATGAGGTGCCACGGAAGTAGCCCCTTCGTGTTCTCCGTTGNTAATCTATTTCGAGAGAGACTTGATCGTTGAGTTCATCCTTTTCTGAAGCGGCATCTGACGTCGAGTAGTGGAAGATGATGGCCTTGCGCCATGTGTCGGTGGTGTTCTCGGCGCTGCGATGGAGGGTGCAGCCGTGGTGGAAGATGACGGAGCCGGCGGGNACTGGAACTGGGACTGGATCAGGGAGGTCGAGATTGCTGGTGTCTGGGATGTGATGCACAGGGCGCTCGGAGTCGTGGGTAATTGGAAAGATGCCGTGTTTGTGGGACCCCGGGACGTAGCACATGCAGCCATTCTCGATNGTAGCATCGTCCAGAGCGATCCAGGCGGTGGCGAGGTTATCGATCGGCTGAACTCGGAAGTAGCTCTGGTCCTGGTGNAGTGGCTTGGCNTGGCCGCCAGGCGGTTTGAAGAGAGCCTGATCGCGGAAGACTTTCACACGGGGACCCAGGAGNCCNTGAGCTAGTGAGAGCANATTCGGCGAGCGTGCTATGTCCTGGAAGAACGGGATGAACCGGACGAGAAAAGAGGCACCCCGAATGTCGTCGTTCCAGGCGGCTTCGCTGTCGTTGTCTTTGGCNGTGTTACCTTCGCGACCGATGCCGACCCCATTAGGAGGGTTTTCGGGATCAGCTATAAGGGCATCGATATGCTCTCGGATGGCAGTCAGCTGGNCTGGTGTCAGGACGCCCTCTACGGCGANGTAGCCGNTGAGGGCGTATGCGGTTTTCATTTCGAGTTGGAACATATGNTCCTCTTCTACCTGGGTCGTGTGTCTAGTCTNAGNCTTTAAGATAAGGCTACTTCTGNAGCTGGCCCCNANCCGATTCGAGGNCGAGAAGGCAGGCCTTCGAATCGNCCTACCNCGCTGCACAGGAGAGGGNTCGCCTGTCTGCTTACTTCAGCTTTTGGTTTCTTCCTGGGCTCCAAAGTCTTCNNGAAGACGCCTGCGATCAGGATTGGCCTTTTGTTAGGGGANGTTAGGGAANTCGTGCTCATAGNTGAGACCGAGTTTCTCCTGAGCCCACTCTCGGTTCTCTGGCTTGACCCCGTCGAATCGATCGCGCATCGGTTTCATCGTATCAGACCTTCAGTCTTTCCAGAGTTCTGAGGGTGTCTGGTTTACATTGAGCACTCCGAGCTGGGCAAGGACTGACATATCCTTGTTGTTACGCAGCCGAACTGCGTTCTGATATACAGGCGCCCTTCTTCCTCGACGATGTGGTTAGTGGAATTCGACCCTCAAGGACAGGNAGGACATCAAGAGAGGCAAGGGGACTGCGGAGAGGTGGGGAAACCACAGATNAACACAGATATGGGGGATNTTCCGGTAAGGAGTGCAAGGTCGAGCCNTNCGCTCGGATTNGGAGTCCNTNCCGAACATCAGCGGCTATCGCTTTNGTGATGAGTTGCTGGCGACCTGAACTTTGGGTTACGAAGANGCGAGNAATCCAGCAGAGCNGACTAGAGGCGGATGAGGGTGGTGCAGGCGGGGCGGTATTCGCGTTGGACGATGCGGCGTTCGTTTACGATACGCCATTTNCCGGCAAGTTCTTTGAGAACAGTCGTAAGCGAGCCGATGTCCTGGCTTAAGAGGACCATGCAGCCGCCCCTGGCACAAACGCGAGTCGCTTCGGCAACCGTGGCTCGGTAGAGTTCGAGGTTCGAACTACGAGATCCGAGATGCTCGCCGTAGGGGAGATCGGCGGTGATGGTCGTGAAGGCATTGTCCGGGAACTCTAGTTGACGGGCGTCTCCACGCTGGATCAGAGCGCCACTGATGACTCCCGCTGCCTGTGCATTTTTCACTGCGGCTGAGACAGCTGTATCCGAGTTGTCGATGCCGACCGCCGTCTTTACGCGTTGGCGCAGAAGTCGTTCGATCAAGAGCGTACCGCTCCCACACATCAGGTTCAAGTAGCGGTTCTCTCGTCTCGGACGCGTGAGCTCGACCATGCACGCTGCTATCGCTGCGTTCAGGCTGCCCCTGTAGTTGACCTGACGCCACGGTCTTGTGGCCAGTGGACGGGGTCCGATACGACAGAGGACTTCCCAGCCCTCCTTGCCTGGCCGCAGTACCAAAAGGCAATCTCCGTTGTTCGGGCTGAAAGGCAGCGAAAGTGCAGACTCCAGTTCCTCTGCCAGTCGAAGCATCGTGGGAGATCCCGATCCTGCTGCGTCGATTCGAAAGCCCGACACGGGTTCGGCCCCTTTGATCGACTGAGCTTCCATAACGAGCTCTGTAAGTTTCGAGATGTGCTCAGCGTGCAACAAGGTTCGGGGACGAGCGACATTGAAATCGCGCCGAAGCAGCAGCGTCTGGGCCGTTGTTATGGTCAACAGATTCTGCCTGGGACCGGTNTAGTAGAAGTGGATNTCGTCGTTGCGGCTGTGTTTGAGGATCTCGCAGTCCTTGCGAAAGCGGTTCATCAGTTCTTTACGAACCAGATCCTGCAGACCGTCGAGAGCGGAGATGGTCCAGATGAGGCTGGATGAGTGATTGGAAGAGCTTTTGACGGGTGGTCGTCTTCGCGGGCGTTTTTTTTGGCGTCGTTTTTTCATTCAAATTCAGTTGAGCAGGACCGGAAGCGTCTGGTGTGCGGGCTGGACCTCACCCGATCCTCCGGCGTGATAGTTTGTCAGAAAATATTCCACTTCCGTTGATGCAGGAGCGGGTGAACGGTGTGTCACATCGAATTTGTCACAAAAAAGCGCGNTTGAAAGCGTCAACACCCTCATTAATGGCGCGGGTTGAGACTTCGGAGGCGGTGAGGAAGTCAAAACCGTGGACGGTGCCAGGGAAGTTCTGGAGTTCGGTTGGGACACCTGCTGCCATCAAGCGCATCGCGTAGAGAATGGCCTCGTCCCTGAGTGGGTCGTGCTCGGCAGTCATGACGTAAGCGGGAGGGAGGCCAGAGAGGTTATCCGCGCGCGAGGGTGAGGCATAGGGAGAGACGGTTGACCGGTCGTGCCCGATATAGTGCGTCCACATATCGATGCTGTTCTGCCAGGTCCACACGTAGTGGTCCGGTTCGCTCTTCATCGATGGTGTGTCGCAGCGGTCGTCGATGACTGGATAGATCAGCAGTTGGAAGGCTATGGTCGGACCACCTCGATCGCGAGCCATCAGGGCGACAGCAGCAGACAAGTTTCCGCCTGCACTACCCCCGCCGACTGCGATTCGGTCCGAGTCTATCTTCAGGTCCGTCGCATTCTCGGAGACCCATTTCAGACCCGCGTAGCAATCCTCGACACCTGCCGGGAATGGATGCTCGGGTGCGAGTCGATAGTCGATGCCCACGGAGACGGCCCCAGCCTTTGTTGACATGATCAAGCAGCGGGCATGTTCGGACTCAAGGTCGCCCATGAAGAAGCCACCGCCGTGGAAGTTCACGAAGCCCGGGCCTAGCTTAGATCTATCCTTAGGCATGTAGATACGAATCGGTATGTCGGGTGCGCCGTCTGGGCCGGAGATCATTTGCTCGATCTCTTCGATTCTATTGTCTGTTGGACGTTCGAAACCCTGATCCAAGAGTCCCTGTTTGAATTTTGTGATCTTGTCACGGGATTCTTGGGCATTGGCCACATCGATAAGCGGGAAGCTCTTTACCTGTTCCTCGATTAAGGGATCGTAGATTCGGTCGCTCACTCGGCTACTCCTTTTGAAAGTGCGACACAGCGGTTGGATCGACGCCAGCTCTGACTATTGCTTCCCAAGGACGAACAGGCGCATCTCCCAGGACTTCGAGGAGGGTCGACTGGAGTGAGGCGATCGGACCGCGTGAATCCGATTCGGGTGTGAGGTTTGCGAGGCGGCTGAGCGCATCCTGAGCAAACCCTACGCAGATGGCGTTCCTCTCCGTCCGAACCACCCCACGCAATGTTCCGATTGTAGGCTGGAGGGAATCCCCTAGAAAGCTGCTACCGTGTGAGCAGAGGATGACTAGGGACCAGAGCGCGTTCTCGCGTACCGCCGACCGAACGGAGTCGAAGCGATCGAAACCGAAGTCAACGCGTCCGCCCTCACACACGTCACAATTGTCGGTGGGTCGGACGAACTTGATCGATCGACCCTGAGCCTTGTCCATGCACGGTCTGTTGTCTTCACGGCCCAAGCTCTCGAGCAGGGCGGCTGCACACGCTGGGACAAGATCCGTTCCCTCTCCTCTACCGATTGCGCGTCGACCGAGGCAGCCGAGTGTTCCTGCCGCAACTGATCGAACGTAGACCGAAGGGTCATCCTTCAGTCTAACTGTAACTGCATCCAATACCAGTTCGGTTAGTGAACTGGCATCGCCGAGCCCGTAAACTCCGGCCTTTCGGATCCACCTGGCCTCGGATGTCGTGGCTGTTAGGAACGTATCTGTCGCATCCTCGCCGGCCGCAATCAGCCCGTATGTGGCGGCCCGTCGGACGCTTTCACGATCGTCGTAGAGCGCCACGCTGAGTATGCCGATTGCGAGGACGCGGTCACTCATCTGGGCGAGTCTATATGCGGCTCCGATCCGAGTAGGTTCCTGATCCTCGCCTTTCGCGTACAGTCGTGTTCGAAGCTCTTCTGCGGTCTCCACACGCTTTCTTTCAGGTGTCTCGAGAGTCGCCGGAGACTTACCGGTGCGAATCCAATGATGATGGTATCGCCACAGCACAGTTACGTCATCATTCGCCTTCGCTGTGTCGATGCCGGTGAGCCGATCCGGGCCAACGGCAGTCCAGTCGACATCCTCTGCACTGTCTGCGTTCGGTTCCGTCGTGCGATATAGCCAGAATCGCCACATGAACCGCGGATTGTCTTTCCACGTCCGCCAATCATCTCGTCGATGATTTCCGCGATGGAAGGTGTTGTGCGAATACAGCAGTACACTCCCCGCACGGAGCGGCGCGGCTTCGAATGATTTCACAAGCGGCCAGCCTGTGTCGGTGACCGCCTCTCGCATACGAATATCGTGTGGGGTTCGAGCGTTGACGATTTCGTCAATCTCATACTTGGAATCTGGTCCGCTGACGGGACGGCGTTCCATACCGCTTAGCATATAGTCGAAGTCGAGATGTTCAGCACCTGCAAAGTTGTCCTGATTTTCCTCGTGGTTGAACGTCCAGTACTGAGAGTAGGGGATCGTAGCAGTTGGTCCCATATCTGCTAAGACCTGCTGGGGGTAATAGAGCATCTCGATCTGGACAGCCTGATGGTGTCGTTGTTTCCGGGCGTTGTATGGGCCGTTGTCATCCTTGTGCCAGTGCTGGTCCCTTGGTCCGCTCGTGAATGAGGCGTTGTGCGTGAATGGTACGATCGCCCAGTTCTCGCCGACGAGCTGGTTACACGCGGAGACGAGCCCGGAAGCGTTCAGGACCTCGAGTATGTCAGGTATCACGAAGGGCGTTACTCTCTTCTCTGCGAGGTAAGCAGCCTTCTCCTTCTCGTAGACACGCTCGTGCACTTCGACAGGGATGCCGAGACTCTCGGGTGACAGGAGAACTAGCCCGCGACTGGCGAAGTCCTGCACGAGCCGGTCGGGGTGTGTGTAGTCGACTCCCTGAGGTATAGTAGATTGTTGGGCGGTGCTCAACGCAGCTCTCCTTCCTTATATGGTCATGTTTTCGGTTCGTGCGGCCNGCCCNGCTGGCGTAATCGCTGCTTTCATTCGATCTTGAAAGTCGTTGACGGTTTCACGACACCCTTTACGAGGACACAGATGGATCGTATACGACTAGCAATTATTGGTTGTGGCGGTATGGGCCACCGACATATGTACGGCCTTGGTGAACTACACCGCAAGAAATTGTCGCGATTTGAGCTCGTGGCTGCCTGCGACCCGAACCGGGGCAATGCCGAGTCGCTGGCCGAAGAAGCGGAATCACTATTCGGCTCTCGGCCGCAGGTGGTGACCGATCTGGATCAACTCGAAAAGGTCGGGGTCGATGCGATAGATGTGCCGACCACGCCTCGGTTCCACCATACCGTTGCGGTGGACGCTCTCGAGCGGGGCTGGCACTGCATGATCGAAAAGCCCGTCGGCCTGACGGTGCGCGCTTGCAATTTGATNGCCAATGCCGGTCGGGAGGGNCAGGTGATCAGCGTTGCCGAGAACTATCGCCGTGATCCGATGAATCGACTGGCAAAAGCGATTCTCGATGCGGGGGTGATCGGAGATCCGCGTCTGCTGATCCACCACTCGCTTGGGAGAGGCGGCAACAAGATGGTGATCTCTGTATGGCGCCATCAAAAAAACCAGAGCGGTGTTCTGCTCGACGTTGGTGTTCACTTCACGGATATGATGGAGTATCTGCTCGGCGAGATCACAACGGTCTATGCTCAGACGCGGCTCCACGAAAAGATACGCTACAACCCCGCAGCGAGGGGAGAGGAATCGGGTATCAATCCCGCTGGTGTCTACGGCAAATGGCAGAAGGAAATGCCAGCCGAGTTCGAAGCGACTGCAGAAGATGCCGCCTACGCGACACTCAACTTCGAGAGTGGTGTTGTGGGGCAGTATATCGAGGATCACGCCATCCACGGAGACGGTGCCTGGCTACGCCAGATACAGGGGTCGAGCGGGTCAATGAACATGCCAAACGATCGNTGTGGCGATTCACTGATGTTGAACGTGTCGGGTACGCGAGTTGAGGGAGACGGGGTTCTGGATCTTGTTCCAGACTTCACACTCGACGATGCAACAGCGAAGCTGTTCGGTGGTGAACGTCTTGGCGGATATCAATTCGAGTTTCCAGAGATCGATCGGAAGATCATAGCAACAGAGTATGCTGACTTCGGGGACGCGATCGCAAATGGACGGTCGCCTGAGGTGGACATCGTCCAGGGCACGCGATCCGTGGCGGTATGCTATGCAATGATGGAGTCGGGTGTGTGTGGTGACGTGGTTTCGATCGAGGATGTGATGTCTGAGCGGATCGATGCCTATCAGGCGGAGATCAATGCTGATCTGAGGATCTAGCATCGTAATTTCGNAGAGTGACGTTGTTGTGACCTTATACGTCAGTGGGAGTTCAGAGTTCAGGAGAACCCCGCTTTTAGAGATAAAGATGTCCGCCCAAACCAGAGTTGGATACTCGTCGCCGTGTTTGGCACAGTGATGTCTATCTAAGGCAGACGAATGGACAACAGGCTATATGAGCTCGGCTTGCGCGAGTACGAGCTAAGCGAATACCACAAACAAGAGCTTGAGGAGCAGGGGTTCACTGTTTTCAAGGACGTTATTTCCCCGGATTGGTTGGAGGAACTCCAAGACGCATTCGAGCGGGTATATGAAGAAGAGGGGGTGGAGGCGGGGAAGGAGGTTGCTCAGATGGAAGGGGTCCGTCGGCTGGCTGACCTTGCGAACAAGGATGCGGCCTTCGACCAGGTGTATCTTGAGCCGTTTCTGCTTTCGGCTGTATCACACATTCTGAAGCGACCGTTTAAGCTTCATTCGGTGAATGGGCACGACCCCATGAAGGGAAATCCGACACAGGCACTCCACGCGGATTGGGCCGGCGAGGATCGAAGCCAGGCTCACGTTGTGAATTCGATGTGGATGCTGGACGATTTTACTGAGGCGAATGGGGCGACACGTATTGTGCCCGGAAGTCATCTTGATCCGAGATTCGTGAAAGATGTACACCCGGACCGGCAGTCACCCTACTTGGGCGAAGTCCGAATGGCCGGGAAAGCCGGATCGGTCGCTGTGTTCAACGGGAACGTGTGGCACGGTTCGTGTACGAGCTACGATGGCAAATCACGACGCACGCTGCATTGTGCATTTATNGCACGGGAGCATCCTCAGCAAACCGATCAGAGAGTCTATCTTCGAAAGGATACAGCCGCACGTCTGTCACCACTTGCTCGTTACGTTCTGGACGTTGACTAGGGGTTGCGAGTCGGGAGGCTCCTATCTTGTAGGCATTCCGCTAAGAGTAGCATATCGCCGACCAGAACCGGGTGATCCCAGGCCCTCCTTCGAGGGTAGGAACGCGCCGTAACTCTGTGAACCTGTCCAGTATGGCGCTGACCGGTGCGAGTTTACCATTCCCTGACAGTACGACCATCACGTTCCGCTCTGCCAGTAGCATCAGCTCGCACCCAAAGGTAATCAGATCCTCAATTTTCTGATACTGTGACCTGCTCGCTCAGCGACGCATTCGGCGAAATTCGCGGTGATTTTCCACTGGCTGTGGTCAGCCCACGTAGGGTGATCTGTTTGCAAGACGCATACGGGAATGGTCGATCATCGGTGACCTTGACGTCATTGACGTCGTCGTGAAATCCATCCGGATCTGTAAAGAAATACATCCCCTCATACCCTTCCGGCGTGTTCAAATCCTCAACGAGCAGCCCGTCGATCGTGACCTGTTCGGGCATGAAGCACGGATACCCGAAGTCGTGCATGCCGTCATTAGAGACATTGATCATGTGGGGCGTGGTTTCATCCCCGCAGGCGGGAATCCAGCGACAGTTCCTAATCTCCAGTACGCCCTCCCACGTGCTCCCGTAGTCACTCCGGAAACTCACGAAGGTGCCTCCGTGAAGTGTCGAATCTTCGAGCATCAGTTTACCCCGCCCGATGGCATTTAGCCCCATGTGGCCCAGCTCACATCGTCGAATAGTATACGTGCCCGACACACCCATGTGGGTATCCATTCTGGAGAGCGTGCAGTCCTCGAGGAGGATGTCCTTGCAGAAGTTGGAGCCGATAACGCCCCAACGCGTTCTGTCGGTGATGTGGTTCATCCTGCAGCCGATCATGGTGAAACCGACGACGTTGTTCGCGTTGTAGTCGTAGGTCCCCATGCTGACTGGCTTCCCTGCCGCGCCAATTGTCGAGTAAATCTTGTGTCCCGTCGCCCAACAGTCTCTAAAGGTGATGTGGGCGCACTGGCGTGCGCTGATGAACCCACTGTATGGGCACCCCACGTGGGTCTCTCCCACGACGTAGTGTGTGAGTCCGTTTACTTCTGTGTTCGACCGAGAGATGACAATGTTTCGGGCGTAGTACTTATAGCCGTTCGGATGGTTTTCCCGGTTGGCGAAAGTCGTGAAGATTCCTCCGCGTAGATACAGTGTTTCTGTATCGATCGGGTGTGCTTCGACGTGTGTAATTTCATCGTATTCCCAGTCGATATCGCCCTCGATCGATCCGTTCGGTTTGAGGATGAAGCAGTCGTGCAGCGGCGCTCCGTTGTTCTGGTTCAAACCGCGACGGATGTAGACGCGCTTGTTCTCGTTCTCGACCAGAACGAAGCAATCTTGGTCGGGGTGCACGTCGGTCTGTCGTTGATCGCGCGTAAGCTTATCGAAATTGAGATCTACGGGATCCAATAGTGAAATGACCTGAAACAGGTGGCCATTGTGGTTTTCGACGTCCGTGTCGTCGATCGTGAAGCGAGATGTGTTCCAGTCCGTATCAGTGGCGACCGTGACCGTCAGGTCCTGTCGGCCGAGATGGTAGGTGGCATCACGACGCGTGCGGACTGCCATGCCGTGCTCGTTTGCGTATGCGTGGGCCTCACAGATAGACGAAAGGTCATCGGTAACACCGTCACCCACCGCTCCGAAGGCTTCGTAGTTCACTAGGTTGTCTTCGAATTTCATAGTTNTCCCAATCCGTTTCATTGAGCAGACGGAAACGGTGGAATGCCGTCGCCTGCCGTTCCCGGGTTGATGTTACCGTGATAGACTTCTAGGAAGGAGTCCCGCTGTGTGCGTCCTTCGTGATGGGCAAGCCACAGTCTGAGCAGATGTGCAGGCTCGGATTCGTCGACATTCCGACTTTGGATGCATAAGTAGTTGTTGACGAGTTGGATATCATAGACCTGAAAGTTCATCGCCAGGTATACGTCATCGCGCTCGGTAACCTGATCGAGATACTTAAAGGCTTCTTTCTGTCAATCTGTCAGCCGCGGAACTTCTTCACAAAGAAGATTGGTTTGCCATAACAGAACAGCTTCGGTGTCGTATGGTAGTCGGTCACGATGAAGAGAACGTGTATGGACGTGAGCCTCTCGATATGGCGTGACCTTGTTGTGTCTGTTTGGTCTGAAGGCGGATACTCTGGATGTCAACGGGTAGAGCACAGGGTCGAGCGATTTGAGCTCAAGTGATTTCCGGGCGGGATCGGGGATGTGACCGATCTGGATCAGTCCCTTGATACGGCTCAGCTTCATTTACTCGTGATGAGACGGAAGGTGATACCCGAGAGTGTTGAGGCGTATGGAATAGAGGCTTGTTCCCGCTGTGATATAAAGCAGATTCGCATCCTTGCCGCGCCCAAAGCCGACGTTCGTCGGTACTTCTGTGGGGATGAAGCCCAGCTCTTTGCCTTCGGGATCCCTGATGGCGATGCCGGGTCGCTTCAGGCTGCGCTCGGCAACATACAGGTTTCCGGACTTGTCGCAGACTAAGCCGTCGGGACCGTCCTCCGGCCAATAGTCTACGAGTTCTTTGCGGAAGGTTGCCGTCCCGTTTTCGTGAAGGTCGTAGGCGAGGAGAGCCATGCGTCCCTTTCGCGTGGATACTCCTTCGGGTAGACGGTCTAAGCCGGTTGACCCGTTGTCGTTGCTGACCACGTATAGCGTCTTTTGATCCGGCGATATGGCGACGCCGTTCGGCTTGCCTGCGTCGGTGATGATCCGCTGAACCGAGCCGTCTGTGTCGATCCGGTAGACGCCCATCACAGGTTGATCGACCGGCTCATGACCCAGATACCGGGGGTCGCTGAAGTAGATTCGTCCCTTCTCGTCAATCGTTATGTCGTTACACGCATTGAACGGCTTCCCCTCATACAGCCCTGCCAGGATGAAGCTCTTGCCGGTCTGCATGTCCGTGCGAATGATCCGGCGACCTCCGTAGTCTGCTCCTTCTGCGACGATCATGTCGCCACGCGCATCAAACTTGATCCCGTTCGACATGCCGCTCGGAGATCGGAAGATCCCCGTTTTTTCTGTCAATGGATCATATTTCCAGATATGTCCCGCTTGGACACCTTCAGGTCCGGCCTGGAATGTGAACGTGATGTCACTGAAATAGACCTGCCCGTTCGGTGCGACCGCCACGCCCTCCGTGAGGACCATCCCTTCGGTGAAGAGCGTATTGATACTGGCTTCTTCGGGTACGATCGACTCTCCCCGCACAAATGAAGATGATATGATCCCAACAAAAATGTAACCTAGGACTCTTTTCATGTTGGCCTCCATGGAGCAATTAGCCTCCGAACAGCTTGCCCCACAGACCCCAGCCACTGATTGCACCAAAGCCGATGAGGACACCGGTTGACAGGACCGAACCGATCAGGGTCGGCAGACCCACTCTGTAGGCGGCCGGTAGTTTGAAGTTTAGGTAGAGTGCGGCTACCATCACCAGTGGGATCGCAAAGTTCGCGAGCAGGAAGCCGGCGATCTGTGTGAGGATGTCAAAGGGGATGTTGAGCCAAATGATGGTCATCGACGCTATGAAGATGTAGATGCAGATCTGGCGCTGGAGCTTCCGAAAGTCCCATTCGCGATCGGGCCATACCGCTTGGAAGAACTCCTGCACGACCCGGGCGTAGACCTCCGGGAGCGCCTGAAGGGTTCCCCACAGCGCGGCAAGGATGCAGATATAGTAGACCCACACCAGAGAGGGATGGATGTTACTCCATACGTGTGCTTGGTTCGTCAAGAGCGACCAGCCTTCAAAGCGGGACTCGAGCGGGTAGAGAACCGCTGCTCCCGAGACCATGAAGCCGGCCGTAACGAAGAACAGTACAATTGCGCCAAGACTCACATCCCAGCGTAGTGGCTCCGCNAGCCGCTTGAGGCGGCCGACCTCCTCAGGTGCATCTGGTAGATAGTCGATCTCGTCGGTTTTGAATGCGTGNTCNCGAATCTCATCGATGTATTTGTGTCCGGCCANTCCCCACTTNTGGATACCGACCCAATTTGCATAAACCGCGTATGCCATTACGCTGCCGCCCACGTAGCCGAAAGTGGTNGTCATNGTGAGTGCCGGATGTTTGACTGCGTCCTCGGGAGTCCAAGAGGGGAACTCAGGCAGATAACCAATGTTGACTGCGCCGTAGGCCGTTTGGAAAAAGTCAGGTCGGACTAGAAGCGTGCCTGTCACAGTGCCGAAGACCAGAATGGCGCAGATGATTAGTTGCTGGCGCTCGAGCTTGTCGAAGGTGAGGCGAAGGGCCATCAAAAGGGCGGCCCCTACGAAGACGGACGTGATCAAGTTCTCCCAGATGTGTTCGGGTACGGAAGCGGGCAGTGNGTCNCGGAGAAGATAGTGAAACAGGTCGCCGCAGGGCTTGGATATGGGNACCCAGGCGAGCGGGGCTCCGACCATTTCGAGCNTGACGATCATGAGAAGCAGCCAGCCACGTGGCCCNGGGAGTTTTACNAGCCGGTGTCCGATGTATTCGCCGCTGATCGCTGTGTAGCGCCCAATCATGTAGGTGACGAAGTAGGCCTTAGCGATGCAGCTGAGCGTGATCAGCCAGAGCAGGTCGTAGCCCGCCCAGGCACCGGATCGGACGACGACGATGGTTTCTCCTGCACCGATCGCGAGAGATGCGACCATCGCGGCGGGGCCGAACATCTTGAGCAGACCGACGANTTTNCTGAGCGACCAGGCTTCGGTGTAGATGCCTGATGGCTCCGGGATGGAAACTTTTTTCACGAGCACCTCCGTGGCGACGAATTGGCCAGAGGGCAAATAAAGGAAGAAAGAAGCGAGGCGAAAGGAAGAAGAGTATCGATGAAAGAAGATAGAAAGGCAGCAAGAAGGCGGACGGGAGGAGCGGCGGAGGACAGAGAAGAATGACTCTTGCTCTTTGCCCTCCACCCCCGGCTTGCTTACAGAATCAGGCCCTTTTCACGGGCGATAGTTAGGCTGGCTTGCAGTAGAGATTCATGGTTTTCGCCGGCGTCGAGCCACCACCCCTCGAGCGTGTCATACATCATTTCGCCNCGCTCGATGTAGGCATTGTTGACGTCGGTAATCTCTAGTTCGCCACGTCGTGAAGGCTCGAGCTGATCGACGATGTCGAAAACATCAGGGGGATACATGTAGACGCCGATGACCGCAGTGTTCGTCGGTGGGTCCTTTGGCTTCTCTATGATGCTCTTGATAGAGTCACCCTCCGTGACGGCGATTCCGTATTCCCAGGGATGCTCAACCTCTGTGAGGAATATGCGAGCGCCTCTCTCCTGCTTATCGAATGCCTCGACAGCCGGCTTNATGCTCTGTTGCAGGATGTTGTCTCCGAGGACGACGACCATCTTGTCATCGCCCGTAAACTGACGCGTGAGACCAAGCGCCTCGGCGATGCCACCCTGACCGCTCTGGTAAGCATAGTGGATACGGGACAGGCCAAAGTCTTCGCCGTTGCCGATCAAGCGAAGAAAATCACCNGCGNNGNCNNCGCCGGTGAGGATGATTATGTCGTCGATACCGGCCTCTACGAGCATCTGTATCGGATAATAGACCATCGCTCGGTCATACACCGGGAGCAGGTGTTTGTTCGTGATCTTGGTCAGCGGGTGCAGACGCGTGCCCAGCCCGCCAGCCAATACGACGCCCTTCATGAGTGACTCCGTTTTTGAGATGTTGGGGATCGACCCCGCACACACGGGACCTATACATTATAGGTTAACGTTGGAGTTTCGAGCAGTGTTGTCCTGCCAACACGTAACAATACGTGTGAGGTCGTCAATAAGTTCTGCTGGCCGGGNACCCCGCTTGACGATAGAATTCGAGCAGTCCTAGAATTGTGTCACGACAGGAACTAAACTCAATGAGGAGCGGAGATGATGAAGACAATCAGACTGGTAGTGGTTGCCGCCCTGCTAGCGAGTGTGCCAGTGGCGCCCGCATCAGCTGGAATAGGTATTGCAGGTAAGGCGAGCACGCTCGGAATTGGTATCGAGGCGACCCGTGCGCTTGTCCCTATGGTCAACGTGCGTGGTGGGATTAATTGGTTTAATTATAGCTTCGACGGGATGGAGAGCGGTATCCGGTATGACATGGAGCTAAAGCTCAAGTCTTTTACGGCGCTTGTTGATCTACATCCGATTCCTCTCATGGGCTTTCNGGTCAGCGGCGGAATTGTGTTTAATCAGAACGGGATCGATGGAAAAACAGATCAGATCACAGGCTCTATCGAGATCGGTGGGACAACCTACACCGAGTCCGGTACGCTTGAATCCGCGATCGACTTCAAGTCGACGGCACCCTATTTGGGCATTGGATGGGGTAACGCCGCAAGCAGTCGGATTGGAGTCGTGATCGACCTAGGTGTTGCCTTTCAGGGATCGCCACAGACAGAGTTGCGAGGGACAGGCCCCCTCGCAACTGCCCCCGGAGTACAGACCAGCATTGATCAGGAGGAACGTGAATTGCAGGATGCGCTGGACGGATACAAGTACTATCCCGTTCTATCAGTTGGACTCAGCTTCAAGATCACCCCGTAGGTTTCCGTANNTCCTCCTTGGGAGTAAAAAGAACATAGGCCGCTTGGAGCAGATGCTCCTGGCGGCCTCTCTCTGTAGCGTTGTGTCGATGGTGAAACAATAGCATAAAGGAAGCTAACTCGAGTTCGTGTCGGCCTCGTTGCGAGACCCAGTTTCACACGTTCAGTTACTCTGAATNGCCGTTGCGGTGGATGATGTTGATTCCGATCGTCAGCAGGGTGAGGTTTGTGTCGGCTCTCGGGTATCCTTCTGGTGGGATTGTTGTAACGTCTCCTGTAAGGGTGTCTATGATCGCGATGATTAAGAGATCTTTTTGAGTTCCAGAAACCCAGACCCTTCCCGAGGCGGTCATTGTCGGTGCTCGGTTTCCCATCCTTAACTCACGAGACCCACTCTGAAGATGCACGATCGGGCCCGATCGGAAAAATTAAGATAGAGACTCCTTAAGGAATTGGGCAAAAGGTCAAATGCGGCTGAGCTATACTTTTATCAGGTCGAAGGATTGTTAAGACGACCTTGGATCCCTCGTGTTGGAGGACTGATTTGGATCGAATTGGTGAACGGTTGACAGGTTGGACAGNTGGACAGATGGACTTGCATCATATCAATACGGGAAGGGGAAATTGTACGCTCTGTGTCTTACCAGACGGTACGACGCTTCTTATCGACGCCGGCGAGTTTCAGGTCGAGCCGACGCCAGAGGACATCCAGCGACGTACCAATGTCGTCCCGAACGCTTTGCGCGCTCCCTGGGAATGGATCGTTCAGTATGTCGAGTCGGTGATCACGCACAGGGATCCAGAGTTCGACTATGTCTGGCTTACGCACTTCCACAGCGATCATCTGGGTCAAGTTACGGAGCAAGGGCCGGTGTCGGATCAGGGCGGCTACCGTCTCGCAGGTCTGACGGGCGTGTGTGACCGGATCCCCTTTAGGAAACTGATCGATCGAGGGTGGCCCGACTATGATTACCCTCTGTCAGCCGAAGAGACACGACAGACGAACGTCTCTCACGGTCGTGAGGGCTTCGCGAACACGAAGCTCTCCGAGGACAANTACCAAGCCTTTCTCGCCTGGCACGTNGCGAGCCGCGGTGTCGAGGTCGAGCGATTCCTACCTGGGAGCTCCGACCAGATTCGACCGGTAATCGGCGCCTCTGACACGTTTTGCTTCCGGAACGTAGTGGCCAACGGCCAGNTATGGACCGGAAACGGGACGGAGACGCGATCGTTATTCCCGCCTGTCAGCGAGATGACAGGAATGCTCCCGAACGAGAACACGTGCAGCGCCGCTGGTGTGATTCAGTTGGGTGAGTTCAAGTATTTCGCAGGAGGTGATATCACGGGTATTGTTGAGATGGACAAGCCTACGTGGTTCGACGTGGAATCGCACGTGGCAGACGTNGTTGGTCCCGTCGATGTCGCTGTTATGAACCATCACGGGCACCGTGATACACACAACGAGCACTTCGTGTCGGTACTAAAGCCACGTGTTTGGATTGGGCACAGCTGGTCGGCAGATCACCCGGGACAGGGTGTGTTCAGCAGGCTGACGTCGCGGTATCTGTATCCCGAAGACCGCGATCTGTTTGCGACAAACATGATGACTGCCAATCGTGCCGTGATCGGTCCTCAGCTGGATCAGGCATACAGGAGCACACAGGGCCACATCGTCGTGCGTATCGATCCCGATGGCGAGCAATACCGCGTCGTGATCGTAGACGATCAGGACGAGACGATGATGGTTAAGGANGTGCTAGATTACAAAACNTCATCGAAGANCGAGACAGGCATGACCGATCCGCTGAGTGGTGGGTAGAGGCGCTTCCGATCGGGAATGACGACTGGGGTGTATGGTTTTCGGTTCGCCGTTTCGCGAAAGGATCATGCTGCACGGGCATATTCTCTACTCGGGTGACCGATGCCTGTTGGGGAGGATGGTTGAGATCGAGGCAAGTTCTGCGTAAGGAACGGCTCACAGAGACTTGTTTAGCCTGATCAGNTCGTTGNCTTCTGGAGTTNTCCACGCGCNTGGAAATTAAGTGACTANGGTCAGTAACCTCAATTCTGNGCGGAACACGGATCTTGATCGCACAGCAGGTGAGTCAGCGGTTGTGCACAGCCTGATTGTGTTTGATCGCTTCAGGGAATTTTTCGCGAAGGTGGCAAAGAACAGCCTCGAGCGAATCTGTGCAGTGGAGTGAGGGATAGGGGAAGTCACCCATCTCGCGGAACCGGGCACCGTTGCTCGCGTGAAAATCGCCACGACGGTCCATGAACTGCCCCCAATGCCCGAGCGTGTAGCGGACATTCTTGCTGCGTTGGCCGCTCGCCTTCCATACACCAGGGAAAATTTCGAGAAACGTAGGCACCGAGTTGAGCCAGCTTCCGCAGGCGACCTTGGTCACNTCGGGGTTCAACTCCTGCGTGTCTTCNAGAAGTCGGATCAGGGCGGCCGCAAANTGCGGTCGCTTTTCGCTAAGCGGCGAATCAGGTTTGTAGACGTTGTTGATGTGGATATTGACCACATCCTCGTGGTAGTCGAGAGACCACGATTCATAAGGTCGTTCGTCGAGAGTCGGTCTGTAAGGTGTCGCTTTTAGAGCGGACTCTTCAAGGACGGGCCAAAAGATGTCTAGGCTCTTCTGTTCCAAAGCGGAGGTGTCGTCGCTCTGGATGTACTCGACGAATATTTGCTCGACTTTTTTGAGAAGAGCGTCCCATTCTGGGATCACGTCTTTTGTGGGATGAAGGCCATTCTGCGACAGTGAGGTGTTCCGGAAAATGTTGACGCGTTCATTGAACGCATCTTCGAAGTCGCTAGATCCTTCGAGGATGCGTTTCCGCGCGTACCAGATGGAGAGCTTGGCGAAGCCCAGGTAGTAGTTGGCGCAAATGTTCTGGTAGGTCATCTAGTGATGTCAGCCGTCGGGCGCGATGAGGTCGGGGTCGATCTCGATACCGAGACCTGGACCATTTGGTACAGGCATCAAACCATTTTGAACTTCGGGAGGATTCTGGAAGATTGAGAATCGGTGTCTGTAGTCACCGATCGGAGGATCGTGCAGGAGTTCGAGGAACGGCGCGTTCGGCCAAGATGCGACGAGATGCAAGTGAGCGATCACGCCGATGTCCCCGCCGCCGTGGTGGGGGACGCACTTTTTACCGAAGGCTTGAGCGAGCGTCCCGATCTTGCGGAGCGTTGTGATCCCGCTGTTCACCATGCTTTCCGGCTGAAGGACGTCATACACATTCTCACGAACCATCCGAGTAAATTCGTGGAGACCGACGTTGTTTTCGCCGCCGGCGATCGCGAGAGACACACGATCATTTAGACGCGCGATGTCTTCGAAGGCGTAACGGGGAAGCGGTTCTTCGAGCCAGTATACGCCGAGCGACTCGAGCTCGCGAGCTGTGGTCAGGGCTCGCTGAAAGTCCCACTGGACGCCTGGTTGCCAATTGCTCGTAGATTGAGCCTGGTTCGCATCGACGGTGATCGTGAAATCAGGTCCAACTGCTTCTCTGACACGACGCACCGTTTCGATGTCATCCGACACTTTGTCGTGATGGAGTCGGAGCTTGATGGCACGCCAGCCCTCCTCTTTCAGCCGGTTTGCTAATTCGGCTCGTTCGGAGGGCTCTGAGAGGAGGATCATGCTCGCGTAAGGGATGACCTCGGAATCACCGCCGCCAAAGAGGTCAACGAGACTTTGACCGCTTGCTTTGCCGATCAAGTCCCAGAGTGCGATGTCGAACCCGGCTGCACCGTTATAGCGACGGCCTCTGGACTGGTAGTTCAGTTGTTCGGCGTGTCGTTCGACCAGGTAGGGGTTATCGCCAACGAGGAGGTTGCGCGCGGCCGGCAGGAGGGCGGGGTCTGCACCGGGACCGATGCCGACCAGTCCTTCATCCGTAGTGATTTCGACGAAGGACCCACCGCCACGTCGGATGGTCATTTTGCTGCCCGGCCAAGCCGGGGCGAGCTTGCCGACTTCCTCGACTACCTTGAGCCGGCGAACTTTGACATCCTTGATTTCCAATTGCTCTAGTCTCCCTGCGCAGGCAGACAGTATTGTGGGTCTGTGACCGACTTACTCGTGTTCTCGGCGTGTGCACGGTGCGTTTTCATCAAGTCGGTGAGCTTGACCGGATCGGGTGCGGATGGCTCTTGAGTAAACGCGAACACGGACGGAATTAGGATGTGGCGGGAATTTCATCGAGTCCACCCACGTGTTATGGGGGACAGCTGTTCCATGAAGATAAAATAGGTTGGGAATGCGGAAGGGGCAAAGAGAGGAACCGATCGGGAGAGCAGGAGAAGAGGGGGAGTGGAGGAGGTTATCTTTCGCTCAGCCTTTAGAATCTGATCGCCTTGAATTGCCGCATCTGCTCGGTGATTGCAGTCTCGACGGGAAGACGCTCCATGCTGCTTGCGCCATAGAAGCCGTTGACGCCGATTGTCTTCTGGAGGACATATTCGGCGTCTTCGGGCATCGAGATCGGGCCGCCGTGGCAAAGGACGATGACGTCGCTCTTGACTCCCCGAGCGGCGTCGCAGATGGCCTGGACTGCGACGGGTGTCTCTTCCAGACTCAGCGCCGTGGTGGCGCCGATCGATCCTTTGGTGGTGAGGCCCATGTGCGCGACAACGATGTCGGCTCCGGCATCGGCCATTTGTTCTGCCTCGTCAGGGTTGAAGGCATACGGCGTGGTCAGCATGTCCATCTGGCTTGCAGTTCGGATCATTTCGACTTCGGGACCGTATCCCATCCCAGTCTCTTCTAGGTTCTTCCGGTAGAGGCCGTCGATCAGACCTACGGTTGGAAAGTTCTGGACACCCGAGAAACCGATGTCACGGACCTCTTTCAGGAAGACCGGTATCTGACGGAAGGGGTCTGTGCCGCAGACGCCAGCTAGCACAGGTGTATCCACGACGATGGGCAATACTTCGCCGGCCATTTCCATCACGATCGCGTTGGCGTCGCCAAAGGGCATCATACCCGAGAGCGATCCTCGGCCCGCCATACGGAACCGGCCGCTGTTGTAAATAACCATCAGATCGACGCCGCCTTCTTCCTCGAACTTGGCGCTGATCCCGGTTCCTGCGCCTCCGCCGATGATCGGGATCCCGTCGTCGATGAGCTTGCGGAGTCGGGTTAGAATTTCTTGTCTGGTGAAGGACATTCTGGTTTTCTCTCTGGAAAGTTAGGGAACCACAAAGGACGAAGAGAGGCTATTCGGAGATCCTGCCGGTCGACGTGGCATCGCAACAGCCTTGAGTCGCGCAGCGAGCGGCCACGGAGAACACAGAAGGGTCCGCGCCGACCCCGATACTCAAAGCGGCCTCATTAGACTCCAGGTATAGCTATTTCTTACCAATTAGTTCAAGCATCATTTCGACGGCTTTGGTCGAGAAGGATTCGTCGTTGATGTTGGCGTCGAGTTCGACTACATCAATATCGTCGCGAAGGCCGGCTTTGAGCGCATCGAACATGGCTTGGTCGGCTTCGCGGTCACAGAACATTTCGCCGTCGCCGTCGAGAATCGAGACACCTTGGAGCGGGATCAGGATCGCTATGGGGGCGGTCGAGGCGTTGGCTTTTTCTGCAAAGATTTCGCCCATCCTACGGTTTTCGTCGGCATTTGTTCGCATGAGCGTGACGGACGGGTTCCACTCGTAGAGGAGTCGATCGTTGTATCTCTCAGGCACGGTGTCGCGTGGCCCGTAATTGGCCATGTCTATGCAGCCCGGGACGATCAGGTGTGGGATGCCTGCTTTGCCGGGTGCGTCGAGACGTTTTGGGCCTGCAGAGAAGACGCCATCGCAGATCTCGTCTGCCCATTCTGTCGTAGTGATATCGAGAACCGCTTCGACCAGACCGTCATCGATGAGACTTTCCATCGTCTTGCCGCCGGTCCCTGTCGCGTGGAAGACCAAGACCTCATATCCCTTCTCTGTCAGGGCTTCGCGACACCTATCTACACACTCAGTTGTGTTGCCGAACATGGATGCCGCGATAATCGGCTTTTCGTCGCTCGACGGCTCGGGCTCCGTTTCGACCATCCCGCAGATGGCGCCTGCTGCACGTGTAAAGATGGGTCTGCTAATCCTGTTCACGCCCGCTACATCGACGACCGACGGAATCATCGTGATGTCGCGCGTACCGACATATGAACTTGTATCGCCCGAAGCGGCTGTGGATACCATCACTTTCGGGACTCCGATCGGGAGCGACTGCATTCCAGCGGTGATGACAGAGGTGCCGCCCGTTCCCCCAAGTCCGATCACGCCGTCAAACCGGCCCTGATCGTAGAGCTGGCGTGTAATAACGGCTGCACCATCACTCATGACCTTCATCGCTTCGCCTCGGTCCTGTTTCTCCTGCAGCTGATCGATCGGTTTACCACCCGCCTGAGCGACGTCACCGTTCGAGACATCGACGTGCATCGATTGATCCGCGTCGAATACGCCCGTGTGCAGTCCGAGTGTTTCGTGCCCGCGCGCGCAAATGATGTTCTTCACGAAGGCATACTCCTCACCCTTCGTATCGAAAGCCCCTATCAGCAGAATCGTCGCCATGTCGACCTCTTGAACGGGTTAGCGGTCCCGCAATATGGGACCTCGTGAACATGTCGCAAGTGGTCTTTGGAGGCGGTCGTGGGGTTGATGCACATTGAGCGATTAATTAATAGATCAAGTAAAGCGATTAAAAATAAACAGTTATATCCTATTTTCTTCTTGGGGAAAGGTGTAAACAGTATGCCATCCGGTGCGAAGGAAAAGGTTGTCAGTCTGAACTAGGCGACGGTTCGAATCTTGTCGCGAGGTCTCGGGATTCACGAACAGGAAGAACGCTACAGCGATTTGGGCCGTCGGACAGGATCTTGGGTCGACGACCCCGAGTTCGATTGAGCGATCGAAGCTATGGACCAGATCTATGGAAATGCTTGGCAATGAGAATTGCTAGTTACACGAACTGTTACCGCGACTTCATGTCCGAAGATCTTTCGTAGGTTTTGGGTCGCCGACCTTGTGTGCATCCCGTTTGTGACCGTCGGTGGTTTGAGAGCCGAGTTTCTGTGCCGATCGAAAGGCAATTTGAAGCTTTTTTCTCGACACCTCCTGTCGGTTTACTTCTCTCATCCGATTGAATGAGCCGGTACTACGCCCAGCTCTAATAGCATCTTCGCTCAACTAAAACACCCATCCCTATTTACGTTCTCTGGATACCAGCTTTTGTAATGGCACAATATCTGTATCTGTATTCCAGAGACATCCACTGTGATCACCTCTACCAGATTCCCAAGTTCTAACGTCCTGCTAGGGCTTTCTCGGCAATGCGTCTGACCTTGCCTGCCTTATCCTGTTGCGCCTCACTGACTAGGTTCCGCGCCCTTGGATGATCCAGACGTGAGAGTGCAACTACGGCTTCCGCACGCATCTCTTTCCAGTCTGTGTCAAGACACGACTCAAGAAACGACAGCGCACGCTCCTCGCGGAGTGCGCCGAAAGCGCGAACAGCCCCTCGCCGCGCGTCAGGGAAGATCGAGTGAGCAATGGGTTGGATGGTATGGAACGGATCACCGTCGGCGGCCCCGAGTATCCGGGCGGCGAGATCGACGGTCACGTCCCCGTATCGAGCGTGGAAGTTTGCGAACCCGTTCTCAATGAAGTAAGGCGCACAGGCGGCAGACAGTGGCGAATTTAGAAGCCACTGTTCAAGGTTCTCGATACTATTTTCGGATAGCCCTTTTACACGCATGACCCTGAGCTCGATAAGCGCGAAGACAAGATCAAGTCGCGATACTTGCGGGAGCAGGTCGACGAGGAATCGAGCGATAGGATTGTGCCTTGGATTGGCGTCCTCGTGAATACAGAGATCGACCACGCGGTCGGCGCCAATTCGGCGGGCAGCTGCGGAGAGAAGCGCGCGCGCGAGGTGGCGCTCACCGTATGTGAAGTAGTAGTGGCGGAGGAAGTACGTGGAGAAACGAAAGTCAATCGTTGTCACATCCTGAGCATCTCGCTTGGCTGCCTCCCAAGTGCGATCGATCAGACCGTCAACGAAGGCGTAGGCCGTGATCGTCTCAGACTCGTAGCGGGATCGATCCAGACCTAGAAGGAGCGCGGCGGCCGATGTTCGTCGACTCCAGGGAATATCGGTTTTCGTACACAGATCGGTGAGCTGGTCGATCAGATTTGGGCCTTGGTGTCGTTCGAGTACCTTGACTAAGGCTTTTCGGTCTGAGGCGATATCCGAGGGAAAACGGCACAGGATGACATCTGCTGGAAGGGGCTGGTGGATCGTGAATTCGTCGGGGACTTGGCCATTCCACGTATGGTCCAGCCAGTCGATCGGGACTGCTGTCAGGAATGCTACGTGGTCTTTGGGATTCTGGTGCTTTTTGACGAACTCGATGAAGCTGTAGACGCTGGTGGAAAACCAGACAGGTCTTCGTATCTGGTTCTGCCTTGGTTTTCCCTTGGGCAGGAATCCGCGGTCCGAGATCCGGTCGGCTTTGGCTTTGGGCGTGAGATGCCAGAGAAACAGGTGGTTGGTGAGGTCACGAATGGGCATCTGTAGATCGAATGAGGGAGGCCGGTGGGTTCAGGCGTATGCTAGTTCGTTCTGCGTGAAGTCCTTAGTGAGAGCGCCTTTGTGTGCAGTCCCTGTTTTCGGATCCCTGAACACGCTCAGCTCCTGGTGACCGATTTTGAAGCCTTGATATTCCCCGAACATCAGAAACGCAGGATTGTCCCGGAGCCCGGACAGGCCAATCTGTGTGATCTGTCGTGAGTCGAAGTACTTGATAAGCTTGGTAACCAGGTGGAAACCCAACCCGCGACTGCGAACCTGAGACGAGACGTAGAAGTCCAGCATCCTAGCACGTGGCCCGTCGATCGAGAGATTGTCATCCCAACAATCTCTCTGCTCGAAGTATGCCCGTGGTGAGGAAGCGTGGTGAACTCTCTGCGTGGTCCGCATCATCTCATACCATTAGTTCTCGACGAGTGCGCGGAACTGGGCGATCTCCGAAACTAGCGCGGCTTCGACGGGGTAGTCCAAGCTATTTGAGCTCGACGAGGATGGTGTGCATCAGCGAGTCGCCCTGAGTCGCAACGATTGGGAACGAGCCCGACACGTTCTGACGTGTGGCGCCAACGTTGTTGATCCGGTCACGCTTGAGAAGCGTAACCCGGTTATGAAACGAGATTGAGTCGGTGTGTGATCGCTTCAGGACGATCGATTGGTCTCGGTAAGAGGTATAGACGACCAAAAAAATCTCCTTCGACTCATCCAGGATCAAGATGCCCCGAGATCCTTCGTCATCGACGTGATACAGCGGGTCCCACCTGCCGTACGGACGTCTAACAAGGGTCGCCACCAGCGGCATGCCTTCGGTGTCGTAGCTGGTCTTGACCGTGGCGTAGAGCGTCCCGTCAGATCCTACCGCGACGTTGAGGTGGTCGTCCGACATTCCATCCCCGTGATCAATCGCCGATGCGGAGGCCGGTATCTCGTCCGGAAACCATTCGTCAGGATTCGACGAGCCGACGTGTCTCCGAAACCCGTATCGCTGTGCATTCTGGTTTGACCAGAGGACGCCGACACTTCCGTCTTGGAGGCTGGTGATCACGCATATATCGTCTTTCGACACACCCTCGGCCAGAACTAGGGATCCTGACACCGCGTCGGCACCTTTTTCGATCCAGCGCGCGTGAATCGTCGTCTCTCCGTCCGAAGCGATCCAAAGACGGCCGTTATCGTCTCGAGCCATGGTTGCTGTCTCTACGCCTTCATCCAACTTAACTGGTGTTTGGTGGTCGAGAGAGATGTTGTGTCCGTCATCACGATCCCACTGCATACATCGAATGAGTGATGACTCGACGCCTCTAAACAGCAGGATCTCAACGAGATCGCCTGAAGCTAGAACGTCGGCGCGAACGTCCGTATCAGAAGAGATCCCAAGGCTCCTCTGCCACCGGTTCTCTTCCAGTCGCCAAATATGTGTGCCCGTCGAGTCGGAGAAGACGCCCCACCACGTGTCTCTGTACTTCCAGAGCTTGGACTGAGGCTTCATTCCGGTATGGGCGGTAACGCGAAGGGGATTGATGGCACTTGTCGTGACGCAGACCTCAGCGTCTAAGGTATCGATCGGGAGAGCAGGAGAGCAGAAGAGCAGGAAAAGGAGATGAGTCACGGAAGGAGATCCTCCATGTCTGTCAAGTCGAGAGTAATCGGCGGGTCGGCGAGGGTGTGGTCCGGGGTGAAGGCGTCGTGGAAACGGCAAAAGTCGACATAGTAGGTGCGGCTCTCTTCGTCGCGGCTGTGTGGTGTGTAGCACTCGAAAATAGAAACACCAAACTTGATGGACCGGTTCATGGTCGATCCGGGAAGGAGGTTGCCGTCGACGCAGGCACTCGGATGCCCAAGAATGCACAATCGGCTGATTCACTGAGGACACAGAGTGGCGGCCAACTCGGAATAAAAGTGTTCCACTCTAGGGGTTTTGCGCGCCGGTAGTTTCTACGTAGAGGGAGAACAGCGACTGACTCGTAGCCATGAAAAGGCGATTTTTCTTTTCCCCACCGAAACAAAGATTTGCACAAGGGGCGGGGAGATGGATCTTGCCAATCAGGGCGCCGTCAGGAGCGAAGCAGTGTACGCCGTCGTAGTTCGGGCCTGCCCATCCGGCGCCAGACCAGACATTCCCGTCAAGGTCGCAGCGGATGCCGTCAGATGTTCCCTCGCCCATGTCGACGAACTGCCGACCGTTTAGGAGCTTGTCGCCTTCAACCTCGTAGACACGGATCTCGGAAGGGCAGTCGGGATCGTGTGAGCGCCCCGTGTCTACGATATACAGTAGCGACTCGTCAGGGCTGAAGCACAGACCGTTTGGGCGGCCGAAATCGCTGACGACAACAGTCGCGTCGCCGGTCTCTGGATCGAGACGGTAGACGTTGGTGTCGAGTTCGAAGTCGGCCCGGTGACCTTCGTAGTTCATGAGGATCCCATAGCCTGGGTCGGTGAACCAGATTGAGTTGTCGCTCTTAACGACCACGTCATTCGGGGCGTTGAGTAGCTTGTCTTGATACTGGTCAATCAGTACTGTGATGCTTCCGTCGTGCTCTGTTCGCGTGACGCGGCGGGAATCGTGTTCGCACGAGATCAGCCGGCCTTGGCGATCCCGTGTGTTCCCGTTCGTGTTGTTCGACGGTTTCCTGAAGACGGACATCTCACCTGTTTCTTCCTCCCACTTGAGGATCCGGTTGTTGGGGATGTCGCTTACGAGCAGGTAACGACCATCCCCAAACCAGACAGGCCCCTCGAGCCAGCGTCCACCCGTCCACAGTAGCTCCAAAGCCGCCGTTCCAAGTTTGTACTGCACGAATCGCTTGTCTATGACCTCAACACGATCGTCCGGATATTGTACGATTTCCAAGTATTCGTCCTTCCCGTCATTTCATTGCCGACAAATCAGGTCGTAGATCACGCATCCCCTCGCAGGAACCAAGACGTCGACACACACGTCCTGTTCGAGCCGTATGCGTTCTGTATTCGTCAGGACACGTTCAATAGCAGATGACTCTTGTCGCTCAGAGTTAGGCGATTGCCGCCTCATCCCCCACGTGCTCAGCGATCCATCCTTTGAGCGGGACGTCTTCGTCTTTAGGCGAGGTGAATCCGTGCCAGCCTGAGGGTCCTGGAGCGCCCAGAAGTTGACGACGAATCGGATCCGCGTCATCCAGATATTTCTCGATCGTCATCTCATCGCGGAACTTGAGCCAGCGGTAGGAGTAGCCGTAGAATAAAGCTTTTCGGGTCTGGTTCCACCGGTTCGGGCTTCCGCAATGCCAGATCCTACGGTCGAAGAAGACCGCCCCGCCCCTCGGTACACAGATGTGGACAGCGCGATCCGGCAGATCCTGTCCGTCCGGTTTCCGGATCCTGTTGTATCTGTGGCTGCCTGGGACGGCGCAGAAGTTGCCACGGCCGATCTCCGAGACATCCGTCAGGAAGTAGGCGCACTTGATCGACACGCGCGCTCTGGGTTCGCCTTCCAGTTCGCGATTCAGGCGACCGCTGTCCTGATGCCAGCCGTACCGTTGTCTTGGGTTGTCTGGGCCTTCGGGCGGTGTGGTTATGCAGTGTGTGTGGTAGATCTGGATGTTCCAGCCCAAGATGCCAAATACCTTCGGGAAGGTCTTCGGGTAGTCGATCAGGTCTAGGTAGGCTTCGTCGTAACCGAGAAAGTCGAAGGAGTTCTGGGTCTGATTCGATGCTCGTTCCGCCGCCGGTCGGCGCTCCGCATCTAGTCGATCCGTGACCTCTTCCAGTCGGTCGACCTCGTCATCTGTCAGACATTCGGGTAATACGAAGAAGCCTTCTTCTTCGAACTGTTGAGCTTCTTCCTCAGTAAGCAGATGGTCGAGGCAGGTCAGGTCCATAGATGCTCCTAGTGTTAAAAGGCTACGATTAGGGAAGATAGAAGTGCGTTGGGCGTCGGGCAAGAGGTGTGGGTGCGCGGGGTTATTCCAGCTGTTGAGGCGACTCACTCGTCTTCCGGTGTTAGCCTGCTGACTAGGGTGAAGACCGCTGTGTTTGCCGCTAGCCCCCACGCACCGACGTCGATCGTCCGCTTCATCGACGCGATCAAATCGCCAAGTGCGTCTCCGGCGAGCATCGGGAAGAAGGGGCTGAGGATGAAGACGAAGCCCAGACCCGTCGTAATGCCAGCGATGGCGCCCCCACGTGTCCCGCGCTTCAGAAACAGGATGTCGATAGCAACAGGGAGGAGCTGAGTCGAGAAGGCGATCGCAAGCAGCCCCAATATGACTATCATGCCGAGAGGGTTGCTTTCGCTCCGGTTTGCGATTAGGACCATCACAAGTGCGACGGTGGTGGTGATCGCGATCAGCCCTCTGCCGACCCAAGTACGTTCTTGTTGAGAGGCTTTGGGGCGGATGAATTGGTCATAGACATCGTGGGTCAGAAGCGCACTCATCGCGTGCAGGTTGCTATCCGCTGTGCTCATGGCCGCGGCCATGATCGCAACGAGGATGAGCGAGGCAAGGAAAGCCCCGACCGGCCCCATCAGCTCGGGAAGATGGTTGTTGAGGACGACGACGAGGATCTGGTCGAACTGATTAGCCGCCGTGCCGACGTCCGGATGTGGCAAGATCTGGCCCGTCGCGTTCGTTCTGTAGACGCCAGTCTCGTCTACAATCGGATACAAGACCTGTCCACCGAGCCCGACGAGCATGACGCCGAAGAAGAAGCAAGAGGTGAGGACGGCTGCGAAGATGAGGGCACTTTTCCGGAGGACGTCTCCTGATTTCGCAGCGTAGAAACGCATCCACTGAGCAGGCTGGATCATCGATCCCAGAGACGCGAAGGTCGAGGCCGTGAACAGCATCTCGGGTGTCCAGTGACCGACCGTACCGGGTGCGGTCAGAGATTTGGGCGGAAGCTGGGCGACGTGGTTGAAGAATTCGACCGGCCCTCCAAGGACGGTGACGACACAGAGCCCGCCGAGAAGCATCCCGCCCACAAGCAGTACACCCTGAACGACGTCGGTCCAGGCGACACTCCGCATACCGCCGCCCATGATGTAGGCCATCGTGATGATGGCGAGTATGATGGCGCCCGTCTCGAAAGCCTGCTCGGACCCGAACATCTGGCGTGAGAGGATGCCACCAGCCTGAATCTGGATGACGACGTAAGGGACGGCATACAGCACACCGATCAGGACGACTAGAAGTCGCAACGCAACCGGGCTGCCGTAATGCTCTGCAATCATGTCGGTCGGGGTGACGTAGCCTCGTTCCTGACCCAGCTTCCGGATACGGGATCCGATGATGTAGACACCCGCCCCCGCGACAGGAACGTTCAGGCTGAAGAGCGCGAAGACAGCACCGTCGCGGTAGACCATGCCTGGTGCACCAAGAAGGGCAAAGGAGCTGAAGAACGTTGCCATGATTGTGCACGACGAAACGATCCAGCCCTGCTCGCGACCGGCGAGGTAGTAGTCGTCCTCGGTGTCGGTGCCTCGACGGTAGCCGACGACGCCGAAGGCGATGAGCATTAGGAGATAGAGAGTGAGGACGGTGAGGTGCATTAAGCATTCAAGATGAAAATTGGAAACTGAACAATGTCCCTGGATACAAAAGGTAGGGATGACTGGCCGTTCATTTTGACACTTGCTCTTGTGTGGGTCCTTGTGCGAACTCTCACTGGCTACTCACGCCACAATCGCCTATATGCCACGAGTATAGCTGCCAACTGTATCAGATACCAGAAGAGCCCCCAAGCGTAGATGGTCGGGATGCCCAGGAAGGTGTACACGGCGTCCGGGTCAGAGGGGTCCGGGTTGATCAGGCGAAGGCCGGGACCCGGGCCCATGATCATGGCGGCGATGAAGAGGCCTGCGACGACTTTGGTGAGTTTGCGGTCAGACATCGAATCCTGATGCCGGGATGGTCGAAGACGATACTAGGGTTCGTCCTAACAGCCGGGGTGGGCGTGCGAGTATATTGAAAGCGCGCGGTCGTTAGGCAACGATTAGGCGCTGGTATGACGGGCATCGACGTCCACGAACTCGTCCTCTTCGAGGATCCAGGCGGTGAGCTTCCGTCCGTAGACGCAGCCCGTGTCGAGTCCGACGACGAAGGGTGGCGCATCCGGGTCCTGTCGTTTAATCACGAGGCCTTTGGGTGCGTCGTGTCCGAAGATCAGTGTGCGTTGATCCGGCGGCGTGTAGTGATCGTACCACCGCGGACCTTCGATCCCTTCTGTGGGTGGCCAGGTTCTGATCGCTAGGAACTCGTCCCGATTCGTCCGTTCGAACCCTCGGTCCGGGTTGACGCCCGCGTGAACAAGCGTGAACTCGAGCTCACGGATCGAAAGAGGAAGGAATTCTATCCAGAGGATTATGGCATCGTGGACTGGGTCGAGCTCGTTGAGCGTGTGAATCTGGTTGGGCTCTAGTCCGGACTCGTCCTCGTTCCTGACTCGAGCCTGGAGTCGTTCCAGAAGCTTAACATCGTGGTTCCCGAGAACCATCTGGGCGCCTGTGTTCCCGATGGTGGTCCATACACCGAGCGGATCCGGGCCCTTGGTGAACGCGTCACCCGTGAGATACAGGTGGTCCGTTCCCTTGACGTAGCCGGTCTTCACGATAAGGTCGTCCAGTTCGGCTGCACAACCGTGGACATCGCCGATGAAGATGTGTCTCATGAACTCCTCGAAAACGTTTCGATTATGTGACCGGATCAATATACACAGGACACGCGCGGCCGGGAATACGATCCTAAAGAGACTTACAGGGGTGGCAGAGTTAGATGAAGAAGGGTTTGACGCTGGGCTATGACGGTAAGGTCAGATGCTTGCGGGGGCGACGCACGCGTTGCTAGGGAGTTTGCTTTGGGAACTCTTGGAAAGCTAATGGAGTGTGCAAATGAACGGGTTGAAGACAGGAGCGGATGGGAGATTACGGTGCTGGTGGGGTGCCGACGAGGGTATCTATGCGGACTATCATGATTCGGAATGGGGACGGCCGGTACGAGACGACATCAGGCTGTTCGAGAAGATCTGTCTGGAAGGGTTTCAGTCCGGACTGAGCTGGCTAACGATTTTGAAGAAGCGTGACAATTTTCGAGAAGCGTTCAAGGGATTCGATTTCGAGAAGGTTGCGAGGTTTACCCAAGCGAGCGTGAAGCGCCTCATTAAAGACGCGGGGATCGTCCGGCATCAGGGCAAGATCAGGTCTACGATCAACAACGCGCAGCGGGCGATCGATCTGCGCGACGAGTTCGGGTCACTGTCAGACTACTTCTGGCAGTATGAACCCGACGCGAGGAGGCGACCCGGTCGAATTACGAACGCAGAACTGATGAAGATGACCGCGACTCACGAGTCACGGGAGATGAGCAAGGACCTGAAGGCGCGCGGATGGACGTTTGTTGGCCCTACGACGGCCTACGCCTTTATGCAATCGATGGGTCTAGTTAACGATCACCTTGAAGGATGTCACGTCAAAATGGCTTGTGTGGACGATCGGGAGCGGCTCGTTTTCTAGATACACACTCGCCTTACGGCCTTGCCCTAATTCTGATACCAGTAGGCTGTCGAAGCATAGTGATCCGAGCGATGGTTGTTGTGACCGTGCTCGATCGTCACTCGGATCGACTTGGTGAACGGGATCGGGTCGATGATGTGGAAGCGATACATGGTCCACTGGCCCTCCCAATTCTCGTGACCATGGTTGAATAGCGATATGCCAGCATACGGGTAGCAGTTCGCCTGCATGCCCCAGGCGTGGCAGAAGTAGTCTTCGGATCCCGTTCCGTGAAGGGATCCGGGGAACGCATCGCCATCGACGAAGATCATGTCGTCGCCTTCGCCCCACCATCCGCCTGCGTGGTTGTCCACGCTCAGATTGCAGCCGATGTAGGTGCCTGATCCTTTCGTGTTGAGTATGACGTAGTTGTCGTTGCCCGTTAGGTTTGGACCTTCTTGGCCATCCGAGAGTGGAACCGCTTGGCACCTCTCGCTTCTCCATGAACTGTGGAAATAGAGCGTGTCCTCAGGGAAGTCGCTCCACCTCTGATAGTCCACGTAATAGAAGATCCGCACCACCGTTTCACACGTGTTCTCCAGTTCAAGCTTCGCGTTCTTGGCGAAGGGCATTGTGATCCAGCAGTTGAATGCGCCACGATCCTCATTCGGGTTGATCGACATGTCGAAGAGTGCGCTGCGGTAGTTCGCCACGCGTCCGTGTCCGACACCGAAGAAGTCACCTACAGGTGCTTCGACCGCTGGCTCCAAGTTGTCATCCCAGTACATTCGAAGAATGACCTTCCGCGGGAAACGCGGATCGGTGACTTTGTGGTCGTTGTCAATCGCGAACCAGAGATGAGTTATGGCGCCGGGGCCTTCGAGGTCGGCCAGTGTTAGCTTTTCACTTGGCTGTATAATGCGCCAGTCGCGGTTGTAGCCATCGCGGGACCAAGAGGCTTCTCTGTGGGCGGTGTGGTGTTGTTTCTGATACAGGTGTGGTGTTTTCACATTCATATTTTATAGGTAGAGGTGCGAAGCAGCAGAGGGAACACGAATAAGCGATGGGCGTTTAGTCGTCTGCATACTCAACGTCGAATAGACCATCTCAGTGGAAAGCTTGGATCTGACGATACCACTGCATCTTTTCGGGGTCCAGTGGTCCTGACCCGTAGGCCTCGAAAAAGGGCTCGACCCATTCACGACCCAGGTTTCGGGCGATCGAATAATCTGCTGCGACAAAGTCTCTGTAGGCATCGCTAATGCCCGCGTAACCCAAGTCGATCAGACCCGAGACCCGACCTTCTTGGATCATGACATTCGGCAGGCAGTAGTCACCGTGCGTGAACACTAGCTTCGAAGTAGACGGCATCCTATGGACAAGTTCTTGCAAAGCCTCGGATGGTGATCCAGACAAGCCCTGGTCATCCACCATCTGCTGTGTAACGATTCCTGTCTCCACTCGCTTGCGTCCTCTCGCGAGGAGCTGTTCTGGCCCTCGATCGATGGGGCAGTCATCGATCGGCAAGACGTGCAGATCGATGAGAACGCTCGCGAGCATTTCGACGAGCCGGGCCTTGTCGTCGTGACACGACTCGGTTTCCGAGCTCATACCCGGGATTCCATCGGTAAGGAGATACTCCGTTTCGCGATCGGTTGTGTAGGTGACGACGTTCGGAACTGCGATTCGGCTGTGCAGCCACCGCATCGCATCAGCCTCGTTGGAGAGCGGCGCCGACCAGGTCGTAGTCGACTGCGTTTTCAGATAGCGTGTTCGCCCATCCGGGCGCGTATAGCGGAAGACCTCAGACTCGGAAGCCGTCCTTAGGTTGTCGCCCGCTGTCGTGTACCCGACGAGGTACTGCTGGATAATGGCAGGCCAAGTCATCATATGTGCTTGTCGTTCGACCATCGATACGCCAGACGTGTTCACGTAGTTACACAAAAACGATATTGGGATCCACAGCGGGCTAATACTGCCTTCGCTAAGGCAGTCAGGACAAAAGGAACCTGCGTTAAACGTTTCTGTGCTCTTCCATCGCGTCCCAGTCGAATTCGACACCGTGGCCTGGACGATCCGGGGCGATAGCGTAGCCGTCCTTGACCTGAATGGGATGGCTGATGTATTTCTCGAGGCCGAACATGTGCACCTCGAGGAACGAGGCGTTTGGGACCGCTGAGAGCAGATGGACGTGAAGGTCGTGGACACCGTGCGAGGTGACGGGCAGGTTGTTCGCCTCGGCGAGATGTGCGACCTTGAGCCACGTGGTGACGCCTCCGCAGATGGCGACATCAGGCTCCGGGAATGCGATCTCGCCGTAGCGGATCATGTGATCAAACTCGTGGATCGTACGGAGATTCTCGCCGGTCGCGATCGGAACGCCGCCCTCTCTGGCGATTCTCGCGTGCCCCGCATAGTCGTCGGGGATCGTCGGCTCTTCGAGCCAGTAGACGTTGTGTTCCGCGAAAGCTCGCGCACCCCGAATGGCCTCGTCGACTCGCCACCCCATGTTGGCGTCGACCATCAGAGGGAGATCAGCCCCTAGGATGTCTCGAACCCTAGCTACGCGTTCGACATCCTCTGAAAGCTTCCTACGCCCGACCTTCATTTTGATGGCCTTGAAGCCCTGATCGAGAAATCCCTCCGTTTGCGTGATCAGAGCGTCGAGGGTGAACATCAGGTCTACACCGCCCGCATAGGCCCGGACACGGTTTTTGTGACCTCCCAAAAGTCTCCACCAGGGCTCACCTGCGGCCTTTCCGGCCAGATCCCACAAAGCGATGTCGATCGCTGAGATGGCGAAGATCAGAGCACCACCTCGGCCGGCGAAATGGACGTGCCACCACATCCGGTTCCAGAGCTCTTCGATTCGTCGCGGATCTTGCCCGACGATGACATCTCTGAGATCCCGGTCAACCAAGGCGTGAATGCCTGAACCTCCTGTGCCCGGTGTGAATGTGTAGCCGACACCTTCGAGTCCATCATCCGTGACGATCCGCGCGGTAACCAGATCAAAGTGCGTGATGGTGCCGTGCGAAGCATCCGACAGTGCGACGGGTAAGGGAATACGATAGAAATCGGTTTTGAGATTCTGAATAATCATGATGATAGCCGGTCTTGATTTGTTAGTGGTTAAGTAGACATGATACACGAGGAAAAAGGTAATGTCGAACGCCGAACAGCATTTGGTGTTGAACATCTGATATTCTCTTGATGTTGTTGCCACTGGGATCCTGCTTCGTGACATTCTATTTGCGAATGAAGACCAAAGAAAAAACAGAAATTACTCAGGCGATAGCACGCTTAGCAGTCCTTTTCCTAGTCTCCGGCTGCCTGCCGGCGGATCCGGGTGTGGTGGAGTCCTCTTTTGGACCTGAGCGCGAAACGTCGCAAGTCACGTTGGCACCGCTCCAGATCGATCCTGCGATTCTTGAGGAGCGTCGGTTTGGGGAGGCACCCACGCTCGCGGAGCGTGTGTCTCTAGGGGAACTGCCACCGGTGTCCAAGAGACTGCCGGAGAATCCTCTTGTGGTCGTCCCGATGGAAGAGATCGGGATCTATGGTGGGACGCTCCGTCGCGCGCTGACCGGGGATGTCGTCCAGATATGGGGACCGAACAAGTCGCTCAGTGAGAACCTCATGGGTTATGGGCGACCGGATCACGGACTGATCGAACACAACATCGCCGAAGCGCATTGGTTCGAGGACGAGGGGCGAACGGTCTACTTCAGGATTCGGAAGGGGATGAAATGGTCAGATGGCCATCCCTACACGGTAGACGACATTCTGTTTTGGTATCACGACATGACTATGGACGACGACGCACGTCCTACCCTGATCCCGCCTTCCGTCTGGATGATCGGGGGCGAGCCGGTCAGGATGGAGAAGATCGACGATTACACGATCAAGATGACGGCGAAGCTTCCGATGGGGCGAATTCTGCACGCGCTATGCTCGGACTATAGCGCGTTTCCGAAGCACAAGCTTAAGCATCTGCATCCGCGATACAACCCTGAGGCCAGCTATGAGGCCTTCCGGGACAGTACGACTAACGCGCAGCTCGTGCTCAGACCCCATCTGCCCCGACTTTCCGCCTTTGTGCCTGTCGAGTGGGAGCGCGGACAGCGGATCGTCTACGAACGGAACCCTTATTACCACAAGATCGACAGCGAGGGAAACCAGCTTCCCTATGCTGATCGGCTCGAATTCGCGGTGATCCAGGACGAGCAGGTGATTCTGCTAAAGTTCATCAACGGGGAGGTAGATCTGTTCGGGCGCTACACACAGATCAGCATGTTCCCTACGCTGAAGGCAATGGAGCGCAACGGGAAATACAAGACCGTCGTGGAGCCGATCGATCAGGGACCCGCATTCTACGTGAACTGGGATGCGCCTAACCCACAGCTTCGCGATGCCTTCCGGGAGATTCGGGTCCGAGTGGCCATGTCACATGCACTGAACCGAGAGGAGATCAGTGCGATCGCTTACCACAACTTGCTCGAACCGGGAGGATACTCGTTCGGCAGATCTACACCCTGGTATGATCGGGACGTGCACATGCGATACTCGCAATACGATCCGGACAAGGCGGGTGAGCTTCTGGACGAGGCTGGCTACGGCGATTCCGACGGCGACGGATATCGCGAATTTCACGATGGTTCAACGTTCAGCGTAACGATTGATGTGATGCCGGGCGCGTGGGCAGACATTTGTGAGTTGGCGGCGGAGCAGTGGGAGGCGGTCGGGATCCGAACACACCTGAACGTCGCGCTGAGAGACATCGTCTGGCCCCGACGAACAAATGGAACTTTCGACATCCACTTTTGGAACCTGACGGGACCTGACGATCCGCTCGTACGGATGAACGAGTGGGCGATCATGGGAGAATCCCTACCCTATTGGCATCGCACCGCGATGGATGGCGGTCCCGACTGGCTCTGGGAGGCCACACGACACATCAAGGCGGCAGCAACGACCATCGATACGGTCGAGGTGAATTATCACATGCGGAATGCACGTGACCTGCACACGGAGCACGTGCCCGTGATCGCGACCGGGTCAGGACACAAGGTTTGGGGATACAGTACTCGGCTCGGGAACGTACCCTACAGGGCAGCCGCAGGTGATGTGAGACGCAGCTGGAGTCGGGCGGTGTTTCACGAGCAGCTGTATGTGAAGAGAGACGGTGGGTTGTCAGTAGTGAGTGATCAGTAGAGTAATCGGCTATACGGTTCAGGTCGGGTATAGAGTGACTAACACCTTCAGCTTCATGCGCGGGAATGTACTGGTGCTTTCGGTTTCGGGAGCGCTCGGGATGTTCGCACGCAGTATGGTATTTCCATACGTGCCGCTCTATATAATGTCTCTCGGTGGACAGCCGGAGGAGATCGGGATCGTTTATGCGCTCGGTCCCCTCGGTGGTCTGTTGGTCTTCCCGGTGGCTGGATATCTGGCGGAT
>PAXL01000062.1 GCA_002714465.1 Gemmatimonadota bacterium | reverse complement strand
GGCATATCTAGTTTCAGGGTGGGCAGCTCTATGATGTCGGCACCCTCGGGGGTAAAAGGCTCAGAATCGGGAATCGTTTGAGCGTTTTGGTGTGTAGTGTTGTTGGGCTCCGCCTCGCGCAAAGGGGGGTCACCCGGGTTACCCCCCTCGATCTCGATCGGCTCTACCTCCGCCCCGTGTTCCGTGATGGCATCGCGTAGCAGGGTCTCGATCGACGCGGCCATCTCGGCCGCGCTGCCCGCGGTCTCCCCGGGCCGTCCGACCTCGATTCGGTCCGGCCCGAATAGATCGACCTCGGCCACGGTCCCGAGGATGCGGAGTGCGGCGATGCGGTCCGACGCGCGGTCAGCACCCTCGGCCTCTCGCCACAATCCGGAGACGATGCGCTCTCGGTCCGCCGCCGCCCGGGCCCGGCCCCGCGCTAGCAGGTCGGCGCGGAGCCGCTCCGCGTACGCTTGCACGCCGGGGCTGCGCCACAACCGTGACGCCTCGGCCCGCGCGTTCTTCGCACTCGCGCGGGTCGGCCGCGTGTCGCGGTACGCGCCCACGATTGAAGGCGAATCACCGTATACGATCGCTTCCGCGAAACGCCTATCCCGCTCACTCAACTCCGACATAACATGTCGCCTCCCGTTAGACAGTCACCGCGAAGGGTACGCGGACCGCCACGCGGGCGCAGTGTTAGGTGTCATCCACTCCAAACGTATGGGGTACGTCTGGCCCCAAACGAAAAACGCCCCCGGATCCGTAGACCCGGGGGCGCTCCCCGCTAGACGTATGGGGTACGTCTGCTAGGCGCTGGCCGCCTTCGCCGCTTCGCGCTCCGCCTTCGCCTTGAGTGCCGCGGCCGCCTTCGCCGCCTCGCGACCGAGCACCGCCGCGATGGCGCGCTCCGCGCTGGCCGCGAGCGCCGCGTCGAGCGCTTCCGCGCGCTCCGCGTCCGACCCGTCGAGCTTCCCGAAGTAGGTTTCGAGCGCCGCGTCGAGCGCCGCCTCAGGCTTGCGCCCGCGCTTCGCCCACGCCGTCCGCGCGGCCCGTGTGTCGAGCGTCCGCCCGCTCCCAGCGTCCACGTCCACTGTGAGGAAGCTGGCGAGCGCGTCCACCGCGTCCGCGGGTTCCGCGTCCGCCGCCCGGGTCACTCCGCGGAGCGTCTCCGGGTTCTCCAGCAGCCCATACACCGCGGCCGCGATCCGCCGCGGCGCGCCCGCGAAGTCGGCCGCCGCGTCGCGCCCATACACGTCGTCGAGCGCGGCGCGGGCGATGGCGGTGCACCGCCGCTGCCAGTTCTTCGGGCGCTTCCGACCGTCGAGAAGACCCGTCACCTCGTCCACCGGGAGGGACCCGCGCTCCGCCTTCGCGCGCCACGCCTTCGGCATGGCGTCGAGGAAGGCGAGGGCCAGCGCCGCGTCCGTCCGCGTCTCCGCGTCCGTCTGTCCGCCTTCCTCCCGGATGGCGTTCGCCGCTTCGCGGGCCTGCGCGTCCACCGCCTGCGCGATGGTTTCGCTCCCCATCGCCTCGGACGCGTAGATCATCTCGGTTTCGTTCAATCGCATTGTCGTTTCCTTCTGGCCGCCGCGGCGGCCGGTGTTTCCGCCCCCCGATCCCCGGGAGGGGGCCTCGCTGTCTCGCGAAGCAGAGACATCGTAACAGTTTGCAACAGGATAAATCAAGTCTAGACAAAAAAAACTGAAAATAATTTTCCACACGTACCCGGTACGTCTGGCCCGATCCGACCCGCCCGCAACCCGCCCGGCCCGCGCCGCACCCGCACACCCACGCGCCGCACCCGCCCGCACCCGCCCGGGCGCGCGCGCGTACACGAGACTTAGAGAGATGGAGAATTAGAGAGATGGAGAGTTGAGGTAGAGAGGGGGAGAATCCCAGTATAATGTTTCTAACTACACGCTATTGACAACCACTATCACTATGCTATAATGTATAGGAATCGAGGGGAAAATATCTCCCGATAGTTTTCCAGACGTACCGCATACGTCTGAACCGGAGGCCGACAGAATTATGGACCCGCACTAGGGCGGGCCGCGGGCACAACCGAGCAGGGTGCTGGCGGGACGGCGAGAGCCGACAGCCTAGAACCGCAGGAGAGGCACCGAGCCAGCGCAAGCTGGGGAAGGTCTTCGGGGGCAACAATCCCCGGCGGAATTGGAGAACGGATCGGACGGCGGATTAGACGTGCGAACCCCGCGATGCAAACCGGACTGCGCGCACTCGTTATGAGCGAGCCAGCGCAGGGCCGGGGCGACGGAAACGGTACTCACGGCGGAGGGGCAAACCAACCCCAGAAACCGCGGGGCCTCGGGGCAATCGCACGCAAAGCCGATCGGTACCAACCCGGAAGTGGAGTGTGAACCAGTGACAACCCGGGAACTCATAGCCAGCGCGTAGAGAGTTAACGCTCCGAAGATCATCGGCCCGCGCAGCCGACAGCGAGGAGCAGTACGACCAAAGCCACGACCCCAATAGTCTAGGGCGAGCCACGGTCAGGATATTCACAGGATTGGGAATGGCGGCAAACCAACCGCCCCGATTCTGTGCCTAGCCCTAAATCGGTGGAGAGTTTCCATCGGTTTAGCTCTAGGCATGGAGCCTGGAACCAGACGTACCCCGTACGTCAAACTGGAGAAGACCAATGGCAGACGATTTTGCACAGTACATGGCCCGCATGGACGACCGAGATGAGCCCGTCGTCCCCGACATGTTCCACGTGGAACACCCCGCACGGCACACGCTCGCGGACTTCGCCCGGATCATCCCCTCGGATACTGCCGAGGAGGGAGAATGAAGTACCCCAACACGACTTTCGTGAACGTGTACCTGATCGACCGAGCGTACGGTGGCCCCGAGGAGGGAGGCTGGTACTTCACCTATGGAGAATTTTCTGACGGAACCGCGTTCCCGGACGAGCGGGAGGAGGACGTGGAACACGCCAAGAGTGACGCACAGGCGAGGTGCGATGCACTCAACGAGAACCGCAACTCGGACATCGGATCGGTTCTGTCCGAGGGGCAGTACGTCGTCATGGTCGAGAGTCATCCGGGGAAGGACTTCCCGGAAACCCAGCCTTACTACGAGTGAAAAGTATGAGGAGTATGAGATGAAGGTGAAGGACTTGGATACGCAGGACGCCCGGTGGCGCGAGATGGTGCGAGAGCAGCGCGCCCTTCGAGATGCCAGCCGGATCTTCCGCCCCCGAACGCCGATCACGCGGCGGTGGTGGTTTGAGCCCATCGCCGTCATCTCGGCAGTCATGGGCGTGGGGTTCGCCGTGTACCTGATTGCATCTCAGTGAGCAGAGGAAGTCTGATTTTCTGGACTTGCTCCCACCGTGACAAGTAGAGACCGCGTGATACTGGGGTAACCCAGATTACCCAGGGTAGTTCTCTCTGGGTACTTAGTTGGTAGCAGTCATTGACATAGGGTTATGTTGGTGTATAATGTTACCGGATAGTGTAGATGAACTACACAAGGAGAAGCGACATGGCTTTGGCAGATTCACACCAGAAGATCGGGATCCGCAAGGGCGGAGTTCCCGGAGGCGTCCACCCGGACAAGGCTCTATCCAAGGAGCTTTCCGAGATGTACAACGCAGACCCGGACCTCATCCGTCCAGTTCCGCTGGACATTTTCTCCACGCATGTGAAGCCGGTGCGGGCCGGTATGGGTCGCATCAGCAAGGAGAATTTCAAGTGGGGTATCCCGTGGGATTCTCCGTGGGCAATCCATCCCAACAACAACGTGGACAAGCTCATCCCGATCCTTGAGGAGATGAAGGAGGAGAACTGGGCGGAGCATCAGAAGTTCTGCGACGACTACCCCAACATCCTCGAAGACAGCATATCTCGTGCTGGATCTCTACAGGGTTCTCACCTTACGGTGGAGATGTTTCCCGATGCAGATGAGCTTCGACAGAAGTGGTACATCGAGATCGAGCGCGGGGTACTGCCGGATGCGGAGGGCGACATCCGTGCGGGGTGGAGTCACAAGCAGATGGAGGAGTACAAGGCTGCCGCCAAGAAGCAGACCGAGCGGTACGCACGCAAGGCGGTGATTACCCTCCTCAGCGAGGTGCGCGCCCCGATCGAGAATATCGTGGACAAAGCTGCACGCTACGAAGGGGGCCGGTCCGGTCGGTTCGTCACTAAAACCTTCATCGGGAATGTCCACGACGTAGTGGACAAGATGATCCCGATGAACCTCGCAGATGACCCCGAGATCGAGTCTCTACGCAAGGAGATCATCGACGGTATCTGCGACCTCGACCCGAAGGACCTTCGGGAGGACAAGGATGCGTTGAAGGAGGCAGGCAAGAAAGCACAGGCGATCGTTCAGAAGACCGACAAGATCATCAACCGCGTGGGCCAGTTTGGAGCTGGCCTCGCACTTTAGGAGGAGAATTGTCATGGCAGGCAATCACACGAACGCTTTCGAGTTGCTGGAGTTCTCTCGGCTTTCCCAGACCACGGGGGAGCAGGGACTCGGCTCACCCATTTCATTGGAGGGTCCCCGGGGAGTCGGCAAGACCTCGATGATCCAGCAGTACTGCGAGAGCATTAACCACTATTTGTACGTGGTGATCATGGCTCGCACCCCCAGCCCGGACGTAGAAGGGTTCTACGTTCCCGACCTCAAGCACGGGAAGGTGGTCCACATTACCACGGGGAAGTTCATCGGGTTGGAGACTCCCGAGGGCTACGACGGGTGCTGCATCTTTTTCGATGAGTTCACCAACGCGATGGAGGACGCGCAGACTTCCGTCCAGTCGATGGTGCAGGACGGTCGCCTCGGTGATTTGGTCCGGGCACCGAATTGCTGGTACGCATTCGCGTGGAATCCGGTGGGGTCCAACTGCGGATCCAACGAGCTGATCGAGTCGATGCGAGACCGCATCTGCGTGGTGCCGATCCTCACCGACGAGGACGCCGGGAAGCGCCCGACCGCCCGGGTGCAGGACCCGTACATCTCCATTGACAGGGATCTTTTCCCTCAGTGGTTGGAGATGGCGATCGAGGAGTGGAACATCGACCCGCGTATCACCGGGTTTCACCACTCCAACAAGGGCCTGCACTTCCAGCGCTACGAGCCGGATGCCGATGACAAGCAGCCGTCCCCGCGCGGTTGGTCGGCGATGTCCCACCTCATGTCTCTGGGTGCGGAGGGGAACACCCTCGACGCCTTCGGGGTGGGCCGCGTAGGCGGGGCGGCGTGGGCCGAGTTCCGCGCCTTCATCAACGCTCAAGGTGCGGACATCCCGTGCTACGAGGAGGTGATCGATCCGAATATCGAGGCACCAGTTCCCTCGATGACCCAGCCGTCCCACTGCTACGCAGCGATGACCAACATCGTTCGGGGCGTCAAGGCGCGCGGGGACGAGATCACCAAGGAAGAGGTAGAGGCTGTCCTCAGGTACTTCCGACGTTTGCCCGAGACCTTCGCGGCATACGGTTGGATGATTGCCAAGAAGAACAACCCGTGTTTCGTGGAGCGCAGCCCCGAGGTTGCCGCGTTCACGATTGATTACTCGGACTGCATCCGAGGATAGGAGCGAACCATGCAGCTTGCACCGCAACGGCGAGAGATGACCGACAAGGAATGGCTTGATATTCAAGCCTCCATGCGCCGAGAGTTTCGGCAGTTCAGGACGAAGTGCTTTAGCGTCCACCCCCACTACGCGATCTTGCTCACCCGTCTGGGTGACGAGTTTGTTCGTGCGGGAAACTACCGAGGGAAGTCACTTCCCACGGCAGCGACTGACGGGAAGAATATCTACGTCAATGCGACGTGGTGGAGGGATCTTCCAAAGGAAAGCCGCTGGCCCTTGTTCCTCCACGAACTCCTGCACAATGTCCTTGGGCATTCGTACCGGAGGGGGAAGCGAGACCAGCGGCGGTGGAACATGGCGTGCGATTACGTCATCAACGCGATCCTGAAGGAGATGGGATACTACATCCCGGACTGGCTCTACGACGATAAGTACAAGGGCATGTCTGAGGAGCGGGTATACGCCCAGCTCGTCAAAGAAGAGGAACCGCCCCCGCCTCCCGAGGATGAGGATGAGCCCGGCGATGAGCCCGGCGAGGGACGCCCTTGCGACGAAGGGGATCCTGGGGACGAGCCCGGCGATTCGGATCAGGACGATCAGGGCGAGGACGAGGAGTCTTCGGGTGAGGAATCTCAGGGTGATTCTCCCGGCGAAGATAACGAGGGAGAAGCCCCGGCCGAAGATGACTACGACGCACCCGGTCAGATCTGGGATCCCACCACGCCAGAGGGTGACCCTCTCGGCGAGGAGGAGATCGCCGATAAGCTGGCCGAGATCGCCAAGGACCTCGATCAAGCAGAGACCGTCTCGAAGACTTCGGGTCGTGGGTTCGAGCCTCGCGGTCGGCGCGCGATTGAGAGGCTGACTCGTCCGAAGCTCGACTGGAGAGCGCATCTCAACAAGTGGATCGCAAAGCGTGGTCAAGTCTGTGGACGTAGTTGGGGCAAGCTGGACCGTCGGTCTCTACAGCGTGGAGACTTTCGGCCCGGCGAAGTTCGTGAGGGTATCGACTGGATGGTGGTAGCCGTGGACATTTCCTCCAGCATTTCCTGGGAAGAGTTCGAGGCGTTCATGGAACACCTCGACAAGATCCGCAGCAACGTGAAGATCCAGCGCCTGACCATCCTGCCCTTCAACGAGATCGTGACCGCCACCCAGATCATGGAGCTGAAGCCCAATGACCCGACACCCAAGCGGTTGGATGTCGGGGGTGGGACTTGCTTCTCTCCGATCTTCAACTGGGTGCGTCGGCAAACGGGTCGCCCCGATGGCGTGATCGTGTTCACTGACCTCGGTTCTACTGACTGGGGTCAGCCGCCGACATGCTCTGTTCTTTGGGCAAGTACCGACGAGGTGTACACGGGGTACGACGGTTGGTACAGCAACAAGCCGCCGTTCGGCGAAACCATGCAGATTGATCTCTCGTAAGGAGACACTCAAATGCAGAAAGTAAAGCAAGCCATCATTACCCGGGAGAAGTGGCTCAACCACTTCGGGTCCCCCTGCACCCATTATTACCAGGGATGCGCGGTATGCGATGGGTGGGAACTCTGGTCTGAAATTACGAAAGAGCGAATCGAGTACCCGGAGGGCCACGACGTAGATTGCGAGTGCCGCGTCTGCCGTGTCTCTCGTGGGTCCAAACAGTAGGAGTCTAAACCATGACGAATGCAGAAAGGGTAGGGACGGCGCGGACGTACATGCGCGCCGCTCTTGGGGAACTTGGTCAGCTTCTGAAGGATGGACTTATGACAGAAGAAGTCTACTCGATGGTGCAGGAGGAGCTTGATACCGCGATGCACTGTCTTTACCAGTCGTTGCTGACTGGGGTCCGGTCAGAACGAAAGAGGAGCCTAAGGCAAAGCGCCGCCTTTGCGCTTGCCCGAGCGTACTCGGTAATGCTCAAGACGAACCCCGACAGTGAGCCTCGACTCAAGATCGCGGAAGCTATGAGAAGTTTGGTTGCATAAGGAGGCGACATGAAGGAAGTGAGATTCGCGAACAAAGATCTGCTGTGGGCCATAAACGAAAACGCCTGCAAGGCAGACTTCAATCGGGTTATCGACTGGGAGTTTCTATCGGAACTGCCTGACGACGAGACTCTTTACCCGGTGACATTTTCGATGCTTCACAACGACACTGAAATCCGAACCTCGTTCTTCACTCCGGAGGGAAGTATATCCGTGGATATGACGCCCGAGCAGTGGCTACTGCTCCCCTCTCTCAGCGAGGAAGAGCTGTGAAATGGAGGATTCTCTCAGCAATGCGACCTCACTTGTGCAGCAGGGATGGCTGCGGTCAGGTTCCGAACCCGAGGCACGAAGGTTGCGTCGAGATCGATTCAGATGTCTTCGTGGAGGCGTGCAACGAAAGCCCAAAGGTCAACGGAGTGAGACTTGCTCCCGATTGACAATACTACTGGACGACGTGGGCTGCGTCGTGGGGAATGCACGAATGGTCTTTCGAGGATTTATCTTCGAGGGAAGATCCTGATCCGGATCCGGACTGGGATGACGATTGTATTCAAACAACACTTCTAAGGAGAAGGTGACAATGGCAGAGGGTGATGGCGACTTTCAAGTAAGGCTCGTTCCGATCGAGAACGGCTACCTAGTCAAGAGGCTTGGCCGGGTTTGGTTCTTTAGGAACATCGGCTTGGCGAGAGGGAAGATTGATGATCTGATCCTGGGGTGGGAAGAGGAAAGATCAAATCCATTCAAGGGAGGGCGAGGCTGATGGCAAAGCGAACATCGAAAGAGCGCGCACTTCGCCGAAAGGCGATGCTTCGCAAGTGGGAACCGCTGAGGAAAACTATTTCGATTTCTTCATCCGACAAACTCGGATCGAAGTTGGCAGAGCTAGAGAAGGATCTGAAATCTGAAGACAACGAGATGTACGCCAACAATCGGTACACAGTTCAGAAGGAAACTATTCCCTCTGAACGTCACGGGTTTGGAGACATCGAGTTGACTTGGCTGAGCATCAAGGCCAACGACGATTCTGCTCGCCATGACTGGCGGGAGTTTCAGCAGATCAAGAACGAGCTGTGCGGACCCGAACGAGAAGCGATCGAGGTTTACCCGGCAGAATCTCGACTCGTAGATGGAGCGAACCAGTTCCATCTGTGGGTGCTGCCTGAGGGCACGGGCGTCCCGTGCGGTTGGTGGGATCGGATCGTCGTGGAGGAGAACACCACGGAGTTTGGATCCCAGCGTCCCTTCGAGCAGGGACTCCGCCCGGACGGGATCATTACTGAGAAAGAGTTCCACAGGAAAGTATCCATCGCTCAGCGCGAAACAGGCAATAGGGATTGACTCTATTGAGTCGTGGTGTAAGATGATGCAGAACCGGGATTCGTACCCGGAGAAAGGAGATTCGAGTGAGTGAGAACGTGATGAGTGGGGTGAAGAGCGAAGCCGTGCAGATGGTTGTTTCGGTGTCGAAGAACTACCCCACCCTGAAGGCTGACCTCCAAGAGATTGCTGCCAGCCAAGGCAGGTCGCTCAGCAATCTGGTCACACTTGTGCTGGCGAACTTCGTCAAGCAAAACAAGCCGCAGTAAGCGGCTGAGGAGAAGGACAATGGCAACGGCATTTTCTATCGATAACGCGAGGCCCGACTGGGAGTTGATCTCCCGCCTCAATAAGGACCTTCGCGACTCGGCTGGTCTGATGGGACGAAGCGAGGCGAGGTACCTCGTGGATCTTTATTACGCCATTCAAGAGCAGCGTCAGCGGGCAGCCTCTCAGTCCCGCACTTCCGGTGATGATGAACCCTCCAACGTGACCGACTGGTTGTTTGATCAGTTCCGAATCTTGGAAGGGGACCTCAAGAAAGCGTTGGCTGTTTACGCCGACTCGCACATCCCCGGCATCTGGGCTCAAAGTATCCACGGAATTGGCCCTGTGATTGCTGCGGGATTGCTGGCCCACATCGACTTGAACCCGTGGCGCTGCAAGAACGGGGCGCAGAATCGCTGCACTCCGGACGCGCCGCACCCCGGAGGTTCCTGCGCCTACTCCCCGGTTCACACGGCGGGTGGCGTCTGGCGATTCGCGGGTCAGGATCCTACTGTGACTTGGGCCAAGGGGAAGAAACGACCCTGGAACGCCAAGCTCAAGCGATTGTGCTGGATCATAGGCGACTCGTTCTGCAAGCAGCGGAACAGCCCGAAGGATTTCTACGGGAAGTTCTACGAAGAGAGAAAGCTGATGGAGCAGGCGAAGAACGAAGCCGGTGACTACGCCGACCTTGCCGCGGAGTCTTTGCGTGTAAAGAACATCCAAGATCCGAAGCTCAAGAAAACTTACCTCAGCGGGAAACTCCCCGATGGTAGGATTGAGCTGCGGGCAAGGCGATACGCAACGAAGCTATTCCTCGCGCACTATCACCACGTAGCGCACGTCGATGTCTTCGATGCTCCGCCCCCCGCTCCTTACGCTATCGCCCACTTGAATCACGCGCACTACATTGCGCCCCCCAACTTCTAGGAGAACAAGATGTCAGATAAAGGATGGCTTGAAGGAGGGGAACACCCGACCCTTCCCTTTTCGGATCGGCAGACTAGTAAGGAAGCCGCGGAGTCCATGATCGGATCCGCGTCCTCCCTCAGGCGACTCGTCTACGACGTGATCAAGCATCTTGGTGGCTGCACCGATGATGAGATCGAGGTGGAGACGGGGCTTTCCCACCAGACCGCAAGCGCCCGACGCAGAGAGTTGGTTCTCTCTGGGGCAATCGTGGCGAGTGGGGAAAGGCGAGCCACCCGAAGCGGTCGCACTGCGGCTGTCCATGTGATTACTGAGGGATAGATGGGGGCCGAGAAGGACCGGATCCGAAAGATTGAATTTGCTGATCGTCAGTGCCCATTGTGCATGGGGTCTGGCGTCGTGGGTTCCCTGGGAATGAACCTCAGGGAAGTCAGGGAAAGTTTAGGTTTTTCGAGGGACGTAATTGCGGACAACGCATTGGTCTCTGCGGAAACAATCCGAAACATCGAAATATCTAAAGCCAGACCGAGGCTATCGACCCTAGTTCAAATACGAAAATCCCTCAGGAAACTGGGGGCCACCGAAGAGCAGGTCAATAAAATTCGATAGCGACCGCTGCCGTTAAGGCTTGTAAATGAATCGACGACCCTGAGATTCCCGTAAAGCCCGAATGAACCGTCGGGCCAAAGATGCCCGTGATCAAGAAGTGAATCGTACAGAGCGAGATCGCCAGTCGAAGAGGAATGAATCAAGTATCGCTAGATCGCCGACCCAGAAGAATGAATCGATGAAAAGGATATACCCGTTGTGCTGGAATGAATCGTCGCGCCAGAGAGTTCCAAGATCAAAGAATGAGACAAACGCGTCAAGATTCCCGTCGGTGCCGATCGAGACGTTGTGACCGACACATCCGAAGTGCGAGATCGAAACATAGTCTGTGAGATACCCGTCCAGCTTGATTGAATCGTAAGTATTGATTTTTACGATGAAGACGAATGATCCGCTACGAACGAGATCCCTAGTTGAAGGCGAGAGAAACGACGAGGAAAACAGTTACCGTGCAGAGTGATTGAAACGCCACATCGGAGATCACCGATGAAAAAGATTGAGACAGGGACATGTAGATTTCCGTTGTATGAGATCGAAACGAGAGATTCGAGATTACCGACACCCCAGAATGATTCGCTGAAAATGAGATCACCAACACCGCAGAAAGATCCGAGTCAGATTAGGTAACCGTTATCCTTGAGAGATATTTGACATATGGCAAAAAGAAACACAAAGTTCCCCGTATCGATGGCAACCGCCGAAGTTCAGGAAGTTGTCTGGAAAAAAATCCACGGGGAGTGGGTGAAGGTCAAGTTGATTTCCGCTGCGAGTTCCATGAACCCGATTTCGCTGAGCGAAAAAAGATACCCACGGGGTGACAACAAGAAAAGTTGACTACCCCCGCCTCTTGATGTAAAAACTCGACAGGGGCTGCCTGCCAAAACTGCCCTTCTCCTGAAGAGGGGGCCAGCATTAGCTGGTCCCCTCTTCTATTTCTTGGACAGAATGACCGTTCTGGGATCAGAACGAGGAGAACATCCGTAGAATTTTGCGATGTGCGGAATCGCAGGGCGGACTCTGGCGCACAGCCTCTTGACTCCCTTGGCGTCCCACCTTTCCCTCCACGAGTACATAGAGGGAATGATCTGAAGTATGGCATCCACTTCAGTCCTCACTCCTTGGCGGTCAAGGTTGCGGTAGACGTAGGAGAAAGCCATCCATCTGGCGGAGGTTCTGTCTCCAACTTTGTGAGAGACAGTTCCCCCTGTACCCGGCTCAAGATTGGCCGAGGCAGGCGATGTCCCTCCCCTCTCGACATCACGCAAAAAGCAGACAAGCCCGTCATGCTCGTGACGATCTATCAGGTCCATCAAAAGAAAAGCGTCGAAAACCGTTTGGTCTTCGACGCGAAATCGAGTGAATATCCCACGAGAATCTAATCGATCCTCGGTAAGACCTACTTTTTTTCTTTGTTCTTCGGTGAGCAGATTAGAAATTAGCCCAGTCGTCGTCCGCATCTCCCATATCCCCCCACGCCCCTAGAGCGGAGCCAAAGATACCCGTGTCTGCATCGAAAGAAAGCTCCGTGTTCCCCGGCTTCCCGATCCAGGGGAATCTCGCCTTCCAGCAGGTAAACTTCGCGTTCATACCGTCCCTCGATAGCGTGATCCCTGCGTCGGCCACGTTGAAAAAGTCAGAGCTGTGCGCCACGTCGTATCCGGTAGGGATGGGGGTCTTGCCGTCCTGTTGCCGGAACATCTTGATGGGATGTGCCACCAAAAAGATTGCAATAGAATGCTCCACCGCCAGCTTCTTCAGAGAGACCAAGATGTTCTTGATGCTTCCCATCTGGTTCTCGTCGCCCTTCGATGTCGTGCCCGTCAGGAAGTTGAACGGATCCACGATCAGAGAGCGGACGCCCATGCGAAGCACCGCAGCCTGAGCCCTCTCCACTACCGAGGAGACTGATGTGTCGGAATCATCAAGGATGACAAACCTGTCACTCAACCAGTCGAGCGCTTGGGCAAGCTCCGGGTCGCTCATCTTGGTATTTCCAAGGTAAGGTCTCTGCTTAAAGATCCCGGCCATCTGCAACAGCATAATCGTAGTAGGAGTCTCTGCCGACAGTACTGCCGTGGACCAGTTGTGCTTCTGTGCCAGATGAACAGTAAGCCACGACAAGAAGCTCGACTTCCCGCTACCCGGAACACCCGTGCAGATCGTCAGCGTCTGCGGGCAGACTCGGTATAGGTTATCGAGTTCCGCAATCCCGGTCTTTACGCCGTGATCCACACCGTTCTGGTGGATCGCCATCACGTCGGTTCGGTACTCCGCTACATCGCGGAGGCCGGTAACGGGCCAGGGGGTCGCCCCACTCAGGACCTCCTTCAGCGCCACTTCGCCGTGCTTAATCAGAACGTCATTCGCGTCCTTGCAATCATCAGGGTACGACAATCTCCAACATCGGGCCTTGCCGATACGGCGTGCAATCTCCTCGGATAGGAGTCGTCCGGGTTCGTCCGCATCCGTAGCGAGGATGATCCTCTTCGCCTTCTCGATCTGATCCTTGGCGTCCCAAAGGTAAGAATACTTACCCCCGTGTTCGCCGTTGGACAGAGTGGAGGGGGCACCGTTGGGAACGGATACCGCCGCCACGCCGATCTGCTCGAAGGAAAGAGCATCCATCTCTCCCTCGCAGACAACCAAGTCCGGACCGACCCAATCGCCGACTCGCCACAGAGAGCGGGCAGCACCAGTCTGGGAAAAGTTCTTTCCGCCATCCCGCCACTTGGTAGCCTTGGTGCCGTCAGCGTTCAGGTAATGGAACCCAACGCAATCCACCTCGGAACCGCGAGATCGGACATAAACCTTTCCAGAGGTAAGGCCGCATCTGTCGGCAGTGTCGCGAGAGATCCCGCGTGTCCCAAGCCACGTCACCTGTGAGGGATTCAGGTTAGAAACCTTCTCAGGTATAACCTCGGGCTCAGGCTCGGGAGCCTCCAACGGGATCGCACCGGCAGTCCCGCAGTGGTGACACAGATAAACCGCGCAGTCTTCGTCGATCTTAACAGAGAGAGATCTTTCTCCCTGCTTCTTGCGGTCCGGGCCGCAAACCGGACAGGTTGTCCGGGATTGTGAACGTGTAATAGAGATCGTAGAGAGATGATCCCGGATGAGATCACGATCGCCTGCCATAGCACCCCCTCGTGTTGTTAGTCTCGCGCAACCTTCCTAAGTAACGCTACTGAATCCTTGGTCAATTTTGTTCTAACAGCGCCATGCTCTCGATGCAAGTCTTCGACGGCGCAAAAGACAGATTCGATCCACTCATGGTCCCAATCAGCCCCATCGCAGCACTGCCGAAAGGCCGGGCTGTGACGCCACTCCCGGGAAATGAACACTTCCCGTATGTCGCCTAGCCCCAGATCTTTGAGCGCGGATATGATGATGTTCCGGTGGAGCAATCTACCTTCAGTTGCCTCACCCTGATCCGGACCCTTGGGTTCTCTTTGTCGAGATTCCATAGAGATTGGTTTGCCTTCACCTGTCGGTCGTTTGAGTACGCCACACCTTGAAGCAGGTCCATAACGAGATCCATCGCAGCCAAGTCGGGCCTACGGCTCGCGTAATAAACGTCGAGCTTCACAGCGAGATCCCCTTCGAGTAGGTCTGGAAGAGGATCGGCCTGCTCAGCGAAAGCCTTGCAATAGTCAAGGGCTTTCTTGCTTTTGATCAATCGAGGACGCCCATTCACGGTGACAATTCTCCGCTGGTTCTTTGCAGAAGCAGCTTCGCCCAGGATCGTTTGATCGAACTCCCACTTGACATCATCTTCTAGCACTGTTAAACACTCACCTCAACCTGAATTGGAAAGCAAAGCGTGAAAACTACTAACAAATATAATCTGCCTTCCGTCTTTGAAAGGTTCGACAAAGCCAACGCCCACACGAAGGGCGGAGCTGATTATAGCGTGACTGGATTGATCGACTCCCCTCGTGTCCACCGGCTTCGCGCCAAGCATCACGAAGAGAGGGAGGAGGATCTTTCCGAGAAGGCGTGGTCGATTCTCGGGACTGCGGTACACGCGATCCTTGAGGGGGGCGCGGAGCCTGAGCAGATCGTTGAAGAGCGGTTCCATGCCGAGATCCCTTGCGCCGACAAGACGGTGACGGTGAGCGGCCAAGTTGATCTTCAGACGCCAACTTCTCATGGGTACATCATCAGCGACTACAAGACCACTGGCGCGTTCGCTGTGCAAGCCAACCCGGAAGGGAAGCCTGAACACATCAAGCAGTTGAACTGCTACGCGGCGCTCGCCCGGCTGAACGAGGTAGAGGTGGCCGGGCTGGAGATCATCGCGATCGTGCGTGACTGGACCGCGAGCGGGGCCGAACGCTCCAGCGATTACCCGGTCGCCCCCATCGTTCGTATACCCATAGAGATGTGGGACGAAGAAGTTGCGTACCAGTACCTTGTGGACAGGGCCGAGGCGCATATCCAGAAAGATCTTCCTGAGTGTTCTTTCGAGGAGATGTGGGCGCGGCCCCCTGTGTATGCGGTACACGAGTTGGCGAAGAGCGGAGAGCTGCGAAAGCGCGCATCAAAGCTGTTCGATAACCAAACGGATGCGGAGGCCATGTCGCTCGGGCTTTCGGGTTCGCAAGTAGTGGAGCGACCAAGGAAGTTTGCGCGTTGCGAGGGGGGCTACTGTGGTGTCTCTCAATGGTGCGAACAATACAAGAGCATTAAGGAGAAATAGTGGCTGCTAAAGCAACGGAGAATCCCACTGCCGCTGACGTGTGGGAAACCCTCAGCAAGATTGATGTGAGCGATCACATTGAGGACAAGAATGGCTTGTCTTACCTGAGCTGGGCGTGGGCGTGGGGGGTTCTCAAGGAGAACTATCCGCAGGCAGAGTACGAGTTCAGGGAGTGGACCGTCAATTCCGAACCTGTGGATCATGTGGGTCCCACGATTGACTGCATGGTCTACTCGGACGGTACCGCTTCCGTCCACTGCACCGTCAAGATCGGGACGGTCTGGGCCACTATGTGGCTTCCTGTGATGGACTACAGGAACAAGGCGATCCCCAGCCCGGATGCGCGGTCAGTGTCCGACTCCAAGATGCGATGCCTCGTCAAGTGCATCGCTATGCTCGGGCTCGGTCACTACATCTACGCGGGAGAGGATCTCCCAAGCGCAGATGAACCCGAACAACCCAAAGAGAAGTCCAATGCAAAGCCACAGAAGAAGGAGCCTGACGAGCCGAAGAAGTCTTCTGACCCTGAAGAGGAGTCTGGCGTAACGGTTGCATACAAGGTCTTTGTTGAAGACTGCCAGACGATCGATGACTTGAAGTCCTTTTGGAAGCAGAACCAAGAGGAACTGAAGAAGCTCGAAAAGAGCCACCCCGATCTCTACAAGGAGATCTTTCAACTGTTCTCTGCAAAGAAGAAGGAGCTTAGCTGATGGCCGCTGACCGCAAGGAAGACAAGACTCTTCTCTGGATGTACCCCAACGAGAAGAAGAACGAGAAGCAGCCCGATTTCACCGGGCCGGGGCGCATCCACAAGGACGTTCTGAAGGAACTCGTCGAGGCGTACAAGAAGCACGGCGACGACGACAACCTCAAGCTGCGGGCTGCCGCCTGGGAACGCTCCGGGAAGAACGGACCCTACATGTTCATCACCATCGAGGTGGAGCGGCCGAAGGTCGAGGAGAGCAATGACGACATCCCGTTTTAAGCAGAAGCCGTGGCGATCCGCGGCCTACCTTAAAACGGTCAGGGGGGAGCCGTGCCTTTCGTGCGGCTTCCCCTTCGACGTTCAGGCTCATCACCTCCGACACGCAGAGCGGAGAGGCATGGGCCGAAAAGCCTCGGACATCTGGGCAGTTCCGCTGTGCGTGACTTGCCACATGAATTGTCACACCGTTGGCAGGGAAGCCGACTGGTGGATCGCACACTCAAGAACAGACCCCATTGACTGGGCAATGAAATTCCACAAGAAATACGAGGATAATAGTGATGGATAAAGATGAATGGAGCGCAGCCGCTCAATCATTCGAGTCGAGCCTGATGATTCTCAGGAAAGACAAGAACGGATGGGTGATCGGATTTTCGGTGCATCCAGACGAAGCACCTAGGGATCTTCTCGATGCTCCGCTCGGGACTCGATTCCAAGCTGTTCTCTTTGAGATCGGGGACGACGAAAAGCCGGTCCCGACCGAAGAGACACTCAACTCAAATGCAATCGACTTCGAGGAAGCCAGGAAGACTCACGACCCCGTAGTTGCAGCCGGTCGGCTTTGCCGCCACCCCCACTTTCAAGGGTGGATGCTGGCTGACGCGATCGATTGGGAAGAAGAGAAGCCCAACTACGACGCGAAAAAGATCGAGGCTATGACAGCCGATCGCCTACGAGAAATTCTGGGGATTGGTTCCCGCTCCGAACTACGCAAGAACCCGGAAGCGAAGAAGAAGTTTCAGGATTTGCAGGAAAGATTCAGGTCTTTCCAAGTAGAAGAGGAACTTGAGTTTCCCTTTATGGAGTAAACGTGTCGCTCAAATCATTCAGGAAAGCATCTTCTTCTGCTTCCTCTTCCTTGGCAATCCTTTCTTTTTCTTTGAGAATCGAAAGAGCTGCCTTGAGGTAAATGATTTGATCCAGCGCCTCTTCTAGGGCGTCCGACACGAGCGCAACCGGATCATCCACTCGCTCCAGCAAAGACTCAAAACCGTACTCAACGGCCCCATCGTTGCTTCGCTTGATCAAAAGTTTGACAAGCTCCGCGACGATGGGGTCTTTTATTTTAACGGTAAATTCTTCTGTCATTCCTTAACCCTCAAGTCCCTGGACAGAGCAGCCATGTAGGCTCGCTCTATTCGTCCGTACTCCAGATAGAACGCATTTGTATGACCACCATGTAGGCACTCACTCTTCTCCGCATCTGGATCAGTACGGCAATGCGCCCACTCGTGCAATAGGGTTTCGATCTTTTGGGACTGGGAAGACCTCTTGCAGATCCAAACAGTGGAATACTTGCTGTCATACGGAGGAACGTACGCACCAAGGCAATCCTCTAGCCCCTTTGGCATCCGAGAAACAATCACTCTCACGGGATATTTCCCTGGGAAATTATCCGCTAGCCACCTCTTTATCTTGAGGATCCTGCGCCTGCCCTTTGTCATCACTCGACCCAGATGGGGCTTACTCCAGCCAATTCGTTTCGTTCTTTGTCTAGAACCAAAAAGGTTTGCGTCGGCCTTTCGCTACCAAACCTACGGGAGTACTCGCTTGGCCCGATCAGACTTCCGTTGATGCAAGCGAATCTAAGAGGTGTCATGGTGTGGTAATGGCCCATCACTGTGAAGTGCGCCGGGGTCATTTGGTCCCAGCGACGTATAAGGTTCACAAGAGGGGCGTGGAACCCGCCAGTTCCACCTTGGTACCTGAGGTCATCTCCATGATGAACCCGCAGCTTGAACCCATCAATATCTAAAATCTTTACTCGGGTATCCCTTACATCAAAGACGAACCGATCGTCGTCGGAAAGATCTCTAGACATGGACCGATACACCATCTGCTCTACGTTGTGATACGGAGCCGTAGCGTATCGGGGTTTTCCCGTAGTAATTCTACCGTGATTTCCGTAGGAGGTAGGGATCAGAACGCGCTCTACCTTGGTCTGGTCAGCAATGAATTTGAGCGCACCCATAAGCCACTCGTAAACTACCTCGGCAGTCCTGAGCGGAGGCATCAGAGTGGTCTCGATGAGTTCGTCATGGATGTACCCGCTCAAGAAGTCACCACCAAGCCAGACAACAGCCTCTGAAACTTTTGACTTTTCAATCTCACTAGAGATCATCTTCGCAGAGTTTTCGAGGAGTCTTTCCATCCTCAGCTTTGCAATGTCGAGGTTGTATTCATTCAAGCCATCGGTCTGGTCGGCCGGAACAATCTCCTCAATGTGCCAATCGGAGAAAAGAAGCACGGGTACTACCGACCCTCGTGCAGACTTTCTTTTCTTAATCTTGATCGGCTTCAACCCAGAGCTTCCGATAGCTATCGCAAGGTCTCTGCGGGTCTCGTCCAGCTCCCGGGTGAGAGCCCGGACACTTGCACGCAATTCTTTAGTAGACGTGGCTTGGCGAGAAAGGCGGACCAGCCCGTCAGCAATCTCCTTTTCCCTTCGAGCCTTGTCCAGATCTTTCTTGGTGGGCATTTCAATCTTTCACTTTCGGGAAAAGTCTTTCTACATAAGACTGAAACGCTTTTTCCCCAACGGGAATGTCTGACCAGCCAGACAGACCCCTCATTGCTTTGTAGAAAGCCAGCCAACCAAAGCGAGGATCGCGGTTATCGATAAACCAATCGACCCCATCTTTGAGTTCAGACATTCGCTTTGAGTTGTCCCGAAGCCATCCGTCCAACTGAGATGAAACCCGAGAACCTTTCTTTGCTGCCGACAAGTGGCTACCGACACCGCTTTTCTTTTTACCCTCTGCCACCCTTCACCCCTCCAAATAAAAAAGGGGGCCGCAATGGCCCCCTTTAGTCCCGCGCCTTGTCTACCGCGCGGCAATATCTATCTATTTCAGAAACCCACTCGATCAGATCATCGTAACCTTCCTCGTAAAAGATCAGATCAGAAACTTGGTCCGCAACACCAGAGGATGGCAACGGGCAGGGAGGAAAATCAGCGCCCCCTGTCGTCACGCACCCGGCCAAAAGACCGACTGCGAAGACTATCCACCAGATCTTTCCCACGCTTTCTGGGGTGGCGCATCTCCTCGTTGAACCGGCGGACTGCTTCAAGCTCGCTTTCGAGGTCATCAAGGTCAGAACGAGCGCTAGCCGAGGCTTTCGCCAGCGAAACTGCCAGCCAAAGTGCGGCGAGAGTGATCGCCACCAGACCCAGGGTTAGCCAAAGCGAACTCACTGATCATTCTTCTCGGCATTCTGGGCGTTGCCGACGTTCAGGGCGAGAACGTCAATCACCTTCCTCACGGCAGCAATCGCTCCGGACGCACTCCCCCCGTTCGGGACAATCGCCGCAATCGCCGCCGCAACAGCCACTACCTTCGTCGCGAGGTCCAGCAGAGATCCCACATTCGCTACTACCCAATCCATAATAACCCTCCATTGAAGAGGCGCAGAGCCTCAATCCGTTTCGCAAATCAAACACTTCCGACATCAGAGCGTGAATCACTTCCCCGCTCACTCCGAAGCCTCCCTCCGGACATGCCCGAAAGATCTTATCAATCTCTTCGTATACAATATCCGCCGCAGAAAGCGCTACGGCAAGATGCTCTTGTGCGTTCCTCAACCCGGCAACCCCCTCGAATAAGACTTTCCGTCATACACGAGGGTGTCGTGCCGATTGTACTTCCGCGACTCAGGAGACACCACCGACACATGAACCCACCCGGAAGACGGATCACTGTTGTCGAAATGTTCCAGTATTAGTTGGTCAAAGTCAAGATGTGTGCGAATCCACCAAGCCAGAGCAAGGTTAGATAAGTTGGGGATCTCGATGTCCGCTGCCTGCCCAAGGCAATGCTGACTCGTGGAGGATCCTCCGATTGCACGATTAAGGTCCGGGCTCCGATACCCCGAAGAGGGGGTATACGGTACGCCGTACTCCGATCGAACCGGCTCAAGTATGCGCTGCGCCAGATACCTGAGAGAGTCAACCTGAGAAGTGGAGGGAGAGTTGTCTATACCCATGCGAATAGCTGTCTGGGATTTGCACAACTCTTCGAGCGTGAAGTGTTCGCTTAGCTTCATCCCATACCCGCGTTGGCAATCATGTCACGCTCTAGTGCCCTAAGTCGGTTTAACTCCGTGCGTTTACCCAGAATATCTCCCGGACGAGCCATCACGGCTTCTTTGGCGAGCCGAATTTCCTTCAGGCTCTTTCTGATCTCACGGATTGCAGCAGCGCGACCAATAATCTCTCGATTCTCCGCGATGTACTCAGCGTACTTCTGTGGGTTGCCCTCTTCCTTGATCGCATTCAAGGTGCCCACCACTTGATTCAGCTCGTTGGCGATGTCTTCGTAAAAGCGCTGCACATTGCCGCCACCAGTTCCGCTCTTAACAATTGTTCTCGCAAGGGGTACAGAGTTCCATGCCATGAGCGGAGTGGACGCCTTCCCAACCTCGCCAACCACCGGGAAGTCGATTCCCCCAAGTAGCCTGTCGGCAACAAAATCGCTTGCCATCAAGGCGTACATTCCCAGAGTACCGCCGTAACCTCGGATAAGATGCTCGATCTGGATAGGGCTTAGGTCAACAAAGCCAGCACTTGCGAAATCCAAGATGTTTCTAAAGTTTTGCGCCGTGGAGCTGGTAGTTGATCGACGCTGGTACTCCGGATCTAGAGAATCCTTCATCCACTGTGGCACCACCTGAGCATTTCGGAAATTGTCCCAGTTGGTAACCAGAGCTTGGTTCGCTGGATGAAGGGCGGCAAACCCCAGCGGATTGATGTTAAGAGTGGCGACCAACTGCCGCCACATCGTGTTCCCGAAGTCTCCCGCAATCGACCCGGCCTCCTTGCCATCGAAGTACTTCATAAAGGATCGGGCAATTTGCTCGGGTATGACCTTCGCCAGAATCCCATTCTCAAAAGAGATCGGTATTGAAACGAACCGGGGCGATCCCTCTGGCCCCCACTTTGGCAGCATAATCATCCAGTGATCATCCCGCTGCTCTTTTCTCAAGTCCTCGTAATCTTTGTCTCCGTAATTATGTACGGCCATTGCCGCAGTGATCGAACCAAGGAGTAGAAGCCTTTGCTTGAGTATCCGTGAGAAGTCTTCTTTCGACAGGGTGGAGTTGGGGGACTCCTTGTAGACATAGGCACGATAGAGCCGATCAAGGCCCTGCAACCGTGCGTTAAGGAAGGGGATGCCTGCTGTAAATAACTGCATTGCCGTGCTTGAGCCGCGCCTACTGAAGTTCAGCACTTCCATTGCTTGGAATGCAGCCTCAGACATGGCGATCCGCTCGATCTCGGACTGATCCGTGTATCCCTTCTTCTGTAGCATGGCCTTCGTGTCCCGAAGAACCTGAAGGTAAACCTGCTCGCGAACGGCTGATTCAGAACGAGCGCTCGCCTCGCCCCACTTATCCCAAATGTTCCACAGCTTTTGCTTCGCTCCAGTTCGATCTTCGATCCTAGATTGGAAGATCCGCTGCAATTTCTTGGGGCTAACGCCAAGTAGTTCATAGCCCCCGATGGCTCCGAAATCCTGAAGAGCCTCGTACTCCTCGGTCGCTTTGTCTTGGAACTGGAGCCTGAGGTTTCGACCGTAACGCCTAAGCGTGCCCACAAGGGGAGCCCCGCCGGGGGAGTCAGGCGCATCAATACCCAATTGCCAAGCGTTAATGCTGTCACGCTGTAGGTTCCGAAGGATAAAGTCAGGGGCTCGGGTGACGCCCTCTCGCAGAATATTTGCAGGGATACTCAGGATACGACTAAAACCTTCAATTCCTGGGTTGTTTCCGGAGAAAGAGCCCTGAAGAACCTCGTGAGTCATGCGATCCGCGATGTGCCACCGCTCTTCCTCGCCGTTCCTCAGGGTAATAACGGACCCCTCGAAGTTATCCCCTTCCTCTAGCTTCCTAGCAAGAGTATTGCTTTCTCCTTCCCCAAGGTTAATCGCACCCAAAATCTCTTGGTCTCGGATGGCTCTATTCCTAGCATTATTCTTGAGCCCAACCGTGATCAAACGCATTGCGTTCTTGCTGATGGCCTCGATGGGGCTCATCATTTGATCCATGCCGGTAGCGTTCTTCAGCTTTTTGGAGGGCTCCCCAGTAACCAAGCTGTTGGCAATCGCCTGCGTCGTTTGGTTGTCGAACTCACTGCCGAAAAGAGACAGCAGGAGCGTATCACCGGCACCGGCATCATTCATGTTAGAAAGATCGCGGTAGAACGGAGTGTAATCTCCGTACTTCTTCCACTCTTCAGCCATCCACGAGGGGATAGCCTGAGTAGCCTGTAGGAAATCTACGAGCTTATTGTTCCAGTTTTGCAGATTCCTGTGAACCACTCCGATCTCGGGATGAGCCTCTGCGAGTGCGAGGACTCTGGCAATTTCCTGATCAGACCAATCCTTACCAGAGGCTCTGCCCTCCGCCTTCAACCTCAGTGCCCGCAAGGCTCGGGCGTATTGGAAGAACTCGTCAGTGAGGTTCTTGGACGGATTTGCGATGAGGTGAAGGATGGGAATTAACCCGCCCGTCTTGACCTTGTATCCCTGGCTAGCCGGAAGAGATACGTCGATGGTGCGACGGTCATTGAGATCGTCGGGGTTAAACCCGACGACAACTCCGCGAGCTTCGTTCACCAAGGGCAGCCCGGTGACAACTGGAGTTCCGTCAAACTCCCGTCCCTGGGTGGGGTTAGGAGGCATTTGGAACTCGATGCCACCCCGGATGAGCATCCTCGCAAAGAACGCAGATGCTCGGTCTACCTGAAGGGCGGCGGCATGAGCAGAGCTATCTGCGAGCTGGACAATATCCCCCCTCTCCCCAAGGAGAAGGCCCGCCTTCCAGATCCTGTTGTACTTATCGAAGAACAACTGCCTCAGTCGATCGAGCGTGTCATTGCTGATTTCGGGAAGGCCGGAGGTCGCGAGCTGCCAAAGAGACTTCTTCGGTCGGGGGAGATCGCCGCGAATGGTATCAAGCGCCTGCTCGGTCTCAGGCGAGTGGGATTCCGTAGAACTCTCTAGTGAGTATCTTCGGATCTCCCTGTCCGTAGCGGGCGCGACCAAATCGGGCCGCTCTGCCGCCACCACGGCGCTCGCGGATACGTCTGGGCCGCGAAGGGTTGGCTCTGCCTGATACGGCTTCGCCGGGAGCGAGTAGCGCCCATCTGCACGAAGACCGACAACACTCCAATAATCATTACTAGGATTGCCAGATACATCACTGTTGGAGTCCTTTACGTAGTCGAGAGTAATGGCAACGGGATTCTCGAATCGAGGATCATTCCATACCACGACCACTTCGTCTTGCGTGGGAGATGTTACCGAAAACTCTCCAGACTTAATTAGCTGAGGATTGATCCTCTGGAACGCTCCGGTGACCAGATCTTCCCAGTTGCTGAACGTAGTGTTCCTCTGGACATCCCGAGTTGAAGAGTCCAGAAACCTCTTGCCCATACCGGCAAGCTCGCCAGTTCCTGGGTTCCGCGTTGCGTACCCCTCCTTCACGATGACTCGCGCAGGTTTAGCAGAATTTCCAAATCGGTTAAAAGGGAAATCTCCCCAGGTGTAACTATCTAGATCACCAACCTCCCCCGCAGCGCGCAGGTTTCTGGGGTCTGCCGAAGCAGGCGCTAGCACGGGCTCATTCACGGTTCTGCCCGGAGACCCGATCTCTGCCCCTTCGGTGAGTGCCGGGTCTGTGCGAACAGGATCCACGTAAATGTTTTCATCTGAAAACATCACATAGTTGTGCGTATCCGTGGTCGCTTCCTTGGGCCTGCTTTTCCCGTCAAGAAATCGAACGCCCGGGATCCCTGCTTCTAGCATCGTTTCGGAAGCAGCCTGCAAGGTCTCCATGCTGGCCTGCGACTCACCAATCAGGTCTCCGGAAAACTCCGAATCCACAGGAGGCTGGAATTGATTGACCAATCGGACGTACATGTCCTGCCCGTTTATGGCGTCTAGGTTGTCCCCTTCTTGAATCAGGCCCATTTCCAGCAGTACGCGCTGAACTTCCGGGCTCTGCTCGGAGACAGAACGATCAAGATCAAGAAGGGACCTCTCTGATTCGTCAATCGTTAGGCCGTACACCGCACCCGAGTCATCCCCCATACGAGAAGAAAGTCGCTCCCTGTAACCTTCGGCAACATCCGGGCTTTCCGCCGTATAGAAGCCCCAGGAAAATGCTTGGGGACCCTCTCCAGTGCCTACCCGGTGAAGATCCGGAGCCAATCTGCCTAGCCGGGGATTCTCTCTCCAGATGTAAGGAGTGCCGTGAAAGACATCGATTGCCCTTCGCGTCTCCGGGGAGGTCTTGCTCTCGTCCGAAACCCAAGCGACAGCAAATTCTTGAGCAGATCTACCCTCAGGATTTACAGCAGATTCCTTGTCTCCTTCTGCTTTTGCCTGCTCCCCGACCAGTCGGTCTACCGTCTGCGGGTCCGGGAATTTGTTCCCCGTGGCGAGCGCTACGCCGCGAAGTCTCTCGTATTCAGCACTGTCAACCCGACGCAACCACCATGTGTCCAAAGCCTTTCCGCGGTCGAGCCTCTTCTTTAGCTCCCCCTCGGCAGCAAACGTAGACATAATGTCCGCCACACTTGGGTTCCCGCGCTTGCGGATTGCGTTGCCGACCTGACGGAACCAATTCAGGATTCTCTTGAATACACCCTTCTCTACGTCGGGCGCAGAACGGTTCGCATCCGGGAGGTTGATCTGTCCCTGAGCAGTGTAATCTTGGAAGAGTCGAGCGACGGCTTCTTCGACGTAATCGTCTCGAATCCAATTCCTCTTTGCTCTTTCCGCCCTAACTGCCTCGTACTGCTTGGCCGTTAGATCGCCGTTGTCAAATGCGGCCTTGTCTCGGGCAGCATCAGCCTGATGAGTCCCTTGAGCCCCATACGCCTTAAAGGCGTAATCGAGATACGTAGTGCCCTTCGGGAAAGTTTCTCCGCCTGCTGCTCTCTGTGCCGCATTGATCTCGGACAACACCCCATCAGGGATAGGGGTTTTTTCTACGTAATCGGTGAGCTTTGACCACTCAGACGCCTTGATCAAGCCTAGTCGGCGGGAAACGTGAATGAACTCGTGGTTAAGGAACGGCTCGATAGCTGCCAACTGCTCTTGAACCGTCTTGCCTTCTAGGTCAGCGTCAACGGCGATCTGGATAACCATCGACTCCGTAAGGAACTCAGCGGCACTCTCTTGGGCACCTTTTTTCTCGTAAAGTTTAACCTTTACGGGCAACCCCATTCGAGAGGAAATAGCCTGAACTTCTTTGTCGAGGTCCGCGATCCACTCAGCCCTATCTCCCGGAGAGTCGATCGCCGCCTCTTTGAGGAGAATGTTCTTGTTTTCTTCTGAGATCTTTTGCTGTTCGTACTTCTTACCAAATTCGCTTTCAGGATCTAGCTCAATCTCTCCAGACTCAACGCCTTCGACTAGGCGATCCAAGCGGCTAATGACAGATCGCTCTGCTTCGGGTCGCAATCGCGCCTGACGCCACTTCCCTCGGGCGTCTGCCGACGCCTCGGAGTCCCTGCCACCTAGCCCGAAGGGTCCGATCGGTGACTCTCCGGTCTCCTCAAGCGTGCGCTCCGCGGCTTCTTGAATTATCCGCGCGCCCGTCTGCTCGTCTGTCTGCCCAGCGACTTCTTCCGCAACCGCTAAGGCCCTTGCTTCTTCAAGGGAAATATCTTCTGCCGGGAAGGGTCCCACCGCCTCTCTGCCCACCCCAGGGACGGCTTCGGCGGGAAATTCTCTCGCCGTTTGGGGAGTCGCGGCAACAGCGATCTCTTCAGACGGAAAAGAGCGAGTGGGCCGCTCCGCTACTTCCCGGACAGAACGAAGGCGGCGAGAGGTCGCGGCCTCTGGATTTGAACGAGCGGACTCCAGTTGCCGAAGGAGGGAGGGGCGAGTCACCTCCTGACCCTCGAAAAAAGTCGGGCCACTAACCGCAGCGAGTGATTCGGTCACATAGGAATCAGCTTCCTCACGAGAAGCGAATACTTCTGTAATCCGAGGGTCCGACTGCCTACCGTCATCCCCCACCCTTCTCTCGGTGACGGTGAACCCATCGACTTTATTTATCGAGAAGTCATGGGGAACGAACTCGTACTTTGTCTTGTATCGAGCGTCAACTTCACTAGCTGCTTTTCTGGCGGCCTTCTCCGCCCTGATCGCCCTAGAGTCTCGCGTGTAAGCAGATCTGCCGAGGCTTTCCGTCTCTGCCATTTCGGCCTGATAGGCCGCGTCGTAAGCCTCTGAGCGGCGATTCGCAATCCAATCAGCCCGAAGTTTTTGAGCCTTGGGCCTATTGCGGGCGGAACCAATCTTCTGCCCATTGACGATAACATCGACCCGGCCAGACCCAGTTCCGTTTACAAAGCTCTGGGCTTTGTTCTTGCTTGACCGAAGGGCAACTCTATTCCCTGAAGAGTCGAGGACCTCCCAAGCTCCCGAAGGCTTGGAGGATACATTGTACTCAGACCGGGAAACCCCAGAAAATGGAGCGTCCCTTTCGACGATCTCGACCTGCCTCTCGGGCACGGGCTGGCGCAGTTGCTCCGGAACTCGAAGGCGTTCCTCTAGGTCTAGAACTTCTACAGATTTAGTCCCAGAGGAAACCTCCGCATTCGCCGCAGCTTGAGCCTCTGAAAGCGTGGGGAAGGATCGAGTCTGATCTACTTCGCCATCAATGGAAAGCCGGAACTCTTTGGCAAACTCCTTTGGCGTGTAGCCAACTCCTTCTCTCGCAATAAACGCAAGCCGAAGCTCTTCGATAACATCAGGATCAGAAATATCCGTCTGCTCTACGACGGTTTCGACAGAAGGAAAGTTTCCATTTTGCGCCAGCGGGGCGACCTTGGCGTACTGCTCCTCTAGAGCAGGGCTGAGCCCTGTCTTTGCGTAGTAATTGTCACCTCGTTTCTCAACGAGACCCATGTCACGCATACGACGGAAGTAGTTTTCAGAAATCCCCTTCCGAGTCGAAGCATCAATCCGAGCGGGAAGATTCAGTAGCTTGGCAATTTTTATCGGAGAAGAAGGATTGCGCTGATTCTCTACTGCCTGACGGAAAATCGCCTCTGCGCTCTCGGGGGAGGCACCGTAAAACTGGGCAGATTCTTCCTGAACGGGAAGAGACTCGACAACCTCCAGAAGCCGTCGCCTCTGGTCAGCATCCAGAGCGTCGATCTCGTACTTTCCGATTCGAGATCCGTCAGCCCCTCGCAACTGGGACATCCAGACCATGAACGACGGATCATTGTCGTAGGAGATGTTTCTCGAATCTAAGGTCTGAGTGATGTCCTCCCGGGTAACCTCGCGAAGGCGACCAACCCGGTCTCTGGCAGCTTGCTTTCGCTCTTCGGTCGCGCCAGATGCTAGGACTTCCTCCGCCGCTTGGGCCGCTTCCATTTCGAGCCGGATCTTTTCGATCTCACGGTTGCGAGATTGGATCTCTGACTCAATTCGGGACCTCTCCGCCTCGTTGGCCCCCTCGATCTGACCAGAAAGCTCTGCAACCAAAGCGTCACGAGCAGCGATTCGCTTTACGTAAGACTCGTATTCGGCAGCTTTCGCCGAGGTGAGCTGCCGAGAAATCTTGTCAATTCGTCTTTGTGTAGCGCGCCCTGCGGCTACGTCGGCTTTCAGCTTCTCTGCTGCCTTTTCGGCCTCCAAGACGTATCGACTTGCAATCTCCCCCTCACGGTCTTCTTCTAGAGAAGACAGGCGATTCGTTTCTTCATTGATCGAATCTGCTAAATCCTGAAAGCTCTGAGCGGAATCTCGACGAGCTTTTTCGTAGTTCTCCTGTGCAATCTGACCGCTTTCACCCGACAGAGCCTTTAGCTTTGTGGCGTACCCCTCCTCGTTACGCTGATTAGCAGTGTTGAAGGCGGTCACGCCAGCCCGGCCAACCCCGAAGCCTACACCGGGAGCCAAAGTCGCAAGCATGACCTGAACGTATTCGTCCCTAGCCTGCTCGTCTGAAGGGCTGATCGGCAAGCCAGCGGCCATTCGCTCAAGTGCTTGCTGTCCGACCTCTGCCACTTCTTCTTCCAGAAGGACTGCGGCAGCCTGCTTTACAGGATGAATGTTGTCTAGCTTGTTCAGCATCTTCCCGAAGGAGGTAAGGGCAATGTCCTTCCCCTCCTTTGACAAGCCTGCACCCAGAACGCCCTTGACCGCAGATCCACCCCCCAACATCAAGTAGGAAAGAGAGTTGAGAGCGGTTTGTCCGCCAGCAGCAGCCATAATCTTCAGAAGATTTACGTCGTCAGTATCTTCGGCACCCTCCTGCCTCGCCCGCTCAATATCGGAAGAAAGAAACGTGGCATACATCGCGCCGAGGCCACCAAGGGTCGCCAGCACGGGCGCAGCAATGCCTCCGGCCAGACCCGCTGCGGCAAGCCCGTACCCACCCAATGCGCCAATAGCAGCGGGAACCTGATAACCGAAGGAGCTGCCGATTTGCTCGGTCCCGAACTCGAAAGCCTTGCCTACCGCTGCCGCATACTCTCCTCTTTCCCAAAGATCAGAGATGTCCGACGTTGAGGTAAGCGAAGGGGCAATCTCGGAAGCCAGAATACTGGCCTCTTCGATGTCTCGCTGCGCCGAGTCGTACATTTCCTCGTCGCCAATAGCCGAAGCAAAAGCAGCCTTGAGTCCGGGAAAAAGACCAGTTGTTGTGCGCGCAGCAGTGGAAAGAAACGCATCTAGCGGAGAGCTGTCGTCATCCCTGCCTGCCAGAGCGCGCATTCCCTCAAATTCAAAGGCTTCGGGATAGAGCTTCCGTGCCTTGGCGAATGCGTCTTCTTCTGAAATCCCAGAGGCGACAGGAACTTGGCTCCCGTCCGGCAAACGGATCGAATAGAATCCGTCCATGCTGGATCCCTGGGTTCTCCCCGGAGAAGGCAGGGACAATGGGCGAAAAGAATCTGGCGATCCCGAAGTAGGAGTCGATCCCATTGCATCAAGAATGGATAGGCCGAACCTCTCGGAATGACTCCTTACCTTGGGCAAGTAGTCCCGAGTTTCTTTGTACTTACCCAATACGCCGTCAAGGCCCATGCGATCGACGCGACCCATGCCTGCGTTGTATGCGGCCAACGCCCGGTCGGTGTCCCCTCCGTACCTATCCAGAAGCTGCTTCAGATACCGAACTCCGCCGTCAATGTTCTGAGCGTCATCCTCTCTGTCGGTGACACCGAGATCCCCAGCAGTGCCCTCCATGAGCTGCATTACGCCCACCGCCCCGGCAGGAGACAGGCGATCTTGCCCAAGGCGTGACTCTTGAAAAGCCACACCCAAAGCAATAGTCGGGTCTACGCCGTAACGCTGTGCAGCTTCGGCCACTTGAAGGGCAACCTGCCCCTGCTCTTCGTTCAGCTCATCAAAGATGTCGTTCGGAATCATGGCTGAGTAATGGCACCCCGCGTGGTTCCCGTCTGGGCAAGGCCCACGTTACCCATCAAGGAATCAAGCGCGATGTCTATCAAGCTAGAGCCCTTGGAGTTACGCGTGGTGATTGCAGTGTAGATCTCCTTAGCTTTGTCAGGGTCCGTCATTTGCAACGAACTGAACGAAGCTTTATCCAACCCGAACCGCAAAAGTGCCCTGTCGAGTGCCATCGGCTGAAGGGCCTCCATGACTCTGGCTCTATTGAATGCTATTTGCGAGGGATTAAGGTCTTGCGAAGTCATCGCCTGAATCATCTGGGGCAACGTGCCCATGTTTGCAGCTTCCCGAAGCTGTAGCTGGAGCCTTTGCTGGGAAAGATTCGCCGCAAGTCGTCCCTTTTGGAACTCGTCCTGCTGTCGGAGCTGCTTCCGCGCCGCAGCCATGTTTGTCCCTGCCTCAAGGGCTCCGCCGATGCCGCCACCGCTGGCCTCGGGAGTAAGGAGCTTCGCTGCCATCGCCGTAAGAACAGATCCTCGGTCTCGGTTCTGGGCAGATTTCCCGAATGTCCTTTCGGGATTCAGCACATCTCGAAGGTACCTCTGGTATTCGTGAACGAAGTCATTACCCGAGGGTGCAGCGGGAGCTGCGGTGCGGGCTAGGGGATCGGGGCGGGCTGCGCGGTTATCCTGGGGTACGTCAACCTTTTCCTCCTCCACTATCTCTGTATCAACCGGGGCATCGGGGGAGTCCATAATCCGCTTGGCACCGTAACCAAGCCCCGTCAACACGCCAAGTCGAGAACCGGCCTCACCAAGCCTTTGCAGTCGCGCTGCTTCAGTGACCATCTGGCCTGTCTTCGGATCCCGACCCAGAGCACGAAGCGTTCTATTTACACCTCTCGGGTCAGCCCGCCCAATGCTCAATGGACCACGCCCGCCCGCGCGAACCGGAAGCAACCTATCGACACCCCTGCCCGCACCACGCATAGTGGCTTGGTAAGCACTCTTGCCGGTTCGTAAATACTTGGGAATGTTTCGACCAAATCTGGCAATGCGCCTCATCGTAGCGGCAGGACCAGCCACCGTTGCCCCCACACCCGTAGCGCCAAGCCCGAGGAGTGCTAGATCCACCGCATCTACGTCGGTAACATCATCGAAGATTTCCGATCCTACGGCCTTCATCGCGGGACCGTACGTATCGAAGAACCCAAGCTCCTCCTCCTCTTCCGGCAGAATCGGCGAACCGACCGTGCCAGAAGCAGAAGCACCAACAATGCCCGGCGTGTTGTACCGAGGGATGACGCCACCCCCCGCCATACGCAACGGAGGCTGGTAGCTCCGAGGCCGAGATCCCAGTCCTTGATCCATTGCACTCATGGCAAGTTCCTCTCTGACAGTCGCCTGGGGAGGCTGCACTGATCCTTCCCTCATTTCTTGTCTGGTGTTCTGGACCATCATCGCGGCCAGAGGGTTAATCACGGTAGACTGCCCGGGAGGCGGAGACTGCGGGGAAAGGGCCGTGGCGAGCATTTCGTCCCCTGCTCCGTAAGCCTCTTCTAGCTGCTTGAGAAAGTCATTCTCAACGGCCGTCGTGCCCATACCTTGCCTACCGCCAGCGAACGGAAGTCGTGCCATGATTTACCCCAGTAGATCCTTAATTCCTGCGTAGCCCAAGCCAAGTCCCAGCAACTGACTTGCCAAAGAAGCCGGAGCCTGGGAGGTCATCGTTCCCGCCACGTTGGCGGGAGTCCCTGCAATGATCGACTGCAACCGATTCATTTGCGTCCACGGGTAATCCCGCTGCGCTTCAAAGTCGCGTACAGCCATGTTCAAGATTTGCTGATCCATTTCACGCTGGGTAGCACCCGCCTGCTCCATAGCCCGGATGCGCTCAATCTCTCGCTTCTGCCCGGCAGTTCCGAAGTCCATCGCACGCTGCGCGAACTCGCCTCCCAATCGCGCGCTATCCATGACACGCTTCTGGTTTGCCAGATCGGCGCGCATTGCCTCTTGGGACGCCCGGAACGCAGAAGTGTCGCCCATTCTTGCCGCTTCGATTGCCGCAGCCCGATCTCTCTGGAACTGCTGCTGGGCATTCTCAAAAGCACGCTGACGACCCCGAGCTTCAATCTCGGCGATTTGGCTCGCCTCTTCAGCACCGCCGAAGTAATTCTGCAAAGCCTCGCGGTACCCACCCCTCGCACCGCTAGCTACGCGCTCCGCATCTGAAGCCATGCGCTGCCGAGCAAACTCGTCCCTCGCGGCGTCTTTCTCGAAGTCCGTAACTGCCGACATGTAGGGCGACATGTAACGATCTCGCGCGGCTTCATTGAAATCGCCAAATGTAGAGGGATCAAACTTGCCAAACTCACTAGCTTGGTACTGGGAGGAGACATCGCCAAGCTGGCCGGGCAACCCGGCTGAGTACTGAAGCATCTCGGCAGCATAGTCAGCGTAAGGGTCGCCCCCCTCGAACATCTCCTGACGAGCCTGAAATCCAGCCTGCTCTTCAGGCGTAAAATCGGCAATACGCTCGCCCTCAAAAGGCTGATAGGGCGTTCCGTATGCTTCCCTTTCTGCCTCGCTAATGAGTCGCTGGTGCGCGCCAGAAACCCACGGAGCTAGGGGAGTGCTGTAAGCCTTTGAGCTAGACCCTTTTCCCATTACCTAAACCTCTGCCTCGACCGTGGTGAAAGTTTCCACGAATCCAATCTTTTTGAATATGCGAGCCCAGGCTCTTCGGCCCACCGACTCTATGCCGGAACAGCCGTGGATCTTCGCCCACTCCATTAGCTGCTCCATTAGACGGATCCACTCATCACTAGAAAAGGATTCGTCGTCAGAGCCGATAAACGTGACGGAAAGATTTACGCGAAGTGGGTAGTACATAAACTGCGTCGTCATCGCGCAGACAATCTCTTCGTCTGCGTTATGGAAAACCCACAAGTGCTGATTGCCAGTCTTCACGTCATTGTAAAGGGAGGGCATGTCGTACCTTCCCCTAGAAACATCCACCGCTCTCTTCAGGAAAGGCTCTACCCTTTCCCAGATGTCGTCCACAAACTCATACGGAACGCGAAAGAGAACAATGTCGTTCATTATCAGGCCATCCCCTCAGGAGGCATGAAGGCCATCGGGTCCATCGCCGGAGGCTGTGCCGGAGAGCCGGTGTTCGCCATGCGAATCTCCTGCACCATCCGGTCCATCACCTGACCGCCAGCCTCGGTAGAGCCATTGCCGAGATCTGAGACGCTTCGAGCATCCATCACGTACTCGCCGGGAGCCAGCAGCGCCAACTCGGAGTCCGTCATGCCATCGGCCGAGCCTTGAAGGGAAACCGCAACTTCCTCAATCATGCCGGGAAACATTATTTCCACGACCGCAAGGAGCTGCTCGCCCTGAGGGTGACGGCCCATCAGGGCCATCTTGACCTCCTCTTTAACCATTTCAATCTGTTCGGGTGGCATGGATGCTGCGACTTGGGCCAGCATTTCGTTGGGCATACCGGGGAAAACTTCTGAAGTTTCCTCCATGCCCATAGCGGCCGGTGCTGCTGCAAGGCCAGCGGGCATCGACTCCTCCATCGCCATCGACTCCATCGCCATCGGGGCGTCTACAATCCCACCCGTCTGGTACCTCGGCATTCCTGTTTTCACGAGACCACCTCCTCTGTAATCTTTCATAGGCGACGGAACTAATCCGCCGTGTTTCATTCTCCACGTAGGAGCATCGCCAACCGAAGCCCCCCTGAAACCCCCAGAAGGATTTACTATATTCCCTCTTTCAAAATCTTGATAACCGTACCGTGACGTAAATGCAGGAAGATTTTGATCTGCCCCGAACGCGGTACCGCCGCTAAGAAGATTTGAAACGTGCCTATACGTCTCGGTGCCCGGGCCGTAAAACTCTGAGTCGGGGTCATCCCCAACCCTAAACCCTTCTATTGTGGTACCCGCTCTTCCCGTGCCCCGCCCGGAAAAGCGTTGACGCTCCGAAGCGCGGCGAACATTCTGGGGAAGGTAAGGACTTGACCAACTCCTGGGGACGTTATGGACAGTATCCATAAACTGAACGCTTCTTAGAGAATCCGGGTCTTGATAGAGTGACTCGAATCCGCCTTGAGGGATGAATCCGGTAGACTCGTATTGAGCCCGAAGGAAAGCATCCTGATCCGCATCAGGCATGGAGTACTCAGGCTCTGCACTCTTCGTGTTCACGGCGGGAGACATCGCCGCTCGCCGCGCAGCGTACTCACTCGCCATGTCCATCATGGAGCGAACAGACCGGCCACCATTCTCAAGCTGAGAAGTAGTGCGACCCGGGTTGAAAGCGCCCTCTAGTGAGATCGAAGACGACTCCCTGCCTGGGTTAAATGCGCCCGAAAGCGGCTGGCCGTTGCCCCGGCCCATTACCCGACTCTCCCGGTGTAGTAGGAGCGCTCACCCGAGCGGCCTCCACCCGTGCCCCCGCTGTACGTCCGCCCGGACCACGAAGACGGACCTTCGTAAGAGCTTTCCCCTCCGTAGGGATCGTCATCGTCTTGGGGAATCACGTAATTAAGGAACTGAGCCCCGAGCAGCCCCGCTCCAATCTTGTCTCCCGTGGTCCATCCACCTTCGGCAGCCGTATCGACAACTACCTCGCTCGCCTGGGAGCCAGCTTCAGCAGCATTACTGGTCGCATCAGTAGCAACCTCAAGAACATTCCTCGCACTAGAAGGATCAACCGAGGGTGAAGGGGCTACGGCCTCCGGCTGAACGCCCGAAGCGTCCGCCGGAAGGCCCGAAGGATCCGGTGGCGCGCCGCCGCCGCCGCCAAAGAACTCACCAAGCCCACCACCACCTTGGTGAGTTCCGAGAACCTTACCCGCAACCTCCACTGGAAGACCGGCTACCTGACCCAGGCCGCTTCCCACCTGACCAACCGTTTGCAAAAACGGGTTTCCGGCGGTCGCGCCCCCCGCTTTTGCCAGTGCTGGAAAAGCCTTCGCCAAGCCCGCAGGAATCTTCCCCGCCGTGGGGACTCCGGCAGCTCCAAGCGCCTTGCCGAAACCAGTCAAAGTACTTCCGAGGACTTTTGGAATTGCAGCAGCCGCGCTACTAAACACCCCGCCCACGGTGCCAGCGGTACCAAGGCTCGCGATACCAGCCGCCGCCTTTGTAGCCAACATCCCGAGCAACGTAAAAAGAAACGCTTCAGGCTGTCCGGTCTCGGGGTTTCGGGGCAGACCACCCGGGACCATCGAATCGATGGCCGCTACTTCTCCGGGGCTCACGTGCATCATCATCGAATCGCCGTAGCGACCCTTGTCTGCAACAACGTCCGCCATACTTTCGTACGGCTTGCTGGGGTAAGGGCTCTGGCTGGGCTGCACTTCAGGATTCCCAACCATCCCCCCGGAAGCAAAACGCCGGAGGCCCCCCGGCCCGAAAGAAGACATGGGGAATTGTCCCAAAGAACTAAAGTCTGCTACTCGGGGATCAATAATGTCCCCCAGCCCTTCTAAAGAGGGGTAGGGGTCAAATGAGTAGTCGTATGGACTCCTAGGAGGACGGTACGTCTGCCACGAGGGCCTCCCAAACTCATCGCGAGAGAAGGGGGGAGCAGGGGGGAGAGCAGGGGGGAGAGGAGCGCTTGAGTACGACGGAATTCTCCCGAATACTCCCCGGGAGCCGAGATCAGCAACTCGCTCCGAAGCTGCTCGCTGTCGAATAAGCGCGTTCGCCTTATCGATGTCAAATCTCACGCGAGCATCAGACATCGCAGCAACTCGCTAGGGGGAAGGAGTCGGGATCGCAGCAACTCGCTCGGGGGAAGGAGTCGGGGCGGGAGCAACGGGAGCCCTATACCCCGAAGGGGCTGTCCCCGATCCCATAGGACCAGCCGTCAAGAATCCGAGACCTCCAGGGGGAAGCATCGTCGGGGTTCGACCCCCCATCCTGCTTGATCCCGGCGTTGCGTTTCCTCTACCCATGACACTTTCCCTCTGCTGCGAAATTGGTGAACTGGCCGTAATCGTCTTTACATTTAGGCATGGGGGCCAACTCCTGTGACCATTTCGATTCCGAAAATTGTTATATCGATAACTGGTATGTCGCTACCAAGTTGATCAATCGTAACTCTAAGCTCGTCCGACTCTTTCAGGGTCAGATTCAACGTCACCGCAAAAGTAGTATCGCCATACACGTAAAGATCACTGTACAGAGTCGTGACTACTGGCGAGGAGGCGTCGTAATTACTTACTTGAACGGTAAGTTTGGCAGCACCTACCGTTGGGGCCGAGGTATTGCAAACGTACAAGCTAGTAACTAGTGCTTGGGTATTGACGCTTGTTGCAAGAGGGGAAGGCACCGGTCCAGATCCCCCTCCAACTTGAGTCTTGGCAGCGGGCGGGACTTGGTAAGTAACGGTTTCGGAAAAACCCCCACCACCTGCAACAGTAACCGTCTTGCTCTTTAAGGCCTTGTAGGTGTCCATCAGGAAAGAATCGTCCTAGAAATTTCTTTCCATGATAAACCCAATTTCACAAGAGTTACATTGGAGTACCAACTACCGGAAGTTGTGCCAAATACAAGGTCTACTCCGCCCGCAAGGGCCATACTGCCGTCGCCCGAGGCTCCGTGTTCAAGTGTAAGTCCCGTTACTTGGAAACTGAAGATAGTCACCGTTTGCCCGTCCTGTCCGCCATAGAATCTATCAACAACCAAGGGGGAGCCGGATGGGGACAAGACGAGCTGGGAATACCCCTGGACAGAAGGAGACGTGGAATTAGTTCCATCGACTGGATAAGAAAGGGTAGATTTAGTTTCTAAACCCAAAGGTTTCTGGAGAAGGAGAAGCGTCTCCCTCTTTGAGGCAGGAGAAGCCTCTCCGGACTGAGCAGTTACCGCCGACTCTAGCCCGGAGTAAATCTCAAGCAGGGAGTTCTCAACGCTACGCCGGAACAAAGACTCGGCATCCCGCAAATACTCCGGAGGCGCAGAAGGCAGCGGAGAAAACTTGATCATCGCCTTCCGTCCATCCGCATGTCTATCCGTAGATTCCCAAGCCGATACCTGAAGTTAGACGCTGTTGAGTTCTCGTATCTAACCGAAATCGATCGCCCCCGAGCCCTGATCGCGGAGGCGTTGCCAGTCCCTGCCGTGTAGGTTGCGCCCCGACCTTGACTTCCGTCGATAATTACCGGGGAAATCTGGTCAGTAACCGCATTGGTGGACGCCTCTCCGGGCCAATCCCTCGTGTTCAATTTGAACTCAATGGCCCCACCGGATCCGGCTGCGTTAAACACCTCGATGTCTGGAATGTATCGAGAGATAAACGCAAACTTTTCGCCATCCGATATGGAAATATCCCCGCTCTCGATATAAGAAGCCAATGCTTCTCCGAAGGCTGCATTGCCAGTCTCCTGGGAAGAAACAGCAGACTTCTCGATCAGTGGAGTCGTTGACGTTTCCGGGGTGTAATCCTTGATGTAAGTCGCCATCGGGGAACCGAAGACGATCGCGTCTCGCCACGACGTTCTGTTCAAAGAAGTCGTGGAGCCCGCAGACTGAGACAAGGCACTCATGTCCATCTTGCCGTAAGACCAAACCTTCTCGTCATAATTGAAAGTGACGTAGCTGTCTGCCTCGAAAGAGTCGGACGAAGGATAGAACCAGATAACCTCAGAAAAAGCGGAGTTGACTGCCCCGAAGCATTTCTGCTTCTGCTCTGCGTTGAAGTCGTCAAAGACGTAATTCGCCACCGGACACGGTAGGGGCTGAACAGAGCCCGTGTAGACGTAGAAGCCATCGTTCCCCATGAAGAACACAGCGTTCGATGCGTTTACCGCTGTACGCGCATCTACAATCTCGACGCCTTCCGTGATGAGGCTAAACGAAAATACATCGGGCGGTCCGATGAACCGCATAGAATAAACGGAGTGGTCCGTGAAAATGACCACCTCATCCTTAGTACTAAGGCCACCCAGAATGCGAGAACCCGAACGGAGGACCTGACCGCCCGATGTATTGGTCGCAGAAGGACCCCAGTCGAATGGATTGTTCTGGTCTGACCAACGCACCAGCATCGCGTTTATCGGAGAGGTCACCCCAATATCGTTGCACCCAAGCGCAACGCAGTGCCCGTCCTTCTTACTGATCAAAAAGCTATCGACAATCGAAGGGGTCTCTGCCGATCCGCCGAACTCTCCCAGCGCTTCCGCGGTGTAAGTAGAGCCAATAGGTTCTGTGGGAATCCCAGAAGACGTGTTCGCGGAAATGTCGTAGTAATAAATCGGGCCGCCCGAATTGGCGAGCATGATGTCTTCGCCGTAGTTATCAATAAAAACCCGGCGAATCTCACCCGTAAGCTCGGCGGTGGAAGATGAGTCTCCCCAACCGCGAGTAGCCCCCGCGACATCCCCTCCGTCTGCCGACGCACCGAAATAAATTTCTTTTTTGGAGCTAGTACTGGGGATGTAGATCTGATAACCCAAAGGCAAAGTGACAGGCATCTCCATCGTGAAGGTGTTGTAGTCGTTTCCGTCCGATCCTGTAACTACAGAAACTGCACTGATTACATTCCACCAATGCCCATTGAGCTGCTCGGTACGATACGGTCCGCTTCCGGTCATAGCCAAGAAGTAAAAAGAACTTGACGACGTAACAGTTGGGCCTCCCGTTACAGGAACAGCCACAGTCGCCGTCAGCGTGTTACCAGTACCAGTGAAGGCAACTACAGCAGTTGGGCTCGTTATCGGAAGCGTGGAAAGTGAGTAAATGGTAGGCGTACCCTCGCCACCCCACGCGCCAGCGCCAAAGCCCTGTCCAGCAACTTGCGAGCTAAGCCCGGAAGCGACCTTCCGATATATCGTATAGTCGGTCACCCAAGAGGCAGTGCTGGAACTTGTAACAGGCAAACCAGTAGAAGCGTCTACGACGTAGATAGTGAAGTTATCGGCATCGTCGATCGAGAAAACCTGAAACCCCTCGTACTGGTTCATCAGCGCGTTTGGGTATTCACCGGGGGCCACTCCGCCCGTCACGCCTGAAAAAACCACCCAATCATTCACGGATAAGCCATGAGAGGCATCCGTAATTTTAACAAGGGCATTCCCGCCACCCAGAGAAGTGAAAAGATCAGCACCCGTTACCGCTTCGGTTGATGCGACGGGCGTAATATCAGTAGCTCGCGTTCCGTTGATGACGTAAAACTTTCGATCCGTCCCCACAAACTGATAATTATTGCCATTGTAATCGCGACTCGTAAAAGAAGCCCTGCCAAGCCCATCCAGTTCGTACATCCCATCACGAGACCAACCGCCAATCGATTCAGCCCTTCCAGTCCGGAACCGGATATTGTTGCAGTCGTACCAAGCCCCACTCGCCGCGAACTGCGTCGATTCGTGGATGATTCCAGCAGGAATGGGAAGATTTTTGATCAATTTACTTCCAAGCCCTTACGACAAGATCCCAATCTGCGAGGTCGATGTCAGTAGCAGTACCGTCTGTTTTGTTCATAACCCTGAAAGGGATGCCGGAGTTGTACCGAATTGAAACCCCAATGGCAGAACTAGTTACCCATGTCGTAACGGAGGTCCGCTGCCCGTCGTTAGTATCAACAAAACTAGAGAGACCAATCATGTCTGAATCTGCGTAACCCGCTATCGTACCTCCGGAATTATTCTGTAGGTAGTACTGGGCGATACTCGGAATCGCAGAAAAAAGATGGTTGTACGAATAGGCCGCGGTTGAGTTCGTGATAGAAGCGTCGGTGTTTTCAAAATACGCGCCCTGACCAGTGACCATACCCGTATGATAAGGCTGGCCCCAGCCGTCGGCGGCGGTGTTTGACACCTCCAAGACACTGCTGTTCGAGAAGAGACCATAACCACCAGTCCCGGCAGTAGAACTGAAGTTCAGGTAGGAATCCCCGGTAAGAAGAAGAGCGCCCGTTCCATCGGGAGCAATTGTTACGTTCCCGTTAGAACCATCTTGGATGAGGATATTACTTCCCGGGGAACTGCCGGTTTCTAGCTGGAGGTCGTAATTCCCGTTTACCTTGATGACCCCGGTGGCACTCCCGTCGCCTACCGATAGGTCATAAATGATTGTCGCCCCGGTCGCCGTGAGCGAACTGGAGAAGTCGGCAGCACCGTCTACATCAAGCTCGCCGGTCAGCTCCAACTCGACTGGAATCGCAATCTTCTCCGAACCAGTCGTGCTGTCGAACGTCAACATTTTGACATCGGCAGCCCCGCTTCCATCTACCTCGTAGATCTCCAGAGCCGCCGCGTCGTTATCCTTTATCAGCAGATCCGTCGCCTGCGTAGACACGTCCACCTTTGCGGTATCGATGTCAAGGGTCTTCCCAACAGCCACTGCTTCCGAGCCATTGGTAGTTACAAACTTCAAGTAACTAGAAGGCGTTGTGTAACTCTCTACAACATCCAAGGACGCGGCTTCGTTATCCAGCAAATAGACGGATTTGGTACTACTCCTAAGATCTACCTTGTCTGATTCAATCCGCGTATCGACATTGGTCGAACCCAATGCGACGTGTTCCGAATTAGTCGAAGTCGCTGTGTTGGTGTCGAAATGAAGATACTTGTACGAAGTTGCAGGGTCCTCAAAAGACAACGCATTACCGTTGGTCGTTATCAGCTTGACGACAGACGCTGCCGTGCGGAAATCCAGCCCCGCCGCCTGTAGGGAACCGAGAATATTCCCCACTGCGCCTGCCTCACTACAGTAAATAAGAGCGGTCGCACCGTTCTGGAGATCAAAATCGCCAGTAGACCCAGAGTTAAATGTGATCTTGCCGTCCCCGGCAATACTGTTGCGGACCCAGTAGACGCGCTCGACGTTGGTCTCGGAATTGCTAGACCCGCGAATATTTACAGTGATGTCGCCAGTCACCGTAGTGAAATCAACGAAACGATTTCTCGCTTCGGAGCCGGATTCCCAAGCATCCGTCGTGTCGCCAAGACACCATGTCAGAGTGTTGGTCCCTGGGTTCCACCCTGAAGGCGAAACTGCACTAGACGGATCAAAGGTCTTGTACCCACTAAAATACTGATCGATTCGCTTCAGGTTTTCGTTCGTGGATGATCCCCACGTACCCGCCTCAAGGCCAGTACCGATGAGCTTGATCTTGTAACCACGGGAAAATGTCGTTGCCATCAGTTGCCTCTAGGACTCGTCGGCGCAACGGAGGGCCGATAAGCATCATTATCCATGCGCTTCTCTACTACGTTCTTGAGGAGAGTCAGGCCATCCATGAACTGCTTTTCGTAAAGCTGGATCATGTCAGGCTCTCCCTTCAGGTACGTGTATGCCTGAACGAGGGAACCGTAGAGAAGTACATCGGGAAAAGTCGTAGAAAGCCAAGTCGTACCAGCATCAGAGCCTTGCCCGGTAATCGACTGGGCAACAGTCTTTCCGTAGTACGTGACCGTGGTCGGGTAAACCGCATCAGGAATCGGACCCAGCCGAATCGTAAGGGTCGCGTTGCCGGAGTAGGTGCCTGACTGGGAAATCGCGTAGTACGAAGGAATACCCTGATCCTTGTCAGTGGACGTACCCGGGTACGCCTCCAGAAGGAAGTCGTAATCCTTCTGAAGGAGATACCGCACGGGACCGTACTCTACGCCGCCAGCCTGAGGAGTCGCCGATGCGCTCTCGGCTACCCGTATAGAAAGAACGTCGATAATGCCGGAGTCCGTCCCCGAGTCGCCAAGGACGTACTCTGCCGTCCCTGCCACGAGGGTAACGTTATCGTCATCCTCCCAGCGAGAAGGCATGTCGATTGCCGCGAACACGCGATCTTCAGACGCGATTATGAAGTTGTTCAGATTGCTGACAAAGGTCGTTTCCGAACTCTGGCAATAATCCTGAATCGCTGTCTTCAGCTCGCCGTAGTTCATTACTCAGGCTCGACCTTGTAGAATCGGGTTGCGTCCTTTCGCGCCGCGCCACCACCACGAGCGTACTCGACGGTCGTCTTGTAGTCCGGCCCAGAGGACCGATTAAGGATGCCGCCGGGAAGGATTGTGTACGACTGCTCGATAGGCATCGCCTTCGAGGCGGAAGCGTCCTTCAGCCGCTGGGGGTCATCCGGGGAACCGTAAAACATTTCGTCTCCAACTTTACCCATTTTATCCTCCTAGATATTCGGGTTATGGAATGCAACTACTTCAATGTAGTCAATGTCAATATCGCCAGCGTCGTAGTCTGGACCAGTGCCTTGTTCGTTGCGGGAATCAAAATAATCAAGCCGAAGTCCGGTAATAGTTCCCGACCACTGAGGATTATTGGTCATATCCCAAACCACTTTGAACCAACCGGCCATGTCCCGATTGACAGTTTGAAACCCGTCGGAGGCTTGATAATTTGGGATATACGGTGACGTATCTGCGGAATGAAACTCTTTTGCCCCCGTAGTCCAAGGATAGCTAGGACCGACAGTGGGAGACCCGGAAAGAAGCTGGCTCACCCCAGCCCCATCTAAAGTTACGCCAGCTATCTCCAAACCAGAAATTGTGAAACTCGTAGAGCTGGCCTCAGTCACCGTCCAGTTTTCTCGCGAGCCATCCACGCTCTCAGGGGGAAGACCATTCAAATCTGAAAGATCGTAAGTCCCACCGCCGAACTTAGGGTAAGAACCAGAAAGTCCATTTAGCTGAACTCTGTCTCCCACCGAAGGGCCTGTATCCGCTGTCACTGAAAAAGACCCATTGCCGAAGCGATCAATACTAATATATTCAATCGCAACTCTTCCGATCGTCGTCGTATCCTTGCTCCAAAAAAGATCGCCTTGAAAGTCGTACTCGTACCTATCGTCCCGCTCGACATCCGTGAAGCGGTTCACTTTAAAAACGCTAACCACATACTTGTAGAGGGATGCGTCTATTGAAAGGGGGGTATTGGCTGCATAGCCCGTACCACCAGCTCCGTTGTAGCCTTGGTTCAGCCAAGGATCACCGGGACTCCCTGAGTCTCCATCTGAAACAAGATTCAGGGTTTCAGAAGAAGAGTTCCACGTAATAATGCCGCTCGAAGACCACCATCCATCAATGCGAGTCGGACTAGTGAGAGCGGTGCCAGTCGAAAAGTCCCATCGTATAGCCGCAGGAAGATCTCGTCCCGCCGTACCGCCTGTCGGTCTCGGGTTCCGAAGTGCTTGCGGATCCGTAAAGTAGTACCGGCCAAGCTGCGTCTGGGGGTTATCGGGATCCCAGCATTCCGGGCACGCCTTGATGTCCGTCTCTTCGAGGTTGATCACCTCAGATCGCAACTCACTAAGCAGGTACTGAAACCCGCAGCGGTCGCAATACCCAATTGCCTTTTTGCCTGCGGCGAAGGGTCCTCCCATTACGAGTAGTACGAAACCCCCGGAACGAACCGGGCTGAAGTCTTGACTCGATCTTCCTCGGCAGCCTCCCTGAAGATCTCATCGTACTGCTGCTTGAGCATCGGGATCCGCTGCGCCGCCTCGGGGCGCTTCGTGGCAATCTGGTAAGCCAGACCAGCCACCATCGCCGGGAGGAACCGATCGGGGACGGCCGTCGTGTTGGAAGCCGTATTGCCGATGGAGGGGATGCGGGCAACCCGCCAGTAGTAGATCCGGTACTTCGAGTCCTGATCAGGGACCGGCCAGACCGTGATCGTAGAGTACTGCGTGGTCGGGGTCGCGCTGTTGTAAGCCTGAATCTGCTTGCGATTGAAGTAGTACTGAAGGGGCTGCCCCTGATTGAGCTTGTTCGGAATCGTGGCGTACGTCGGCTCAGAGATGCGGCTCATCAGGAAATCATTCTGGGTAGTCGCGTTGCCCCAGTTCGTCCGGATGATTACATCCAGCAGCCCGATCGTGTCGTCGGCAATGTTGTAGGTCGCCTTGCCCTTTTCGAGATTAATCGGGGCAGGCGCGTCCGCGTCTGCCGAAGATGCCTCCTCGACAGTCCAAAGGTTCAATCCCTTGTTCTGCCATTCAAGCAGAAGAAAGTTCAGACTCCTTCTGGCAGTCCGCATGTCGTAACCAGAGCGAAGCTCTAGACCGGCCCGCTCGTAAGCCTCTTCAACGATTTCAGCAATATCCGGAATGAATGTCGATGTAGTGTCAACGGCCACGGATTGCCTCCAGAATCTCTTGGCTCGAATCAGCCTGTCGCCGGGAGATTTCCTTGATCTCAACTCGCATGTCGTCGAGGAGCCGCGTGTGATGATTCACTTCCGTAGCGACCCTCTCCAGCTTGATCTCCGCGCGAGAAAGGTCTTCGCGACCCGCAAGGCTCTCGTGACCGTTGTCGTTCGCATGACTCGTCTGCATAGTAAAAAGGCCCCCGATGGCGGTAGCTACGATGCCAAGGGAGGCCCAAAAAGTAGTGGGGCTAAGAGTAGGCATTAAGCGTTCTTGCCCCCGGTGTAAAAAATCGAAAGAGTAATGCAGGTATTCAATGGAGCCGTCACGCCGTCTCCAGCGAACTGGCTTCTTCCGATATAGAGGCCGTCAGGAAAAAGAATCCCGTTGCCTCCCATCTCGAAAGAACGCGTCCCACCGCAAGCATTTACGAAACTTGTGATAGGGACAAACTGGTAAAGAATGTCGGTTGCGTCAGACGAGCCACATAGAATATATGGCTGGGCATCCTCTTGGGCCGCGGTACCAGTTCGGTAGCAAGACGCGACAGCCGAGTGAACCGAAACGCGCCCTTCTACAACCAGAGTTGGCGCGGAGGGCGCAGCAGGAAGAGTGCCCGGAGAATCGGTGTGATAAACCTTACAAGATTCCTTTAAGTCCATTTCACACCTGATAACTCAAATTCACGGAGTAATGCCCGTAGTTAGCCCCGAACGGACTATTGCTTTGAAACCTAAAAGCCAGCCCGTCTTCAAGCAGCAACCCCTGGCCCGGAATCTCAACGGGAACTTCAAACGTCGTTGAAAAATCAATGGACCCGAGATTTACAAGCTCTACATTTATTGAGGCCATGTGCCGCAAGTAAACAACGCTTCCGTCGTGGTTGCCGAACTGAACAGTGGGAAGAACATCAGGATCCATCGAGTTCCACGCAGTTCCGAAAATAAAGGGAGTAATCCCGGCGGCCAAATAAAAAGAACACAAACGAATTCGTGTCCCCGAAGGAGCTATTGACACCCAACCCGGGTCCGAAGCCGTCGTGTTCGTGTTTCGGACGTATGTCGTTCCATATGACGAAAAGATTTTTTTCATTGATAAAGAACGCTCAGGGAAAGGGAAGAGCCAGTGTCGCTTCCGCCACCAGAATGAGACACTAAAATTTCCAATCCTTCAGAAATTCTCAAATACGAATTTCGCATAATCCAATGAATAGCCGAGGGTGTCGGCAACCCTCCGGGAGTTACGTCAAAGGCAAGCAAAACGCTCGAAGATGACCCGTCGAAAAACTCAATCTTTGTCTGACTGCCCTGGACTGTCGTCGGGCCGCTAGGCGTGTAGCTAGCGTTAAAGCCATACAGAGAAATTGCCTTTGGGAAGTTCGCGTCAAAAACGCTTAGATTCAGACGACTTCCCATGCTGATGCTAGACGGAAAGTTTAAGTCTATTACCGAAGACCGGATGTATCCTTCTGCACTCATCAATCTCACCCGAGCTGATAGGTAATTGATACAAACGCAATACCTACCCCTACGCCCTTAACGTAAATGTCTGAAGCATCAGAGAAGAAAACACCGTGCGGGTCAACCCTCGGTCCATTCAAGTTCCAAAAGCCGGTAAAACCAGTATAGAAACCACTGAATAACTTTTCCTCGTAGAAGGGACTATCGCCTCCATCGGGGTCAGATCCGTATATCTCCACGCCGGAAGAAGCGGAGGTGGCGGCAGCGGAGCTATGGGCGGCAGGGACAAAGTGAACGCTAAAGAGCCTGATCGACGAAGAAGAAGAAAGGTCGATAAGAAGCTGTTTGCTTGTAGCGTCAGCAGCGGGGATGTTTTTATAAGCGCAACTTACGTAAGCGGACTTCATGCTTACCTCTGGTACGAGACCGAAACGTTATAAAGCTCAACACCAACGCTTCCCGCATCTGCGGAATTTACCATCACCAACGAAACGCCCAGTGACCCCTCAATCCTCAGCCCACTCAACGGGAAATTCACAACNTGTCTAGGGTCAACGCCTGCGTACCCGCGGTCAGGGGAATTTGCGTAACAGACCCTGAATACAAGATCCTCCCCGTCGAAGATAGAAATTAATTGCCCCGAAACCACTAGGCCCAAAGTGGGCCTGGAGAGGGAAACATCAATAGATTTCAGAGTAATGGGACCCGAAAGGATTTCAGTAGGAGTTGCGCTTTGGGCAATGTTTGAAGGATGCCTGTAGCAAGAGATTGCAGCGGGATAAATACTCAAACTGCCAACCTCAAAAGTTCCCAAGCGCCCGAGCCAGCTATCCAGAATGCCATATCAACCCGGGTGTCCAAGGCGCGGTCTATCGGCCACTGGATCCAAAACTCTCTGACGTACAGCGCCACCATCGAGAAGTACGCTCCCCCGATAGCAGAAAAGCCGAGGCCGCAGACCAGATGCAATATCTGATCTACGGCCTCTTGCTTCCGGGGAGTGAGATCCCTGTACCACTGGGGGTCGGGCATCAAGTCAGGTTGTTGCTCTGGACATACTCGACCACAATATGAGCAACGCCGTTCCCAGTCGCCGAGGAGGTCATCACGATCATCATGTCAGTGTCACCACTGTTGATCCAGTTGGCCGTTCTGGTCGTATCAGTCCCGGGGGTAGCCGTATGATAGCCCGTAGCCGCAAGGTCATCGTCATCGACTAGTGACGTAGCAGAGACAACTCCGCTAGGGCCAACCCATCCAACATCAACAGTAGTCGTCCCGGTATCGAACGCAGTCGAAACGTAAAACGTAATCGCCACAATCTGACTGTTGGGAGGAAGAACAATGTCAGTGTTCACGGAAGCGGAAGCCGCCGCCTGAGTGAAAGAAGCAGACTGCGAAAGAACAGCCGAACCTACGTTCGCCTTGGTGTCAGCCGTTGTGCCGGTGGAGTGGCTGAGCGGGCCAGCCTTGACCGGACCACTAAAAGTCGTCGTACCCATTTTTCAATTCCTCGTCACACGCAACTTGCCTACCAGTCCGCGTGTTGTCTTTTTAAGTCTGGCAGGCTTTGGTTAAGAAAGAGCTACTTGCTCTTTCGAGAACTCTTCTTCTTCGCGCTCTTCTTCCGCAGCTTTCCTACGTTCAAAGCAAAGCGCGCTTGATCCTTGGTTTCCTTGCTCGCCTTCGAGCCCGGGGCCGTCACCTTTTTGGCGTACGCCTCGGTGGTCATGCCTGCCTTCTTGGCCTTGGCAGAGAAAGCCCCCTTCTTCTTGGGGTCAACAGCTTTCTGAATCCAGTTCTTGTCAGACTTCTTTTTCTTGGCAGCCATTACCACTTCACCTTATCTGCCCAGTAAGCAGCGGACATTTTGCCCTTGGCAATGTTCTTGCCGTGGCGGGCTTTGAAAGACTTTCGCTTTGCCTTCATCTTGTCGGACTCGCCCTTCTTGGGCTTCCCGGCGGTCTTGGCACCCTTCTCGCCAAAGCGAATCAGCTTTACCTTTTCGCCTTCCTTTGCGAGAACCGCGTGACTTTTCTTGGGATGGTTGGGAGTTCTCTTGGGCTTGTTGTAGCCAGAGAATGTTTCTTTCCCGCGCTTGACCGCCATTCTTAACCCTTCCGGTGCTTCGCAGTTTTCTGTGCAGTCTTCTTCGGCTGCTTGGAGAACTGCTTGCCCTTCTTGGTGTCTTCGCGCTTCTTTCTAGAAGTCGCTGCGTATTCTTTGTCCGACAAAGCCTGTCTAGCTTTCTTCGGCAGGTATCTTTCTCCGGTAGCGTCCTTGCCTTGCGTACTGGGCTTGCCGGACTTCGTTCCCCAATCTTCCTTGGTCCACTTGTCTAGGGACTTCTGCGAAGACTTTTTTCGTGAGGACTTTTTCTTGGACTTCTTGGCAGCCATCAGTCTCGATAGCCTCCACCCTTGTCCTTGTACTGCTTCGCTAGCATCTGCGCCTTACGAGCGCTCCACTGGCCCGACTTCCCGCCTTTGCTGCCAGCTTTGATCTTCTTGAATAGCTGCTCTCGCATCTTGGGCTTAGTGTAGTTGCCCGCCTCGTTGACTTTACTCTGAGGCTTTTTCTTGCTCTTGGATTTACTCGCAGCCTTCTTAGGCACGGCGGGAGACATCCTTTCGCTTAGTGAGACCCATTGAACACCTTGCCGTTTATCTTTTGAACTTCCATCTCAAGGCGTTCAATCTTCAGGTCCTGCTTTACGTCACTAGGGAGGGAGCCAGATCCCCACTTCCCGGCAGGCCACAACTCGACGAACTCTGAGTTTTTCTCTACGTCCTTAGCGATCATCTGGATCTGGAAGTTGTTGTGACTGACTTCGCTTGCCAAGGTAGAAGCCCACCACACAACTCCTGCTGCCTGAAGGACAAAAGCCGATCCCACTGTGATAAGGAACTTGGGATCCATGATGCCACCAGAAAGGCGGGGAGAGCCAGTGAGCCCTCCCCGCCTTCAATGGGTACCCGAGTCTAGCTCACGGGACCGCTTCCGAAGATTCCGAGGTAATCGGAAACGCCGAAGCTGTACCGCTCGCGAGCCTTGTACCGAACGTTGCCGGTATCGAAGTCACCGTCCATACCCGTCTGGAGAGGGGTACGGCTGAAGTGCTTCATACCGTTCGGCACGTCCGTCATCAGGAACCACCACTTCTTCGTCGTCGAAGTGAAGAAGTGATTTACGGAGTAACCCTCCGGAATGGTCCCATTCGTACGAAGGGCGTTGATGTCGTTGTCGGCAGTCCCGGCTCGGAGTTCCGAGTCGAGGATGCGGGTGGCAACGAACTGGTTGTAAGGGGCCACGATGAGACGCTTCGGTCGCGCAGCGATCGTGAGACCGCGAGCGTCCGTAAAGTCAGACAGGTCAATGACCGCCTGCTCCAGCGAAGTCTCATTGAGGTCCGAGGCCGTACTCAACTCGTTGCGAAGGTCAGAGCCCGTAACGACCGGGTGATCGGTCGCACACAGGTTCTTGCCGTCACCAGCCAGGAAGGCCGTACCCGTGAACGCATTGTTCAGCGGGAACATCGCCTTGATCTGCTTGGTCTGCGACATGGACCGGGCAAGCGCCCGGGTGTACCGCGCGGACACGGAGTCGTAGAGGTTGTCCTCCACGGCTTCTTCCGTGATCGCGAAGCCCATCGCAACGGTCTCGTGGGTGTAGCGAGCCGTGAAGTCTTCCTGCCCGACATCGTAAGCGATGGCGGAACCTTCAGACTTCACCGGAGCGGCACCAAACCCAGCCAGCTTGACCTCTTCCTCGAATGCTCGATCCGAAGCCTCGGTCTCGTAGATCGCCTCATGCTCGTTGTCGTACGAGGCGTACTCCATCCCAAAGAGGGCGTTCAGCCCGGGAAGGAGTTCCTTCATCATTTGTGCGCGTGAAATCGCCATGATTTATTCCTCCCTTCCTTAGGCTACGGGTTCGCTGATGGGCGAACCATAGAGGGTGCAGCTCGGGCTCGACCATCGAACCAGAAGCTCACAAGTATCATCGGCACCAGTGATGGGAGATCCATCTCGCATGACGCCGACAATACGCAGCGCACCATCAGCCACGTCATCATTAGACGTGACCTGTGTGGACGAATTGCCCGTCGAGGTGGAACCACCGGGTGTTGCGTTTGCAACGATAACCGGGTTGACGTTGTTCCCGAGGTCAGCCTCCGCCCACTCGTCAGTCGAGTGAATTCGGAACACTGCGTTCACGTCCGTCACGACAAACGCAAACGCTTCCGTCCCGCTACCCGGGTAGTACTGGGAAAACTGGGGCGTACCGTTCGTATCGACGTATCGACACCCAACGAAAACACCCAATGCCACGTTCGTAGGAAGCGTGACCCCCGGGCCAGCCGTCAGAATAAGAGGGGTCGGAACTTCCGTGTTCGTGTTACGAACAACCCCGTAATCGTTGGTGAGACTGACAATATCGCCATTGAAGATCTGAGTCGCGTAACTCGGATCAATGGGATATTCCTCAAACCCACCCGTGTTGTACTGGTACCCGCCGTGCGTGACGGGTCGCAGTCCATAGGCAGAAGCCATGAGACTATCTCCTGAAAGGAACGGCGATAGTCCGTAGCAGAACGTCCACTACTTAGTTATCGCCGAAGGAGACCCGCGACCGTCGCTCCGGCTGGAGCATCGGCATACGCGGATCCTGTTCTCTGAAGTAGTTGCGATCCACCGCTTCCATCTGGGCGTTGACTTCCTTCTGCCGATGCTCGTCAATCTGCTGGCCGATTTCGACCGGACGGGCACAGAGCAAAAGTCCACCAACCACCACGTTGTCGGGGAAGTCACTCCCCCGATCGGAAACCACCTTGAGTTCCGGATAGTCTGCCGAAAGGACAGGCTCCCATCCCTCGCGGAATGCCTGAGAGGCGTTCACGTTGTCCGCCTCCCCACGCATTGACACACGAACGTACCGGAAGTCCAGACCCTCACGAGGGTTAGGGCTCGGCAAGAGCGGTGCCGGTTTCCACGGCTTGTCTCGCATTTCCGTATCGCGGGTCTCAGTATCTCGAAGGCGAGAGCTAGACCCTTCTTTGCGCGATTCCGTCATTACTACCTCTCCTTCAGGAGTTGTTTGGCGTACTGCTCTGGAGTGATACCCAAGCGCTTCGCGAGAGACACTTGGGTGGAGGTTAACTGCACTCTGCGGGGCCGACCCGACGATCGATTCGCCGAGGCCACCACCGTTTGCGTTCGGGGACTCACAGAAGGCTCCTCCGCACCCATTCCGTTCCCGAACTTATCAGGGAATACCTGCCGCAATCGATCATCGATACGGGCATAGTATTCATCACTGCGGGGATCTACCCCGTCCTTAGACACCAACTTCTCGTGGACGCCATAGGCAAAAGAGGTCATCTCTTCGTCCTTGCCGAACCACTCGTTGCTCTGAAGCCACCCCTGCAACTTGGGATCCACTGGATCCGGACGCTGGGGCGGAGGCGCGACCGGCTGCGGCGCTTGAGGCACCGTCCTTTCCGCGACCTCCTTGTCGTACTGGGATCGAGTCAAGGCTTCCTGCGCCTGAACGAGCTGTTCCGGATCACCGGACTCGTAAGCGGCCTTGTAGTCAATCCTTGCCTTTTCGAGATCAGAATCCGCACGACTCTTCATCTCGGAGAGCAGAACCGTCTCGCCCCTTTGCAGAAGGTTTTTGAGGTTCTGATTTTCGGTGGCAACCTGCTCTGCGTAGCGAACGGCTTCTTCTTGCATTCGCTGAGCGGCTTCCTTGGAACGCCTCTCTTCGTGAAACTCGTACTTCAGCTTCTTGATACGCTTCTGGGCTCGGCCACCGACTTCTTCGATTTCCGTATCAACGTCGGAGGCGTCACCGATAGAGCGGGGCTCTACCTGATCTTCCTCGGGGCGATCGTCGATAACGTCGATCTCGAACTCGGATTCCGAAATCCCATCATCCTGAACCAACGGCTCGGTAAGTGCGTTGCCCATCAAGTCGTCAAGGGGAGCGCTCATGCTCGGACCACTCCTCTCGGGTCATCGACTACGGCCTCGACCGAATCGTCGTTGATGATGCGGAACTCTTTCCCGTGGATCCTGAGTCGCGTTCCTGAATATGCGCGCATCACGATCCAATCACCCTCTTCACACCAAGGGCCATTGGGGAATCTTTCCTTATCAGCGTAAGCATCGGGTCCGGCTTTGAGTACAAACCCAACGATGCTTGCGACGGACTCTGCGTCTCGTCGTTCGCCGGGAATGAAAAGGCCGCCCTCTGTCGTTTCCTCTACCTCAGGCAGTGCAACGAGGAGTCTAAAACCTGAAGGGTCGGGAAGCTGCTTCCCGCCTTCCGGCTCTTCGGGAACCTCGTTGCTGTACTGAATTGCTTCAGACATTTATTCCTCTGTACTGCGACAACTTCGAGGGGCGTTGTCGTTACCCCGGCGTCCTTATGGACGGTCGAAATCCTCATTGGAACCAGTAAGCTCTTTGATTTCTAGTTCCGCTATAGAAATTCCACGTATAATACCGCAAATATGCCGGTACTCGTCGTGACTTGCAACAGACCCTGCCGACAAATGGTTAACGTGGTCGTTCCTGAGTTCTTCAAGTCGCTTCAGAAGGGCCTCTACCCAAGGGTCCACTAAGCGTCATCTCGCTTATCTTCGCGGGACATGATCTCCGCGATCTGGATTCCCACCTTGGCCCCTTCGATTCTCTCGCGAGACTCTTCCTCGCTGACGGCAGCCTCGGCGGACATCACTTCCTTGACGATCTCGGCCTCGATCTTGTCTTCAGCCACCTTCTCGTTGACCGCGATCCGCTCGCGCTCCACCGAGTTCCGCTCTTCCATCTTGGCGTAATCCAGCTTGAGGCGTTCTTTCTTGTCCTCAATGTTCGCCATCGTCTCCATCTCGCGGATCTGGAGTTCCTTCTGGCGCATCTGGACGATCGGATCCTGAGCCTGCTCCTGCGCCTCGCGCTGCTGCATCTCCGCCTGATTGGCCTGAAGCACCTTCTCCGAAGCCTTGGCGACCAATGCCGAGAGCTGATTCTCCACCTCCGGCGGGAGCTTTTCGTCAAGCGGCGGGAGGGGAGCGCCTAGCTGCTCCTCGATCTGCACACGGTACTCGAAGGCAATATGCTCGGTAACGTGTGCAGCGAGGGCAGCTTGGATTGCACCGGCCTGGGGGGATTTGCTCACAAGTTCTTGAATCTTCGGATCCTGTGCGGCGGTCATATGGGCCGTGATGTGAGCCTCATGGTCCTGCCACTGAAACGCCTTGACCGGCTTCTCGTTGAGCATGTCCATGTTTTCGGCCACGGGATCCCGGGCAGGGATCTCATCTTCCAGCGGGATGATCTGCTCCGGATCCTTGATCCCCAGCACGTCCAGCATCTGCCGGTGAAGCTGCGGGAGGTCGTACATCTGGGGCGCAGTGCCAGCCAACTGGAGCGCGGCCTGATACTGCATGATCCGCTGGGCCATCGTCGCAGAGTTGGGGTCGGACACCGGGATTACGTCGATCCGGTCGTCAAAGTCCTTCTCGCTCATCATCTCGTTCCCGTCTTGGTCGTACGGGTAGGAATGCGGAGCGTTATCCCTGACGATTCCCTCAAGAATCTCGAACTCTTGCTTCATGGCGGCGTGAAGTCGGGCCTGAACCGCCGACATCACCTTCATGGAGCGCTCAAGCAGCGCCAAAGTCGTCCCGACAGGCGCTTGCTGGTTCATATCGCTGATCTGGAGGTCGGTAAGCGAAGCAAACCGGCGACCTTCTTCTACGATATTGCCCAGAAGCTGATAAAGGACGCTCGACGGCTCCTTGTAGGGCAAGAAATGGATGTTGTCGCGGATTGCACCGCTCGGAACGTCCACATCGCGGAACTCGCCGGGCGTAATCGGCGTATCGTCGCCCCGAATCCGCAACCCGCGCGTCTTGAGACCGCCCGGGAGGTTGTTGAGCGTCCCGGCGTCCACCAACTGCCGCAAAACAGACGTTGCGGACTTGGCGATTCCGCCAATCATGTGGATCAGGCCGAATCCGTAGAAGCCAAGGCCCGGAATGTACTCGTAATGGACGAAATGCTGGCGGGGGAGGAACTGCGGGTCCTCTTCGACCCAGTTTCGGCGGATCGACAGGACCTTTCGGGACCCAAGCTCCACCGTAATCACGTACGGAAGGGCAATTCCCGTCTCTTCCCCGTCCTTCTCATGCTCGAAACCCTCCAGATCGAGATCCGTATGGATCTCTAGGAGGGTGTAGCGTCCATCAAACTCATAACTGGGGCTTTCACCCGTGAGTTTGTTGTACTCATCCTGCACTTGGCTGTCATCGGGGGTCGGATTGCCTAGATCAATGTCCGCATAGAAGCCATCGACCTGCAATTTACGCACGTCATTGCGGTTTCGACGCATGACATGAGTGATTCGCTCGGCAGTTTCGAGGGAAGAAGCCCCATAAGAGACAACAAGGTCTTCAGAAGGGATGAACATGGAGCAAGGACGCCCCATCGCCGGGTCCCAATAGACCTTCTTGAAGGCAGAGCCCGCAAGAGGAAGCGAAAAGAGCAGCTTCTCGGTCTCTGGGCGGAAGTCCCGCATGACTTCGGTGACCAAGTAGTTCATATACTCTTGGACACGCGCAGCCTGCTTGGCTTTCTCGTCGGTAATCTTCCCTACGATCTTCGTAGAAACTGGACCACTTGCCGGGAAAATTTCACCAATGGCCTGAGACTGGAAGCGTACAACTGCCTCAGAAAGAATTGGATGGGTGACTCCACAAGCTCCCTCCCAAGGCGTAGTTCGCTCTTCGATCTTCAGCCCCAACTGCTTGAGACCCTTGATATAGGTCTCCTCCCAGTCGTGCCGACTCGCCTTGTCAGAAAGATACGCACCAACGATCTCCGAGGAGAGTCGATTGAGCGCGTCTTCTTCCATGAAGTCAGCAAGATTGGACCCGAACTCCTCGCAAGGAGAATCTGATTCGGGCTCAAAGTCGATGACAACCCCACCGTCTTCGGTCTCGATAACCACGGCTTCGGGGTTCACGACTTCAATCTGCATCTCCTCTTCGGGCTTCCGCATGAAAGCAGATGACCCGATAGGAGATTCTGTCAGGGCTCGATCAATAGCCAACCTACTTCTTCCCGAATCCGTACTCGCCCTTGGGTCCGTCTTCTTTCCGACGCATCCCGCGAGACTCGCGCGCTCGGTCGCGGGATGTCTGAACACCCTTTACGCCAGCAAGACGCCGAATGCGCTCGTCCTCGGTTTCGGCGCGGTTCCTCTCGCCGACAGACTCGGCCTCTCGGTCCAGATACCCTTGGTCCATCTTAGCCATATCGGTCCCCTAATCCTTCCTTGTAAAATAATACAAGATAATTAAACACACGAAAGTCAGCCCTACCATGACATCATGGCTTGGCTCTGGAAGTGTGATCCTGTTGGACCACTCTGAAACATCCTGCTCGACAGAGATGGACCTAGCGCGGTAGTACGCGGGGGGACCATCATCAAACACTTGTGCAGTGAAACACGTTTCACACACGCTGGCGTCCGTTACGTCCACCCATTCCCACGTTTGTCCGTCAACGCTGCGTTGAAACTGCCAAGCCTCTACTTCTCCCGGCTGCTCCTGCTGCCAGTAGATCCGCTTCACTAGTAGTACTCGGCTTTAATCGGGACGTGATCGTCGTCATCGTCATCCGAATGAATGGGGATAAATCCCCCCTGCCTGAAACGAATGAGCGCTTGAGTCGAGGAGTCCACGAGGTCATCGTGTTCCCCGGACGGGAACGCAGCGAACTCTTCCATGACCTCCTCAGCGAATCTCCTCTCGGGACACCAGACGATGCCCGAAGCAAACAAGTCTGAGACCGCATTCACCCGGGCAATCTTGTCGTTGCCACGAGAAGGTGTGTACTCCTGAACTGGGATCCCGATCGCTCGAAGTTCAAAGATGAGCGGCATCCCGGCGGCCTTGCCTTCCACGATGAAGGCATCCGGTTTCCACTGACGCCATTCGTCGTAGGCTCTTTTCTTGAGTTCCGGGAACTCCATCCTCGACTTAAAGGCATCGAGAAGGATGACATTCACGGCGTCGCGACCCGTGTCATCTGGCGTGTAAAAAACGCCCCATGTCGTGCAGGCCGAGTAGTCAGCCCTTTCCTTCTTCAGGAAGGCAGTATCCCATGACTGAATGATGAACTCGCATGGGGGTGGGGAGTCCTCCGTCCAGCGACGCCACCACTCTCTCTTAATGATTGCGCCTTCTTCGGAGGTCGGGTCTTGCTGGTACTGAGCGGACCACTTCGCGACTGGTAGTTCAGAACGAAGCTTCTCTAGCTCATCCAGCGACCAGAACCCGGGCCAGAGCGGACTACCCGAGGGGAGGATTGCGGGAAGCTCAATGACTTCCCACTCGCCCGCCCCAGCCCTCTGGACGGAGGACTTTAGAATCTGTCCAGTGAGGTCCCGCTTATGCCAACGGGTCATCACGATAATGATCGCGCCACCCGGCTGGAGACGCTGCCGAGGACCAGAGGTGTACCACTCATACGTCCGGTTAAAGACGTTGGGGTCGGCACTCTGTCCTTCTTGTTCCGAGTGGGGGTCATCAATGATCAGAAGATCAGCGCCCTTACCCGTGACCGCACCGCCTACACCGATCGCGAAGTACTCACCCCCATCCGAAGTGTTCCAACGGCCCGCGGCCTTGGAGTCCTGCTGGAGCTTCACCCCAGGGAAAATTGACTGGTAGTCGGGACTCCCGACAAGGTTCCTCACCTTACGACCGAACCCGACTGCAAGCTCAGCCGTATGCGCTGTCTGGATCACCTTCTTTCCGGGGAACTTTCCAAGGAACCATGCCGGGAGATGATACGAGGCAAACTCACTCTTCGTGTGGCGAGGAGGCATGTTGATAATCAACCGCTTCAACTCACCGCGGGCTACGCGCTCAAAAGCGCGGGCCATCATCTCGTGGTGCTTACCTTCGATGAATCCGGGCCAAGACTCCTTCACGAACTGAAGATAATCGTCCTGGCAGCCCTCCTGCTTCTTCAGCTCGGAGTAGCGCTTGACCATATCTTGGAGCCTGCCAAGAGTCGTGGGGTCAAGGTTTTCTAAGTTGTCGAGGTACGGCTCTAAGTGGGACAAGTCTGCCGGTAGACTCAAGGCGCAGCTCTCCCAAAAACCCGGGCCATCTAATAAGACCGTCTAGAAGGTTTTATATAAAAAGCTCTCCCGAACCCCACCAAGGGGTTCGGACCGTGTATGACCTACCAGAACGTTCTAAGCCCTCGAAGCCTTCTACGAACAGGCTCGCTGGCCCTATCTTAACACACGACCCCCCCTTGACAGCAGGGGTAATTCCACAAGATATACTGCCGGGGGTAGGGGTTCCTTAATAAAACCAACTAGTTACCGGGAAAACCCAAATTTCACGAAATGTACCCCGGCAGGATAGGGGACCCTACTCCGGCATATCTAGTTTCAGGGTGGGCAGCTCTATGATGTCGGCACCCTCGGGGGTAAAAGGCTCAGAATCGGGAATCGTTTGAGCGTTTTGGTGTGTAGTG
>PAXL01000021.1 GCA_002714465.1 Gemmatimonadota bacterium | reverse complement strand
AACCCTGAGGGGCATGGAGAATCCCTACGGTGACGGCAGGGCAAGCGAACGGATTGTCGACCGTTTGGCCAGTTTGGAATTGTCCCCTGCGCTTCTGAATAAGACCTTCGTGGACCGGCCCTGACTCGCTATGGGCCGTCGCGATCTCAGGGTTATTCTCGTCGGGTGTATCCGGTTTACCGAAACGTGCCTTGTGGAACTTCTCGAATCCGGTGTCGATGTGGTCGGTGTTCTGACCCTATCCCCGGAGCAAGCGGGCTTCCACGCCGACTATGTCGATCTAGGGCCACTTTGTGATCGACACGGTATCCCGATCTACAGGGTGGAGAACATAAACGACCCCGAGGTTGTGGCTTGGATTAAGTCATCCAATCCCGATGTGTGTCTGGTCTTCGGATGGTCGCAGCTGATCAGTGCCAAGATCCTTGCAGCCATTCCTTGTGTGGGGAGCCATCCTGCTCTGTTGCCGCAGAACCGCGGGCGTCACCCGCTGATCTGGGCGCGAGTGCTCGGGCTTGAAGAGACGGGGCTCACCTTCTTTCGATTGGGTGTGGGAGCCGATGATGGGCCGATCCTGTGTCAAGCGCGCTTCTCAATAGACGACAGCGACGACGCCTCGACACTCTACGCGAAGATGGAGGATTCTGCGCGCAGAATGATTCCGGACCTTGTGGAAAAGCTCGTAGCGAAGGATCCCGGTGAAGAACAGGATCATTCTCGCGCCAATAGCTGGAGAAAGCGCGATAAAGGGGACGGCCAGATCGATTTTCGGATGTCCTCACGACAGATCGATCTGCTTGTGCGCGCGTTGACACATCCGTATGTCGGGGCCCACGTCGTCTGCGGTGACAGGGAAGTCAAGGTTTGGGGAACCCGGATGGATACGTTGCCAGAAGACTTCCGCAACCTCGAACACGGGAAGGTTGTCAAGACGACCGGTGATGAGATCACGGTTCGATCTGGGGACGGGTTCATTGTCCTGACGGAGCACGGGTTTGTCGAAGTTCCACGCGTAGGCACATACCTGAGGTAGAGAATGGGAGTGGTACTGGTAGTTTCGATGCATCCGGATGACGAAACGCTTGGTTGTGGTGGATCGATCCTCAAGCACGTCGACAGAGGAGACGAAGTCCATTGGGTGGTGGTGACCCAGCCCCACTCGCCCACCTGGACAGAGGATGTGATCGAGGAGAAGGCGCGAGAGGTTGATGCCGTCGCCCGCGCTTTTCGCTTCGCTTCGAGTCGTAGGCTGAGTTTCGGAGCGAACGAGCTCGAGCGAACTAATTTTAACGAGCTGATCGACGCACTCCGTGATACGATCGTAGATGTTTCACCGGACACTGTTTACTCGGTTTCGGGGGGAGACATTCACTCCGATCACGAGGTGGGGTTCAAGGCCCTGACGGTTGTGGCGAAGCCGTTTTACACGGATCGGCTGGGTGTGAGGCGTCTACTGTGTTACGAGACGCTCTCGTCGACCGATGCTGCTCCCGCGCTCGCAGGACGCGCCTTTGTACCTCAGGTATTCAGNGACATCACACCATATTTGGATCGCAAGGTGGAGATTATGTCCATTTACGGGACGGAGGCCCAGCCGGACCCGATGCCACGTGGACCCTCTGCAATCCGTGCGCTGGCGCGCACCAGGGGAGCCACGATCGGTGTCGAGTATGCCGAGGCTTTCAGCCTTATACGCGACGTCTTTTAGGTTGGAGGTATCCATCGGTTTGGCTGAACCTTATATCCTGGGCGTGATACCTGCCCGTGGGGGGTCGAAAGGACTGCCTCGGAAGAACATTCGACTACTTGGGGGGAAGCCCCTGATCGCGTATGTGATAGAGGCATCGCGTGCGTCCGACCGGCTTACCCGGTCGGTCGTCTCCACCGAAGACGACGAGATTGCGCGTGTGGCGCAGTCCTTCGGCGGGGATGTGCCGTTTATGAGGCCCGAGGAACTTGCGCTGGATGAGACGCCCATCTTCCCGGTCCTGAAGCACGCGACCGAGCAGGTGGAGTTCGAGGAGGGGCGACGTGTGGACGTGATTCTCCTGCTTCAGCCGACGACCCCATTCTGCGAGTCAGCTGACATAGATGCCTGTATCGACCGTTTCTTCGATCTGGAAGCGGACGTCGTTATGACCGCCAAACAGTCGGAAGCCAGCCCATACTACAACCTGATCGAGCGAGATGGCGACTCACCCTGGATCAGGTTGTGCGATCCGCCCGAGAGTGTCNTGAATCGGCGTCAGGAAGCCCCCGAATCGTGGACGGTCCATAGCGGTGCGTATGTCTACTCGAGAGAAGCACTCTATGGGTATGATCACCACCTTCGCATGCCAAGAGCCGGTATCGTGGAACTTCCGGATGAACGGATTCTCGATATCGATACGGAGATGGATCTGCAATTCGCAGAATTCCTGATGCAAAGACGAAACGGCAACGAGTAGCGAAACCGTGGAAACCTACTCAGAGNACGANATCNGCAANAGTCTCGGTGAATTGGGACTGACCAAGGGGGCANCGCTGCTGATCTCGGGTGATCTTGCCAGACTAGGGAGCCCTATTGGGTTCNATGGCCGANACCATCTGNTGACCTGTTTCTATCGGGCGTTTACGGACTTGGTGGGCCCTGACGGCACGCTCATAGTACCGACGGACAACACCGATATCCTGAGCGATGGCAGTCTGTTNTGCTACGAAGAGACTCCGTCCCGTGCGGGTGTGTTTTCCGAGTTCGTGAGATGTCTCCCGGANAGCGTGAGGAGCGTTCATCCACTTGTATCCTACACNGCGATTGGCGCNGAGGCTCGGTATGTTTGCGAGAATGTGTCGAANCACGGATACGGGTCGGAGACCCCGACGGANCGAATGCTGNANCTTGACACTACGGCCGTAAGCGTGGGGCTCGAGATCGAAAAGACCTGCAGCATCGTGCATCACGTGGAGANGCTNATGGGTGTGCCATACCGGTACACGAAGGAGTTTACGATGTCCGTCATTGTCGNCGGCGAACCTTTGGATTCCGAGTTCTACCTGAATGTTCGGAATNTAGATTGCGAGATCGTGAAGGATGGGAATCGCAAGTTGATGGAGTCGTTTGCAAGAGAGGGTTTCACTTACCAAGAGACTCGCCTCGGGGGCGGCACTATACAATCATACCGTCTCAGNGAGCTTTGCACGGCCGGGTTGAGATTACTCAAGGATAATATCTACGGATTCCTAGAGTNCCCGCCGGAAGCTCGCCCTTTTCGAACCTGAGGGTGACGCATGGATTCCGCATTCGCCGACACCGACAATGAGGGATTGTCCCTGCGATCGGGCTTTCTCCGCGCGAGTTCCGTGTTCCCGGATCGATCCGCTCTCGTTGTGTCGGATGTGACATACACNTACGCTCAGCTGAGGGCTCGAGCGGCTTCNATAGCCGCAACGCTAGACGGACACTGTTGGTCCGAGCGTGTATCTCTAACTGCGGTCCTNGGTAANAGATCGGAGGTCGTTTTCTCGGGTGTTCTTGGAGCCTTGTTCCGCGGTCANGGCTATGTGCCGCTAAACGCGACGTTCCCTGTCGNCCGAATTCGAACCATGCTCTTGAAGTCAGGAAGTCGAGCACTGGTGGTAGATAGGGACGGCGTGCGGTGCCTTGGAGAGATCCTTGAGGCCATCGAGGAGTCCCTTGTCGTCCTGCTCCCCGATGTGGAGGAAGACATCGGGGAACTGACCGCGCGNTGNCCAAACCATAGNTTCCTGCGGAAAGAGGACATGCTACCCCCCGAGATGTGGGCGGCGGGTCAGGTAGATTCTGGGGATACGGCATACCTTTTGTTTACGTCAGGGAGTACTGGTGAGCCGAAAGGTGTGCCTGTTTCTCACGAAAATATCAGGCACTTTGTCGATGTGATGGTNGATCGTTACGAGATCACNGAGACGGATCGTTTCTCCCAGATGTTCGAGCTGACGTTTGACCTTTCGGTATTCGACACATTTGTCGCCTGGGAGCGGGGTGCNTGCGTCTGTTGCCCCTCNAAGATGCAGATGGTTGCTCCNGCAGCTTACATACAGGATTCGGGCATAACCATCTGGTTCTCAGTGCCATCTGTCGGGATTCTCATGCAGAAGTTGAGGATGCTATCTCCAGGATTTTATCCAGACCTGCGGGTCAGTCTCTTCTGTGGGGAAGCTCTGCCGGGAGACATTCCCGATGCTTGGTCACGGGCAGCTCCGAACTCGATCGTCGAGAACCTCTATGGACCGACGGAGGTGACTCTGGCGTGCACGCTGTATCGCTGGGATGNGGACGCTTCNCCGGCGGAATGTGAGAATGGGGTGTGCCCGATCGGCGACCCATACCCCGGTATGACGGCGCTCGTTGCAGACGGATCACTTTCCGCGATCGACGACGACAGTCCNGGTGAGNTGCTTATGGCCGGGCCNCAGGTGGTTTCCGGATACTGGGAGGACGCTGCTCGGACAGAAGCGGCATTTGTGCGACGAAAGGGTTCGGACAAAGTTTACTACAGGACGGGTGATCTGGTTCGGCGGCGGCGGGATGGGGGCCCACTCGTGTATCTGGGCCGGATCGATTCACAGGTCCAGATTCGTGGCCATCGGGTAGAGTTACAGGAGGTAGAGACGGCGCTGAGAGAGGCGACTGCAGCAGGACAGGCGGTTGCCGTCGGGTGGCCCCAAGATGCTGGCCGCGCCGACGGTGTTGTCGGCTTCATAGACCGGCCGATCGATGACTCCAGCGTCCTCATGGTCAAACTGGCGGACCGCCTTCCGGACTATATGGTGCCGAAGGCGGTTTACTCGGTGGGCGAGTTTCCGCTGAACTCGAATGGCAAAGTCGATCGGCAGGCTCTCGCCAAGTCGATTGAAGCTCAGGAGCGTGGCACTGATGCGTGAAAAGTTGCTGGCCTATCTCGCTGACAGGATTGANGGGACTGAACTCGAGGATGACACACCGATCTTTTCGTCAGGTCTGATCGACTCGTTCGACATGGTCGATCTGGTGCTGTTTATCGAGAAGGAGGCGGGGCTGGAGATGCAGGCAGCCGAGATTACGCTGGAGAACTTCGATTCTCTCGGCAAGATTCTCGCATTCGTTGAAACAAGGTCGGCGACCTGATTATGCCGGAGAGAGAAGGCATCGTTGTCTTGGGAGCACCAAGGTCTGGAACGACCCTTTTGCGTCGGATCCTCGATGCGCACCCTAGAATCAGCTGCCCGGGAGAAACCAACCTGTTTGCCGCCTGCGACCGGTTTCTCCGGACCGACACCAACGCCGATGGGCTGAAAATCGGAGTCCTCAGCGGTCTCTCCTTCATGGGGGTTGCCGAAGAGGAGGCGATCGAAAGACTTCGCGACCTTGTGTTGTCGTTCTTGAGAGACCACGCCAAAAGTCAGGGCAAGCCTCGGTGGGCAGAGAAATCGGCTTTTGACAGCTTTCATATCCCGACAGTCGAACGGCTTGTTGAGACNAGGGCCCATTTTGTATGCGTCCACCGTCACGGCTTNGATGTAGCGCTGAGCTTGCAGGATCTGTGTGACAAGGCTGGATACTACGCGTCCGAACTGATGCCGTATCTGAGGCGTTATCCGAGGCCACTCGAGGCGTTCACGCGTGCTTGGGTCGATGTCACAACGGAACTCCTCNCNTTTACGGCTCGACATCCCGACTCTTCNGTAATGATCCGGTATGAAGACCTTGTNTCCGAGCCGAACCACGTCATCGGCAAGATACTTGATTTCGTGGGTGAGACGCATCCGTCGGACCTGCTTGACAAGGCTCTGTCGAGTCGGGAAAACCTTGGGCTCGGTGATTGGAAGACCTACGGTCGCTCGAGCATCGAGCCAGGCAGCATCGGAAGATGGAACAGTCTCTCGCGAAACGNAGCCAGCACGCTGGGCGAGATCGCCAATCCTGTTTTGGAAGCGACCGGATACGAGACAGTGCCTGTTGTGCCACGNAGATCGCAGCAAGATGCTCAGAAAGGCTATAAGATGGGTCTGATGCTGCAGCNCGCGCGCNAGGAGTAGCCGAGAGGACTATTGTGTGAGAAACTCCATCCATGAGATCCAGTACAAGGCGGGTCTTGAAGCGACTCAGAAGAGGGCGGAAGACGAACCCCGAGAAGTCCCTCACGACGAGCGGGCTTTCTTCGAGAGCTTCTACGCTGCGAACATATCGGGTGTGCCGGAAGACCACATGACGATCGGGGCAATCTCTGATCTTGAGGCCCGCTTTCACTACAATGCAGTCGAAAACGGGATCATTCGAGCGCTTGCTCGGCGAAACCCGCCCCCACCCTCGGGGATGGTGACCACGCAACGCTTGCTTGCTCGTAGGAACGCACGTCGGCACCTAGATGTCGGGTCTGGAACCGGTCACTGGATTGATTTCATGGTTGATGTCTTCTCGGTAAGGGAATCTGTAGGGTTCGAGATAACGGAAAGGATGTCGCAACATTTGCAGGAGAAGTATGATAGTCGAGAGAACATACGAGTTGAATGCGTCGATATCTCCGACCCGTCTTTCGACCCGGGTTCAGTTGGACCGGCGTTCGATTACATCACGGCCATTGGTGTCATGTTCCACATCGTCGATGACGCCCGTTGGACGCGAGCCGTCGAGGTCCTGACTCGGATGCTCAAGCCGNATGGTCTTCTGATCGTGGGNGGNGACTTTGGATCTGAAACTAGGAATGTCGAGTTTCACNACTCAGATAACTTCGAGTCCTGGAAGAGNTTCCGTCGNGCGGACCCGTCTAGCGGAGAGATAAGGGTCAACAAGCGGGTGCGCTCCCTGGCTGCTTGGCAGGATCTTGTATCTCGTTGCGGTCTCACGATCGTGGATCTTGTCAGGTCGGATCGGGATCCCTTGATTACGACGCCTGAGAACGACGTGCTCGTTCTTGTAAAGGAGCCATCGTGATGGTCGTTTGGCTCGACCGGCTGGACGTTCTGTCCGTCTTCTTCTCTCTCAGATTTCCGAAAACAAGCGTGATACGCTACTTAGCTGAGACCCCTAGGGGTCTCAGCCTCGCTTTGGCCCTTAGACAATTACGTCTCTTGCGAGCATCCGTTGAGCCAGTTGCGTGGAGCCTTGGCTCACTCAAAGATGACGACGGGAGGAGTCTCAGGTTCCGTGTCGAGGCGGTTTGCGAGCGGGTTGTGGATGCTGCAGCGCAAGGTATCGACGAGATTCTGATGAATCTCCCCGTAGCGTCTCTGGCGAGTCTTCCCGCGACTTGGATGGGGAAGTTNTACCGATCCGAGCTTTTCCTCACGCTGCGTCCCCAGATTGCCGCCTTTCTGGCAGTCCAAGCTCTGNTTCGGTTAAAACCCGATTGCGCAGGTGGAATCCTGTTGCTTCGGGGGTTCCCGTTCACGAATCGCATCCGATGCGTCTGCCAGCCGGACGCGGACGCGGTCGCGCCCGTTTTGTATGGGTCGTGGCTCTGGGGCAGACTCTTGCCGTTCCTGAGGCTGATCGCACTGACTCTGCGTGTGTTCTCTCGTGCGGCGATCCGCGGGCTTTCCCGCAAGGTCCGTTGGCAGGAGAAGGCGTGTGTCGCCGTTCAGTACTGCTGGGGGATCGATACGGAGTCACGGAACGATCTGTATTGGCACGANTCAGGCTGGTTGGACCCCGGTCGTGTTTTGATCTATTTCGATCGATCGGACGCATCGCTCACCAGAGCCCTGATCGAAGAGCTGGATCAGCAGGGATACCGATGGATCGTCCGCCATAAGGCCGGTTGCCAGGTTCCGGGCGTTCCAGTTTGGGGCCGGACACGGCTTGCTGCCTTGAGGGAGGCGTCTTGGGTTTGGCGGGTTCTGACGAGTTCAGGACGGTGGNGACAGCACGTGGATTCACCGTGGTGGGCGCGGCTCCGCNTGGTATCTATGCTCACACAGCTGAACTACTGGGCTGATTTCTTCGAGTCCAACCACGTCATTGCTCACACCAACCACAGCGGTATGGTTGGAGAACTTCATTCTGCACAGTCACTNGCGCTTCATCTGGCCGGTGGCTGCAATTTCCGGACTACATACAGCTACTATTCCGTTGGGGACAGGCGAGAGTGTGGGGATTACCACGTCTTTTTCGCCTGGGGCCGATGTGCCGGAATCTCGACCCACGTGCTCCCGTATCATCGCAGAGCACGGAACGTGGTTGTCTCCGGATACCCGTTTGACGGTTACGCACATAGGGTTGATATACCCGAACATTTAGGNNNTTCTGATCGGGCGTTCGTGGTCCTGGCCTTCGACGAGTCGCCTGCACAGCTAGGAGAATACGCATCTTCGGCGTGGCGGGGGTTCTTTGCAGACCTCAGTTCNTGGTCCGCCCGGCGGGGTGANGTCGTCGTCTGTTTCAAACCCAAGTCCCACTCGAAGGCTGAACTCGTCGAGGAGGTCCCGACTCTTTCCGCGGCGATCGCAACCGGATCTGCAGTGGTCCTNGACCGGAACATCAATGTGCATCAGGTAGCTGGTCTGGCTGACTTGGTTGTTGGGATGGGGGTGTCCACAGCTTCTATCGAATGTGCTTTGCTCGGTAAGCCTGCCCTTCACTACGATCCCTGCCTTCGGCCTTGGCCACAGCTGGATGGCCTTTCCGTTGACCTCGTCTTCGGTGACTTCAACGACCTTGTGCGCGAGATGAACTCGACGATAGAGAAAGGTCGTCTAGTCGGTAATCACGACGGTATCCTCGAGCAGATCGACCCGTTCCGGGACGGTCGAGCACGTTATCGGATCGGCGAATACCTTCGCGTGTTTGTTCAGGGTATTGATGACGGTTTGGGACGAGATCTTGCGCTTGATATGGCCAATCGTGAACATACCAAGCGCTGGGGTTCGGATACGATCCTGCGCGACAGTGCGCACTCCTCGTTTGCTGGTTCTGCCAGCTCTGTCCCGACATTTTNATAGGTCAGCGGCAACCGTGGACAATATACGTGTCATACCTCGGCTGGATATCAAGGGACCAAACTTGGTNAAGGGCATTCACCTCGAGGGATTGAGGGTTCTCGGTCAACCGGAATCCTTCGCCANGACGTATTACGAAGAGGGGGCCGATGAGTTGATCTATATGGACGTGGTCGCCAGCCTCTATGGAAGAAACAGCCTCGTCGACTTCATAAAGAAGACTTCAAAGGAAGTCTTCATACCTCTGACAGTGGGCGGGGGGCTTCGGAGTTTGGAGGATATCAGGTCGGTACTTCTCGCTGGCGCGGACAAGGTCGCCCTCAACACTGCTGCGATCAGCGATCCAGCCCTGATCACGAAGGCGGCTGAACGGTTTGGTTCGTCGACGATCGTGATCTCGATTGAGGCGATCCAGAAGCCTGACGGTAGCTACGAGGCCTTCACCGATAATGGTCGCGAAGAGACAGGTGTCGACGTTTTCAGTTGGGCAAAACAGGTGGAGGATCTCGGTGCAGGTGAGATTATGGTCACCTCTATCGATCGGGAGGGGACGGGAAAAGGATATGACGTTGACTTGACCCGCCGAGTTTCGGAGTCGGTCAGCATCCCGGTAATCGCCTGTGGTGGTGCGGGCAAAGGTGACGATGTGATGGAGGTTATCAACGAGGGAAGGGTGAACGCCGTAGGTTTGGCTTCGCTTCTGCACTATCACTACCTGAAGTTCGCGAGGTTCAGGGATGAAACGGAAGAGGGGAACACGGAATATCTGAAAACGCAGCAAAATGGAGTGGTCCTCGGATTCTCCAAGGTTGAGGAGACGTCCCTGCCCAGCCTGAAGCGGCATATGTCTGTTCAGGGTGTTTCCTGCAGAATCGTTGGTGAAGGAGGAATTGACGCAGATGTCTGAAATCCCCCAGGCTCTATACGGGCTTCCTGAGGAAGTCACGTACTGTAAACGTTGTGTTATGTCGAATCAGCGACCAAACTCGACCTCGGAGCTGACGAACGACGCAAGAGATCAAAAGAAATTCGGTTTACACATCGATGAGGAAGGCGTATGCGATGCCTGCCGCTTTGCCGAAAGCAAGGAACGGATCGACTGGAGTTTGAGGGAGAAGGAACTGGCAGAGCTGCTAGACCGGTATCGGCGGTCTGACGGGGGCTACGAGGTGCTCGTCCCGGGGAGCGGGGGCAAGGACAGCATCTATGCGTCTCACGTCCTGAAGTACAAGTATGGCATGAAGGTTCTTACTTGCACGTGGCCCCCCCACATATACACGGACATTGGATGGCGGAATTTCCGGTCGTGGCTCGATGTCGGTGGGTTTAACAACATCACCTACCATCCAAACGGCAGGGTCCACAGGTTGCTTACGCGGCTTGCCTTTGTGAATCTTCTCCACCCGTTCCAGCCGTTTATCCTGGGGCAGAAGAATCTGGCTCCAAAGCTGGCGGTCCAGATGGACATTCCACTGGTCTTTTACGGGGAGAACGAGGCGGAGTATGGAAACCCGATCGCAGAGAACAACACATCTCTCAGGGACCGGTCCTATTTCACGGTGGGCGATCTTTCCGAGATCTATCTAGGTGGGCTGCCCGTCTCAGAGCTTTTCGATCAATACAGCCTCAGTCTCGAGGATATCGAGCTGTATCTGCCACCCCCGATAGATGCGCTCGACAAAGCCAAGGTCGAAATCCATTACCTCGGGTATTACCTGAAGTGGACACCCCAAGAGTGTTACTACTACTCGGTGGAGAACTCAGGGTTCGAGGCGAATCCGTTTCGGACCGAGGGCACTTACAGCAAGTACAACAGTCTGGATGACCGCCTCGATGGCTGGCACTTCTTCACGACTTACATCAAGTTCGGGCTTGGACGTGCGACATACGATGCCTCGCAGGAGATCCGGAATCGCCATCTGACGCGGGAGGAAGCGGTTGCCTTGGTGCGTCGGTTCGATGGGGAGTTCCCGAAGAAGTATTTCGAAGAGATCCTAAAGTATCTGGAATTGGATGAGGACACGTTCTGGGGACTTATCGACAATGGTCGTTCGCCTCATCTCTGGCGGAAGGAAGGAACTGAATGGGTTCTGCGTCATCAGGTTTCCTGAATGCACAAGGTGCCGGTGATGCGTAACGGCGAACCGCTCGTAACCGGCGAAAGTGTGGTCGAAGATCGGACCGTCTATGTCGTCCATTGTATCGACACCGAGGGCCCGCTCTATGAGTCGCTCGAGGCCAAATTCGAGCGACTCATAGACATCTTCGGTATCGATCTTGAGCCTACTAGGGCCAACTTCGAGAAACTGAAGAGGAAAGAGATCGCTCTAGGGAACGGGCTCGAAGACTTGGTCGCAAAGACCTTTTCAGGACACTTGGCGAATTTCAACGACACGTGGACTAAAGTCGACGACATGCTCGATCGTATCCTGTCTGAGTCCTTCAGGAGCAGGCTGCCCGACTCGAACGGAGGTAGCTGGGTTTACAACTGGTTCTGCGTGGACCACGTAAACTATGTGAATAACCCCAGACGGCGCACGCTCGGATACCATCATATCTTCGATCACTACCGGCAGGTTCTGGCTGACTCCGGTAGCGACATGGACGGGATCCATTGGCATTTCCACCCAATGTCGACCTACCGTGACGCACACAGGTGCGCCACCTCGTATGTCAACTCGCCTCACCTCTACGAAACGCTGTGTCGGCGTATCATCGACAGAGAGTGGTTCCCATCGGTGTTTCGCGCGGGTTTCCAGGCAGAAAGACCGGATAGTCATCTGTTTCTTGAGCAGTGGGTTCCGTTCGACATCACCAATATGGCATCAAAGGATCCGACCATACAGAGCCAACAGGACTTCGCGAACGGGCGGAGCGGAGACTGGAGACTGGCGCCCGATGACTGGTCTGTCTACCGACCCAGTCACGACAACTACCAGTTGAGGGGCGATTGTAGAAGATACATCGCACGAGCCTTGAACATCCTGAATCGGATAGCGCCGCTGACACAGGAAGAGGTCGATAGTGCCTTCTCTCGGGCGGATGCAGGCAGACCTACCCTTATGGGTGTCGCCTGCCACGACTACCGGGATATCGGTGTTGAGGTGGATGAGATTAGGAAGATGCTCGAAGGTGCGAGCAAACGTTTCCCAGGTGTACGCTTTGTCTATTCTGAAGCCAAGTCGGCGTTCCAGAAGGTCATCTATGGTTCAGATTTCGATGAAGCTTCGGCAGGTAAACTCGAGCTCGATTGCCAAATTCACCACGATTCGAACTCGGTCTTGCTCAAGGTAAACGCTGCCGCCGGCGAAGTGTTCGGCCCACAGCCCTTCCTTGCGGTGCGGCTGAAATCTAGAAGGTATATGCATGACAACCTCGACTTCGACACTTCTTCTGGCCGATGGTTCTATACCTTCGATGCAGAAAGTATTCTGCCTTCCGATGTCGATACGATCGGAGTCGGTGGGGCTGATCGGTTTGGAAACACGTCCGTTGTCAGGATGACTCTCTGAGGTTGTCAACTAGATGATCAAGCAACGGACAATTGGAGTTGTGTCCTGTGCGCGCGCAGATTTTGGAAGCCTCCTACCGATCCTGAAACAAATACGTTTGAGTCCTCTCCTGGAGGAACACGTCTATGTGACGGGCATGCACCTCTCTCCAGAGTTCGGAATGACGGTAGAGGCCGTTAATGAACAAGGGTTTGAGCGGGTCGAGCGAGTTGAGAGGCTGCTTTCCTCGGATACGCCAACCGGTATAGCGAAGTCGGTAGGTCTTGGCACAGTCGGATTCGCGCAGTCCTTTTCTCGGTTCACACCGGATATGCTGGTCATCCTGGGAGACCGGTTCGATGTCTTGGCTGCTGCGGTTGCGGCGCTGCCCTTCAACGTACCTATCGCACATCTGCACGGCGGAGAGGTGACCGAGGGAGCATTCGACGAGGCTACGCGACACGCCCTGACTAAGATGTCCCATCTCCATTTTACTGCGACGGATACCTATGCTCGGCGGCTGAAGCAGATGGGAGAAGAGGATTGGCGCATTGTTGTTTCCGGCGCTCCCGGGCTGGACAATCTTCTGGAGATGAAGCCCAAGACCAAGGAAGAGGTTGCGAGATGATTCGGCTTCGATCCCACAAGACGCATACTCTTGGTTACGTTCCATCCGGTTACGATAGAGTATCAGAACACGAAGGATCACATCGACGAGTTCCTGTGTGCACTCGAGGCGTGCGGTGAGCAGACCCTGTTCACGTATCCGAATGCAGACACGGCCGGTCGAGCTATTATCGAACGTATCAACCGATTCTGCGCCGAGAGAGACGGGGCGCAGGTCGTCGTGAACGCAGGTCAGGACTGGTATGTCAGCCTGCTAAGCTGTGTGGACGGGATGGTTGGGAATTCGTCTAGCGGGATCATAGAGGCTGCATCTTTCGCACTTCCTGTTGTGAATGCAGGGATTCGGCAACGCGGTCGTCTGAGAGGGCCGAATGTTGTAGATTCTGGACATGATCGAGGTGGCATAGAAGCCGCCATCCGGAGGATCCTCGCTCCCGAGTTCAAGCGAAGATTGAAGGGTCAGGGCAACCCCTACGGAGATGGCAACGCCAGCGATCGGATCATCAAGCGGTTGGAAGGGGTCGAGATCGATCGACGGCTAATGGTGAAGAAGTTCGTCGATCGGATGATTGAGGCCTAAGAGGACGCTGCTAACGTGAGACTAGAGGTCACTGCTAACACGTGCATCGGTATCTCCGGTACCATTCGCCAAGCCATGCAGCAGATTGGGCCGACCCAGCTAGGGGTTGTGTTCATCGTGGATCGCGAACGCAAGCTTCTCGGCACAGCAACAGATGGTGACATCCGGCGTGCCCTTCTCAAGGGGGCGGATCTAGACAGCTCGATCGACCGAGCGATGAATCAAAGCCCGATTGTCGCACCAGACACACTCTCGGAGCCCGCGCTGGCTACGTTGATGCGTGCGAACTCGATTCGTCAGTTGCCACTGGTGGATGTGGCCGGTCGTGTGGTTGCAATTGAGTATCTTGACGCTACACCTGTTAGCTATGACGGACCGATCACGGCTGTGATCATGGCGGGTGGTGAGGGCCAGCGACTTCGGCCGCTCACCGATTCGACACCCAAGCCGATGTTACCCGTCGCAGGGCGACCGATACTTGAGATTCTCGTCGATTCCCTGAAGATGTCCGGGTTCAAGCGAATCCTTATCAGTGTCGGATACCTCGGAGATATGATCCGGAAATATTTCGGAGACGGATCCAATCTCGGTGTTGATATCCACTATCTGACCGAAAATGAACCACTCGGGACTGCCGGTGCCCTTGGTCTTATTCCCCCGGATCTGCGTCCGACGACGCCCGTGGTGGTGGTGAACGGGGATCTGCTCACAAGCCTTCGACTCGCCGCTTTCCGTGACTTCCACATCGCGGCCGATTACGATCTGACCCTTTGCTGCCGTCCATACGAGGTATCCGTGCCCTTTGGCTATCCCATCGTGGAGGGAGACCTAGTCACGGGCTTCAGAGAAAAACCCAAGTTTCACTATCTCGTGAACTCAGGCATCTATTGCCTATCTCCATCGATTCTTGAAGGAGTGCCCGCCGGCAAGCCGTATAACATGACGGATTTAATCGAGCAACACTGCAGAGCCAACAGCGAGACCCGAGTGGGTGTGTTTCCCTTGAGAGAGCCGTTTCACGAGATCGGTCGTATGGAGACCTACAAGGAGGGGGAAGCCTTCTACTGGGCGCACGTAGCGCCTGCTCTGGGAATACCGCCGAAGGAAGGTGGACCCAAGTGATCACCGTTGTCACGGGGGGAGCCGGGTTTATTGGCCGGTCGCTGGTGAAGCGGCTTCTCGCACTAGCTGGTAAGATGGATGAGATCGTTCTTCTGGACAACTTGGGACGTCACGGTGTATCCGCTGGGTTGACCCGGTTGCTGAGCGATCCACGAGTGCGGCTCGTAGAGGCAGATTTGAGCGAACCGGACGGGTTTGAGTCTGTTCCCGGTCCGGTGGACAGGGTGTATCATCTCGCCGCGCGGATGGGGGTTGCTCCAGTCACGAATGCACCGGCGGATGCTTTGAGGACTAATACGCTTTCTACTCTGAGGGTGGTCGAGTGGTTCGCCGAGTCGGGCTCTCCTGAGGCACGGCTGCTGTTTGCCTCGTCGAGCGAAGTTTATGGCAGCGCGCACGAAGCGGGAATCAAGATCCCTGTGCCCACGGGGGAGGCCGTTCCGGGGGTTATTGCAGACCTTGAGAACCCGCGTTTCTCATATGCTCTTAGTAAGATGTGGGGTGAGGTGTATGCCCGATTTGCAGATGTCGGTGCCGGCAGACGGGTCGTCAGCGTCAGATATCACAACGTCTACGGTCCGGAGATGGGCTACGATCACGTGATCCCGCAGGTGGTAGAAAGGATCCGGACACGGCAGGATCCTTTCGAGATCATCGGCGAGGAAGAAACACGTGCGTTTTGTTGGGTGGATGACGCCGCGGAGGCGACCCGGCTCGTTCTAGAGGCGGGGAATCTTGAGCCGGGCGCAGTGGTACACGTTGGACGGAATCGCGAGACCTCGATCGGTTCGCTCTACGAATTGATGTTCGATTACACGGCGTGGCGTCCCGAGAGAACTCTTTCTCGTCTATCGCCACCGGGGTCGGTTGCGAGGCGATGTCCCGATGTTTCAGCATTGACAAGATTGACTGGCTATGAGGCAGATACGCCGCTCACGGAAGGGCTCAGACACACGATCGACTGGTATTTGAAGAACCCGCCAGCGACCCCGATCAACGGGGATCGGAGGTTCATTTGAGACGATCATCGGATACGATTCTGATCGGGGACTCTCGTATTGGACAGGACGAGCGCTGTTTCATTATCGCGGAGGCAGGCGTGAATCACAATGGCGACCCGGGACTGGCCAAGAAGATGGTCGAAGTCGCGGCCCAAGCCGGAGTGGACGCGATCAAGTTCCAGACCTTCAAGACCGACCGACTCGTCGCGTCTGGGGCGCCGAAGGCGGATTACCAGATGACCACGACCGATGCGCAGGAGTCGATGGCGGACATGCTGTCTGCCCTCGAGCTTTCCGCGGAAACCCACAGGCAGGTGGTGTCTTGGTGCTGGGACGAGGGGATCTTGTTCATGTCGACGCCCTTCGACGAGGAGAGCGCCGATCTGCTCGACGACCTGGGTGTTCCGCTCTTCAAGGTGCCGTCGGGTGAGGTGACGAACTGGTCGCTGCTGGAACACATCGGCCGGAAGGGGAAGCCAATCATTCTCTCGACGGGGATGTCGACCGTCAGCGAAGTGGACGACGCGGTCCGTGTGATCAGGNCGTCGGGTGATCCGCCGCTTNTTCTGCTCCACTGCGTGTCGAACTANCCGTGCAGCGCTGCCTCCGTGAATCTGCGTGCCATGGGNTCGATGGCAGCTTCNTGGGGGGTTCCNGTCGGGTATTCGGACCATACGNTGGGTATCGAGGTCGCCGTGGCTGCCGTTGCGCTGGGGGCNTGCGTGGTCGAGAAGCATTTCACTCTCGATCGCCAGATGCCGGGACCCGACCACCAGGCATCCNTTGAACCCGAAGAACTCGCCCTGCTTGTGTCCTCCATTCGGAACGTGGAGGAGGCGTTCGGTGACGGTGTGAAACGCCCGGTTGCAGAGGAGGAGGCTATCGCGGACGTGGCGCGGAAGAGTCTCGTGGCCGCCGGACCTATCCCCTCGGGAACGGTCATCCGACCCGACATGTTAACGGTGAAGCGGCCTGGGACGGGTGTCCATCCGAGGCATTTCTCAACCTTCGTTGGGAAGTGTGTCGTCAGGGATGTGAGCGCAGACGAGCTTCTGGGGTGGGAGGTGATCACGAATGGCTCTCCCGAATGATGGGATCGCTCGAGGTCGTCGGTCTGGGTGCGGGCGGGCACGCCAAGCTCGTGATCGACGCGATCGATTCCGCTGGAGTCTACGAGGTGATTGGACTTCTCGACCCTGACGAGAGTCTCTGGGAGACGCGTGTTGCGGGTAAGCTCGTGCTCGGGGGTGACGAATTGCTCGGCAAGATCAGATTAGATGGGGTCGATCGGGCGTTCTTGGGTGTCGGTAGCACGGGTGACACGACGCGTCGACGAATGGTGTTCGAGAAGGCGTGCAGCGAGGGATTCGAGATCGCGACGGTCCGACACACGGCCTCGTATGTTTCGGCCACGTCGACGCTCGGTGAAGGAACGGTCATATTGGCCAACGCGACGGTAGGGCCCGAGTCGCGGGTGGGTAGGAATGTCGCGATTAACGCGGGTGCGGTCGTTGAGCATGATACCGTTGTCGAAGATCACGCGCAGATCGCGACGGGTGCGTTGCTCTGCGGTGGTGTCCACATCGGCCCGGGGGCACACATTGGGGCGGGGGCGTCGGTAAAGCAGGGCGTCCGAATCGGGGACGGTGCGACGGTCGGAGCCGGCGCGGCCGTTATACGAGATGTCGAGGCGGGATCGGTCGTGGTCGGTGTCCCGGCACGGAGGATTCGGTAGCGAGGATGTGTTGGCAGAGTTGAAACATCTGTTGATCTCGGAGATCCAAACGATCCGGGAGGCGATCCAGTCGATCGACCGGAACGCGAAGGGCATCGTTCTGATCGTCGACTCGGAGAACCGTCTGCTCGGCACGGTGACCGACGGGAACATCCGTCGTGCTATCCTGGGCGGTGTGTCTCTCGACGCGTGCGTCAAGGACCTGGTCGGGGCCGACTGGGAATATCCGGACCCGATAGCGGCAGAGGTCGGCCTGGCGAGTCACGACCTGCTGAGCCTGATGCGCGAGAAGGGTGTCCGTCAACTGCCGCTTCTGGATAAAGAAGGACGGGTGTCGGATCTGGTGATGCTCGAAGATCTCGTGCCCGAGACACGGAAGGACCTGACTGCAGTGGTGATGGCGGGCGGCAAGGGGCAGCGTCTGCGACCCCTGACCGAAGATCTACCAAAACCAATGCTGCCCGTCGGAGGTAGGCCGGTGATGGAGCACCTTATCNACGGTCTTCGGGACGCGGGTGTNCGCCNGGTCAATGTGACGACGCATTACAAGCCCCAGGCGATCGTGAACCACTTTGGCGACGGGCGCGATTTCGGCGTCCAGATCGGCTACATCTCGGAGGACGAGCCGCTCGGGACGGCGGGCGCCCTTGGGTTGATGGACGTACCTGATGCACCTGTCCTCGTGATCAACGGAGATATCCTGACGAAAACGGATTTCCGGGCGATGCTGGCGTTCCACGAGGAGAATCAGGCAGACCTGACGCTGGGCGTGAGAGAGTTCGACTTCCGATTACCCTACGGTATTGTCGAGACGGAAGGGGTCCGAGTTTCTGCTGTGACGGAAAAGCCCTCCCTTACATTTTTTGCCAACGCNGGACTTTACCTTCTGGATCCGACGGTCTACGATTTCATTCNCGATGGCAAACCGATGGACATGACGGACCTGATCGACGTCCTGTTGGCCAAGAAGAAGCGCGTGGTCAGCTTCCCNATCTGCGAGTACTGGATGGATATCGGACAGCACGAGGACTATGAGAAAGCGAAGAGCGATGCAGACGCAGAGGGGGCTTGAGCTGTGCACGTGCTGGTGACAGGTGGTGCCGGATACATCGGGTCCACGCTGACGGGCGTTTTGCTGGAGGCAGGCCATCGNGTGACNGCCGTGGACAACCTGAGCCAGGGTGCAAACGCACTGCTCGGTTTCTGGGCGCACCCGGAGTATCGATTTATCCGGGGCGATATCGGTTCTTCGGACACGATGACCCGAGCGCTCAACGGGATTGATGCGGTGGTTCATCTCGCCGCGATCGTTGGGGACCCTGCGTGCGCCCGTGAACCGGATCTTGCCAAACGGGTGAACGAGGGGGGATCNCTGAACCTGCTCGACCGGTGTGAGGATGCGGGTGTCGAGCGCCTCGTGTTCGCCTCGACGTGCAGCAACTACGGACGGATGGCCGACCCCACGCAGTTCGTGTCCGAAGNGTCTGAGCTTTGTCCGATCTCGCTTTATGCGGAGACGAAGGTTTCCGTCGAGAGGGCGATTCTGGCTGACCAGNCAGGCACATCGCTGTGCAAGACCGTCCTGCGGTTTGCGACCGTGTATGGTGCGTCTCCGCGGATGCGATTCGATCTGACGGTGAACGACTTCACGGCGGAGATGATGCTCAGGGGCAAGCTTGTCGTTTATGGCGAGCAGTTCTGGCGACCCTACGTTCATGTGAGAGACGCNGCGAGAGCGGTCGCCACNGTGCTTGAATCACCCGTCGATCTCGTGTCTGGGGAGGTCTACAACGTCGGGAGTGATCCAGAAAACTACAGGAAGCAGGATCTCGTGGATCTGTTGATGGAACGGATTCCCGATGCCGCGGTCGAGTATGTCCAGAAGGANGAGGACCCGCGGGACTACCGTGTGACATTCGGCAAGATCGCCGAGACCTTGGGATACGAGACGACGTCGACGGTTGCAGAAGGGATCGACGAGGTGATGNGCATGATTAAAAANGGTTTAGTCGAGAATGTCGATGACCCGATCTACAGGAACTGAGGTGTTCGTTTTCGACCGTTTGCGTGGAGGCTGCTCGTGATTCCGTTGAGCGTGCCTACNCTGGGGGGGCGGGAATGGGAGTACATCAAAGAGTGCCTNGACACGAACTGGGTCTCTTCCGTCGGACCCTTTGTAGATCGGTTCGAACAGGACGTGGCGGCGCGTGTCGATGCCGGCTTCGCTGTTGCTGCGGTCAGCGGCACGGCGGCGCTCCACATCGCGCTTCTGGTCGCGGGGGTTCGGGAAGAGGACGAGGTCGTGATCCCCAACCTTACCTTTGTCGCGACGGCGAACGCCGTAAGGTATTGCGGGGCGCATCCCGTCCTGGTGGACTTGGAGCCGGATCACTGGCAGATCGACACGGGACTGGTTCGCCGTTTCCTCGAGTCGGATTGCGAATCTGTGGATGGTGAGCTGCGGAATCGCCGGACGGGTCGACGGGTCGGGGCCCTGATGCCCGTTCATCTGCTCGGCCATCCGTGTGACATGGATGCGCTTTCTGAGTTGGCGGGGACGTACGGACTACCGCTGGTCGAGGATGCTTCCGAGAGCCTGGGGGCGACCTTCGACGGTCGACCAATGGGGACGATCGGCGACATCGGTTGCTTCAGCTTCAACGGGAACAAAGTTATCACCGCAGGCGGCGGCGGGATGATCGTCACGGATGATGAGGCTTGGGCGAAGCGGGCTAAGCATTTGACGACCCAGGCCAAGTGTGATCCGATCGAGTATGATCACGACGAAGTCGGCTACAACTACAGGATGGTAAACGTTCTCGCCGCGCTAGGGTGCGCACAGCTCGAACAGCTGGATCGGTTTCTGGAGACAAAGCGATCGATCGCGGCCCGCTATGATCANGCTTTTTCCTCCGTTCAGGGAATCGTGTCTCAGAAGGAGGCGACCTGGGCGTCCTCAATTTCGTGGCTCTACACCGTGCGAATCGACGCCGAACGATGCGACAGACGGCGCTTGATCACTGAACTCGGCGACCGTGGGATACAGGCACGACCTCTATGGAAACCGATGCACGGACTGCCGATGTTCAGGGACGCCTTGCGCATCGGAACGGGTGTTTCGGATGACCTGTATGCGTGCTGCGTGAGTTTACCGTGCTCGACCTCGTTGACGCATGGGGATCAGGATCGCGTGATCGAGGCACTCTTAGACATCGTGTTCAAAGACCAGCCCGGGCGTCCCTAGTATCGGGTCCCGAGAATTCGTCTATGGATTCTGGTCGTATATGACTGTACGCTCGATCCACTCTGCGCCCCAGAAAGACGCGGTTCCGGGCACTCGGTATGAACGATGTAAATGCTCACCCAAAGTACACGAACTTTCGGCATGGCGCACCGGGAGGATACAGCCATGGTGAAATCCGGCGACTATCACGACTACGTTATTAAAAACGGCAAGCTGATCGGTCGGTTCGAGGAGATGTATCGGGTATGCGAGGACCCGTGGCCCGAGACGGAGGTCGACCTTGAGGCTAACCCGTGCTCTACTCGGTCGCGTGAGATCCTGGCAGCACACGGATACAAGTCGGTCCTGAGTATCGGAAGCGGGAAAGGTCTCCATCTCAACTGGCTCAGAAAATCCTGTCCCGATACTCGCTTCTTTGGGTGTGATGTGTCCGAGACCGCAGTGGAGCACTCGAAGGCTCGCTATCCGCAACTCGAGGTGGAGGTCGGGGGGCCGCTCGCTGTGCTCGATGGTTCGAGAACCTACGATCTCGTGATCTTCAGAGAGGTCGTCTGGTATGTCCTGTCCGAGTGGGAGACGATCTGCCGGAGGTTGAAGGAGGCGTATACAGGCACGTCCGTGCTTGTCGAGCTCACGTTCTACGACGATCAGACCTACGGGAATGACCATTTCGACGGGCCCGACGAGTTTGTCACTAGGTTTCCGTTCGAGGTCCGTGAAGTTCTCCGACACCACCTCACGCGGCTTCAGCGAGAAGGTATGTTGATGGTTCATGGAGATATCCTGTGAGGGATAGCGTCTCGGACTCAGGTTTGTCCGGTCGGTCCCTAGCGGTCGTTGAGCTGCCTGAACAGGTGGAGGATCTGCTCGCGGAGTTGGGGTCTTCCGATACGATCGTGTCTTGCCACCCGTCGGCAAGCCAAGCGTTGAATCAAGCCGGCGTGGTTTATAGGGATATCCGCTCGTTCTACCGTCACGAGACGCTCTGGTCGTTCTACGCGGAGTCCGTCCGTGGGCTGATGCAGGCAGCGGAACGGATCGACTCGATTGCCGCCGAATGCTGGCCGTTTCTGAGGGAGACAGGCCTCCGTGCGTCAGATTTCGTGGCCTATCAGCTGAAGATCGCGAGAGACCAGGCTTGGTATCGACTGTTTCTCTCTCGTTCCATACTCGACGCGGTCGGCCCCGTCGATACCGTCCATTGCCTGACGCCCGGGCCTATCAGTATCCTGCCGGATCTTGCGCCAGGAAACGACTTCAGCGTGCAGGGCTGGGCTTTGCGCGAACTGGCCGAAGAGTACGGTTACACATTGAAGGTGACCCCTGTTCCGGACCGGTTCCGAGATGAAGAGGAGAACGGGTTGTCCCGGATACAGCTTTGGCGTGTGCGGAGACGGGTGGGGCGGATCTCAGATGCTGTTATCCACCGTCTGTCGACGCTGCGGACCCGACCCAAGGACCTTCGCGTGCTCTCCGTGGGTTGCCGGGAACTGGATGCCATCGGACGTGCACTCGAGAACGAGGGCATCGACGTAGTTTCGGTACCTGAGGTCAAGCTGACCAACCGAAGGAGGCCGACCCACACCTCGAGCGAAGCCGCTTCGCTGATTGCCGCTGACCCTGTGTTTCGCGAATCGATGCGGTTCTCGGGGTCCGACGGTTACGAAGTCGTAGCGCCGGTGGTCCGCGGCGCTCTTGAGCAGTTTGAGGCGCTGGAGGGGCTTCGTCGGACGTGCCGCCGCAAGCTGGAAGAGACGAGGCCGGATGCCGTGTTTGTGCTGAGTATGGCCTCCTTTCATCCGACGAACCTGGTCTATGGTCGGCTGTGCGAAGAGATGGGGATCCCGATCGCGTGTTGGATGCACGGCGGATACGGAGGATACAACAGCCTCCCGGGCTACGATATTTCGGACTTTCGTCTGTGTCGAAAGCACATCGTCTACGGCAAGGCCGTCGCCGACCTGATCGCTTCCCCCGATTGTGTTCTCACGACACTCGGGATCGACGGCCACGAATCGTATGTGTGCGGGACACCTTTTTTTGAAAAACTGTATGGCAACACGAAACCCAAGCCGGATCGAATCCGGCGTATCGTGCTAGCGATAGGGAACCTGTGGCCATATAACCGGTTCTACTTCGGCTATAACAGGCCATACTCGGAGTTTTCCTGCTGGGATGAGCACCGTGCGATCATTGAGTTGCTGGTCAGGTATCAGGACCGTTACGAATGCGTGATCAAGGACTATCCCTCCCGTGAGGTCCATGCGCGAGACACGTGGGACTCCCTTCTCGCGGAGCTGGGTGGCGATCGCATACGCGTCGTTACGGACGAGATCCCCTTCGAGGACCTGCTGGCGTGGTCGGATGCTGTTGTGTTTACGTGGATGAGCACGACGTTCATACAGAGCTTGTTAACGGAGAACGATGTCTTTCTCGTTGATGACAGCGACGTGACACAGGAGATGGAGCCGGTTCTGCACGAATGCGTCGGGTTTAGCCGATCGGTAGCCGGTCTCCTTAGCGTGCTCGAGCCCTACCTAGCCACCGGGGTCCGAGCGCGAAAGGAGAAGGGTCCGCTGCTGGAGATCCTCGCGGACGGTGGGAATCGGAACCGGCGAGCCGTGACGGTCGCCGAGGCGATCCGGGAGATCGTCGGAGAGAACGGCAGTCGCGCGGCATGAATGTGCGGATAATCCCGAGGCTCGACATCAAAGGCCCTAACCTCGTAAAAGGTATCCACCTGGAAGGGCTTCGCGTTCTAGGTAAGCCCGAAGCGTTTGCCCGACACTACTACGATCAGGGAGCAGACGAGCTGATCTACATGGATGTGGTGGCGAGTCTCTACGGGAGGAACAGTCTTGTGGAGACGGTGCGCACGACAGCGCAGGAGATCTTTATCCCTTTGACCGTTGGAGGCGGACTGCGCACGCTGGAGGACATCCAAACCGTCCTGAGGGCCGGGGCGGACAAGGTCGCGATCAATACGGAGGCCGTCCGGAACCCCGCGTTCGTGGCAGAGGCGAGCAGCACGTTTGGCTCCTCGACGATCGTGGTGTCGATCGCCGCGAAACGCCGTCCAGATGGCAGCTACGAATGTTACACGGACAACGGTCGAGAGCGTACGGGTGTCGACGCCGCGGAATGGGCGGTCCGAGCGGTTTCGCTCGGGGCCGGTGAGCTGATGGTGACCTCGATTGATCAGGAGGGTACGGGGCGGGGGTTCGGTATCGAGTTGACTCGACGCATCTCTACGGCTGTGTCCGTGCCGGTCGTGGCCTGCGGCGGGGCGGGATCGGTCGACCACGTAAGCGAGGTGGCGTCGGAGGGGAACGCCGATGCGGTCGGAATCGCGTCGATCTTGCACTACCGAGTTGTTCAGCAGATTTCGCATGAAGACGAGGCGTCGTTCTCGGAAGGGAACCTGGATTATATCCGGGGACGGGCCGCACAGAATGCGATCCCGGCGGCGGCGACCGCTGCGATCGACATCGAGCCTGCTAGTGTGAGTGAGGTCAAGGAGCGGTTGAACCGCGACAGTATTTCGTGCAGGCCGGTCGTGAAAGGACAATCTGTTTGAAAGCAGCTATCGTCGATTACGGACTCGGAAACCTATACAGTATCAGCCAAGCGTGTCGACACGTCGGGGTCGACTCAATCGTTTCCTAGTTGAGAGAAGATCTTGAGGCCGCAGATGTAATTATCCTTCCCGGCGTGGGCGCCTTCGGGACAGCCATGGAAGCGCTCCGGCGCCTGGATCTCGTGGAACCGCTCCGCGAACTCGCGATTTCGGGAAAGCCGACCGTTGGGATCTGCCTGGGGATGCAATTGCTGATGGACGAGAGTTTGGAGTTCGGCCGGCACGAGGGTCTGGGGGTGGTGTCCGGGCGAGTCGTCCCGCTGTGGGGGAACGTCCCTGAAGGGGTCAAGGTACCCCATACTGCTTGGACGGGGATCTC
>PAXL01000020.1 GCA_002714465.1 Gemmatimonadota bacterium | reverse complement strand
GACTGGCTGCTTACGCTGCTGCGCCGATGTGTGACGGCGGGATGGGTCGACTTCAGTGGGGGGCAACGTCCTGTCGTGATGCTGACGGAGGGAGGTCAGGATGGGATTCATGAAAGACGTTCGGCTAGGATTCTCCTGCCCCCGGACAAAAAGGCCAAAGTGCGGGTGACGGGATCGCGAAAGTCGAGTCGACCGGCTGCAACAAGCGTGGATTTGGATGAGGTTGGACGATGTGTTTTTGAAGCCCTGAGGGCCTGGCGAGTCGAGACCGCACGTAAGGAGAAGGTCCCACCTTACGTGGTCGGGAGCGACCGGACACTGCGAGAGGTTGCGATGCTACGACCGAAGCAGGAGGAAGCTCTCGTCCAGGTACACGGGATCGGCCCTGCGAAGCTGGCGAAGTATGGTGAAGCGATGCTGGATGTGGTGGAGAAAGCGAGCTCTTGAAGTCAAAAGGCCAAAGTGCTAGAAGCAAACCGAGAGCTACATTCGAATCAACAGGGGATGGTGATGAAGAAAGTTTCGGAAAGCGCTTGGGCGACTTCTCGAGAGTGGATGTGCTATAGGGAGGAAAATTACGCGTTCGTCCAAGAGGCCCAACGAGACCCGCTCGATCGTGAGATACCTGAATGAGTAAGTGATGAGTCTTGACCAGAGAATTGCGACGGTGCGCTTGGGGGTGGTTAGAAAGCAGGCTGAACTCGAAAAGAGAGGGACAAGCAGGCAAAGAAGGCCCGCGCTACCCTATGCGCGTGAACTTATCCGTCGGGCGCCAGGTCCCGAGACCCAGCCCTCGCAGATCGGCAACGCATTTCTTTTCCTCGGCTTCATACAGCTTCCAGATTACCTGGAGACCCTCCAGGCTTCCCGGCCCATCTGTCATTGGCTGAGTTCCAGACTCGATGCAGTCGATAAAGTGCGCCATTTCGAGCTCGGTATGCTTGGCGTCTTCCACTGCCAGAAGGACCTCCTCCTGCTGACGGGCAATCAGCTTCCCCGAGTCGTGTTCTTCCGCACGAGTATGCGCGATTAGCTGTCCAGCACGTAAATCGATTTCGATCATGCCGTCCTCGCAGTGCGCGTGGAACGAATACTTGAGCCTTGTTCCTCGCGCACCCCACGTCCCAAAATGGTATCCCAGGACACCATTCTCAAACTCGATCGTGGCGTTGCTTGTTCCTTCCCTCTCCATCCAGGGCGTGCACTTGTTCGTCCCGTAGTGGTTCCCTCGAACAGGTCTCCCGAGAATCCATAGTAGGAGGTCGACATAGTGACACCCGTGACTGAAGAACTGGCCTCCTCCAAGAGTCGCCGCACTCCGCGACCAGTGTCCTTCGTCACGGCGGGTGAGCTGCTCGGTCCAGATCGACAGTTGGAACACTTCGCCATACGTCTTCTGCTCGATCAGCTCCTTCATACTCGCCACCAGTGGATGGAACCGCATGCAGTAAGCGACCATCAGAATACGATCTTGCTTCTCCGCTTCCTGGATCATTTCAACGCACTCCGTCGCGTTCAGGGCCATCGGCTTCTCGACGAGCACGTGTTTGCCCGCTCGGAGACAGTCCATTGCGACGGGATGGTGTAGATGGTGGGGGACGACGATTAGGGCCGCATCAATGTGGTCGAAGATGTCTTTGTAGTCCGTTTCGACGACGGGAACGCCCTTGATGATGTCGGCGACAGCCTGCGCCTTGCCTCGATCGATGTCGACAACTGCAGTGACTTCGATCCGGTCAAGAACGTCCTCGAAGCGGGAAGCGTGTGACTTGGCCATTCCACCGCAGCCGATGATACCGATTCTGGTTTTGGGCATAGGAAACCCTTTGAATTACGAAGCTGTTCCTGCGAAGGAAAGGGCAACTAGGTACGAAGGCATCTGGGGTAATCTAGCCGAAGGACAGAGGAAGGAAAGGATAATACGAAGGTGCGAAGACGTGGAGATGGAAGTTTTTGTGACCCGAAGTTGAAGAAGTGGTTTAAGGAGGGGGTGGGGCTCAAATGGTAGAAGGAAGAAGATTTAAACCTGATCTGTTTCCTCCGGATTTCTTAAACTTTGAATCCTGAGGAGAAGAAGCCAACTAAGTCACTGACATCTTCCGTAGATGGGGTCGGCCGGTCTTCCACGAACAGATCTTCATTCGAAAATAGCCGAAGTCGTGTGTGAGCCGCTATATGCTTCCGAACGACGAACTTTTAGTGAACAAAGACGAACCGAGGAAGAAGTAGGATGAATCAGGAGAATCTGACGTTTTCGGATCTTGTGAAGTGTGTAAGGGAGACTGACTCGAGTCCGGTCTCGCCGGACTCAGACGCTATAGAGTCTATTTCGGACGAGGCGATCGAGCGGCGGAAGGTTGTTGTTGTCGAGGCTTCGGCAAACGTCCCGTTTAATGAACGAGGACCGAACCCGAAACAGGCTTTTCGGGTGTGTATCAGTCGATTGATGCTCGATCCTGAAGACCCGAAGGCGTTGGCCTATATACCGGTCGGACTGCGCTTCAGACGCAAGGGTGACACTTTCGGGAAGAGCGCACTGTCCAGGATCTGGTGCCAGTTTCATGAAATTCTGCCGGAGTCGATTTGCGATCAGATCTTCGACGAGGTCACGACATACGATGGGTGGCTGACGGGAGGCACGGAGAACCACATCGCTATGCGGAGGACAGCCGGTTACCTGTTTGGCGAGTCTTTCCCTGATGCTACGTTCCATCACGGGCTTTCTGGCCGCGAACTGGCCGATGTGTGTCTCGAGTACTTCCGCGCATACGGTCGTTCGCTGATCCACACGTCGATGGTCGAGTTCCTGTCTCCGATCTACCACGCCGTGAATACAGCTCCTTGGGTGAATATCGCAGAGTTCGCTGAGGACGAACGTGCTCGTCTGTACGCGAACTCGATTCTCGACACGATGCTTGCCGATCTGGCTCTAAACAGCCATCAGGGTATCATCATCCCGCCCGCTGCACGCGCGAAGGGTTTGATGACCGACAGCTACCAGTTGAGCACAGTTCGGTCCAACACGCAGTGGACGGCGTGGCTCTATTGGGAAGCTGGTCACTGTGATCCGACTGTCGAAGCCGTCACTGTGAACGACTCGTGGAACCAGAGCCCGCTGGTCCTTCATGCTGCGTCAACCTACCTGCCGAATCCCGTGATCCGGCGAATAGCTATAAAACAGGTTCCACTGCCATATCGGACGCTGAGTGCGTGCGGGAATCGCGAGGTTATGGGGCCGGCATACGCGAACGCACATGGACTTTTAAACCCTCCCGAACGCGTGAAGCCGAACCCACGGTCCGTCATGCGGAGCACCTATGTTCACGAGCAGTATGCGATTGGGGCAGGTATCCGTTGTACGGATATCGAAGAGCCCACGCTGAGACACGCACACTCGTTCGCCGTGATCTGGCGAGATACTTCGCCACGAAACTGGTTGTTCTGCGTGCATCCCTACTGGTATGTGAATCGGGAGGAGGACGGCGCTCGTCTTGGTCTGGACGACTGGTCGGGAACGAGTCCGTTCCTGCAGACGGTTCATTGGGAGAACGCGGCGGTTCTGCTGCTCGACGTTCCGGAGCGTGATCCGTATGCCGGCCAGGCAGTTGGGTCGAACGAGAAATGGACCAGCGACAGACCCGAGCAGCCCTATGGTAGGTTCCACACCTACGTGCCCGAAACGGTTGAGGAGGTGGTCGATACAGGAATGGGCGCGTGTCTCCGGGTGGGTCAAGTTTATGTGAGCATTCGGCCGGTTCGGGGAGAGGCGACGTGGGAGGCGACCGGGCGTGTAGGATATAGACGACTCGTGATTGAAGGGAATCTCGTCGGTGCGGTTGTGGAAGTAGGTAGCGAAGAGGAGTATGGAGGACTCGCGGCCTTTGTCGAACAGGTGGGTGCAGCGTCCTTGGACGATTCGGCTCTCGTTTCCAGCCGTCGTGTGGTCTACACTTCGACGCGCGGTCACGTGCTCGACATTCAGCACAGAGGAGAGGAATGGCGGCCCGCTGCGAAGGTGAACGGTGCTGCCATCGACTATGCGAAATGGCCGATGTGTGAGAGCGCGTATGTGCGACGAGAAGGTGGGGTGATGGAGGTGGAGGATGGCGAAAGTGCTTTCAGGGTAGATTGGAGGGGGGAGGAGGTTGAGAGACGGGAAATTGGAAAATGCTAATATGGAATCGAGAAGTGACTCTGTGCGCCGTCGAATACTAAACGGTGCTGTGAACCCATCCTATACTTCCGAAGTGGCTACACCCTTCCTCTTGAGCAACACGCCTACCATTACAATCGTTCCTGCGACGAAGGCGCAAAGCAGTCTGCCCGTGATCGGATTCGGTACGAAGATCAGCAGACCTAGCAGACTGCCGAGAGCCACAGATGCATTTCCCATGACGATCATCTGACGGCCGTCGAAGGCGCCACCGATTTCGGCATCGAAGTCGACGGGTTTGGCCATTGTTTCAAAGAACTCACGTTCCCGCTCGACATACGCCTCGTCATTCCGCTTTGACAGGAGGATGCAGATCGCTGTCGATACGACTCCGAAGATGAAGATCCACATCGCGCGGTCCTGGATTGACCAAGATACGCCGTTGACTGATGAATCGTAGTAAGCGTAGGCGGATGGGACGAGGCAGGCGACAATGATCAGGAAATATGACCACTTCCACAGTCTCTTGAGCCAGAGACCGGCGAGCAGAGGGAATCCGAGCGGGATTCCGATGATTGAGCTGATCGCAAGATACGCGTCGAAGAGGACGATGTCCTTCTGGGCGACCCACAGGAGGCTGTAAAAAATGACGATCGCCCCGAGCAGGATGGTCAAGAAGCGACACAGCCACATCTCTCTGGCAGCCTCAAGCGGCGGCTTGCCGATCTTTTCACGAAGCCTAGGGATCAGATTGCGCACGATGACACCAACCTGACCGTTTAGGGCCGTGTCCATGCTGCTCATGGTGGCCGCGAACATCGCTGCGATCATGATGCCGACAAGCCCATTCGGCAGCACTTTCAAGGCGATGAAGGCATACGAGGCATTGGACGGGTTGTCCACGGCCATTGCATTGACCTCGGCTTCGTAGAGGAACCGACTGACCATCGGAGGGAGGAACCAGATGATCGTGCCGACGGCCATTAGGACCATCGCGAGATACGAGCCCCTGGAAGCCGCACGACCGTCTTTTGCGACGAGAAAACGGCCCGCTGAGGAGAGGCTGATTTGGCTGTAGAGCTGCATGAAAAAGATGACGATGATCCAGTGTAGCGAGAACTTACTTTCAGGGAACTGCCCCGGATCCTTCGCGAATCGGAAGTCGTTCGCGAAGCGAGGGTCGGTGAAGAAGGACAGGAATTTACCGATCCCCCCGATCTCGTGGAGGGCCAGTGCGGCGACGACGAGGGTGATCACCATTATGATTAGCCCTTGGACGAAATCCGTCGCCATGACGGCCCATTTTCCGCCGGTCGTCGAATACAAGATGACGATCGCCCCGATTACGACGATCGTGGTTTTGAGCGGCAGTCCGAATGCGGAGCTGGCGAACCCGGACAGGGCCCAGAGCTGGATCGAACCAGCAATCGGCGCCATCAGGACACCGATATAGACGCTGAACTGCTCCATCGTCACGCCGAAGCGATCCCGGATAATGTCCGCAAGGGTCATCGCTCGAGTCTGACGGAACCACCTCCCGAGGAAGAGCCCTGAGAGGTAGAAACCGACGACATTCGCGATGTAGATGACGAGCAAGGTCGGTCCCGCGTCATAGGCCGCCGAAGCGTTCCCGGTGAAGGTGAACGCGCTGATTCCTGAGATGAACATGCTCATCCCGACGATCCACCAGGTCCCCTGAGCACCCCCTCGAACAAAGTCGCTCAGGTTTTTGTTGAACCGGGAGAAGTAAGCTCCAAGGACCAAGAGCATCGCCAAGTAAACAGACAGCGTGATGTATTCGAACTGCATTTTTTGCTTTCGAGAGTGTGGATGTTTGCGTCTCTATGGTAGGTCCGGTAAACCTTCCTGCCAACGAGTGATCTACGAGCGTCGGTCTTAAACAGTTGGGTGAAAGAGTGTATAGATACAGATGGAGGAGTGCGAAATGACTGGCCTTCGCGTTCCGCTTAGCCAGAACAAGCTGTCCATTGTCAAAACAGTCACCGTGCAGAGCACGGCGACCTAATGGTTCAGCCCTCGCACTTCATATGGGCGGGCGGAGCCCACGACAATAGCTGTTTTCTCCCCACCGCAACTCATCCCACTCGCCTCAGCAGTTGAGAATAGACAGCAAGAAAATCCAGAGACTACCTCGCTCTTCGCTGGATCTCCTGATGATAATGAATCGTGAGGTTCTGGTGCGTGAGTACACCTACCAGTTTCATGGTCTGGTCGTTCTCCACGACCGGCAGGGTCGAGACATCTCCTTCTGCAAACAGACCGAGGGCTTCAAGGATTGGGGCGTCCATTTCGATGTACGGCGGGTCAGGCTGCATCATGTCGTCCGCGATCAGGAGCGAGTAGAGGTCATCCTGCATCACAACCGGCCTGATCTCGGCGAGTGAGATGATGCCCTGAAGCCGGTCGGCCTCGTCGACGATCGGGAAGTCTACGAGATTGCTGTTTTGGAAGATTGCCGAGATTTCGCCGAGCGGTGTCTGCTTGTTTACGAAGTCGTAGCTCTGGGACATTGCATCCCTAACCCGCAGAGATTCCAGAACGCTCAGGTCAAAGCCTTGCGATACTCTGAGTCCGCGCCGGGCGAGCTTCAGAGTGTAGATTGACTCTCGTTCTAGATAGCGCGCGAAGAGCGAGCTGATAACGGTCGCCAGAATCAGCGGGAGAATGATTTGATAGTCGTCGGTCAGTTCGAAGAGGATGAGCATTGCCGTCAGGGGGGCGTGCGTAGTGCCGGCGACAACTGCCCCCATACAGACGAGTGCATATGCCCCGGGTGGAGACGTGACCCCGGGGAAGAGCGCGTTCACGAGGAAGCCAAAGGCCCCGCCCAGTGCTGCTCCGATGAACAGAGAAGGGGCGAACACGCCACCGGAGGCCCCCGCGCCCAGGGTGACGGCGGTGGCGACGACTTTTACAATAAGAAGCACAAGCAGGATTGACACGTCGAGCTTGTTGAGCAGGATGTCGGTGATGGTGTCGTAGCCGACGCCGAGGATTTGCGGAAAGTAGAGTCCGATGCTGCCGACGATGAGGCCCCCGAGAGCGGTGCGTGCATACGGCGACTGTGGCAGCTTCTCGAAGAGATCCTCGATACCATAGAGGATGCGCATGAAAGCGACTGCGACGAACCCGCTCAGCAGGGCCAGTATAAAGTAGAAGGAGAGTTCGTAGAGGCTGGTGAGCTGGTATTCGGGGACGATGAAAGCACGTACGTCGGCTGACGCGTACCTCGTCACGGCGTTCGCCATCACGGAGGCGAACAGGATAGGGCTGAAAGTCGAGATACTGAAGTCGCCGAGGATGACCTCCAAGGCGAAAAAACCTCCGGCTATCGGCGCGTTGAAGGCGGCGGAGATTCCGGCCGCAGCTCCGCATCCCACGAGTAATTTTAGACGCTCACCCGTTAAGCCAAGGAACTGACCGACGGAGGATCCGATGGAGGATCCGATCTGAACTATGGGACCTTCACGGCCAACCGACCCGCCGGAACCGATGCTGACCGCTGAAGCGAGGAGCTTGAAAAGTGCGACACGGGAGCGTATGAAACCGTTCTCGGTTGCGACTGCTGCCATTACCTCGGGTATACCGGCGCCTTTGACTTCGTGAGAGAGGTGCGTTACGAGTGCCGTGACGACGAGAAACCCTAAGGTGACTATGAGCGGAAGCGCGTAGGGGGTGCCGAGCAGGGCGGGCGCTTCGATGAGTAAGAGCTGGCTAAAAAAAGAGATGAACCACTTGAAGACCAGAGAGCCGATCCCGCAGATAACCCCGATGCAGAGGGAAAGCCCGATCAGAAAGGGTGTTCCTGTGAATCCGATTCCGGCCAGAGAGCGGATAAGGTGTCGTCGCGCCTGGCGAAGACGTGTATGCGTTTCCTCTTGGGGTGTAGCGTCCTCAGCATTTTCGGGAGGTGACATTGGTCCGATCTCGATAGGTCTTTATACTGCCGAAGGCAATCGGCGTCGGATGCGGGCGACAAGTTCATAAGATATACCGGCGGCTGATTGACGGGGGAAATTGTCCTTCTGTCAGCTTGTCTTCAGAACCTATGGGGCCGAATATCGATTTCACCACACCGCAAGGAGGTGGGTAACCGGAGTATGTTTCTCGTGACAGCTTCTCGGTGGTTTAGCAGTTTTTGGATAACGGAGGTATCATTCCTCTGAGACTTGTATCGAGAACCTGAAGGAGTGACAGCTATGAAAATGTATGTAGGAGGCCAATGGGTCGATGGCGAGGGCGCCATCGACGTGATCAACCCGTTTGACGGGTCCGTGGTTGATACGGTCCCGAAAGCCTCAGATGAGGACATCGAGAATGCGCTTGCATCCGCTGCGCGCGGTGCAAAGGTGATGTCCGAGCTGACTGGCTACGAGCGCTACGAGATACTGAAGCGTACGGCTGACCTGATGCAAGAGCGGATCGAGGATTTCGGCCGGACGATCACGATGGAAGAAGGCAAGGTGATCGGGGAGGGGCGAGGCGAGGCGGCTCGGGCGATCGAGACGATGACCCTTTCTGCTGAAGAGGCGAAGCGTCTTTACGGTGAAACGATCCCGCTGGATGGATCGACGGGTGGGAAAGGCAAGTTCGGGTTCACCCTTCGTGTGCCCTGTGGCGTCGTTCTCGCGATCACACCGTTCAACTTTCCGCTCAACCTCGTTTGTCACAAAGTCGGCCCCGCAATCGCAGCTGGGAATTCGGTGATCGTTAAGCCGGCGACGGACACACCTTTGTCTGCATTGAAGCTGACAGAGGTTCTGCTTGAAGCGGGTCTACCGTCCGAAGGCATCCAGTGTGTGACCGGTCCGGGTGGATCTGTGGGCAGCAAGCTGAGCATTGATGGCCGTGTTCGGAAAATTAGCTTCACCGGGAGTCGCGATGTGGGTGAGATCATCTGCAATGTGGCTGGGCTGAAGAAGGTGACGATGGAGCTTGGGTCGAACTCGCCGTTGATCGTAATGCCTGATGCGGATCTTGAGAAGGTGGCGACCGCTACTGCTGCAACCGGATTTGCGAACGCGGGACAGGTGTGTATCTCCGCCCAACGCGTCATGGTGAACGATGAGGTCTACGAAGACTTCATCGACACGCTGACGCCGAAAGTCGAAGCTCTGAACACGGGCAATCCCCTGGAAGAGTCCGTCGCGCTCGGTCCGATGGTCCGCGAATCCGATGCCGTTCGGGTCGGCGAATGGATCGATGAAGCTGTCGGCAGTGGTGCACGGCTCGTGACTGGTGGCGAGCGTGATGGCACGATGCATCAGGCTACGATCCTCGCGGATGTGAGTCCGGATATGCGTATCTCTTGTGACGAGGTCTTCGGACCTGCAGTAGGGATCACGCGTTTCGACACCATCGACGAAGCGATCAAGATGGCGAATGACACTAACTACGGCCTGAGCGCAGCTCTGTTTACCGAGAGTATCGACTCCGCGCTAAGATTTGCAAAGGAAGTACACTCTGGGAACATCAACATCAACTGGGGCCCCCAGTGGCGGGCGGACCTGATGCCGTATGGGGGTCTGAAGGACAGTGGGATGGGGAAGGAGGGACCGAAGTATACGGTGGAAGAAATGACCGAAACAAAAATGGTGGTCTTCCACTAGCATCTAGGCAAATGTGTACCGGGAAGAGTAGGCCGCGATCGGTGCTATCTTGCGCCATCGGAATACTTCGACCAATCTCTGACGTCGCGAGGATGCTCGTGTGCTGACTAAATTCTCCCGGTGATACCCAAAAGAGTTCTAGGATAGTCGATATGTCTCAGCACGAAGACAGTTTGGAGACACGATACTTCGTACAAACAGAAGCCTTCGAGAAGTGGATTACGGAAGTCCTGACGGCTCGCGGGTTCCGCGACGACGAAGCCGGGACGACCGCGGAGTGGGCAGCCCAAACGGCCTCATACGAGGTCGAAACGCACGGGGCCCGCAAGCTGCTTCATTTGATGGACAACGAGTTTGCACGGAGCGGATCGTGTGTGGCGCAAGTGGATCACGAGGTCCTTATGTCGCTTCCCGCGCTCGAGGTGTGGGATGGTCGCAGGAAACTCGGTCCAGCGATTGCGACGATCGCGCAGCAGCGGGTTGCTGAAATGGCTAGGTCACAGGGCGTCGGGTTCGTGCTGGTGCGTGAATGCAATCACTTCGGATGGGGACCGGCTTATGCGCTGGATCAGATGGGGGATGGCCTCCTGGTTGGAAATGCCTGTCAGGGCGCGATCCCGATCGTGACACCGATCGCGGGAACCGACGCCCGAGTCGGGTCGAACGCGATTTCAGTGGTGCTGGAAACCGGCGTCGAGGACTGCCCGGTTTTCGTGTGGGATACAGGGACAGCTGCAATGAGTTGGGGCGAGGTCCAGAAGCTCGTTCTCGAAGGAGGTAGTCTGCGTCCGGGCAGCGCCGTCGATGCAAAAGGAGCGCCGGCCGTGCGCGCTGAGGATGCGGTGAGTTTGCTGCCTGCAGGTACGATCGGTAACGCACTCGGCATTATGGTCGAGTTGCTGGCCGCGAACGTTGGGGGTGGCGATCCTCGGTTCCGGTCCGAGGAGCCGAAAAACTTTCCCGAAGGAGAGCCGAACACGTGTGTGTTTGTGTTCTTCGCGATGGATCTGTCGGCTTTTGACGGCCTCGCTTTTCCCCACGGTCGAACAAGACAGGAGAACGTGGCCGAAATGGTGGACGCGATCTTCGCCGACAACGGGACATCGCGCCTCGTTGGTTTGCGGAAGTGGCAGGCGAAGCAGCGATCCGAGAACTATGGCGGGTTGTTGTTCGCCCCGGCGTCGCTTTCGGCATTCAAGACCGAAGCCTCGAAGTGCGGCATCGCACTTCCGGAGTTCCGCGAGATTGGGATAGTTGTCGAGCCCATCCACGTAGCTGGGAAGTAGCGGGTGTAGGTCTGTGGGCTCTACTAGCGCCTTTTCAGCGCTTCTTGGAGTCGACTGAGAAAGACGAGTTCATCCTGCTTCTCGGCGATTCGGTCTTCTTCGCGCTGTCGCTGATCGCGCTCGAAGCCGTGGCTGTCACGAATTTGTTCCACGAAGAAGGGCTTCGGATCGTCTGCCGCCTCAATCTCTTTCCGCAAGGCCTCCTGCCACTGGGGTAGGCGTTTGACCAGGTATGTGACGTCTTTCGGACGGTGATCTTCCGCAACACTCAACAACCGTAATCCGTCCCCGGCAAGGTATGTGTCTTGGCTCCATTCGAGGAAGGCCTTCAGGATCGCGGCTCTGGGGGCTCTCTCCCAGATCGCCCGACGTGCGATCGCCTTGAAGAGCGTGCGCTCCTCAGCAAAAGCTTCCTGCTGAAGCAGCACCCAGACCGCGTCAGGGATCGACCCGTTCAGCCTAAGGAGACGGATGTATCGCTCAAGCACGACCTCGCGGAGCGGGACCTTGTAGATCTTGCCATCGCTTGTCAGGATGCTCCCAGTCGTTGGACGTGATTCGAGCTGCTGGACGATACCTGCCCATTCGGTTTCGGCGACCGACGCCTGACCCAGAAGCTCAGCGGACAGTGCTTGGTCGGTCAGTTTCGGGGTGTACAGAGGAGACAGAATCAGCTCGTGTTCGTAGTCTTCGAGATCGGGCAGTCTGGTTACAAGAAACTCGCCAACCGCATCCCGATCGATCTCGTATGTGCTCCAGACGTGGTCGACCAGACGGCTCGGGACTTCTTTTGGCCGTTCGAGTTGTTCAGCAAGTGTATCGATCAATTCGTGCACGATTACGGTCCTGTGTTATGGCGAGCGTTTAGAAAAGAGTTGAGAGAATTAACGAAGACCGCGTCACGGTAGCAAGGCACGCTGCGGAGATGTAGCCGAGGAGGGTCTTGTGGTGCGTATACTGTAGTCGAAGTGATTGGTTCATCAATTTAAACTTAGAAAGGTCGATATGTTGGCGTCTGAATACGATAAAGGCTTAGCGGCGGGAGAGGAAGCTGCATCCGGCGCAGGGGGTTCGACTGACTCGATGCCATCGAACGGTCGGATGTATGTGCGCACACAGGGTTTCGGATCCACCGATGCCGAGCTCCGGTTCCTCAAGCGCTGTGGAGTTCATCACAAAGCGGCTCAGTTCCGGTTCCACGAAGACAAGGGTTGGGACCTCGATGAGCTGATCCAGGAGAGGGAGCACCACGAGTCTTTCGACATATCACTCGACATGAGCGCCATCCCGATCTACGAAAAGCTGCCAAACATCATTTACTATGGGAAAAGCCCCGAGCGGGACCGTGAAATCGACCTAGTGTGCGAGATGATCCGAACTGCCTCGCGAGCTGGAATTGACTCACTCCGTTACAATACCTGCATTCTGCCGATCGACCGCACTGAGCCGGAAGAAGGCAGAGGCGGATACTTCCACACAGCTTTTCGCCTCAACAAAATTCCGGAAGAGGAGCAGGCGAAGTTGACGGACGCCGGACGCGTGACGGCGGAGATGCATTGGGAACGGATAGAGTATTTGCTTGAACGAATGATACCGGTTGCCGAAGAGTTCAAGGTTCGAGTCGGCAACTCTCAGGAGGATCCACCCACGCCGCCGGGCTACAAGGGCGTAGACAAGGTGCTGAACGATTTTGAGGGAATGAAGCGATTCATCGAGATCCAGCGCAGCCCGTATCACGGATGGAACTTCTGCGTCGGTTCGATCGCCGAGATGCTCAAGGATTCGGCAAACGAGGTATTCCCGTTCATCGAATACTTCGGCAGCCGAAATACGATCTTCCTCGTGCACTACCGGAACCTGCTCGGGGAGCGATACAGCTTCCGCGAAGCACTCCCCGATGAGGGGGATATGGATTTTTTCAAGGTGCTGAAAGCGCTGAAGGATGTGGGCTACTGCTACGGAATCGACCCGGATCACGTTCCGCGTACGGAAGAGGATCCGAAGGGCACGTATCAGTCGTATGCCTACTGCTTCGGGTACATCAATGCGATGATTCAGGCGGTCTACGGCTAATGAAGAACCAAGGGAGTTGGCACTGACAAACACAGATTGAGTGAGAGCCCTGAAAGGGGTTCCGTAAATTAGCTCGAGTTAAGCTGGAGCTTCAGCGGAGGCGCTACCCCGGGTAGAGATGCTAACAAGCTGGACGCCGCAGTGTTGGGAGGGGTAAAGGAAAGAGATTGCCATCGGTGCCTATAGCAAGGTCAGAACTACCAACCTGCCGTCATCGAGTTGAGGTTGTGGCCGTCACGCGAGCGAGCATTGCCTAGGCTTCAGTGTCTTAGGTTGTTATTGGGGTGCGCCTTCAGGTCGACAGATCTACAGCAGAAATTATTCGCTCACTCGGTGAGACACGAGGATCCCACCCGCTTGCCGTGGTGACACCTTTGATGGAAAGCTTGCGTGTGACCGCGTACGGGAACGGTCGGTTGTCGGTGAGCGTGAGTTTGTTCACTCCGTCGTGAAAGTCATCCGGATCGGCAAGGTAGTACAGTCCCTGATATCCATCCGGGGTGTTCGCATCTTCCACGTGGAGGCCATCGACCGTGATGTGGGACGGCATCGAGCAGGGATACCCGAAGTCGTGCGTGCCGTCGTTCGCGACATTGATCATCGTGGGGCTTGATTGCTCCCCGCACGCAGGGATCCACTTGCAGTTCCGGATCTCCACGCTGCCTTCCCAGGTGCTTCCATAATCTGACCGGTAGTTGATCAACACGTTTCCGTATAGGGTCGAGTTCTCCACGATCAGCTTGCCGCGTCCGATCGCGTTCAGACCCATATGCCCGAGCGTCGTCCGACGGATGGTGTAGGTGCCCGATACCCCCTGATGCGTGTCCATCCGTGATAGGTAGCAGTCCTCGAGCAGGATGTCCTTGCAGAAATTCGTTCCGATCACGCCCCAACGGGTACGATCAAGAATATGATTCATCCGGCAGTTGCGCATCGTGAAGCCGACGACACTATTCGCACCGTAGTCGTAGGTTCCAACACCCACAGGCTTTCCCGCTCGTCCCATCGCTTGGTAAACCCGGTGTCCCGTCGCCCAGCAGTTGCGAAACGTGATGTGGGCGCAGTTGTGGGCGCTGAGGAAACCGCTATATGCACTGCCGATATCGGTTTCGCCGACGACATAGTGCGTCAGACCGTCTACTTCAGTGTTCGACCGATGGATAATGATGTTTCGGGACCAATACTCGTAGCCTTCATCCTTCGCCCACCTGTTTGCGATGGTGGTAAAGATGCCCCCCTGAATGAGTAGAGGCTCCGGATCGATAGGCCAGGCTGCCACCGAGGTGATCGTCTCGTATTCCCAATCGATGTCCCCTTCGATCGTGCCGTTCGGATTCAGAATGAAGCAGTCCTTCTGGGGCGCGCCTTGATTGATGTTCCGTCCGCGCCGGACGTACAACCGCTTCGTGTCATCTTCCACACAAATCCAGCAGGCGGTGTCAGGGTGAATGTCCACCTGACGCTGGTCACGCGTCAGCTTGTCGAAGGACAAGGATTCCTTGCTGAGCTGCGAACGGACCTCGAATAGACACCTCCTGTGGTCTTCCACACCGGCTGCATCGTCTATCGTAAAGCGTGATGTGTTCCAGTCGGTGTTAGTCGTGATGATTGCTGTGAGCGGTTGCCCTCCGATGTAGTAGGTCGCGTCAGGCTTCGTTCGGACAGCTTGTCCGTGTTCGTTCGCATAGGCGTGCGCGTCACAGATCGCCTGCATGTCGTCGGTGATGCCGTCTCCCGCCGCGCCAAATGCTTCGTAGTTAACCTGGTTGTTCTCGAAGTTCACAGGTGTTCCTTCCGTTTCAAACCAACAACGGCTGGTGTCGGGAGCAAGGTGAATCAGCAGCCCCGTGAGGGACGACTGATTTGGCGGAAACCCTTATAAATGCGGGATAAAATAAAAAAGAGTCGCAATCGATTAAGATCGCGACTCCCTTCAATTTTCTGGCTCCGGCGGCAGGGCTCGAACCTGCGACACAGTGGTTAACAGCCACTCGCTCTGCCAACTGAGCTACGCCGGAAGACCTTTAATCCAAGTGAGTGAACTATACAAGAAGCGCCTGATACGGTCAAGCCCAAATCCTAAGTTGCGTCCACACTTGGGTTTATAGGCAATCCGATGATTTCGTTAAGTCAAATAACTGATCAGGCTTTCTGCGGTAACGGGACCGTGCCATCGAGACATCCTGAACGGTCTTCAATCCCTTCCTTTGGTAAGCCAAACTGATGGGTTTGTTCGCGTGCTGCGTGTGGCTGTATATCCCGACTACGATGATGGGTCTTCTGGATCGGGTAGGAGTAGTTGGCAGGGCGAGTCCTGAAGATGAATCGCGACCAGGTTCGTCGATGTCGATTTGCTAGCTTTATCTGCAAGCGATTCAGAGTTCGTTTCTAGCTCCGCGTGCTTAGCTTTTACCTCTTGGATCTGTGACTAGACCGCGACGAGATCTGCCAGATCTCGCTTGAAGAACTTGCCCATACCCCATCGTTGTTCCTCGTGAGGTATACCTTGAGCCTTGAACCAGCGTATATTCGATCAGAGCGCTGGCAACGGGCAGGGAGTAGATGATGAGGACGAGGCGAAAAAAGGCCACCGTAAAAGTATGGCTGACGGTTCACTCACCGAGTGAAGTGACGATCTCGCCGATGGTTGTAACGCCTACCATAGCGATATCCGCGTCAGCTAGGCCGCCGCAGTGTTACGTCTAGCGATAGTGTATCTGGGTTGCGAGCTCCTTATGCAGTGACTCGACCCGCCTGATCTGATCTTTGCTCAGCGTATATGCCTCTCTGTATGTTTCCTGTAGCAACCTACTCTCCACTCTTTGGAGACTCGGACCACCCGAATGGTAATTACTTTTATGTCTAATTCTGTTACAGAATCGAAGTTTGACGCCCGATCGCCCTGCCTATATATATGCGCGGATCCACTCACTAACGACTGTCTTTCATGAAAATAAGACCTAAAAAGACCGGCATGCGGAGGCGAATCAAGCGAAAGGCATTCCGCAGACTGCGAGAGAAAGGGGGTGGGGGCCTGTTGCCGCCTCTGCAGCGGATTGCTCATCGTGGTGCGAGTGGGGAAGGTCTCGCTCCCGAGAACACTCTGGCGGCCTTCGAGAAGGCTATCGAGATCGGATGCGATATCATCGAAATCGACATCCACTTGACGGCTGATAACCGCGTGGTTGTGATACACGATCGAGCAGTCGACCGTACGACGGACGGGAGCGGCCCAGTTGACACGATGACGTTCGATGAAATCAAAGAGCTGAGCGCTGGACGCTGGTTCGGGAAGCAGTTCGCGAAAGAACGAATTCCGACTCTGGAGGAGACGCTGGATCTGGTCGGGTGGCGCACGCTTCTCCTGATAGAAGCCAAGACCGAAGAGGCGGCGGAGAAAGCTGTTTCGATCATACGTACGCGTCGAGCTCAGTCAAGGGTGGTAATGCAGTCCTTCTTGGGGCCGGCCGTGCGAGCTGTGAATCGCCTGGATAGTCGGATCCCAACAGCGTTCCTGATGACCGGCGGGGAGGCCGTTCTGCGTCGGCGGACGGGGGTCGTCAAGCGGGTGCTGAAGCTTGGCGCGAACGCACTTGCGCTAAAATACACGGCAGCAACACCGGATCTGGTGAACATGTTCCTGAGCCGAGCGATGGGCATGTGGGTCTGGACGGTTGATGAGGAAGAGGAGATGCGTGAGATGATCGAGATGGGGGTGGGGGGGATTATTACAAACTACCCGGACCGCCTAAACAGCGTACTGGCAGAAGTGTGATGTCATAGCCGTTTTCCGGTTTCAAGCCTTTTTGACCGTATGCTTCCTGCCCTTGGTTCCACGCCTTCTCAAAGGTATCCGACCCCTAAATAATTGAATTGCAATAAGAGAAACACTAACGCGAAAAAGGATTTCTGATGGCGGGTGTGGCTGATCGGGTGGAGAAAAAGCTGAGAGCGAACCGAGAACTTGGGGGGATCACCTTGCCTGAGGATACGGTGCTGCCCTCGTATGATGGGTATGGCCTGGCCAACGTGTCACCCACCGTTCTGAAACATTTTGGGGGCAAGATCGATACACCGGGCCTGGCGGACGAGGTGGTCGGGAACAAGCTCGACGGGGTGAAGAAGGTTGTGGTAGTTCTGCTGGACGCCTGTGGATATCTACTCCTCAAGCAAGTCCTCGAAAAAGTACCGGATCATCCGTTCCGTTCCCTGCTAGGGAATGGACGTCTGACACCGTTGACGTCCGTCTTTCCGTCGACAACATCCGTCGCCCTTTCAACGCTGCATACCGGTTTGCCGCCCAGAAGACACGGGATTAGTGGATACCGGATGTATCTGCCCGAGAAGGGTGTGTTCGCGAACATGATCCGTCTCAGTTCCGAGGCTGACGAGCGTCCCCGCAGGCTCATTCGTGGTTACGATGGGGCCGCAAAATTGATCGGTGTGCCGACAATTCATCAGCGGCTCGCTGATGCCCGCATCCACAGTACATGCATGCTGCGACGGGATATCGCCGGGTCTGGACTGTCCGAGATGCACTGCGCTGGTGCTGACCTCGTTCCGTTCGTCAGTGCGCCCGACATGTTCGTGACGATCCGGAAGTTGCTCTGTGTGAAGCGGCCTGCTCGTCGTGCGATCTGGGCATACTGGGATGCCTTGGACACCATTCAGCACAGCTACGGCGTCTGGCAGGATGAAGGGGATGCAGAGTTGAGGGCTTTCGCTGCGGCGATGAAGACGGAACTGATCGATCCGATTCGCAAATCGGGGGAGGATGTGGCGATCTTGTTCACGTCGGATCACGGCCAAGTGCAGGTCAACCGCTCAGACGTTTTTCCGATACTGTCGGTCAAAGGTGCCGAAGAGACGCTCTTCGTTCCGCCAGCAGGTACCAGCAGAGGTGCCTACTTGTATACCAACGATGCGGCCTGGATCACGAAGCTCGAGAGAAGACTCAGAGGACGGGGCCTAGTGATCCCGGCGAAGAAGGCAGTTGCAGAGGGCCTGTGGGGACCTGGACCGTCCAAGCGCGAGTTCGCCGGAAGGATCGGCGATCACCTGATCCTAATGTCAGGAAAAGGCGTTCTGTTCTACCCGTATTGGGAAGGAGCCCGTCCTGAAGCGCTGCTAGGTGGGAGACACGGAGGACTTCACGAAGAGGAAATACTGACGCCGATAGTTGTGTGGAGGAGCAGGAGGACTAGCTAATAGCACAAGCGGAAAGGCAGTCCTAAGCTGTTAGATGAAGAGAAGATGAGGACAATGTGCAGGCAACCCATTGATCGGTTCCGATAGGAGTTTCTCTCCCGCGCAGCAGCCAATTGTTGCGAATTGAATCATGACAAAGCGCCATTTGGATATCACTTAAAAACATATTGTTCTCGAGGACACGCATCGGAACCGACAGGTCCTTTGAGATGTGTTGGGATTATGTTTTTCAAGTCGTCGGGCTAGGTCTCTACAGTGCGGCAAGATGAGGCTGTGATTTCTGCCTTTTTATTGCATCGATTTTAGAGAACTGCTATATTCGCGCACCTCGTAAGGTCCTGATTTAACGGCTACTTCTACGGATGGGTGCTTGGACAAGGACATCGACCGATACGCGATGGACCTAGCGGTGAAGGAGGCCGGAAAAGCGGCCGCTCTGGATGAAGTACCGGTTGGTGCCGTCATACTAAAGGGTGAGCAGGTGATCGCCCGGGGGCACAACCTGACCCGGACGAATAAGGATGCTACAGAACACGCCGAGATCGTGGCCTTGCGCCGCGCCTCGGAGGTTCTTGGAACATGGTGGCTTGAGCATACGACGCTGTATGTGACGCTGGAGCCCTGTGCAATGTGTGCCGGGGCGATCGTCTTGGCTCGCCTACCTAGGCTCGTCTACGGGGCCCGGGACCCCAAGGCGGGCGCCTGCGGGTCTCTTCGCAACATCGTCGAGGACAAAAGACTGAACCATCGGACTGAGTTGATCGGCGGTCTGATGGATAAGACCTGCGGTGATCTGTTGCGGTCGTTCTTTGAAGAGAAAAGAGAGAAGCGAGACCAGAAAAGAGGGCAGATTCTCTCGTGAACCGTCATCTTCTCACTTTATAGGTCTTCCTTTTCAAGGCTTTTGGAGAGGTGCTAGAGCGGTTGAATAGGCTGGTCTCGAAAACCAGTGTGCCTTTTGGGTACCGTGGGTTCGAATCCCACCCTCTCCGCCATATGATAGTTCAGGAACCAGAGTCCAGGTATGGACGCCCTGGGCTCTGACTCTTTGGGTCATCGGCAATCACCTTAGGTGGGCAACCCTGAACTTTGACAACTGGTTTACCGGAGAGATGCGGGAGTGGTTGAACCGGCTTGATTGGAAATCAAGTGTGGCTGCAAGGTCACCGGGGGTTCGAATCCCCCTCTCTCCGCCAAAGCACTCTCATAACCCGCAGCCTTCGGTTGCGTCAAAAGGTTTATGGCTAGGGAGATCGAAATAAAGGTTGGCGGCGTTAGGCTCGAAGCCGAACTCAACGATTCGATCACCGCGACCTTGATTTGGGATGCGCTGCCGATTGAATCGAGCTACAATAAATGGGGAGACGAGATCTACTTCGAGATTCCCGTCAGCACGGGACCGGAGAACGGTGTATCCACGGTCGAACTCGGTGACTTGGCCTATTGGCCCCCGGGCAAAGCCTTCTGCATCTTCTATGGCAGGACTCCTGTGAGCAAGGGCGACGAAATCAGACCAGCGAGTCCAGTTAACCCGATCGGCAAAGTCCACGGAGATGTGACGCGGTTGAAATCCGTTAGCTCTTCATCAATAGAGCTATCACCGATCGAATAGACGATAGAGGATTTAATACGTAAATATGTGTCGATCGCACATCTTTGCCGGGTAGGCGCGATGTAACGAGTGACCTATCTCAAAGTTTAACATCTTCAATCCAATGTGGGGCGGTAGCTCAGTTGGGAGAGCGCTAGAATCGCACTCTAGAGGTCGAGGGTTCGACTCCCTTCCGCTCCACCATTAAAATCGAGAATTGATGATAGTGGATTGAGGATTGTTCATCTCGAGTAGGCCCAACCAGCGGTTGGGACCTGTCGACAGACAATCTTCCTTCATCTCTCATCAATTCTCATTCGGTAATGGGTCGTGCTAGACTGGGTGTTAGCGGTACCCTGTAGCCCGCAATCCGCTATAGCGGGGTTGAATTCCTTCGCTTAGAGATAGTAGCTTCAGATTACGATGGCGCAGTATGCGGTGTTGATGGTCAGGTCCTGCGCAACGGATCCTTGCTGAACCCCGTCAGGACCGGAAGGTAGCAGCGGTAAGCGATCAGGCCCGTGTGCCGCAGGGTTACCTGGCAGGAGCTAGCGCTGGGTCATCGGACCTGCGGCGTATCTTGAGGCAAGGTGCACGACCTTTTACAATTGAGGATGGGTGAACGAAAATAGAGAATCGAAGGGCAGCTTCGTCCATAACGATTCACTGTCATCCGGACTCAATCCTCCTTATACTTCCCCCAAGAGCAACCGGGCCGTACGCAGCATCACTCAGCTGCTGATGCGCCCGTATATCAGATAGTTCAGTCGCGGTTACGGCACGAAGATCGGGTTCCGATCTTGCCAACCGATCTTCCACCTTCAACCCTCGATCCGTATGTCCTACAAGGTAATGGCTCGCGAACGTCGTCCGGAGGTCTTTGACGACGTTGTCGCGCAGGACCATATCGTCAAGACGATCCAGAACGCGATTCGGAGCGATCGAGTCGCCCAAGCCTACCTGTTCTCAGGCCCTCGCGGGACCGGGAAAACCACGACAGCTCGTCTTCTGGCGAAGGCTCTCAACTGTGAAGAGGGTCCCACGCCGACTCCTTGTGGCAAGTGCAGATCCTGTGAAGCAATCAGGGACGGTCGCAGCCTCGATGTGCGAGAGATCGACGGAGCGTCGACGAACTCAGTCGATGATGTCCGGCAGCTCCGGGAAGAAGTGGGGTATGCGGCGTCGAAGGGGAAGCACAAGGTCTACATCATCGACGAAGTACACATGCTCTCGATCCCGGCCTTCAACGCGCTACTGAAGACGCTGGAAGAACCTCCGGCGCACGTGGTCTTCGTGTTCGCCACAACAGAGCTGAACAAAGTGCCCGACACGATCCTTTCGCGCTGCCAGAGATACAACTTCAGGCGCATCTCGACGAAAGAGATCGTCGAAGAGTTGCGGAAGATCGTGAAGCAGGAGCAGCTGAAAGCAGATGAAGAGGCCCTCTTCCTGATCGGGCGGAAAGCCGGTGGCGCGATGCGTGACGCGCTCAGTTTGATGGATCAGGTTATCTCATTTTCTGAAAACGGGATACGGCCTGAGGGCGTGCGCAGCCTTCTGGGCGTTGTGCCTCGTGATCTGTATTTCGGTCTGACCGACGCCATCGCTCGGGGGGACGGGGCAGCCGGTCTTCAGATCGTGCACGATCTAGTAAAAGAGGGGGGCGACATTGGAGAGTTCGTCGAGGGGCTCGTAGAGCACTTCAGGCATCTCCTCGTCGCCTGCGTCGAGGGAAGCGTGATCGGTGCAGACCTCCCTGAATCCGACCTGCAGAGATACCGAGAAGCGGCGCAGTCGTTTCTTGAGCAGGATCTGCTTCGCATGCTCAACACGGTCGCAGACCTGGAGTTAAACGTTGGTCGAGTTGGAGATCCCCGTTTCTGGCTGGAGCTGACGGTCATGAAGCTGATGAAGGCCGCGTCGACGGTGGATCTGCAGACGGTGATCGATCAGCTGGGCGGTGGGGCGGCACCTACAGGAGGACGTCCCTCGCTGCCAAGGTCGGCTGAACGAAGTTCGCCCGCATCGGCCCCACCAATAAAGAGCGTAAGGGCGACAGCATCGGCTGGCAGAGCGACGAAGCCATCCGCCCCCGCTGCAGGCTCCCCTGAGGAGCCAGAGTCATCCGATGATGAACCAGCGCCGGTCCCCGCCGTTGACCTGCCGACAGTTAGGAACAGGTGGGAGGAAGTCGTCAACTTTGTGAAGGAGCAGAAGGTCTCTGTAGGAACTTTCTTGGCGGAAGGGACACCGCAGAGTCTCGATGACAACCAGCTGGTCGTGATGTTCAAGCGGCACCGTGATTTTCACGCGAATCAGGTTCGACGGAACAAGGACGCTGTCGAAACCGCCCTGCGAGCGGTGTTCCGGTCAGAGCTGAAGATTCAGTGCGAGGTCGACTACGACGACCTGCCCACGGAAGTCGAACGAGAACAACGGGTCGACGAGGACGAGCGGGTCCAGATGGCACTGAAGATCTTCAACGGAGAGATCATAAATCGATAAGTGCGGGTCTCTGTGAGACAAGCATTCAGCGGTGATGCGTTACACGAATTCTGACGTGATATAACAGACGGGAGATGATTCAGATGGCTAAGGGAATGGGCGGGATGATGAAGCAGGCCCAGAAGCTCCAGGCGAAGATGGCCAGGGTGCAGGAGGGGCTCGCTTCGAAATCCGTTGAAGGAGATGCCGGCGGCGGTATGGTCGTTGCGACGGCGAACGGCCACCTGGATATCACGAGAATCAAGATCAACCCCGAAGTGGTGGATCCCGAAGACGTAGAGATGCTTGAGGATCTCGTTCTGGCCGCGATCCAGCAGGCTCGTGAGGAGGCTCAGGCACTCGTCGAGAAAGAGATGCAGCAGGCTACGGCAGGGATGATCCCACCGGGGATGATGCCGCCAGGATTGGGGATTTAGTACGTCACAGTGCGGAGCACGGCGGCGTAGTCACAAGGGTAAGGCTTGTTGTCCCTTGGCTGTGCCTAGGGTTCCACCAAGCGGTAGGGCGAATGGCAGACGATCCGATCGATAGACTGGCAAAGGGACTGGGACGTTTTCCCGGCGTGGGTCCGAAGTCCGCGCGGCGTATCGCGCTTGATTTACTGACCTGGTCGACCGACGAGGTGCGCCAGCTGGCGGACCTGCTCGTTGAGATCAAGACGAACGTTCTGGAGTGTTCGACCTGCTTCAACCTTGCCGTCGAGGATCCGTGTCGAATCTGTTCGGATATGCGTCGCGATGGTTCTACGATCATGGTTGTCGACGCCGTCGCTAATCTGATTGCCGTCGAAAGGACCAACAGTTATCGTGGCGTTTACCACGTCTTGGGCGGACGGTTATCGCCGCTGGATGGGATAGGACCAGAGGATTTGAAGATCGCAGAGCTGGAGGCTCGGATTGCATCCGGTAAGGCACGCGAGGTTATCTTGGCGAACGAGCCGACGGTAGAAGGAGATGCGACCGCCCAGTATATCAGCCAGGCGCTCTCGAATAGTGGTGTCCAGATTACCCAGATCGCAAGGGGGCTGCCGGTCGGTAGTGACCTGTCGCTGGCGGACCAGGTAACTCTCTCACGCGCGCTCGAAGGGCGCCGGGAACTCTGATAGGTGAACCAGGTCAATACGATCGAGACCAATCCGAAGCTGAGCTCAGGCTCGGAGCAGATCATTACGTTCCCGAACGTCCTGACGATCGTAAGAATCGTCCTGACACCGGTGTTCTTGGTTCTGATCTTCTCGCAGGTCTGGTTCAACAAGATCCTAGCTCTGATCGTATTCACGATCGCGTCGCTCACGGACCTCTATGACGGGAAGATTGCCAGACGGGACGGAACGATCACGGCCTTTGGCCGATTCATGGATCCGCTTGCGGACAAGCTTCTCGTCTCTTCGGCGCTGATCTCCTTTGTGATGCTCGGGATTGTTGAGGCCTGGCTGGTTGCGGCAATGCTGATAAGGGACGCAGCAATTACGGGATTTCGCGTATTCTCGATCCGGAAGGGCAAAGAGGTGGTGACCTCTCGTCTGGCAAAGTGGAAGACGATGCTTCAACTGGTTCTAGTTTTCGGGATCCTCGTCTTCATGAATATCCGTGTCATCCAGGCAGAGTTGACCTCGAGCCCCCTCGAGTTGACTGGTGTCTGGTCTCATCTCCTCCTGAATAGTCTGGTCGCAGGTGTCACCCTTTTCGCGGTGATATCGGGCGTACACTACCTTATAACGAATAGACGTTCAACGGCTGAAACCGGTTGAACATCTTCGAACGAACGATCGCGACGGCGTGCTTCTCGGGATACTCCCACTTTGCTCCCGGGACGTGCGGCACCGCAGTAGCCCTTTTCGTTTACATCTTTCTCCCCGAGCTGTCGGGCATCGAATGGGTCCTGCTAATCGCTGCGACCTTCTTCGTTGGTGTGTATGTGTCGGACAAGGGTGAAGCCGAGTGGGGTCACGACCCCGGCCCCATCGTGATCGACGAGGTGGCTGGCTTCTTTGTTTCTGCTGCATTCCTGCCTCAATCTCTCTTGGTCGGGATAGCCGCTTTCTTCGGGTTCCGGGCCCTCGATATCATCAAACCGCCGCCGGCACGACAGAGTGAAGAGATCTCCAGTGGATGGGGTGTAATGCTAGATGATTTGGTGGCGGGTGCCTATGTGAACGCCAGTTTGCACGTCTTGATCTACCTGTTCGGCGATTCCATCGGGCATCTTCTCTGATGTCAACCGTTCGGAGCTTCATCGCACCGAACCTTCCTCAAGCGGTCAAACTGTATCTTGAGCAAGTGTCACACGATCTGAGCGAGCGGATTCTAGGTGTCCGTTGGGTGCGACCGGACGGCGTTTATCAGACCCTCAAATTTTTTGGGGGGACGTGGAAGCGGAGCGGATCCCGGATATCGCCCGGTCCATAGATCAGGTAGACAGGGTGAAGATGGCTCTGATCTCTCGTTTACCACGATTGGGGTTTTCCCCAAACCTGCATGAGCACCAGTGATCTGGGTCGGCTTGGGTGGAGAGCTTGCTCGGTTCACAAGTCTGCGGGGACGGGCGGATGACGTGATGGCCGGTCTCGGTGTTTTTCAGAGATGGCGGGGTCCGTTTTGGCCCCACCTAGGACCCGGAAGATGCAGATGCGATCTGGTTACACTGCGGGACATGGATGTTGGGGTCTCCGACACGGACTTCGAGGTCGCTGAGCTTGTGCTGAACCGGAACGAGCCCGGCCCTAAGGGTGCCAAATTTACTCCCCTCCGTACGATTTCGCTCGGAAGAACACCACGGCCTTGACTGGTATACGCATGTGCACTATATTCGCAGTTGTCACCCACGTTCGGCACAGACAGAAACCAGCGGACTGCGCCGGTTATCCAGAGGGTTAGCATTCGAGAGGGAGACTCCAGAATGGTCAAACGAGTGGAGAATAACAGGCAGAAGTCGGTTGACTCTGCGATATCACAGATCGAAAAGCAGTTCGGCAAGGGCTCGATCATGCGGCTTGCTGGTGAAGACGGGAACTCGGTCCCCGTCGAGGTGATCCCGACGGGCGCCTTGGCGCTCGACGTCGCCCTTGGAGCGGGTGGACTGCCGAAGGGCCGGATCGTCGAGATCTACGGGAACGAAGGATCGGGCAAGACGACGCTGACCTTGCACGTGATCGCTGAGGCGCTCAAGCGCGGTGGGGTGGCCGCATTTGTCGACGCGGAGCATGCCTTGAACCCGGAGCTCGCGGAGCGGATTGGTGTGGACCTTGAGAATCTCCTGATCTCTCAGCCCGATAACGGTGAAGAGGCACTCGAGATTACGGACACGCTCGTTCGCAGCGGTGCCTTCGACGTGATCGTCGTCGACTCTGTCGCGGCCCTTGTGCCTCGTGCCGAGCTAGAAGGCGAAATGGGGGATACACACGTCGGTCTGCAGGCACGCTTGATGTCGCAGGCGCTCAGGAAGCTGACAGGATCGATCAGCAAGTCGAACACCTGTGTCATCTTCGTGAACCAGATTCGGATGAAAATTGGTGTGATGTTCGGGAACCCCGAGACCACGTCAGGCGGGAACGCGCTCAAGTTCTACTCTTCCGTCCGTATGGAGATCCGGCGGATCGGGGCCATCAAGGATGGGCAGAATGTGATCGGAAACCGGACCAAGGTCCGCGTCGTCAAGAACAAGGTATCGGCTCCGTTCAAGGAAGCCGAAATGGATCTGATGTTCGGCGAGGGCTTTTCGCGCGAAGGTGGCGTCCTGGACCTGGCAGAGCTGCAGGGCATCGTCCAGAAGAGCGGGACCTGGTTCTCGCACGGCGAGACCCGACTCGGTCAGGGACGCGAGAACGTTAAACGCTACTTCAAGGAAAATTCTAAAATGGCACGACAGATCGAAGACGAGATCCGCATGGCCGTTGGTCTACCGACGCTTGCGGAGTCCGGGCTTGAAGAGACAGGAGACGAGGAGGATGCGAAGCCGGCAGAGACGAACGGCGTAGCTGCAGAGCTCGAAGAGGCTTCCGTCTAGAATCGCCGTCTAAACGCGCCCTGATGCAGCGACCGTCCCCGCGCTTCCGGTGCGGGGACGGTGTCGTTTACAGGTATAGAAAATCTGAAAACAACCACGGAGAAAACAGGAGAGAGAGGGTTTGGTAGAGCCAAGCGGAGAGTGGGGAGATTTGCAACACAGGCAAGTCCGCGGGGCAGTGAGTATCGACTGAACCATCAAAATACAAAGCTTGTCCCTGCGAAGGCAGGGGAGACGAAGAAGACTTCGGGCTGTGAGTTGAGCACTCCAACGGGGCGAGGCGTCAATAGCCAGGCGCGCCGACAGAGCTTGCGAGGAAAGAAGCTCTTAGTTTGCACGATCTGATCCACAGGTGCCGCCGTCTTTGAGCAATATCGGCGACCCAAAACTTTCGGTGCCTCAACCCATTGAAAATCCTAATCTGATCCATGCGCGCATGAACAAACACCTGAACTCGGGTCTCTTCACAATCAACCCCGATCTGGAGAAGGCCAAGAAGGCAGCTTTCCAGCTCCTCGGACGCCGCGCCTATACACGGAAAGAGATCCGGGACAAACTCTACCGGCGCGGCTTCAGGAAGGCTGTGGTGGAAGAGACGCTCTCCACGCTCCAGCGGATCCGCGCGATCGACGACCGCGATTTCGCTGCTCGCTTTGTTGAGGAGCGGCTGCGACTGAGACCGGCCGGACAGCTCGTGTTGCGCCGAGACTTGGCTCGTCGAGGAGTGGACGCCGATCTGATCGAAGAGACACTAGCAAAGGTTTTTGGCGACCTGAACGTCGAGGCAGTTGCCTTTCGTCTTTTGTCCGCAAGACGTTCTCGTTATCTTCAACTTGATCGTAACAAGGCGATGAACAGGATGTATTCGTTCCTTGCCCGGCGCGGTTTTTCTCCCGATGTCGTTGGCTCTGTAACGGCACGCGCGTGGGATTGTATTGAGAAGGGTATAGAAAATTGGGAAGAGGAGTCGGATCCCCGTCACTACCCTGATTGACGGGGCATTTCTATGGAATTAGCCACACCAAAAACACTCACATCGGCGGAGCAGGTTAGCCGGGACTTCCTTGAGTTCTTCGAGAGCAAGCAGCACACGATCGTGCCCAGTGCACCTGTTGCGCCGCAAGATGATCCGACGCTTCTGTTCACGAACGCCGGAATGAATCAATTCAAGGATGTGTTCCTCGGGACAGGGCGTCGAGACTACACTCGTGCCGCCGATACGCAGAAGTGCATTCGTGTGTCCGGAAAGCACAATGATCTCGAGGAGGTCGGACACAGCCCCGGACACCACACCTTTTTTGAGATGCTCGGGAACTGGTCTTTTGGAGATTATTACAAGCGCGAAGCGATCGAGTGGGCCTGGGAGCTTCTGACCCAGGTCTGGCAGCTCCCGAAAGAAAGGCTCTGGGCCACAGTGTTCGGCGGGGACGAGGCGGACGGTTTCGAGGCGGATACCGAGGCGGAATCCCTCTGGTATGAGGTCACCGACATTTTTCAGGGACGTGTCCTGCGTCTTGGGAAGAAGGATAACTTCTGGGAGATGGGCGAGATCGGTCCCTGTGGACCGTGTTCGGAGATCCACTTCTACACAGGTAGCGACCCGTCGAGTCAGTCTACAGAACCGGACCTGGATGGCCCCGATTACCTTGAGCTCTGGAATCTCGTCTTCATCCAGTATAACCGAGGCGAGAGCGGCGATCTGCAGACGCTTCCTAACAAGCACGTGGACACCGGGATGGGATTCGAGCGGATCTGCTCGGTCCTTCAGGGCGTTGGCTCTAACTACGAGACGGACCTATTCCAGCCGATCATCGTGGCGGTCAGCGAGATCACTAGGCAGCCCTACAACGCGGATAACAAGGTCGCGATCCAAGTGATTGGCGATCACATACGGTCGCTTGCGTTCTCGATTGCCGACGGCGCGCTGCCCTCCAATGAGGGACGAGGCTATGTCCTGCGGAGAATCCTACGGCGTGCGGCTCGGTATGGGCGAACGCTTGGGATGCAGGAGCCTTTCATTCACGAGCTTGCAGAGACGATCGCTGAGGTCATGGGTGACTCCTTCCCGGAGGTCCGCGAGAAGCGTGACCACATCGAGCGAGTGATTCGTTCGGAGGAGGAGGGGTTCAACAAGACTCTTGATAGGGGGCTTGAGATCTTCGAATCCGTGTCCGCGTCCGGGAGCATCTCCGGTGAGGACGCATTTCAGCTCTACGACACATACGGTTTTCCGATAGATCTGACCGAACTGATGGCGGCCGAGAAAGGGATTAAAGTCGATACGACCGGGTTCGAGCGTGCGATGGAGGAGCAGAAGAACCGGTCTCGGGAAGCAACCCGGAAAGCGGGCGGCGCTCAGCAGGCGCTGGGGGAAGGGTTCCTACCCGAGCGACATTCAGAGTTCGTAGGTTACGACACGCTAACCGCGAGCACGAAGGTGGTGGCCATCCAAGAGATGCAGGGCGGAAAACAGACCGTGTTTCTGGAGGAGACACCATTCTACGCGGAATCGGGCGGTCAGATCGGTGACCGGGGTTCGATTCACGCGAACGGTTGTGTCTTTCTGGTGGAGAACACCTACAAGAATGGCGAATCGATCGTTCACGAAGGCGAGATGGAGACGGGCTCGCTACCCGAGTTGAACGGTCAGACCGTCGATGCAAAGGTCGACGAGTCACTCAGGCTGGATACGGCGCGGAACCACACGCTGACCCATCTCGTTCACGCGGCACTGCGTGAGGAGCTTGGAACGCACGTTCACCAAGCCGGCTCGTATGTCGGTCCGGACCGGATGCGATTCGACTTCACCCACATGGAACCGGTGTCAGAGGAGGTGCTGAACAGGATCGAGTCCCGCGTCAATGAAATGATTCGCGAGAACATGGCGGTTGAGATCGCCTTCGCCAGCTTAGATAGCGCGAAGGAAATGGGCGCTATGATGCTGTTCTCCGAGAAGTACGGAGAGACAGTAAGGACGGTCAGGATCGGCCACTACAGTTTGGAGCTGTGCGGTGGAACACATCTCAGCACGACGGGTCAGGCCGGGTTGGTGCGGTTTACGAGCGAGACGGGTACGGCAGCAGGCGTAAGGCGCCTCGAGGCGGTCAGCGGCCGGTGTGCGGAACAGCTCGTGAAGGGCGAATCTAGCCTGATCGCAACGCTGTCCACTCTCCTTGGTACGGACCAAGAGCGTTTGACCGGCCGTGTGGAACATCTGGTCGAGCGGAACAAGGAGCTCGAACGCGAAGTAGCGAGCGTCCGCAAGAAGTCGGCTGGCTCCGTTGTTGACGGCCTGATCTCAAATGCGACCGCATTGGGCGAAATTCGAATCACCACAGGGGCAGTGGACGTGGCGGACATGGATTCGTTCAGGTCGATGGCAGACAAGCTGCGCGAGGGTCTGAAGGATCAGGGAGTCGGCGTGATCGGGGCGTCTCTCAGCGGTAAGGCCTCCTTGATCGCGGTCGTGACGGATGATCTGATTTCACGGGGCGTGCACGCCGGTAACATCGTCAGGGACGTGGCGAAGGTCGTCGGTGGTGGCGGCGGGGGGAAACCTCACCTCGCACAGGCAGGCGGCAAGGATCCAGAGAGAATCCCGGACGCCTTGTCGAAGGTGGCGGACATTGTGCGGGGAATGGTTGAGGGGTAGGGTATGAAAACGTTCGACCGTCTGATCGAATCGAGAGACCACAACGGTGCCGGATTCTGGGTCCTGCTTGACCCTGACAGGTTAGACAAGGAGGATCTGGTTCAGACGACGGAAGCGTATGTCGAGAACGGGGTGGATGCCCTGCTATTCGGCGGGAGCTTCCTTGTTTCGACGAACTTCGAGTTGATGATTCGAGAGGTGAAGCGGGTTGCTCCCGACATCCCGCTCGTCATTTTTCCGGGTGACACGAACCAGATATCGTTAGTCGCTGACGCGATCCTTTTTCTTTCGATGATTAGCGGCCGAAATCCCGAGCTTCTGATTGGCCAACACGCCAAGGCAGCGCCCACGATCAAGGCCATGGGCCTGGAACCGATCGCCACAGGATACGTGCTTGTCGAATCCGGTACCCAGACGACGGTCGAATACGTGAGCAATACGAAGCCACTCCCTCGGACCAAACCGGATATCGCGATGGCTCACGCGCTGGCAGCCGAATACCTCGGTATGTCTTGTGTCTACCTCGATGCGGGAAGTGGTGCGGGAGCTATGGTCCCCGTCGAAATGGTTAGGGCAGTTTCCGAGTATGTGTCGATACCCGTGATCGCGGGCGGCGGGATTCGGAGGCCCGAAGATGCTGCTGAGCGTGCGGAGGCTGGCGCCTCGTTCATAGTCGTCGGGAGTGTGCTAGAACAGCGGGTGGATCGAGGCCTGATTCGGTCGTTTGCGGACGCGATCCACAAAATCTAGAGATCAACAGTTTCGTGATGACCGCCCGGCACTCGTCGCGGCGGTCTTTTTTGTGAGCTATTCGTATGTCTCGTGTGCTTTGTTACGGCGTCGTCGGTGTCGACTACCTGTTGACTATTAAGAGCTATCCTGACGCAGACGGTCACGCCAGAATACGGTCAGAGTCGGTGCAGATAGGTGGAGAAGCGGCAAACACGGCTGTACGGCTGGCTCAACTGGGTGTAGACGTGACACTGATGGGTAACCCTGTCGGCACCGACTCCGATGGTGAGCGGTTGAAGAAAGAGATCGGGTGCACGGATGTCGACTTTCGGATCGAGACCCTCAAAGGCAGGACCGGTCACGCCTACGTCATCAGCGACGATGAAGGCCACCGCACTATCTTGGGGGCGTTTGGAGAGCTCAGAGGTTCCTCGGTGACCGAAGCAGAGTGGGAAGGTGTCGGGCTGGCGACGGTCGATCCGTTCGTTGAAGGTTCGACTGCCGTGGCGAAGTCAGCACGTGCCCGTGGTTTGCCCGTGGTTTCGATCGAGGTGCAGCCGAATCACGATCTCGCGAGACTGTCAACGATTGTAATCCTGTCGAGCGGTATGATTCACCGTCATGGATGTGGTGAGCCACGAGTGGTTGCTGAGGCTTTGCTCAAGCAGGGCGTCGAGATTGCGATCGTGACCCGTGGTGCCGAAGGTGCAGCTGTCTACACGGTGGTTGGTTCGTCAGTTGTTCGGCCGATCCCGACCGATGTGGTTGATTCGACCGGAGCGGGTGATGCCTTCAGGGCGGGGTTGATTGCCGGGCTGATCGAGGATCGCCCGCTCGAGGCGGCCCTCAGGCTGGCAGCTGCCGCTGCATCGATAAGTTGCAGGTTTACAGGAGGTTGTGGAGGCAATGTTACGCGCCGGGATGCCCTCTCAGAGGCTCGTCTCACTTGACATGCTTTCTTTCATCTTGTAAGTTAGGATCTTCCAGAAACAGCACCTAAGCGTCGAATACACAGCACTTTCCGTCGTTTCAAGGAACTACTGCGCCGATTTGGTCGAACTCCGAGCAACAGTCAGGAACACACTGGGTATCCACGCACGACCGGCGGCGTATCTGGTCAAAGTATCATCACAATTCGAAGCAGAAATCACTTTCGAGAAGGACGGTCTCGAGGTCAACGGAAAGAGTATCATGGGTGTCATGATGCTTGCCGCAGAGATGGGCGGGGAGATCATCGTGCGCGCAACCGGGATCGACGAATCGGAGGCCGTGAAGGAGCTCGCTGGAATGATTGAGAGTGAGTTTGATGACGAGGGCACTTGAGTAATAATGGTGAACACATGGGATCGGCGAACGGGCTGAATCGCGAGATGACCGAGCTGCGAGGGATCTCCGCATCTCCCGGGATCGCGATGGGACCGATCTACATCCACGATACAGGCGATTTCTGGATCGACTACGGGCAGATTGATGCCCAGCAAGTCGATGCGGAGGTTGCTAGGTTCGAGCGAGCAATACAAGAAGTCTCTGACGATCTGCAGGCTGTCCGAGGTCAGGTCGAGGAGAAGCTTGGGAAAGAGCACGCGCAGATATTCGATGCGCACCTCCTCATGGTTGGCGACCAGTCTCTGACGCAGCCGACGATCGACCGGATCCGTACCTACCGATACCACGCTGAGTATGCATACCGTGTGACTGTTCGCGAGGTGGAACGTCGCTTCGACGCGATCCAGGATGCCTACTTCAGGTCCCGCAAGTCGGATATCCAGGAAGTCGAGAAGCGCGTGATGGGCAAGTTGTGTCAACGTGACGAGTCTTTCCTAGATGAACTGACCTACGATGCGATCGTCGTGGCTGAGAATGTGCAGGCGGCGGACATGGTCCAGATCCGGTCACGGCACGTGCTCGCGATCTGCACTGAGGTCGGTGGTCGTACCTCGCACACCGCGATCATCGCCCGTGGTCTTCAGATACCGGCAGTTGTCGGCGTCCGGGACGTGCTTGACGCGTTCTTAGGGGGCGATACGGCGATTGTAGACGGGACGCGTGGTCGGGTCATCATCAACCCGGATGAAGGGACGCTTGCTTCGTATCGTGAAGAGGCAGCTCGGATCCGGGAAAGCCAGGAGGACCTGTCCTGCCTGGTTGATCTCCCTTCGGAGACGCAGGATGGCACGCCGGTCACGATGATGGTGAACATCGAGCTCCCCGCGGAGATCGAACAGGGGCTGAAGACTGGTGCGCAGGGTGTCGGGCTCTTCCGAACCGAATATCTCTACCTCTCTTCAGTCGAACACCCTACCGAAGAAGAGCAGACTCAATCCTATACGGAGCTCGCAAAGAAGGCCGGACCCAACCCCGTGGTGATCCGTACACTGGATCTGGGCGGAGACAAGCTTCCGTATATCGATCGGGGTGGAAGGGAAATGAACCCGTTCTTGGGGTGGCGGGCGATCCGCGTGTCGCTCGCGAACCACGACTACTTCAAGGCGCAACTGAAGGCTATCTTGCGTGCGAGCAACTTCGGCGACGTGCGTATTATGTTCCCGATGATTTCCCAGATTGAGGAGCTTCACGAGGCACTCGCTGTCCTCGATGAAGCGAAAGAGGATCTGCAAAAAAAGGGGGAATCGTACAACGTCGACTGCCCTGTGGGTGCGATGATAGAAGTTCCCGCTGCAGCCATGATTGCTGATCAGATCGCTCCCCACGTCGATTTCTTAAGTATCGGGACGAACGACCTCATCCAATACTCCGTTGCTGTCGATCGTGGAAACGACAAAGTCGCATATTTGTTCGACTCTTTCCACCCGGGTGTCTTAAGGTTGATTCGGATGGTCGTGGAGGCTGCGCACGCGCAAGACCTGACCGTCACCGTGTGTGGTGAGATGGCAGGCGATCGGCACTCTGCTGTGCTGCTGCACGGACTCGGTGTGGATGGTCTGAGTATGGCGACCCCCTCGTTGCTCAGCGTGAAGAAGGCGATTCGCTCGATCACGACTGCCGAGGCGGAGGCAATCGCCGAGGAGGCTTTAAAGCTGGAGTCGAAGGACGAGATAAAATCCCGGCTGGCTAAGCTTCTCGACGAGGAGGCGGTTCGTGTCGAATAGGTCAGTCGGAGCGTTATAGATGAACCTCACCGATGGTTGCGCGATCATCCCTGCTGCCGGTATGGGAAGCCGGCTCAAGCCCCATACTCACACGACCCCCAAACCTCTGCTTTCTGTCGGCGGAAAGCCGATACTCGGGCACATCATCGACGAGATCGTCGGTCTTGGCATACGAAAAGTTGCCCTGATCGTCGGCTACCGCGGGGACCAGATCGTTGATTTCGCGAAGGATCGCTATGCGGATTGCGAGATCATCGCCGTTCGGCAGGAGCGGCCTGAGGGGATCGGGCACGCGGTGTTCCAAGCTCGCGAGCACGCCGAAGGGCAGCCAACCCTGATCGTGTTCGGTGATACGGTATTCGAGTGTGACCTCACACAGATCGCGGATATGGACGTGGATGGCGCGATAGGTGTGTGTCAGGTAGAGGACCCGAGCCGATTCGGTGTCGTGCAGCTAAAAGGCTCGCATATAGTCGGTGTTGTCGAGAAGCCGGATCACTACGTGTCTGATCAGGCCATGGTTGGCGTGAATCTGATACGCGACAGTGACCGGCTGTTTGCGTGTCTCGAAGAGATGATCGCAAAGGGTCAGCGAACGAGGGGTGAGTTTCAAATCACCGACGCCTTTGGCATGATGGTCGATGCGGGGTCGCACCTTCATGCGTTTCCGGTCGACAACTGGTTCGATTGCGGCGTGACCGAATCGCTGCTCGAGACAAACCGGCATCTGCTGGGCAGGTTGCCGGAGCCGACACAGCGAGATGGCGTGATCCTTATTCCGCCTGTCTATGTCGCAGATTCTGCGACTGTGACTAATTCGGTCGTCGGACCGCACGTGTCGGTCGGCGAGAACGCTAGGATTTCGAACTCGATCATCAAAGACTCGATCGTGGGAGCCGATGCGCAGGTCGAACGGTGTTTCCTCCATCAGTCGTTAATCGGAGACAACGCGGTTGTGGAGGCAGGCGCTCGGAAGCTCAACGTCGGCGATTCATCGGAAGTCATGCTGTACTAGGCAAGAGCCGCGGGTGGTCCGCAGGCTCAACCAAGCTCTTAGTGAGGACACCTATGGGGAGGCTGTTTACGTCAGAATCCGTGTCCGAGGGACATCCGGACAAGATCAGTGATCAGATTTCGGATGCCGTTCTCGACGCGATGCTCGCGCAGGATTCGCGATCTCGTGTGGCCTGCGAAACGCTTGTAACAACCGGGCAGGTAATCGTATCCGGAGAAGTGACGAGCAAGGCCTTAGTTGATGTCCCAGTACTTGTACGTGACACGATCAAGCGTATTGGCTATACGGATTCGGACTACGGGTTCGATTACCAGTCGTGCGGTGTTCTTGTAGCCCTGCATCAACAGTCACCGGACATCTCGCAGGGGGTGTCGTCTGGCGAGGGGCTACACGAGGATCAGGGTGCGGGGGATCAGGGGATGATGTTCGGTTACGCGTGCCGGGAGACTCCGGAGCTTATGCCTATGCCGATCATGATGTCGCACAAGCTGGTTCAGAAGCTTGCGCAGCTCCGGAAGAACAAGAGCATCCCCTATTTGCGGCCGGACTCGAAGTCGCAGGTCACGGTCGAGTATGACGAGAAGGACAAACCCGTACGGGTGCACACGGTTGTCATATCTACACAGCACGACGACAAGGTTTCACACTCACGGATCACCAACGACATGGTCAAACAGGTCATACAGAAGGTGATTCCCGCCCGATTTTTGGACAAAGATACGGTCTATCACATTAATCCGACGGGGCGATTTGTGGTCGGAGGACCGCACGGCGATACGGGGCTGACGGGTCGAAAAATCATCGTCGACACCTACGGTGGCATGGGGCGTCACGGTGGTGGCGCCTTCTCAGGGAAGGACCCAAGCAAGGTGGATCGATCGGCGCACTATGCGGCTCGATGGGTCGCCAAGAATGTGGTCGCGGCAAGGTTAGCCGACCGCTGTGAGGTGCAGCTTGCCTACGCGATCGGCGTGGCAGAGCCGGTGTCGATCGGTGTTGATATGTTCGGAACAGGGCGGATCGAGGAACGCCACCTGGCGGACCTGATCTACAAGCACTTCGATCTGACTCCGACAAGCATAATCAAGAAGCTACGCCTGCTCAGGCCGGTGTACCTTCCTACGGCCGCCTACGGCCACTTCGGTCGGAAGGGAGACGGGTTTACGTGGGAGAAGATCGACAAGGCGAACGCGCTGAAGCGTGACGCGAAAAAGCTGGGATAAGCGGAAGGGACGAGATCATGGCAGAGGTGCTGGTCGACGATATCGAGCTTCCCGATTACTCGGGGATGAACTTCAAGATTGCGGATGATGCGGAGACGGCGTTCGGGCGTAGAGAGTTGAACATAGCAGAGCAGGAGATGCCCGGGCTCATGACTCTTCGCGAGCAGTATGCGGGGAAGGACGTCTTTAACGGCGCCCGGATCACCGGTTCGCTTCACATGACGGTCCAGACGGCCGTGCTGATCGAAACGCTGAAGGCATTGGGTGCGGATGTGCGCTGGGCATCATGCAACATTTTTTCGACACAGGATCACGCTGCGGCGGCGATCGCCGAAGGTGGAACGCCGGTCTTTGCCTGGAAGGGAGAGACGCTCGAGGAGTACTGGGAGTGCACGCTGCAGGCGCTGAAGTTTCCGGGCGGGAAGGGGCCGCAGATAATCGTCGACGACGGTGGCGACGCGACACTCCTGATTCACCGGGGGGTTGCGGCCGAGGACGACGCTTCGATCCTAAACGAGCCAACGAAAAATCGCGAGCTCGTGATCATCAACGCTCTCCTGAAACGGCAGCTCGAAAAGGATAACCAGTTCTGGCACAATGTAGTGAAGGAGTTACGGGGTGTGTCCGAAGAGACGACGACCGGTGTTCACCGGCTTTACCACATGAAGGAACGGGGTGAACTGCTGGTTCCTGCGATCAATGTGAACGATTCGGTGACCAAGTCGAAGTTTGACAACCTGTATGGATGCCGAGAGAGCCTTGCCGATGGGATCAAGCGTGCGACTGACGTGATGGTCGCAGGGAAGGTCGTGTGTGTCTGCGGCTACGGTGACGTAGGCAAAGGTTGCGCGCAGTCGATGAGCGGCTTCGGGGCGCGCGTGATCGTGACCGAGGTCGACCCGATCTGTGCACTGCAAGCGGCAATGGAAGGCTATGAGGTCAAGCCGGTTGAGGACTGTCTGGATGAAGCGAACATCTATGTGACGACGACCGGAAACAAGGACATCATCCGAGTCGAGCATATGGAGAAGATGCTCGACCAGTCGATCGTGTGTAACATTGGNCATTTCGACAACGAGATCCAGATANCCGCCCTGGAAGATTTTCCGGGNATCGGGAAGGAAGAGATCAAGCCGCAGGTCGACAAGTATACGTTCCCTGATGGGCGAGCGATTTTCATCCTCGCTGAAGGCCGTCTGGTCAACTTGGGCTGCGCGACAGGGCACCCATCGTTCGTGATGTCCAATTCTTTCACCAATCAGGTTCTCGCACAAATCGATCTTTGGAAATACGATCGGGAGGTCGACGTGTATCGACTACCTAAGCATTTGGATGAAGAGGTTGCTAGGCTCCACCTCAAGAAGCTCGGTGTGAAGCTTACGACGCTGTCGGAGGACCAGGCAGAGTATATCGGGGTGAAGTTAGGGGGGCCGTACAAGCCTGATCACTACAAGTACTAAGTCGGGGCCGGGGTGTAGGAGACATCAAAATTTTTCGAGCGGGCTGGTGAATGTAGCTGGTCCGCTCGAACTTTATCCAGAGTAGAGCATGGAGAAGATAAAAACAGGGATCATTGGGTTCGGGCGTGTGGCCGGGAACCATCTGAGGAACATGCGGGAGTGCGGTCTGTATGACGTCACGCATGTCTGTGACATAACAGAATCGAGAAGGGAAGCCGCTGTGGCAGAAGGGATGGTCGCTACGGACGATTTGGATGCTTTCCTCGAGACGGATATCGATTTGGTTCTGATCACGACCCATTCGTCAGCGCATTATGCCGACGCTATGAAGGTGGCCATGGCGAAAAAGCATATGATCGTCGAGAAACCGATGGCGTTGACAGGTTCCGAAGCTGAGGAGATGGTCGATGCGGCGCGGGACAACGNGGTTGCGTTGTGTGTTAACCACAACCGACACTACGACGTTGACTACTGTCGAATCAAGGCGGCGATTCAGGATGGGCTGATCGGCCGGATTGTGTCTATCGAGAACAGGACGCTTGGAGCACAACCCGCTGTCGGATACGGCACGGAGGATTACAACCAGACCTGGAGGATAACAGCTGCCGAAGGCGGTGGGACNCTCCTAGACTTCGGACCACACTGGGTGGAGCAGGTGATCGATCTGATGGCGGGGGAGAAGATCGTGCAGATTTTTGCCGACGTGCGGCACGTCAAGTGGGGTGACGCAGACGACTTGTTCGACATCACGATGGTTTTCCAGGATGGCACCAGAGCGCGGGCGGCCAAAGCTGACCTGTCATACTACAACCTGCCACACAAATGGCTCGTGCTCGGTACGGAAGCGACATTGGTGGGAGCGCGCGGTGGAGATGGTGATGTGATTGTCTATGGCGAGGACTACGAGTTGAAGCTGACGAGGGCGGTGGAGCGACAAAACCTGCACGTCAATATTGCGGAGCACATCCGGAACGGGNNCGACCTGATAATATCGCCCGAGCATGCTCTTCGGGTGATGCGTGTTCTCGAGGCAGCAAGACGGTCCGGCTCTTCAGGCAAGAGTCTGGATGTCGAGATCTAGTCCGCCGACTGAATCCTTATGCAACACGGGGCACTCGAGTGCCTGCGGTCCGCCTTCTTTGCGGCGGAAACTGTATCGAAGGACAGTCGTAGACTAGTAGGATGCTATCCACTTGGTGCTAAGCTATACCAGCTTCTAGAACTCTCTGCGAAATCGCACCGAGAGCGTCCAGTTGTCGATGTCGCTGTCGAGCCTACGGGATACGTTCAGCCGGATCAACTGGCGATACAGCGATACCGCTGATCCGATATTCAGCTTGATGTCGCTAGCGCCAAGAACGTCGAACCCGTCGAGAAGGTTCGCGTCTTTCGTTACGAGGTTGACCCATCCGGCGTCTGCGAACACGATCAACTCTACAAATTGACCGAGTTTGCTGGAGAGCCTGCCAAACACGTCACCGCGGAACAGGTAGTCGATGTTGAAGAGCATCAGCCGGTTCCCGCTGTATTCATTGATTCGGTACCCCCGCAACGTGCCGATCCCACCAGTGTCGAAAAGATGCTGCTCATCGACGCTCTTACGTGATGCCATCAGTCCACGGATCACGAAGGCTTGCCGCCCGAAAAGCGTCTTCTGGTACCGTTTACACGAGATGGAGAAACCGTTGTAGGGGAACTCTCTGAACCCTCGTTCATACAGCAGGCTAGCAAACCATGCGTTCCGGAAAACGGGGCTCTTTCTCTTGTTGTTGTAGAGGAGACCGACTTTGATGACAGAGGCGTCGCCCTCTCGAACGGCCGGGTTGGGTCGGAACGCGTCGCTGTTCCTGAAGACGGTCCANTTCACATTAACCGGCATGTTCCAATACTGGAATGCTGACAGTGCACCTATAAGGCTAAAGTAGCGTTTCGCCTTATAGGTAAAGTCGATCTCAAAGCCGTTCTTCGCCCGGAAATAGTCGAGGTAATCACCTTTGAACAGGAACGCAAAGACCGTATTCTCTGCGCGTTGGACAATCCCGTCGTTCGGCGAGACCGTGCGGTCGAAAATCGAACCCTTCACACGCCACTTCGATTTGTCGATCCCGAGACCGGCGTCCCAGCGGAATCCCTCGTTGTGGATCCCGTAGCCCCCCTCGAAGTGGACCGTTACGTCTTGTACCGATGTTGGGGTGGCCTGCACGCTGTAGCCCAAAAACAGACCTTCAGCCCGGTTGTATCGAAGGATAGCCTCTCGGTTTAGGTCCAGATTTCTTANCTGCGCTGATACCGGGGTCAGGCACGCCAGACAGCCTGCCAAGATGCTTATCTGTCGGATTCGGTTCGTCAGCGTTCGAGCTCGTAGTATTTGATCTTTTTGTGGAGGTTTGTACGCTCGATTCCCAGCGTTTTGGCGGTCTGTGTGACGTTCCCGCTGCACGCATTGAGCGCCTGAACAATGTAGCCCTGCTCCGCTTGTTCGCGGACTTCGCGAAGAGTCATCCCAGACGAAATTTTAGGCAAATCACCCGGCCCAGACGAGTCTGATTTGGGTGCGAGATCGAGGCCNTGCAACGAGGGNAGGTCCCCCAGTTCGATCGTCGGTCCTTGANCCATAATCGACATCCGTTCGACCATATTCTTTAGTTCCCGGATGTTCCCCGGCCACGAATAGTTCCTGAGCATGGCCATCGCTTCAGGAGCCACATTTTTGGGTCTGAAGTCGTTCGATTCGGCGTAGGTTTTTAGGAAATGAGTCACGAGGAGTGTGATGTCTTCGCTCCGGTCGCGTAGCGGGGGGGCCGTGACCGGGATGACATTCAGACGAAAGAACAGATCTTCTCGGAACTCTCCCTTCGACACCTTCGACTCAAGCGCCGTGTTGGTCGCTGCGAGGACGCGGACATCGACGCGGATTGTTTCCGAACCGCCGACGCGCTCGAACTCGCCCTGCTCGAGCGCTCTGAGCACCTTGGCTTGAACGCTCAGCGTCATGTCTCCGATTTCGTCGAGGAAGAGCGTCCCGCCGTCGGCTTGGAGGAACTTGCCGTCTCGTGTCTTGACGGCACCCGTAAAGGCGCCCTTGTCGCTCCCGAAGAGTTCGCTTTCGATCAGCTCTTCCGGTATGGCGGCGCAGTTTACCTTGATGAACGGTCCCCGGGATCGCTTGCTGTTTTTGTGGATGGCGCGCGCGATAAGTTCCTTGCCNGTCCCGCTCTCGCCAAGGATTAGGACACGTCCGTTGGACGGCGCCACCCGATCGATCTGCTGATGGATGCACTTGAGCGCGTCGCTCTCGCCGACCATCTCGTAGGACCCCTCAATCCGACGCTTCAGTGTTCGGTTCTCTTGGGTCAGCCCGACTGATTCGATCGCGTGTGTCAAGGCGAGCAGCACTTTCTCCCGAGAAAGGGGCTTCTCGAGGAAGTCGTAGGCCCCGAAACGTGTGGCGCGTACGGCGTCATGAACAGTTCCATGCCCCGATATGACGATCACGGCGAGGTCGGGGCGCTGCTCCTTCATCTGCTTGAGTGTGTCGATACCGTTGATNCCGGGCATGAAGATGTCGAGCAGTGCCGCCTGAAAATCGTTGTCCTGCAACGCGTCCAGTGCTTCTTCTCCCGACGCCGCGCACGTCACTTTGTAACCCTCGCTTTCGAGGATCATCTCCAGTGAGCGTCGGATGTTGCGTTCGTCGTCGATGATTAGGACTGAGTTCGATCTCACGATTATTCCTCCTGTCCTTCACTAAAGCCTTCCGGTGTCGGAAGCTCGATGTCGAATCGAGCTCCACCGGAGGGGCTGTCGCTCACGGTGATTTTGCCACCGTGTTCCTCGACAATGCTGCGCACCATCGCGAGTCCCAGCCCCGTACCTTCCTGTTTGTTCGAGATGTAGGGTTCGAATATCCGTTCCCGATCCGCCCGATCCACTCCCGGCCCCTCGTCAAGGATCGACAGGCGAACGAGTCTTCCCTCAAGCTGTGTTTCGATCAGGATCCTGCTGTCCTCGCCGCCTGCATCGAAGGCGTTTTCTGCGAGGTTGATCAAAACACGCCGCATGCCCTCATGGTCCAGTTTGAGGTTGGGTAGACTTTCCTGAAGGTTCAAATCGAGTTTGCGCTCTGAATACAGCTTGGCTGTGTCGAAAACGATAGTGTTGAGGTTGTATGGTGTCAGTGCGAGCTGCGGCATTCGCGCAAACTCGGCGAACTCCTGAACGAGTCCGCGTAGACTCTCGACTTCCTCAGTCACGATTTCGCTGCAGTCGCTCAGCAGCTTCTGGTATCTCTCGTCCTCACCGTCGTATTTGTCACGCATCTGTTGCACGGTCAGCTGGATTGGTGTGAGGGGGTTCTTGATCTCGTGAGCAAGGCGCCGCGCGATTTCTCGCCACGCGGCAACCTTCTCGGCTTCGATGCGTCTTCGCCGGTTTTCCTCGAGATCGTTCGCCATACGNTTGAAGGAATCGATCAGCATTCCGATTTCGTCGCCTGGGCCTGGTGGGATACGGTAGTTCAGGTTGTCGCGGGCGAGCTCGCGTGTTCCCCGTATCAGCGAGCTCAGTGGTCCGGTGATTCCTAGCCCGATCCGAAGCCCGATCAGTCCGGCAAGAAGAACCATAACGATCACGATCAGGATATAGTTGAGTATCAGGCCTTCCTGGAGGTCGGCTACGAACATCTTGATGTGCTCGTAGGTCTGTAGCGCGTCTTCGATGCTGAGGAGTTCGGACAACTCGTCGGCGATCACGATTTGCGCTGCACGACCTTGCGCGTCACGGGATGGGATCCGCAGCTCAAGGTGTGTCCTGTCTCCAGATAACCCAGAGATGATGGGCTTGGCCAGCACTTCGTCAATTCGGATGGGTTCTGTGCGAACGGTCAGATNGTCGAGGTTGTCGTCCAGAAGCTGTCGGATTGCCTCTGGATCTCCCTGGTGGACGCGTTCACGAAGGTCGGCGTCCTGTTTCAGGACATCCTCCAGATCGGTGAGCCTGTTTTTTCGAGCTTCGTAGTCCTTTTTCGCAAGGTTGAGCGCGTTCTGAAGAGCGCCGAGCATCTCGGGGCTNGTGCTGACCTGTGGGGTCTGTTGCAAGAAGTTCGCCGTGACGAGCGCGACGGCGATAGTCGTTCCGAGGGCGAGCACCACGAGTGTTATGATGATCCGGGCGCGTAGGGGAAAATGCTTCACGGAGCCTCGCTTTCAGCTGAGTCCGATGTGTCAGTCACCGCNGGGTCNGCACCCCGTCCTGAATCGAGCCGTTTCTGGGGCTCCAGTGAGCTCTCTGTGGGGAGATCGCTTTTCCTGAAGCGTGCGATCTCGACCCAATCGTGACTGTCGCTCGTCGGTGCGAACGAGAAGAAGAGTTCCAGCACACTCCCTCTCTCGAGCAGGTTTAGCCATTTCCTCGTCTTGACCTCCTGTTCGGGCGAGATCGGATTGACCACGCTTCTGACGCGGAGCGTGAACGGTGCCGACGCCTCGAGCAAGGGGACGAGTCGAACCCCGACCAGAGATGAGCAGAAGCGGGATGCATCCTCCAGGTTGTCCGCGATGAGTGTGTCGGTGTGGGTCGAGTAGCGAATGACCTGATACCGCCCCTCCCAGATGTCGTGGTCGAGCCGCAAGGTGAGCCCTCTACGACTCGAGCGTGATGGACCGGCGGGCTCGAGCAGAAATTCGTAACCGATCGATGTGGTCATGCCCGAAGCGATCGCATCGCGTGTGCGTGCAGAGAATAGGGAATCAACACGTAGATCGACTGTCAGTGTATCTCCGATCAGATACACAGTGGTCCCCTCGAATATCGGCATGGCTTCGCTCCGGCCCAGGAAACTCAGGAGGGCGAGGCTGGCGATCACAAGCCGGAACAATCGGATAAGAGGCTGCTGATGATGTAGGCTGGGCAACGGCGGTTTCTCCAGGATCTTTAAAAAAGGCGATCAGAGACCGAAGTTGATTCCGCCGAATCGATGTGACTTGACGACGAGCGTTCCCGTGCTGAGACCGAGACTGATGTCGATGCGTTTGAACAGGATGACTCCGACTCCAGCTGTCGCGCCCTGATCCGTTCGAGATCCTGTGACAAAACCACGACGGACTGCGGCACCTTCTACAAAGGTGTAGGCNCGTCCGACTTCGTGGAAGGGGAGGGAGAAAGTCAGCTCACCCGACACAAACTCCTCACCACCCTCTGGACCGATTTCACGTCGCTCGTTCCCTCTCAGCTGCTTGTCGCCGTCCAGGAAGAATCGCTCGTAGAAAGGTTCGGACCCGATGACTGCACCGGTTCGGACGCCTGCCGACAGGATCTGTCGCCCATGCACGGCGACGTGTCCGTAGAGGTGGGCGTCGATTTTGAGGAATGTGTCCGAGGATCCGATCCACTTTGTGGAGAGGTCAGCCGCGATGCGGTAGTCGATCCCGGCTATGCTGCCCCAAGGCTCGGGAGAGGGTTTCTTGTGGAAGTCGAGACCGATGTAGGCCAGTCGTTCCCGACCGACGGCGAACCCAACTTCGTCGGCGAACTCGCTCCGATCGGTAACGATGGTTGGGCGGTCGAACTCACCGACTTGTACTTCTTCGAACCGATATCGAAGAAGAAGACGATTGTATCGGCTGACACTGTGGCCAAGGGCAACCCGACCGCCAATGCGCTCGAGGTCGTATCGACCCCGCGCCTCCGAATCCTTCGCGCGGAAAAGGTCTCGGTCGGCAGAAGAGCCGCTGATCCCGACGCTGAACAGGAAGTTCGCGCTTGTGAGCCAAGGGTCCGCGTAGCCGAACCCCCATTGCTTGAACCGTTCGCCTGCCCCCCAAGCCGCATCGACGGTCTTGCCCTCTCCGCCGACGTTGACGTGGTAGGTGTCGGCCGAGATCCCGAACCCATCGAGCTCCGTGTAGTCGAAACTGATGCCCAGATCGCCGAACCGTTTCTCATCGACGTAAACGACGACGATTGCGTGCTCTTTCTTCGTTCCGGGTTTGGAGGCGAGGTGAACTGTTGTGAACAGCCGGGTCTGATACAGAGCTTCCTTGCCCTCGTTGATCGCAGCCTCTGTCAGGATATCGCCGGACTCGAAGGTCAGCGCGCGCAGGATGATGTTCGACTTGGTCCTGTCATTCCCTCGGACCTCGACGCGCTCGATCGTGAAGCCATCGCCGGCCATGCCGAGGAGGGGGGCCGGAAGGAGCCAAAGCGTTGATATGAGAAGCGTTAGAATTCGTGTCATAAGGTTGGTTAAGGCATGAGTTGACGGGGACCTGTCTGTGAATAGAGCGCAATTCGCGTACCGGCGGTTTTGCGTGTAGACCTGAGTCAGGTGAACCGTAAGTCCCGTATCTACAGTTTATTACAATGGGTCTAAGAATCTTCTGTGGACAAGCNAAATGTGAAAAATTACAACAAGTGTTGCAAAACAGCAACACTTTAGGTTGGTTCGGTTGTAGTTTTTTGCCACACTTTGGGAAGGCTGCTNAAGCTGGCTGGAGATGGTGATGCGAGAAACTTTCAGGATGTCAAGGATCGGGCGATCCGGGGGTGTGCCTGATTGCAGGATGCNTTCAGCGATCAGGGCACCTTCGAACGTGATCTCGTCAGGGTGTTTTTCTGGTCCGCGAAGGGGAGGGTGCCCTTGTCCAGAGCGACCGGATGGCTTCCATCGAATTCGTAGTCGCGGCGGTAAAGCGAGTCGATCCACTCGCCTTGCTCGGTCAGAAACGGGATCGGGTCGACACCGCCGGTCTGAAGCGCTTGGATGTCGGGGTTCACCTAGCGGCGGTTTTCCTCCAGCTGCTCGTTCCGGCAGCCGAGGTCTTTTTTGACTCGCCGTGATTCTGGTAGGTAAACTTGATATCGAGAGAGCCTAACGGGTTGTTCATTTCGTTTAGAACATGGACGAGCTGGTCGTCCTGCAAGGGGTTTCGTTTGGCGCTGGTTTTGTCGGAGAAAGATATGTTGCAGGTGAGTTCCGATTCGATCGATGACAGACGTTCCGTGTGATCGTCCAAAATGTCCATCTCGCGTTCTTACTTGCCTCGATTCAAAAGAGGCAGGCTGCGCGAAACGCCAATTATTTCTGGACCGGAATTGTGCTGGGCGTGCTCCAGTCTGTTCTTGTAGTCGTCCNCCGGTTAAGGCTGTGGAGTGCGACCCCACCGCATCATACAACTCTGCTGCGGTGGGNTCAGTGATCTCGTCTACCTAGTTGACCCAATTGACCCCGTACTATTATCAGATGGACGTATGGGAGGGGGTGTGGATCGCCCGGGCGAACACACCCAAGGAATGGGATACAGCGTGAACACTCTAAAAGCATGCAGAGGATCTCTTGGGATGCCAATATCTTGAATCGTTAAGGTCTCTTGGAAAATGCGAAGTTCNGGAGAAAACGGCGTGAGCCTTGTCATCGTGATTTCCGGAGCGACGGCTTCAGGGAAGTCTACGTTCGCTTCCCTTTTATCCGAAGCTCTTTTTGAAGATCGCCCAGCTTTGCTAGGTCAGGATCAATATTTTCAGGAGCTTGGGGAGGAGGACCGGGCAACAGAGATCACGAGCAACCACCCAAGAGCCGTGCTATGGGACCACCTCGTGGAGCACCTGAAGGTGCTAAAGTCAGGGGGGACGGTGATGCTTCCTGTCACGGGAGCACGGTCGTTCAGCTGGAAGATTCCGAGGGTCAAGGTCGGGCCCTCCGACGTGGTTATCGTCGAAGGTCACCTTTTGTTCAACGAGCCTCGAATCCACGATCTTGCTGATCTGACTGTCTTCTTGGATGCGAATGTGCACGAGCGAGTCGTCCGGAGACTCCTTAGAGACACACGCGGGGANAGCAAAACGCTGGATCAGGCGGCTGACTGGTATCGTCGGGATGTCCTGCCCAATGTGTCGACATACTCCGAGAGTCTTCGAGAGATGGCCGACGTGATTGTCCCGTTCGACAGGGAGAACCGGAAGGCGGTGGATGTTGTGGCGGATTGGGTCCGTGACCAGCTGACGTCCGATCCCTAGGGACAGCAGGAGATGGGGGGCAAGTCGGCCATCGTTCGTAGGCCGGGCTGTGCGTTCTGAACAGCGGGGATGGCGTTTGCAATGATCGCGCAGGTAGCCGTGTCTCCGTGCGTACCGCCCGGTATCGTGACCGTGTAGTCCGGGTCCCCAGACAGTGTGACCGTATCCCGCGGATCGGCCTGTCCTACTGCCGCCCGAAACACCAGCGTCAGGACTTCCTTCTCTCCCACAAACCCTCGACCAACCTGGTGCACGCCGGTTGCCTGCCCCGCACCGACGGTCCAGCCGTCACCGTNGACAGGCTGGTCCGCCACGACGGGTTCAACGATGTCCTCGGTCCGATCGAGCGTCCATCCGAGTTTGGCCGAGACGAGATGCATCGATTCCGTCAGACCGACGTGGCGGATTTTCCCGGTCGATACGCGCTCACCAAAAGTATCTGTCGAAAGTCCTGCGCCGATCTTTTGCCTGAACGGGAGTCGCCTGGTGGTTGCATCCTGAATCCGTTCGATCAGGACCGTGTCCACGCGGTATACCACTGCCGTCAGGGCCGTGGCGAGGAAGTCCATAAGAAAGCCGGGATTGATGCCCGTTCCGAGAACTGACACACCGGCCTCCTTGGCAGCGCCGTCGATCCGGGAGGCGAGGTCGGGCTGGGTGGCCCANGGATATAACAGTTCCTCGCACGTGGACACAACGTTCACGCCGGCTTGGACGATCGGCTCGATCTGTGGCCAGAGTCGGTCGAGCTCCGAAACAGTCGTGACTACAGCGACGTCAGGACTCTGACACAATGCGGCATCCAGATNCGTCACTGCAATGTCGGATCGAACCGAGGTCAGGTCGCCTAGCGATTTGCCCATGATTTCTGGATCGACGTCGACCGTACCGACGATTTCGATCGACCGCTTGTTCGTGAAGACCGGGGTCATCATNCGCCCCAGAGGCCCCAAGCCTATCTGTATCACCCTTGTCACGTCTGCCATTACCCTTCCCGATAGTTGGAGGTTGAGATTCGGCTTCTTTCGCTGGGAAGGTAATATTGTGGCGACGGCTTGTCATCGGGTATGCGAAACTTGACGCCGATTCGACCTTCCCGGATCATTGCGAGTATGTCGTCATTAGTCCGAAAAACTTCGCCGGATCTGACGATCTCGTCGTNGGTCGTAACCACTTCAAGAGCGATGAACTTTCTGGATGGGATTGTGTGGGCGAAGTAAAGCTTGTTCTCTTTCTGAAGATTGGAACCAGTAGTTTTCGATACGTCAGGTCCGTTCGGGTGTCGACCAGTCGATGATCTGATCGAGACTCGGCGTCTGAGGGAGGACGGACGACAGTTCTGTTCGGCGCTCGATACCGTAGAACGTCTCGTCGCAGAGATCCATTAGGAAGGCCACATCCTCTTCTGTGTGTTCGTGTCCNCCCTCTCTGTATGAGATNGTGTTTGCNGTCGGGACGCCCAGGAAGTCGTAAACCGGTTGTGTGGCGAGATACGAGACAGATGTCCCCTCCGGGTTCGCCCAATGGTCGTCGATCCCCTCCGTCCGCAGCAGGGGGCGTGGTGCTACGAGGGCCATCAAGAAGTGCTGGTCGAACGGCAGCTGGTCTTCTTTGCCTGCCCATGAATCGAAGTCCTCTTGGGTCCAGGCCCACCAGCGTTCGCGACTCGTCAGCGCGGCAAGATCCTCACACCCCTCTCCAACGGCTAGATACGAGCCGGCACCCGCACAGCCTGACCCGGCAGGATTGACCACACCGAACCGCTCGTCGATCGCTCCAGCGAGCAGGGCTGTCTTTCCGTTCCGAGAATGGCCCGTTATCGCCACGCGACTCGCATCTAAGTCGGCTAGGCGAGTGATATGGTCGAGAACTCGTCGAGCTCCCCACGCCCATGCCGAGATTGATCCCCAGCAATATGTCTCCTTGTAGAGCTGTTGATAGGTCCTGCGTGCCGGACCGAGTTGTGGGTTGCCTATCTCCATCGGCTCGATCATGTCGTTCGGGTAATTGACTACGACATACCCGTTGTCGAGGATGGTGTCGTGGGCTTTCGATCCGACATAGATGACGCAGGGAAGGCCAGTTTCGCCGAACGATGGATCCGTTTCAACTCGTTTTGCGATCGTTTCCTCGGACGGATGCGTCAGCGTGGTGTCGAGGGTGAAAGAGAATTGCGTCTTNTCGCGATTCGGTGCGAACTCTAGTCTGTCGACACGCGTCCGACGACCGTACTCGTTGAGCTCCCACTGTCCGATCGAGCAGGTCATGATCTTGGGAGCATCGGGCATCGTGCCGTACTGAGTCGCCATCATCAGGTCAATGATTTCGTTACGCCTCTCGGACCAGTCTTCTTCTGTCGCGACCCGTCTACTGTCTCGAAACAGAAAAGGGTCGGGCAGTTTTTTGATCAGGTTCATCCGCCCGCTCGTTTTACTGTCCACCCGCGTTGCGAGAGCTCGTCCACGATTTTGTCGCGATGGTCGCCCTGGATCTCGATGACGTTACCCTTGACGGTCCCGCCCGTGCCACATTTCTGCTTCAACTGCTTTGCTAGGTCCTTCAACTCGTCTCCTCGCAGTGGAAAACCTGTGATGATCGTCATCCCTTTGCCTTTGCGTCCCTTTGTCTCGCGACTGACACGGACGACACCGTCCGAGGGAGGAGCCTTTGGGATTCGAGTCTTCTCGGGCTTCTCAAGTCTGCCGGAGTCGGTGGAGTAGACGAGACGTGTATTGGAGTCTTTACGTGCCATTTTTTGATTGAAGTTGGTCGGTAATGTANGGGGCTACCCAAGATAATCTANGGAAGGTGACTAGGCACTCGAAATGGCCCGAAGGAAGAGGTCGAAACCGTCCTTCCTGTTTCAATAGGAGAGATGTACCCAGATTCGGATCTGTTATGGGGTCGGTCGTGACAGGTCGGTTTCTGATTGTGTTCAGGAGGCGGTCTTCCACCTCGCAGGCAGGCATCCGAAGCAGTGCGATCCGCACGTGCCGGCTTTTCGATCCGTATCCTCTTTTTCATGAATCATCCCCACTATTTTAGCGNCGTTTTTCNAAAAAAACACTCGCATANTGCAAAGTTTACTCCATGGGTGCGTATCAGGAAAACGGTGGTTTGGCCGTTTTTCCGCTCAGACCTTGCAGCAGCCGGCCGCCCTGACTATGCTATGTGCGCCTGTCCAGACGTCCACGCATCCTCTCTAGATATCAAGGAGAATACCTTGATTCATATTGAAAAGCCGCCGGGTCAGCTTCCTCGTTTCTTCGTTGGAGTCTCTGAGCCGGGTGAGCCGGATCTGCCTTTTGTAGAGTTTATTGGATCCTTTTACCGTGAGACCGCGCTGAAGGATTTGCCCGAAGTTGCCTGTCACGCACCCCGCGCCAGGTTCTCGGTTCTCGTGAACCGGGCTACATCCAACCCGGTCATCTGGGACCCGGCGGTAGGTCGATCGGCGATCGCTCGCCATCTCGAAGCAGCACGACCTTTGATCCAGAGAGGTCAGTTCTTTACGTTCCTGATTCAGCTTGACGAGGAGCAAGTCTATGACCAGAAAGTCCTCGTTTACCTGCGGCACCTCGCAGCTCTTCCCTTGTGCGAACGGGTTCCCGTGCATGTCGAGTTTCGCCACCTCTCGTGGCATGCNCGACCTGTCCTCGAGACGCTGTCGAAGGACGGGATCGGAATCGTGAATACCGAACAGACCTCATCGATTGATGCGTTTCCGCTGAAGGCCTACGCGACGACCGAACTGGGCTATATACGTTACTGCCGCCGGAAACCCTATACAGAGGAAGAAGTGGCAGATCGTATTCGGGGCCAAGTGGTTCTAGGTAAGAANGTCGCCGATGCAGCAGTGGTGTGGAGCCGAGAATACAACAACCAGGCAGTCGCCAACGCAAGAACGGGTGTCGAGCTGATGCGGGAGAGAATGAGTCAGGCGGTGTTCGAGTAGCTAGCCCCCTNGGATCACGCGTGTTCCTAGGTGCCTTCTACCCTCATCAGAAAGGGTTTCAGTCCACAGGCGACGACGTGATGTCTGAAACGATCGAACAGGTGCGCAAGGGCGTCAGTCAGAGAAACTTACTCTACACGCAGGATGTCACACTGGGTCGAATTCGGTATCGTCCACCTAATATTGTTGTATCCGGCCAGCCAGGGCCGCGCATTCCCAGATGTTGGTTTGTGAGCATCCACAGCTCCAGAGTCTCCGGACACCATCCAAGTTGGCAGAGAACGGATTCCAGCCAATCTTTCAGGTTTAGTGTAAAAGTTGTCAGGGTATGGAGCGGTATCTTACTTGGCGTGATTCAAAACTTGGGAGGCTTCAATGTCTGGTGTCACAACCGTATCTGATCAGTTGGCTGCGCTGATCGAAGAGGGATTCCCGACAGAGACGGGTTCAATCGAGGCAATCTTTATCCGTCCGGTAACAGATGAACGAAAGGAACTTCAGGAGGCAGAGCTTCTGAAGGCTGAAGGCGTGAAGGGTGATCGCTGGCTTCCTACGTGTTCACGCCGTCTCCCCGATGGCTCAGCTGATCCGAAGACACAGATCACACTTATGAATGCCCGTGTCCTCCATTGTGTTTCCGGACGCCGGGACCGCTGGGCTTTCGCGGGCGACCAGTTGATCGTCGACTTCGATGTGAGTGAGGAAAATCTGCCAGTCGGACAGCGGATGCAGATAGGGGAGGCAGTTGTCGAGGTGACAGAGATTCCGCACACCGGCTGTTCGAAGTTTCGCAAACGCTATGGCGCTGAGGCTCTCGACTACATCAATACGGAATGCCGAGAGCATCTGAGGCTTCGAGGTGTATATGTGATGGTGGTCGAAGAAGCCATCGTCCGAGTAGGTGACAAGATCGAGAAAGTCTGATCTGAGCCATCCGTGGACAGTGAGAAGGGACAGCCGATCGGCTTGCACTTTTTCGCTTGTAGGTTCGCTTCAGTCCGACTTGTTGTTTCGGACCGTATCGCTAGGTTTGGAACTNAGCATCGGCTTGATTGCGCTGTTCAGAAGTTCACAAGATGCAATGTGAATGAGTAAAGTATTGATTTGTATGCTTTTGCTTTTCTTCTTGTGTTTTTTCGAGACGTCCGCTCACACAGGTATGTTCGTGGGCGGACGTCTCTGAATGTCTTTGGACGGTCAGGCCTTTTTGACGTACTCGTGATCCGACAAGATCGCCTTCACCTCTCCCAGCCCGCTGGCCTCGAGTATCTGGCCTACGCGATCGTCTTCCTTCTCAAGTAGCGCTTTGGCATTCGTGACGACTTCCTCGAGCCGGTCGNCCGGGAACTTGACCGCGCCGTTCTCGTCCATGTGCACGATCTCGCCNGGGGCCACGTCCATCCCCGAGATGCTGACGGGCACCTGAACTGCCTGAATGGCCTGCGGACCGTGTCCTGCGCAGATNCCTCTTGTCAGATACTGGAAGTCCATCGGACGGATCTCGTGGATGTCACGTGATGGTCCGTTCGTTACCGCGCCGATCGCGCCGCAGGCACGCATAGAGGATGTCATGTTGCCCCCTGAGAGGCCGACCTTGTCAGCAAGTTCGGGGGGGAACTTCTGCTGGAAACAGAAGATGGATGGTTTACCCAGCCTGTCCATTGCTTCGAGCACATCCATAAGGGTCAGTTCTTTGTAGTTCGGGTCGGGAACGCTGTAGGTGCAGGTGATTGCGTAGCCCGCCATCGGACCAAGCTCGGGATACCAGCAGCCAAGTCGGTTGTCGGTATACCAGTTCTCCGTCCACGGGCTATAGAGGCTCAGACATAGTTCATTCCCGGGATAAGTCGCGACCACGTTCGTGATGGTCGGTGTGTCGATCTTTTTGAGTTCTTCGAGCAGTTCTACGTCTGACATCATTCCTCCAGCGGGCAGAGGCCCTTGGTGTGAAGCGGAACTAAAGGGAACCGACCGGCGCGCCTTGGCGATCCGTTCTCGCTCGGAACAGACAGCCATCAGACGTCGTTACATAGAGCGTCTGGAGATCTTCGTCTCCGAAGCAGCAGTTGGTCGGNTTGATTTCGATCGGGTTGGTGTCGAGCACGCGGCCTTCCGGTGAGAAGACGTAGATCATCGGTCCAGGACCGCTCTTCGTCCAGCCTGCCGACGCCACGATGTTGCCGTCGCTGTCGAAACGCATACCATCGATCCCGCGGTGGGGAGCGAAGTTGTGTGGGATCTCGGGTTCGCCGAGCGAGCCGTCATCATGGACCGGATACCGTCGAAGCTCGGTCTTGACGCTGTCACCATAGTCACTCTGCGCGACAAACAGTGACTTTACGTCGGGGGAGATCAGGAGCCCGTTCGGGCGCGTGGTGTCGAAGGTGGCGCGGTGGATCGCGTATCCACCGTTCCCGTCCGGGTCCAGCCTGAAAACNGACTCGTGATCCAACTCCATGTCAGTCCGATCGCCGTATCTGGGGTCGGAGAACCAGATACGGCCTCTGGCATCCTCCACGATGTCATTGGGACTGTTCAGTCGCTTTCCCTCGAACGTGTCGGCGAGCGAGACGGTATCTTCTCCAGTCGCATATCTCACGATTCGGCGCCCGGAGCTGGCCTTGGGATCCACGCTCCCAGGGAGGCTAGTCGCGCCACCCTCGCAGGCATACAACGTTCCGTCTCGACCGAGCGTCAGGCCATTGGCTCTGTTGGTGTCCGTTCTATACTCTTGACACGCGCCACTCTTCGGATCGTAGCGCATGATCCGACTGTTCGGGATGTCCGTGAACAGCAGGTGATCGCCTATCCACGCGGGCCCTTCCGTGAAATCGAAAGGTCCTGCCACACGTTCGAATGACCAGTCCATCGCGTCTCCGTATCAGGGTCTTGTATCTTTGAGTTTCTCGGCACCAATGATGCGTGGTTTGTAGATATTTCCGCACATCAGTTGTGTCACTGTTTCGTCTGGGTTGTCCAAGAGGTCGAGTTGGGCCTGCATGTCCTCTTGGGTGATCACACAGGGACGGCAATACATCCCGAGTAGGCAGGACCGCGGTTTATCGCTTCGGTTCGGACGGGCCGTATGCCACCAGGCGCCGTGACCGAGGACGACGGTTCCTCGTTTGCCCGTGATGATCTCACCTTCTTCGCGCCACACATCCTTGGGGTCAGGCGGCGGTTTTCTCTTCAGGTGAGAGTAAGGTAGCACACCCGTTCCGCCGTTTGTCTCGGTGAAGTCATCGAGCAGCCAGACGGATTGTCCCGCGAGGTTCCCTCTTGGCCAAGGAGGTGTGATCGACCAGTAAGGGTAGTCGGCGTGCCAGCCTATTTTGTCGAATCCCGGATAGATTGTGTTTGATGTCCACGTNGAGCAGACGACGTCTTCTCCCAGATATCGCTTCCAGACGGCTAGGATGAGCGGGTGGCACATCAGCTCGAGAAACACCGGGTGCTTGACGGCGATCGCACCGACACGCTGGTGATGTGCGGCTCGTTCATCCGGTGTGATTTCCCNCGCGAGAATTGGTTCGAGCGCGGACCTTGCCTCGTCCGCCTTATGGGTGGAGATAACACCTGAAAGGACGCTGTAGCCTCGGTCGTCTATCTCGGCAATGATCCGATCGATGTNGATGGAATCAGTTCTCGTCATGCTCCATCTCTTTCTTCAGCGCCTGTTTGATGAGTCGGAAACCCTGTCCCACGCTCCCGACACCTACACGAAGCCTACTCCTAACTGCCGCTTCCCGCACAGGTCTGAGTGGCCGGTTATCCAAGCGCACTCTATATTGCGGGATGTTCATAGTAAGCGGGGACTCAAAAGTTTTACTAAGATGAACCGCACGGAAGAAAAAGCAAGGGATGTAGGAAGGAAGGAACGGGATGCCAAGGTTCACGCCGCAGGAACTCAGAGACATTGGATACAAGTTGTTTTCTGCAGCAGGCTGCGATCCGGGAGATGCTAAAGCGGTCGTGGATCATCTGGTTGAGTCCAACCTGTTCGGGCACGACTCGCACGGTGCGATCCGGTACTACGAATACGCTCGGGCGATTCGGGAGGGGCGCTTCAATCCGAAGTCCAAGCCCACAATCGTGCGCGATCACCCGGCAGCTGCGGTTGTTGACGCAGGTGGAGCTATGGGACAGGTCGGGGCGACATTCGCGACAGAGCTCGCGATGGAGAAAGCAAAGCTAAGTGGTGTGGGGACCGTCTCTCTTAGGAACACAAGCCATATTGGCCGAGCTGGTGCCTACCCATTGATGGCCGCGAAACAGGGCTTCATTGGACAGATTTTCGTTAACGCCGGTAATCTGGGGTATCAGATCGCACCATTTGGAGGATTAGACGGTAAGCTGTCTACGAATCCGCTGGCTTTTGCTGCACCGCGTTGCGATGCTGAGCCGTTGATGGTCGATATGACTACTTCGGTTGTTGCTGAAGGGAAGATCCGCGTGGCGTTGAACAAACGAGAAAGCGTGCCCAGTGGTTGGCTTATCGATAGTTACGGCAACCCGACGAACGATCCGAACGACTTCAAGTCAAATCCTCCCGGTGCGATTCTGCCGCTTGGCGGCGTGGTTGCCCACAAGGGAACAGGACTGAGTATGATGGTTGAAGTGCTGGGCGGGCTTATGAGCGGTCTCGGCTGTGCAAACGGGTCACGAACGATGATTAGCAACGGTGTATTCCTGAATGTTTACAACATCGAGCATTTTGCGGACCTGGACGAGTACTACGACGAGTTCGAGTCGTTGATCAGGCACGTCAAATCAAGCCGCACGGCCCCTGGAGTTGACGAGATTCTGATCCCGGGAGAACCAGAGTATCGAACCGCGGAGCGTGTCCAACACGAAGGGATTCTTGTTGACGACCGGACCTGGGAGCAGATCTGCGAGGAAGGGGAAAAGGTGGGGCTGAAATTGAAGAATGAAAAACGCGTGTAAGTTGAAAACTTAGATCGAGGGTAAAAGATTGGCAGAGCAGCCGAACATTATTCTGATCATGACGGACCAGCAGCGGTGGGATACGGTTGGGGCGTGGGGTTACGATCAGATGCTAACGCCAAACGTGGACCGATTGGTTCAGGAGGGGATCTCGTTCAGGCAGGCATACTGTCCGGGGGCGACCTGCGTGGCTTCACGGGCGGCGATCTTCACGGGAATGTATCCACACACGACCGGTGTCTACAGCTTCCAAAACTGGCAGACTCACAGGTGCTGGGTTCAGGATCTGGCGGATGCAGGGTATCATTGTGCGAACATCGGAAAGATGCACTTCACTCCGAGGGACATATCCGGCGGTTTCCACGATCGAATCATCGTGGAGAACCCGACCAATAAGACACACGCGATGGGCGGTGTGGATGACGACTGGGGCAAGTATATGACGCTCCACGGGATCACGAGACCGAACGACCGGAACCAGACAGACTCGGATTGGTTGCGCAAGTATCAGGGGATTGTCTGGCATGAAGAGGAACGATTCCACAGTGATGTGTTCATCGGGAACTCTGCGGTCCGTTGGATCGAGACGAATCAGAGTCAGAAACCGCTGTTCTTGCAGATCGGGCTGACCGGTCCACACGAGCCGTGGGATCCGCTACCTCGTCATCTGGAGCTATACGACGATCGGGAGGTCCCGCCGAGAGTTTTTCGAGAAGGTGAGTTGGATGAGAAGCCGCCTCAGCACCTGACGCATCAGCACTTCCACGCAAACACGAAGCATGAGTCGCAGATCGACATTGCGAGTGCGAACGAGGACGATATCGCGCACATGCGTCGTCATTACTATGCGAAGATCACGACTGTCGATGAGCAGATAGGGCGTGTGATCGGTGCTCTGGAGGCCAAAGGATACCTTGAGAACAGCATCGTGATTTTCTGCTCTGATCACGGTGAGCTGCTCGGTGACCACAAGCTTGCCTACAAGTGGCTTATGTATGACCCGATCGTGCACATTCCTCTGATCATCCGTACGGGAAGCTCGATGAAACAGCCGCGAACAGTCAACGATCTCGTATCGCTGATCGATCTCGGTCCCAGTATTCTCGAAGCAGCCGGTATTGATGTGCCGACGTATATGGAAGGTCGGACGTTGTCGCCCTACCTAGACGGGCGTGAGACAACACCACGGAAGTATGTCTGCTGCGAGGACAACTACCAGATCATGTTCCGTACGAAGACACACAAGTTGGTTTACTACATTGGGCAGCAGGCGGGGGAGTTGTATGACCTCGTTTCCGATCCGCACGAGCTGCAGAACCTGTGGGATAGTAAATCACACGCAGGCATCCGGCAGGCGCTTCTGGTCCACACCCTTGACTGGATGGCTGCGAGTAACTACTGGAATTCGGGTTACAAGCGCGATGTTGGCAGGCAGTATTCGATGAGATGGCCGACACCGGATGATGCTGGCTTGCACGGTGCTGGTCAGACTGAGAAAGGCAAACCGTTCGAATATCTTTGATATGGATACGCTGGGATTTGAGGTTGTGCGGCTCAATGAACGGGGTGCAGGTTTCGCAAGCGAAGTCCCGGCGCTCTGAGCGCGACGGCTTGGTTGCGATCGCTGATCTAAACGAGGAAGCCGATCAGGACATGTGGATGAGACGCGTAGGAACGTCTGGTCAGATTACGAGGCTATGCTCCGTGACATCGAAACGGATGCAATTGTGATAGCCACGCCAGACGATCTGCGCAAATCGATGGGTATGGCCGAACTCGAGGCGGGCAGTCACGCCTTTATTGAGAAATCGATCACCAATACTGCGTCGAAAGCCGATGCGCTTGAGCTCGATGGGCATTCACTCTACGTGCCGGCTGGTTTTGGGCTGGGGCTGATGTTTTCAGTGTTGGCCGAAACTCTCCGCATTCATCTAATCTAATAGACGAGCCGACCGTGAAAAAACGAGTGGTCCCTGAAAAGGGCATCGATATTCCTCAACAGGCGCGCGATGAGCTTTTTTCGAAAGTGAATCGGCTCTGCCAGTCGATCGACTCTATCGAAGGCCATACGGATCTGCTGCCGGATGTTGAAATTTTCGCAAACGCCGTGCTCTACGCGCTCGAGCAAGAGGTCTTCTATGAGAATTCAGACCTAGAGTATGCCGCGCGTCTTCTCGAGATCGGGATGGGACGTCTGGGAGAGCTAGAATCCGGACTTGCTCCCTGGACTGTGGAGACCGGGTTGGTCGTACGGGGCTACCGATCGGATCTCGACGATTCGGTTCAGCCCTACGGTCTTGTAGTTCCCGACAAATACGATCCGTCGAATGAGCGCCAGCATCGGTTGGATATATGGCATCATGGCCGAAATGCCAAGGGTACAGAACTTCGATTCCTTGTCGAAAGAACGACAGATCCGGGGAGATTCACACCCGATGACACATTTGTTCTGCACACCTATGGTCGGTACTGCAACGCCATGAAGTTCGGGGGTGAAGTCGATACGTTCGAGGCTATCGAGCACGCGAAGTCGCAATACGGTATTGATGATAACAAGATTTGTGTGAGGGGTTTCTCCATGGGAGGCGCGGCAACGTGGCACCTGTCAACGCACTACGCGGGCGAATGGGCTGCCGCGACACCCGGAGCTGGATTCGCGGAAACAGCCGTCTATCAGGACGTCGCGGAGCGCGAAGAGCAGCCGCCGTGGTGGGAACAGAAGTTGTGGGCACTTTACGACGCGACCAAAGTCGCTGGCAACCTTCATCAGTGCCCGACGATCGCCTACAGCGGGGAGAACGACAAGCAGATGCAGGCGTCCGATATCATGGCAGAGCACATGGCCGCAGAGGGTCTGGACCTGCCGCATATCATCGGTCCCGGTATGGGGCACGAGTATGATGACGACTCGAAGGCGGAGATCGAGCGATTACTTGTTCCACTTGTGGAGAAGGGCCGTAACCTGACGCCAGATCGGATTCGGTTTACGCTCTACACACTGAAATACAATCGGATGCTCTGGATTCAGGTAGACGCGCTCGAAAAGCATTGGGAACGGTCTCGGGTTAACGCCGATCTCGTTTCAGGCGGAGTCGCGATCAATACCGAAGGGGTCGCAGCATTGACGATTGATTTTTCTGAAGAAGACTGTCCCTTCGAGAGGGACACAAATCCTGAGATCAAAATTGACGGGCAAAAGCTCATTGGGCCCAGAGTTGTTGCTGGCCAGGATTGGGTTCTTTATCTCGTCAAGAACGGTGACTGGTCGACGGGCCGGCTGACGGGGATTCGGAAACGCCAAGGGCTCCACGGCCCCATCGATGACGCCTTCATGAGCCGATTTATGATGGTGACGCCAACCGGGACACCGAGCGTGAGCAGCGACGCATCGGAGTGGATCAGACAGGAACAGGAGAACGCGATTTACCAGTGGAAGATGCAGTTCAGGGGTGACCCGCTCGTTAAACGCGATAACGGGATCGAAGACAGTGACATCGAATCTTGTCATCTCGTGCTCTGGGGAGATCCCTCCAGCAACAAGATCTACGAACGAATCGCCGAACAGCTTCCGATCGAGTGGAGTGATGAAGGGATCGTTGCTGGGGACTTTCGAGCCTCTGAATCGACGCGCGTGCCTGTGTTTGTTTACCCTAACCCCCTGAATCCCGAACGGTATGTGGTCCTGAACAGTGGGTTCACATTTGCACCCAGCGGGAGCATGAGCAACGCGACACAGACACCCAAGCTGCCGGACTGGGCCGTCCTAGATACGGAGGTGGAATGGGATCGTCGACCACAAGAGGGTGTCGTTGCCTGCGGGTTTTTCGATGAGCGATGGGCAATCCGATGATGCGCCCGCGTTGACGCAGGATCTCGTTCGCCACGTGAAGCCGGAATGTGGCGTGGTTGCGGATCCCGCTCCTTCGGATTTCGGCACAGCTCCGGCTGAACGTCTGGGTGAAGCATACCTAGACCGAGACATCAGTCACTTCTCTGTGAGTCCACTCGTGCGTGCGTGAGAATCGGCCGGCCCGATTGCGAAGGGGCTTGGTCGAGAACGCGAAATACTCGAATGGACGCGCGTACTCGATCTCTCATCCGTAACGGGTGCCGTTGGCGGAGATCAAAGCCTCCTTTAAACGCTACCGAGCTCGTGATATTGCCAATTGCTGGACGGGACTGGAAGTGTAGGAGGGGCTACCGGGAGTTCTTTGCTCGAATCGTATCGGGCATTGCGGACTTCTGATAGAACAGTTCCAGATCAAGGCGATTGAGCGCTCTGAAGATCGTCTTTGTATGAAGCCCTGCTAGTCGGGTTGGATCCTGATTGTCGCAGATATCGGCACGATTATTTGCCACCTGATGGGATTTTCTCTGCTCTCGTGGATNTATGAGACGCTCTCTCTTGGGTATCCGGGCATCTGTCGACTGCGAATGGTTCCCCTGGCTGTTCAATGGGCGTGGGCATTGAGTTNCTTCAACGATCGAACACACCTGGGTGATGACATCCTTTAGCGAACCGGAGAATGAGATGGCTGATACACTGGTTTACGCGGGCACATACACGAACAAAGGGGGCCGAGGCACATATGCTTTCAGGTTTCGAGAGGAAGACGGTGGCCTTGAGCCGATCGGTGATCCGGCCAAATCCGAAAGTCCCTCGTTCCTGACGATTCACCCGAGCAGACAGTATTTGTATGCAACGAACGAGACGGATCCAGGGCTGGTTACGGCCTACTCTATTCAAGATTCCGGCTCCCTCGAGAAGCTTAACGAGCATCCTTCTCATGGAGCCGCACCGTGTCATTTGATGTGTGACGCTACGGGCAAGTATTTGATCGTCGTGAACTACACCTCGGGAACCGTATCGATGTATCCGATCGAATCGGATGGGAGCCTTGGAGAGGCTTCACAGACGATACAGCACGAGGGGTCGAGCATTCTTCCCCGACAGACGGGGCCACACGCACACTCGGTCAACATCGATGCCCAGAATAGATACGCCTACGTAGCGGATCTCGGGATGGACAAGGTGGTGATCTACGAGATGGATCTCGATCTAGGGAAGTTGAATGCGGTTGGCCATATCGATACCGCACCCGGGGCGGGACCCCGTCACTTCGACTTCCATCCGAACGGGAAAAATGCGTATCTAATCAACGAGATCGGGTGTACNGTCAGCGCCCTCGACTACGATGCGTCGACGGGAGCGCTAAAGGAGATCAACACGCTCTCGACATTGCCGGGTGAAGTCGAACAAGGCTTCTCGACGGCAGACATTCACGTGCATCCCAACGGCACGCTCGTCTACNGGTCCAACCGCGGGCACAACACGATCGTCTGCTACTCGATCGACAGTACGGGTGCTATCCAGTTCGTGGAGCGTACACCGGTTGAGGCCGTGCCCCGGAACTTCGCGATNGATCCGACCGGCACCTTCCTCCTGTCCGCGGGACAGGAAAGTGGGAAGACGACGAGCTTTCGGATCGATAGGGAGAGTGGTACACTCACGCCGACTGGTGCTTCAACGGACATACCCGGCTGCGTCTGTTTGCAGTTTCTTGCTCGCTAAGGCTGACCCTGAAGTGTGCGTGATTCCGTCGGAAGTGTTCAGGGAAATCGATCGGAGCAATNTAGAGATCTTGTGAAGANGCTAATCGTTGACCGACAGCCGCAATGGATGGCATAGCGCTTANGCCACTCCGCTTCCCCTTTTTNTAGTAATCACGNAGCTGTCGCCGGATCGACCGGGTGCAAGACCTCGGATGCGTTCGGGTATATCGATAAAACGTTGGCGAGACGTAAAAGACGGTCGTAAAGCGGAAACCTTTTGGGCGCAGATGCGTCCTAAATTGAGACACAGTAGTAGCTCTTTTGTGGCGTGGGGTCCCTGAGCACGGGTTCTACGCCGCTTTTTTTCTCTGGTTACCAGGATGATTCGGTGATCCTCGGTTGCCGGCGTTCTCCGCCCATCCCGGTTGCGAGTCGCCAGATAGANATCCCCCCGAGGTCAGGCAAGAACGTCTGTCTCTAAGTGGCTCAGACTCATCTCGGAACAGGATCTCCTTTTCTCGGGCCGACAGCCTGTCGGGCGGGAAGGGAGAGGATACCGCGCGGCGCCACTCAGAAACGTAAAAGGCAGCTTTCTGGTCTACTCTTCGATCCGATCAGGTCGGTAATAGTCGAGTCCAAAGGGAGGAACCGTCGGGATCCACACAGTCAGCNGTTCTAGGAAGTTGTTCCCCCCACAGAAGCCCATCTCATCCATCCTCGTCACGGTGNTGTTGCAATACCCCTAGCACGTGCGGCCATCTGAAGTTGGCGCCTGGGATGTTAACGAGTGAGATCTTTGGCGGACCGAGCGACACACATCTCATCAGAGTCGAATGAGCCGATTCTGGATTCCCCCGGACTGGTGGGACTGGGTCGCCTAGGTCGACGGATTCTGAGAGAAGTTGGAGGGTAAGGTAGACCGAGAAGTATGCTTTCATGGATCTCCACGACATCGGTCAGGACCGTGACCTCTGTTCGTTCACCATTCGATGGGTTGACCGTAGAGATGACTCCTTAACTCTCAGAGATCCACAACCATCCCTAGGGGTTGAACGGCACGCTCCAGGTCGTGTCGAGACCGATCGTAAGCGTGGGTATGACGATCGATGACGGGGGAGGGTTCAAATCAGGTGAGGGACGGGTGGGTTGGTCTCGGGCTGAACTGGATCACTCGATCCACAGGAAGCAAGGCATTGTCCTGTGACTACTGCGTCAATGAGAGTTTTGGCACACTGCGTGAACGGTTGAACAGAGCCGGTATTCCCGTAATCAGGGTGCTTCGACCGGGCCCGATGCGATGGATTCGATGCGAAGGGTGAGTGCCTGATTGAATCTCGCGCGGAGCCCAGAGTTCAGGAGTCCGCCATCCCAGGCCGCCCGTCCTCGGGTGAGGCTGGATGTGATCCGGTAGCGCTCGACGGGATCGATCTCGAACGGCTTGATTCGTCCCCCAACAAGGGGGAGATAAAGGTAGCCTTCCCACGGCTCTGAGGTGCGAAGGTCGACCCTGAGTCGTTTCCCATCCGTCTCGCTCAGTAGGCGAAGATCGGGTCTCCACGGATGTGCCCGGACGCCCGCAGTTAGATGGAGATGATGGGCGATCAGTGCTCGAAGCATCTCTGCATCAGTGACATTGTTTCTGGGGCGATTGGGGACGACCTCGACAAGAGACTTGAGTGGGGGAGCGAGTGTCACGGCACTCAAAAGTGACGAGAAGGCCGTGATGTGTTCCGAGTTGTTTGCCGGTCGGTAGCGCTCAAGAGCGGACTGTGCTGCGTTCACATATGTTTCGTTGCCGCTCAACCGACCGTAGCGATGGGTCGTTAGAAGAATCCTGATCGTATGTGGCGATTCCCGCTTCCGGTCGATCGAGTATCCGCCGCGGCTGTCGGGCTGAAGCCGGCGGTAGAATCGCCCGTTGTCCTTGAGGCCGTGTTGTAGGAGGACGTCGAACATGGCGGACAGCATCGGACGATATATGGCCGACCGTGCTGTACCGTCTCTGACTTCCACTGCATAGAGCTCCACGAGCCCTTCTAAAAAGGCGACACCGGAGTCCTCAAGGATCAGTGATGAGGCGTGCGCGCTGTCATCCTCAAAATCCCATCGCTCCGCCGGTAGTCCGCCATTCTTGGGCATGACCCCCACACAGTAGGCATCTGCGATTCGGCGAGCGTAGTAGAGATAGCCCTCATCGGTGAACAAATCCGCCAACAGCGGAAGCGTCTTCATTATCCTTCCAGTGACCCGGAGATTGCTAGATGGTAGCGGTCCTTCGGCATACTCCGTTTCGACGCTTGCCTGGAGGAACAGAGCATCGACGATTCCGCGCAGTCTGTCGGTCCACCGGCCGTGTCCTGTGTGGGTGGCGACAAGAGCGAGGCCGTTAGCGTACGCAGATGCGTTGATTAGGATCTCCTCTTCATTGCGAGAAGACCGTGAAAAGCTGGCGTTTTTGGTATGGTAGTCGTCGGGGAAGACCGAGAGCCGCGTGGTCAGTCTGCGTTCGTCCTTAAGGGTCTCTGCCAAAAGACCGTCGTAGAGTCCTAGGTTGGTGAGCCAAGCCATAAGGACCATGGCGGGATAGAGGCTTGCGGCCGTCGTGCGGACAGACCAACGGTCGTCCTCGTCGACGATCAGGCTCGTATTCGTGTCCTTGCGGCTGACCCAGGTGTTGAGGATTCGGTTCGCCCGTTCGAGACCCGAGGGTGTGTCAGTGTTCTGGGCTCGGGCGAGTCCAAAGACCGAAAGCGCTACGAATAAGACCAAGCCCTTGCGGCTAAATCGCCGGATTGAGCGCTTCGTTCTCGTAGTGAACATCGGATTCGATATGGTTTAGAAGTTCGTTGTTCGCGAGAACGAGGGGGCCGGCCTTCTCGCCGACGTAAAAGCCGTATTGCTGACGCCTTGTCGACTCGTTCCCGATTCGGTTGCTGGCAAAGGCGAGCTCCTTTGTTTCGCCGAGCACACGAACTCCGTAACCTTCCTTATCATTCCCATTGTCTAGTATGTCGTTCTGCTCGAAGTAGTTGCGGTGAGCGGCCATCGGCTCGGACTCGTTACGGAAGAGGACGCCCTGAGTGCCGTTCCCACAGCATCGGTTGTTGCGGAACGTGTTATCCGTGTCCTTATGACCGATCGAGATACCGGTGACCCCGTTGTCCAACAGCTTGTTGTTCTCAAATTTACCAAACTTGACACGCCAGCAGAGGAAAAGCCCGATTTGCCCGTTATCTTCGGACGTGCAGTAGCGGATTGTCGGAGACTCGCTCCCGCTACCTGGATGAAGTCCTAGGTGAGTGTTTCCGCGGCAGGTGCAGGCTTCGAGGGTGACATTGTGGCTCTGTTGGAAGCTGATTCCGTCGCCTGAGTAGTCGAGGACACGACAGTTCAGGATGCGCGTTCCGTGACCGCGATAAAGGAAGATTCCGGCACCACGGCAACCGGTCAGATAGGGGTTCGCGTCTTTGCTGCCCTCGATGGTGAGCCCTTTGATCGAGACGCCTTCGATGTGGTAACCACTGACGACGGGGAACGTGGAGGCCGCGCGAGCGTTGTTCGCGACCATGTAGTCTCCGGCCATTGGTTTACTCACACCAAAGACATCTTCGTCCTGCCATAGGATAGTGCCGACGATCGTGTGGAACCCTCCAGATCTGTCGTCGGTCACGGTGATCCCGTGTCCCACCTTGAAACTCTCTGGCGATTCCAGCGTCACCTGCTCCTCACCATAGTCTCCGTCGAGAACAAGATTGCTTATTGCGGCCGGGGCCTTGACGAGCACGGTCTCTTCACCGGAGCCGATCACGTTCACGTGTGAACGCAGGTGAAGTGAATCGTACATGGTGTAACGACCCGGCCCTATCTCGACCGTTCCCCCGCCGAAAGATGCGACATAGTCGATAGCCGCTTGCAGGATGCGGTTGTCGTTCCCGTTCAGGTCCGAACCACTGATGCCTGCGGATACTCGGATGTTTGTTTGACCTCTCATAAGCTTCCAGCATTCGATGATCAGATGCGTTTCCTGACTTCCTTTTCGAACTCCACGCTCTTAAGCAGTAGCTACATTCATCCGTTGGATAATTAGTCCGGGGAGAATCAGCGACTCATACGGTTTACTGAAGCGTATGCATTCGATAACGTGAGCGGCGATCCTGTCCCAGCTTTCCTTACTGCCACGTGGCAGTAAGGACTGATATGTTGTGATCAATCTTGTAGAGCGTCAGAGGGTTCAGACACGCGACCGCGTCCATTCGCTCTTTATCCAGATCACAGAGCGCGGCGACTTCTCTGTCCGATGCTGGAGAACGCTCTGCTATTCGGCTTCTCGGTCCCGGTCTCGACGACTGCAACGCGAACGATCTTGCTCGGCATAAGCCCTTTCTAGGCCACCGGGTTCGCTTGACGTGACATATCCTGGACCTATCTTCAAGCGCCAATTCACGGGCTATTGGTAAGCCTAATTTAGAAACTCGTCAATGTCAGGAGATGCACCATGTTGACGCTTGAAGGGAGTCGAGAGCGCCAAGAGCGATTTAGGTCACGACTGGCCGAAGGAGGGATAGATGCGGCCGTGATAACGGATCGAAGAGAGATTTATTACCTGACTGGTCTCCTTCTGTGCGATTACCCGAACTTTCTATTTCCTGCAGTTCTGTATTTCGAGACTTCAGGGAGATCCTGGCTTGCTGCACACACAGACGACGGTGTTGGGGTCGTCGACGAGCGGATCATCTATCCGCCGAACGTACTTTACACAATGAATCCCGATCCAATGGTTCTTCTGAACCAGATGGTCGCGAAGAAACTGACGGGGGCACAGCACGTCGACCGAATGGGCTGGCAGGAGGAGAGCATGCCAAAGCTGATTGCCGACACGTTCGACCGGGCTGTTTCGCCGGATGAATGGATTGGTCTTGATGCCATCCTCTCGGATATGCAGAAGCGAAAAGATCCTGACGAGATCGAGCTTCTCAGGACAGCGGCAAGAGCGGGGCTAGCTGCGTATACCGCCGCCCAGAAGGCTATTGCGCCGGGCGTAAACGAGCTCGAAGTTCTTTCAGCCGGTCAACTGGCGGCGCGGGCCAAGGTCGGCGAGAACATTTTTCACGGCGGTGATTACCGATGCGCCGAGTTGGGTGGATGGGCACGCGACAAGACGATTGAGGCTGGGCAACTCTACATTATCGATGCGCACACCGCCTACCATGGATACTGGTCCGATTTGTGTCGGACGTGGGCTGTAGATGGGAACCCTACGGACCTTCAGGTGCGAGTTTTTGATCACATCAAAGGGATTCTGGAGGACGTGCCGAGGGTTGTGAAGCCTGGCGAAAAAGGAACAGAGCTGTTCAACATGATCGACTCGCGGATTCGTGAACTTCCCGAATTTTCGGACATCGGGCTGATCCACCACGCGGGGCACGCTGTTGGGATCCGACCGCACGAGATGCCGGATCTGAATCGGGATCGAGAAGGGATCTTTGAGGTCGGGAATGTCTTCTCTTGTGAACCGGGTGCCTACAACGACGATCTCAACCATGGTGTCCGCCTCGAGAACACGTTCCAAATCACGGAAGACGGTGTAGAGAACCTTTCTGAATATCCGCTTGAGATCGTACCCCAGAAATAATAGAGCGCTCATGGTTGGAGCAGAGAGTAAGGAGAGGTGATCGAAGAATGTGTCGACTGCTTTCTGCCTTGCGCTTTACGCCCTAAATGGGTTGTGGCGCTGGGATGGGCAAGATTTCGTTCCGGTCAGCCGCATCCCTCGCCAGCAGACAGATCCTCGTGACATAAGTGCTTTCGTTTGAGGCGATGATGTGTGTGCTTTCACCACGGAGTTCGCCTACTAGATCGATGAGTAGGTTGCCCGGTTTGTTCAGGGGTAGGTCGACGGTTTCCGTGCCTTCCCGAATCATCGTCGCCCGAGCCCCGGAATCGGTCATCTCGACGACGCCCTCCGATCCAACGATCCGGAGCCGGTCGTCTCCGTGCGTGCCCGCGCTTGACGGTCTGAGATAGTCCAGGCTGACGATTCCCGTTCCCCCGTTCGACAGCTGGAAAAGGATTCCGCCTGTATCCTCGCACCCGGGATACTCGGTCTTGACTGTGTTTCCGTGGAGCGCTGCCACCTGTGTGTATTCGAACCCACCAACCCACCGCATGAAATCGACCGCGTGGATCGCGACCCAGAGGATCGATCCTCCATAGGTTTCTCTGTGGCGGAAGAACTCGGGACGGGTCCCGAATTTGTACGACTTCTGCCCGGATGCGAGCACGGGTGTACCGATCGCTCCCGAGGAGACGCTCTTGTGCAATGCCTGCAAGGCAGGCGTATAACGCATCCCGAACATTGCAGTTAATCGTGCTTCACTCGACTGAATTGCCGCTTCGAGCCGATCCAGATTCTCGAGCGATGTAGCAACCGGCTTCTCACTAATTACGTGGATGTTTCTCTGCAAGGCCTCGATCGAAGCCTCGGTGTTCATCGGGTAGGGTCGGCAGACTGAGACGATGTCCAGGGACTCCTTGTCGAGCATCTCCCTCCAGTCTTCGTAGCAGACTGTCGTGTCTGAGAACGCTGGATGCT
>PAXL01000019.1 GCA_002714465.1 Gemmatimonadota bacterium | reverse complement strand
GACCTCAACCTCGATCTTGTCACCCGCAACCGGGTTCTCCGGTGTCTGACGAAGAACCTGATCACCAAACGTCGTATCAAGATCCAGGCCCATCGGACCCACCTCGCCCGACGGTAATGCTACAGCATCACCACCGTCGCTCCTGTAGGATCCGTCAGGAATATGCTTAGGCAGGGCAAAGTTATCGTCATTCAGAAGACTGAATGCCAAAACGTCGGTCTGCTGCAACTGTTCTCTGGTGCAAACGTTCCATTCGTCCGCACTTCGCTCACACTTAGGTGTAATTGACGGATCTAATGCGTCCAGATTTGCCATCAAGATCCAGTAGAAGTATTCGTGCACCTGACAAACATAATCGCAACTTGGGTCCTTGTAGCTATACCAGGCATCTTCGGGATACTCAGTTGGTGTAGTGACAAACTGCCCCCCCCTTGCGGCATCCATCGCATCAGTCAACTTTGAAGATGTTGCTTCATTGGTGTCTGAGGTAGCGTCGCCGAAATATTCGGGATAAGCGGCATACCAACCGACCGAGACAACGTGCCAAACTTCTTCGAGATTGACATCCCACGTACGAGCGTTCTTGATACCGCCCATTGCCCATTCATCGTCGTCGTAGTACATGCTGGCAGCCATCCCCACATTGTCCTCACAATATGTACCACGTACCTGTTCCCAAAAATCTGTGCGGTCAGCAGTCGACCAAACAGGAACCACATAATTGTTATTGACTAGGTGTGACAGAACATTGGAATCATCCGGGACCCCATCTTCGTCGTTATCTATGTATTGTGCTAGCACGTTTGCGGTGTGAAGAAAGAGTTCTGAAGGCGCTTCCTCTGGGGCGACAGCATACACACCGAAAACGTTTATGAACTTGTCGAAAACCGTGTTCATGCACTCGGTTGGGTGTTCGGTGAGGATTTCCATATCAGGTACAACCAAAGCCAGATCGGTCCCACCGGCATCGTCTTCGCCGCCACTATCTTTGTCTGAAACTTTATTCTCTACAATCAATCCCGTTTCGTCGAATATCTGCAGGATTTCTGACTTCGGGCGGTCCAGGAACTCGTCAAATTCGTCTACGTATTCTTTCCTTGATTTGCCAAAGGATGCGAGAAAGGCATCTTCAAATCCCAGGTCGTCTAACACAGAATAGAAGTCCACCAAGAACTTATCCTCGCCTTCCTTGTGAATCAGGTAGGCAACAAACCAAGCACCTATATCGTAGACATTCACCCTATCGTCATACGTCAGTTCCTCGAGGCGCTTGTTCTGAGTTTTATAGGGATCAAGTGAATCTTCCAACTTCCAAGTCATTCTCTCCTTCAAGTAGCCTTCTCTAACACCTGGTTGCCGAGAATACAAGGCCTGAGCCATAAACTCAGCGCCGCCTTCCGCGAACCAAGGATTGTCCTTACCACCATTCTTACCATCGCGACCGCAAATTTCGCGCGAATCTGAACCGCATTCATCGCTTATATGGGCGTGCTGGTATACGTGAAAATACTCGTGCAGAACGACAGGTTTATAATCCTCTTCTTCAGGTCCCGGATACTTTGCAGACATTATCAACGTAAGGAAATCATATTCCAGATATGTTCTTTTGAATGTTGAAACAGCTGCGCCACCGTCAGTTACGTAATTCGAGAAAATCTGATAATTCTCATTTGCACAATCCCACTTTTCGTTCCAATTCGTGTCCAGAGATTTGTGATGATTGCAATAAACCTCCTCAAGCCCTTTGGCAGCCTCCACGTCATTGCCAACTATATAAACTTCCACAGGCCCATAATTTCCCCAAGCTTCAGTCGCTACTTTATACCACTCTAAGGTCAGATCTATCGTTTCCTGAGACACATCTGAAGCAGCGAAAACTTCCGGCTCTGCACAGGTTTCTATGCCCCACTCAACAACAGTCGTCGTCCCGTCTTTGCATTTCACTGTGCGAGGGTTCTCGGTTACCAAAGACTTTTCGAGTGGAAAAGGCGGCCAGATGCGCATCTTTCGGGAACAGAACTGACCACTCCCAGAATCTCTATTGAACAGCGTTTGGGAATGATGCAATCTCTGATAAGAGTCGGCTGCCTCGGAGAGAGACCCACCAGAAAGGGTAAGAACCGGTGGAACCTGACCCGATGTAGTGTCGTGGACGAGTAGGATCGCAGCCAGAAGCCAGGCAAATATAACTTTCATCGCACTCCCTCAATCAAATACGCTTGTAAAATGGACATGCAACCCACGGTGACACGGTGTATGGCAGGTCACGATTCCCTAAGTGGCTGACGACTTCGCCTGGTCAAGACGGCCTATAACTATGAGCCCCCGCACTTTGCGTTCGGCCGTGATTTTAGTGCTTTCGCCACATAGCTGTCAACACCTATGGCCAACGAGATGGGGTTCACCGCCAGCGACTCCTCATCACCAGTTGCTTCGGAAGTACACCACTGATGCTTTGCACCTTCACCACATCAAGACAAGCCTGATGTTAGAAACCTTATCGCGTCTCGGGTTTGTCCGGCTTTCCCCTGTCAGACTTGAACGTCTCTCGGAACAACCTCTCTAACGACTTTGGGCTTTCACCTCATTGCCTGTTCCGCTTGTCCCGTTTCTTGTTCTCAGCTAAGCATCAAACCGTGGGTCCCAACGATGCGCTAGACCCTCAAGCAATTCGTCTATCCGTCAAACCAACACCGCCTTTGTTCAAGGCTGCCAACAACTTCGGTATCCGGGTTCCGGAAACGAGGCGATCGTCCTATATTGCCTGAAGAACATCCTGGAATTTCTTGTAACGATTGGCCGATTTTCTGGCCTCGTTCGAAACTCACCTTTCGACATCCAAGTTCGGACCCCAGAGGGCCAGCTTGGCGACATCGGCTTCGCGCTGCTTTCCTCGACGCTCCCTGCCCGCGACGAGCAGAACCGGGTCATCGTTTATTTTAAGCAGACGCTCTTCTCGATCGCGGGACTTCGCGGTCACGGATGCGAAACGTCGTCCGTGTTTACAGACGACGGCAAGAGGCCCGATTGGATGTAGGTTCACAATTGACGACAGGAATCGGGCAAGAGCTGGTCACAATCGGGGACGATTATATGCTGCAGATATCACTGAATATGCCTGCGGACCGCCTAGTCAAACAGTTGGTCATCGCGGCTGTGATGTGCATCGAAATGGTTCTCAAGGAGTAGGGATGACGGAGAACACCTTCATTGGGACTTGGCGGCTTGTGTCCTATGTCGCCGAGGACGCAGATGGTCAGATCACCTATCCCTTCGGGGAAGACGCCGAGGGCTACATCATGTACCGCGATGACGGCTACATGCAGGTCGCAATCATGGCACCAGATCGTCCTCGGTTTGAAAGCGGCCGAATGCGTGAGGGCACGATGGAGGAAAAGGCAGCGGCCTCACAAGGCTACATCTCATATGCTGGCACCTACACTATCTGCGATGATACTATCACACATCACGTGGAAGTCGCCTGGTTTCCAAACATGGTCGGTCAGGATAACGTGAGACGCTACCGTATGGACGGGAACCACGTTCGGCTGTCCGTTCCGCCCGTGGATATCGATGGCAAGACGATCACGCAACATCTGACCTGGGAGCGTGTGTGACTGTTTTGAAAACGGTCTCTGCCCCTTCTCCATTCTCACCAGTCTAGTCACTCCTCTTGCAGCAACCGGGGGGAGATCTGGCCGCCGATACACGTATCTCTTGCGTCAGCATCAGGCTCAGCTTTCAGCGGAACGTTTCAGGACACCAACTGGTATGTGAATGACACTGAGCACTTCGAATGGAGGGTGCCGAACACGGAACAGGCGTATTGAAGTGGTCTGGGAGTCGTCAACGGAGGCCGGACAATGAGCTTGAACACACGCGACAGTTTCGAACGCGATGGCTACGTGGTTGTGCGTGGTGTATTAGACCCTGAGAAGGAGGTCGCACCGTTCAAGAAAGCCTACACCGCCCTGATCGATTCGCTCTCGTATGTTTACCTAGGTCGAACGGGGGTCTCGGTATCCGAATACGACGCGCTACCTTTGCCTGAGAGATTCGCAACGCTTCTAGCGGTCAGCCGGGGTCGGGCGCTCCATCATCTGGACCCGGTGCTCAACAGCTTTCTACCTCACTATAGCGTCCAGTCAGACCTGCCTGGTGCCCAGATCCCCGCCCTCTTCGACTTCATCTCGCGCCCCGCTCTCATCGATGTAATCGAATCGCTGATCGGTCCCGAGATCACCACATCCACGGTCTACCACATTAACTTCAAGCTCGCACAGAAGCATTTGAACCTAGTCGAAGAACTGGTTGATGAGCTTTGGAGCGGTGCATCACAGTTCGACTCAGAGGGTGTGACGAACACGCAGAACGCGGACCCGGCGCTTGAGCGATTCTACGGTTTTCAGGTCGGGAAAACTGACTGGCATATGGATGCGATCAGCGGCCTCTACGATTCGCACGACTCAGAGATCGTCAACGCCTGGATCCCGATCAACAGCGTAACTGAGGAGAACGGATGTCTCCTCGTCATACCGGGCAGCCACAACGGTGGTGTTCGCGGTGCTCCGTTTGACTCGGAAGAACTCAAACGAGCCGTCCCGATCCTTGCCGACCCCGGGGACGTAATAGTCCTGCACAACAAGGTACTCCACAGTGCCACAGAAAACGTTACTCCTGACGGTTTCCGTTGGGCCTTCAACTTCAGGTATCATCCGACCGGCCATCCCTCAGGCCGACCGTTCCTTCCCGGGTTTATAACCAGGAGCCGCGTAGCTCCGGAGACCGAGCTGAAGAATCCGTATCTGTGGGGTGCTATGTGGAACTGCGCCCTCATTTATCTGACCGAAAATGGATCACCCTTCGACTATATGGATCTCCGAAACGGGAGGCTCGATCTCGAGTACGCTCGTGAGATCACGAGCGAGTGGGCGGCCCTTGCACCTGGACCCAAGGATTGGTTGGCTCTATAGCTTTAGATTTCACACAAAGCTGAGGCAATGGCTCAGAGAAGCCAACTGATGATGCCCAACCCCGAATGGATTGTGGCGTGCAAGGTTGCACTTCTCAAGGTCAGATCAGGGCTATATCGGCAAACACGTGGATCAAGTCGACGGCTTCGCACAACACGATCGTCATCGACGAATCGACCACCTTTGCCTCCTTGAAACGGAGATCCTCGGGCACAAGCCTGTAGATCAATTCGGATTCCTCGATGTGGAATCCGTGGTCAGCTGCAACGGGAATGAAGTCCATCTCTGCAGACGAGTCATACTCTTCCCAAAACTGGACGGTTTACCCATCCTGCTCGACGGTTTCGATGTGGTCGGCGGCAGCATCCACGACTACATCCTCCGTGTGAACGACCTGGATTTCGTCTTCGAGTCGCCCCTCTGCGATTGGCATCCCGGGAACGATCTCTACGGCCACGTGGCGAAATCACCGAGAGGCGTTCGAAGAACCTGACCGCGCCTGGGATGCCCTGCTCCTGAGACGCAATTCAAGCCAGAGCCCGCTATTTAGTGGTCTACAGGGGATCCGTCACGATCCTTGACACATCTGTTACTGTGTCACCGGAGGAAGTTCAAGTTCAGACTCGGACCTTCGGATACTTTACGACGATCGAGATCCACGACGACCATTGCGAAGCGCGCATCAACTAGCTTGAGAGACAAACTCCTGCGGCCCCAGGAATGAGGTTGCATAAAGCGTCCTTGTCGCGGGCAGAGTCAACGATATGTTATACCTAGGAACTTTTCTTAACTCTACTCTTGTCTGGCACAACAAGCCTGTCCGATCATCNAAGGTCTAACATTTCACCCGAANGATAAAGGTCCTACTTTGACAANAAANCTTGTATGGATTCTGTTTCTCGCTCTACCTCACTCGACGTTAGGAGCTGAATGGAGCATTACCGAAGTTCAGCATCAGCTGGGCAACCTAGATACACCGACGTTTGCCGGAGGAGGTAAATCCTGGACACACAGCATCACTTTCCAGCACGCCAGCGGGTGGTCTTTCGGTGAGAACTTCTTCTTTTTTGACCTTACCAACAGCGACGATGCAACCTTCAATGACGCGGACATCTACTCCGAGTGGTATCCCGCACTAAGCCTGACCAGACTGATGGGCAGAACACAATCCAAGCGACTGATCCGTGAGGTCAGCATCCTTTCGGGTTTGAACTTTGGTGCGTCACCCAGGGTCATCAAACTCCTTCCCGGACTTCGGTTCAGCCTCAACCTCCCCGGCTTTGCCTTCGCTAACCTCGATCTGATGGGCTACCTGGATATGAGCGAGGGTTCGGCTCGCGGGGGGGNNCCCTCAGAGAAGAATGCATACATCATCGACTTCAACTGGGCTCTACCGTTGGCACAGGGAAAAGTCAGCGTGGAAGGCCACGTCGAGTATTTGAGTTCACGAGACAATGAGTTTGGCAGCGAAGTCAGCTGGCACCTCTTGGCGCAGCCTCAGATCAGGCTGGATCTGGGGCAGGTGCTCGGATTCAAATCAGGCACGATCTTCGTCGGCACCGAAATCCAGTTCTGGATCAACAAACTCGGTGACGCGTCAACGGACGAGTTTTCACCACAAACGCTTTTAGTCTGGAGATTGTAATGTCTCCCAGATGCTTGGTTGTCTAGATACTGCGGATCGACCGAAGCGGGCAAACAACGGGCTAGGTTGACACCACCAGTTCTGGAATGCAATGTTGGGCTAAGAGCCGATCGGCCCCTAGCCTAAAACCTAATGATACAATGGCGAAGATCTTTGTGATTGATGACGAGCCCGCCACACGAAGCGCATCGGTAGGATCTTGGGATGGGAAGAATANAAATGTATTAGCTGTTCGGAGATGCTGGTCGCGCTCTTACGGAAATGGACTAGGCTACCATCGGGCTGGCTATCATCGACCTTCAGATGCCCATTTCAGGCTACAACACGATCGAAGATCCGGGACCGGGAACTCGACAAGCTCCCGATCGCCGAAGTCAGTGCATACGTCGCGCCTGATTCCAAAAACCGAGNTGCTAGGCGTCAAAGAAATTGTCCGCAAACCCTTCGAAGTCACTAAGCTTGCCAAAACCTCCTCCAAGCTTCTTTGATCCTTCACTGTAACGGATTCAACCTTGTCCGAACTGAAGATCGGTGTCATCGGCACAGGCGGTCGTGGCGGGGTGGCCCGCCACGCACACAAGCCTGATTACGGATCCCGCATTGTAGCCTGCTGCGATCTCGTCGACTCGAGCCTCGGATCGGCCAAGGACCGCTATGGGAGCGGGCTATACATCACGCACGACTACCGTGACCTCTTGGATAGGGAACTCGACGCGGTCTTCATCACCACTCCCGACTATCTCCACGAAGAACATGCTATAGCCGCTCTCGAGGCAGGGATGGCGGTGTATCTCGAGAAACCGATGGCAATAACGATCGAGGGATGCGACCGGATTCTAAATCTTGCCCATAAAAAGCAGGTCCGGCTCTACCTGGGTCACAACATGCGTCATATGGCCTTTGTTCTTAAGCTGAAGGAACTGATCGACACTGGCGCCATCGGAGACGTCAAGACTGCGTGGTGTCGCCACTTCGTCGGTCACGGCGGGGATTTTTACTTCAAGGACTGGCACGCGGATCGCCGTCTAAGCACAGGGCTCCTTCTCCAGAAAGCGGCTCACGACATCGATGTTCTCCATTGGCTGTGCAACTCGTACACTAGACGTGTTAACGCGATGGGTGCGTTGAAGGTCTACGGAGACATCGACAGCCGTCACGGTTTAGACGAGCGAGGAAATGCATCAATCAACTATGCGCACTGGCCACCGCTCAGCCAGACAGAACTCAACCCTGTCGTCGATGTGGAGGACGTCAGCCTGATTCAAATGGAAATGCACAACGGTGTACTGGCCGCCTATCAGCAGTGTCACTTCACCCCCGACTATTGGCGGAACTACACGATCGTCGGGACTGAGGGACGTATTGAGAACTTCGGGAACGGCGAAGACGGTAGCCACATCAATCTGTGGAACAATCGATCGAACTGGAACCCAGACGGAGACAAACAGATCCCGATCATGCGGGAATCAGGCAGTCACGGCGGTGCCGACTCGAAGATCGTCGCAGAGTTTGTAAGATTCGTCCGTGAAGGCGGCGACATCAACACGTCTCCCGTAGCCGCCCGATACAGCGTCGCCACAGGCTGCCAAGCAACGGAATCGCTGCGGAACGGCGGCATCCCATTGGCGGTCCCTGAACTCGACCCTGCTCTAGAGGAATACTTCGCCCAGTGATCGCTCTACCTCTCTCCTGCACAGCGGGAGAGGGTGAAATGCTGTCTGCGCGGTTTCACGCGGACAGCGTTTCGGGTTCGAACCCGCCTGATTTCGCCAACGACAGGTTCTCTCCGATCCGTTCTCACCGACCCCTTATCTCTTCGACCGACCCTTCGATACGATTCGTCTCCGCTAACGCTTTGACAAATCACTCAGGGTGAACGGTGCTTAATCCAGATTCTATGGCCTGCAACGAATTACGGAACTGAGGAGGACGCTATGATTTCCAGACCCGCTGATCGGGAGAATGTGTCCCGAGACTCACCTACCGGAAAATTCGGATTCACGGGACGATGCATCTTCTCGTGCGACGATACGGGTGCGCCATTCGATATGGATCACGTCACGCTGCCGCCCGGAAAGCGCAACTTTCCGCATCACTCGCACGGGGCACTCTGGGAGATGTATTATATCGTGTCCGGTACGGCGACTGTGCGTATGGATGAGGAATCACATACCGTTTCTGCTGGAGATTCGGTAATGTGTCCCCCAGGTGTCGCGCATCAGCTCAGCAACGAGAGCAACGAGGACGTGAACTATCTGGTCATCTCGGACAACCCACCCTTCGACTGCTGTCACTACCCGGACAGCGGGAAGACACTCGTCCGACAGAAGATCTGGAAGCAGCAGGCGGATGATGAGCGCGCCTTCTGGACGAGGACGGACGAGACTTACTACACGGGGGAGGATGAGGGGTAGTACAGAGAGGGTAGTCTTGTCTAACCGCAGACCTTCAAGGCAAGGCTCCCTTCGTTCGCCTCACCGAACTGGTCCCTCAGCGACACCCGGTCGTAGAACTGAGAGGTGTCGTAGAGAAAGGCATACCTTCCGTCACGATCGAAGCCCTTCTCGATCGCGACCTTGTTGATCTCTTCGATGTTCGGATAAGATGCCCACTGGACGCCGTTCTGGCAGTATGAGGTATCAATGAAGTAGCGGCGGAACGACCCGCCTCCCGGCTTCGGTCGTCTCGCGTGCTGGACCGCTGAATGAACTATGATGATTGAGGCCGGTGCCAAGTCGTCGATCGTGATCGATCCTGGCAGATCCTCGTATTCGAACTGCCGAAAGGCATCTCCGTTCATGACCTTCTTGTGCGTGCCCGGCATCACGAGCAGATCGCCCACCTCTCCGTTCAGCCCATCCAGATACATAAACACGTGAACCATCAGGTGTGATCGGTTCGTCTGTGGGATCTGCACATAGTCGTGGTGCCAAGCGACACCCCGCTCACCTTCCCCCTGCCAGCGCGCGTGGATGTGATGGTGTGTAAAGAGCTTCCCGTCCATCAGTTCCGCAACCCGGTCCACGACGGCAGGCTCGGACGTCAGCGCGCCGAGTTCGTCGTATCTCATCACCAGCCGCTTCTCGCCCTGGGCACGGTCTTCCATCATCAGATCGACATCACCCTTGAGCCGCTGGTTCAGGTCGTCGTCGAACAATCCCTCGAACACGAGGTAGCCCGTCTCCTCGAACTCTTTAAGATCGGCTTCCGTCAGATAGTTCATATCCTTGTTCATCTGTGTTCACAGAGGCGGCCATAGGCCCCCTGCCGTTCAAGGTTTCCATTTCTTACGCAGGCTGTGACCGCTCGCGCGGTTAGCTCCGCGTGCGACATCTTCAGCATCTACGGAAGGCGATTTGCGAATCGCGTTCCGGAAATACGGCCGTCTCATGTTTCTTCCTCTTCGTTCCCAGCACGCCCTGCTCCATTGGCTTCCGCTTCTTGCTCATAGCGCCACCTCCTGGTTGGGCATTCAAAGCTCTATGATGGGACAGATCTGACCCCGCAGAAGATTCAGACCTACACCCGCTGCTTCGCCTCCCGATAGTGTCTTAGCACCGAGACGGCAATCCCGTCCGGGTTCAGACCCACCTCCTCGAGCAGCGCCTTACGAGGTCCGTGTTCGACGAACCTATCCGGGAGCCCCAGACAGACCACGCACTGGTTCTGTTGAAGTCGATCTGCCAGATGCGACGAAACGGCCGCACCGAAGCCACCGGAGATCACATTCTCTTCAACAGTCACGATTAAGCTGAACCGTTCGGCGATACCTTCGAGAACGTTCAAATCCATCGGCTTCACAAATCGGGCGTTCACGACCGTGGGCCGGCAGCCCCCTTCCTCGACCGCCGCCACGGCCTGAAGCGTCGCCTCTACCATTGTCCCCGTCGCCAGAATCGCGACGTCCTTCCCTTCGCTCAATGTCTCCCAGGATCCGATCGGGATCGACTCCGGTGCTCGACCTTCGGTCACCGCACAAGGCACACTGTCGCGCGGATACCTGATCGCAAACGGCTTATCGTTCTGCTGGATCGCCGTATACAGCAGGTCACGAAGCTCGTCACCGTTCTTCGGTGCGGCGATGATCATTTTGGGTACGCACATCAGATAAGACAGATCGATCCCACCGTGATGCGTCGGACCATCCTCACCAACCAGCCCTGCACGATCGAGACAGAATATCACGGGCACAGACTGGATCGCCACATCGTGGACGATCTGGTCGTAGGCGCGCTGCAGGAACGTCGAGTAAATCGCCACGACCGGACGCCCACCCTCAAGCGCAATACCTGCCGCGAATGTCACGGCGTGCTGCTCTGCGATCCCCACATCGTATATTCTGTCGGGAAACTCCTCCGAGAACCCGATCAGCCCGGTTCCCTCGACCATCGCTGCCGTAATCGCGACGACACGACTGTCATCCCTGGCAATCTCTTGCAGCGCTGGCCCGAACACATCCTGATACCTCGGAAGCGACGGTCCTGACGACTTCGGCTTTGGAGGACTAAGCGCGTGATACTTCGTCGAATCCGCGCTGTAAGGATCCTCCTCTTCTTCCGGAATCGCGCCCTTCCCCTTGATCGTGTGGATATGCAGAAGCGTCGGCCCCGGTAGATCTTTGAGGTTTCGAAGTGTGGTGACCAGCTCAGGTAGGTCGTGTCCGTCAATCGGTCCAAAGTATCGGAACCCCATCTCCTCGAACACCACACCGGGGACAAGCATCGCCTTCAGACCTTCTTCGAACCCGCCCAGCGCCCGCTGCAGGTTATCTCCAATCACTGGGACCGTACCCGTCAGATTCCAGATACCTTCCTTAAGCTTCTGGTAGAGAAGATCGTTCGTAATCCGCTGTCTGAAGCGATTGTAGGTCGGGTCCGAGATGATCCGCGTCAGGTAGTGCGACAACCCTCCCACGTTTGGAGATATCGACATCCGGTTGTCGTTTAGAACGACCATCACGTCCTTCTCAAGAGCTCCCGCATTGTTTAGACCTTCCAGGGCGATCCCGCTCGTCAGTGCCCCATCGCCGATCACGGCGACGACCTTCCGTTTCTCTCCTAGCTGATCCCTCATCGCCGCGAACCCAAGTGCCGCTGAGATCGACGTACCTGCGTGTCCGACACCGAATGTGTCATATAGGCTCTCCGATCGTTTCGGGAACCCGCTGATGCCGTCCGCCTGACGGATCTTCTTTAGCTCATCTCGCCGGCCCGTCAGAACCTTGTGACCGTATGTCTGATGACCCACATCCCAGACGATTCGGTCTTCCGGCGTATCGAACACGGCGTGCAGTGCCACGGTTAGCTCATTTGCTCCGAGACTGGACCCGAAGTGACCGCCGATGGCCATCACAACATCGATGATGTAGGCTCTGAGTTCGTCGGATACCTGCTGAAGCTGTTCGAGATCGAGCTTCTTAAGGTCGGCCGGTGATTCGATTGTTTCGAGAAGCGACATAGAAATGGAATTTCGGTTTAGAGTGCCTAGTAGATCGGGAGCGCCTAAAGGTAGACAAGTTGGCCGTCCGGGTTGAAAGAAAACGCAAGTGGTGCAGGTCTAGGATCCGAGTCACCCAAGGAATACTCGGACAGCTTGGGTTTTAGCGCCCTCGGTACAAACATCGATTGTTGGTTTGAAGGCTTCGCTAATTGGCTTGAAAAGCTTCGCGCTCAGACCACGCTAGCCTTTCTCCTTTGCACGCGATCGCTTGCACGAGCGTTCTAGTTCGGGGTATCTCTCCCGGCGCTGGTCCGCACCAATCGTTTGCCTTAGCTTAAGTTGCTATAATTTGCGCACATCGTGTTCACCCAACCGCCTTGGGCGGAGAGTGGTTTCATTCGAACGCGAAAGGACCTGGATGAGCGTAATAGATGTACGGAGTCTCGACGGTGCATCGGAGCACACAGTCACGGATGGACAAGGCTACTTTCCTGTAATAGCAGCGTCGGAAACTGACGAACTGCTTGTTGTCCTGCGTGGCGGGGCAGCCCATATGGGGCTGGGTGGACGACTCGACGCGGTGCGGTCGGCAGACGGTGGGCGCAAGTGTAGCAATCCGGTCACGATTGCGGACAGCGAACGGGATGATCGGAACCCAGCACTTGGGTTCAATCGCGACGGGATCGCGATCCTCGGATACCATTGGCAAGGGAGCTACAACGACAATGGCGCTTGGGTCTCGGGCAAGGGTCCGACAGACACACGAATCGTTCGCTCTTCTGACGGCGGCACGACCTGGAATGAGGATCTCAAACTCAACTGGCTGCCATTGAACGGCACGTCACCCTTCGGGAAGATTAGAAGAGACGACGAGGGCACATTGTATATGCCCGTTTACGGCGGATCGCATCCGCTGGGAGCTGGCGGCGACACGCCTCGCCTCGGACCGGCGACCTGCCCTACCTATCTGCTCAGATCGAACGATGATGGGGACACATGGGCGGATCCGCTCACCGTCGCCGTCGGTCTGAATGAAGCAGACCTGTTGATCCTCAGCGCCAACGACTGGCTCTTCGCGGCCCGGTCGGAGGATCGCGACGAGCAGGCGATCTATACGCTCCGGTCGACCGACCGAGGTCACACCTGGTCATCCCCGGTCAAGGTCTCCGATAGCCAGGAACATCCGCCCGATCTCACACTCCTTTCCGGCGGTGCCGTCCTGATGACCTATGGACGTCGACACCCCACATACGGCGTCGAAGGCCGAATCAGTCTCGATCGCGGTCAAACCTGGCTCGATCACACGCTCGTAATCGGTAACAATCTCCCGGGAACGGACATCGGTTACCCCTCTACTGCACGGTTGACTGATGGCACGCTGATCACCGTCTACTATAGTGCGGGAACAGACGCCCGGCCGAACGAAGAGTATGTCGCTCGCGATGTTAGCTGTATCGCCGTACGTTATTCAGAGACAGCTCTTTTGTCTGCCGTTTCCTGAATCTTGTCGCAGATCACTACGCAACAAACGACCTGGTTGCCTCTGCATCGCCCATAGCAGCGGCAGCCGGACTTAAAATCCTGCACGCAAGCGGGCGCGGCCATCACCTCGCAAGCCTTGGCAACAACGCTGCCAGCCGAATCCAACTCATCCTCCACGACCCCGACGGCGCCTTTAACGGAGCCAACGATCCCAGAGGTGCGGGCATCACGCTAGCGTATTGACTCCGATATTGTTATCAGCAGGAAGAGCTTTCAGTTCCAAGATGGGTCCAAAGTTTAGCCCCCCTTCTCGTCTCTCCCCCCAAGATTTTCAATTTTTATTTTTCGTCTTCAATTTTCACGCCATCCTGGTCCACCCTATAAATCCTGACCATATTCCTACCCCTAAACAAACCGTTCATTCAACTTCGTTCTCTCTACTACCGGTGATAGATGCCTCCTCTCAGACCCCGCAAGGGGCGTGGCGCTGCCACAAATCCCGGCAGCCGGTTCGAGTCGCTCGACGTCGAATACGACTCGCCCCATAAAGACCTTCCGGTCCTGACCACCGAGCTGTTTCGCGACGCCACCAAATCGGTCATTTCTCGAAACGACAGTCCAGATCTTAACTTCAACGCCACCTTCAACCCATACAGGGGCTGCGAGCACGGGTGTGCCTACTGCTACGCGCGTCCGACACACGAGTATCTGGGTCTTTCGGCTGGTTTGGATTTCGAGTCGAAGCTCTTCGTCAAGGAGGATGCGCCAGAACTGCTCAAGAAAACTTTCTCCGCAAGCAATTGGAAGCCTCAACTGGTAATGATGAGCGGAGTGACAGACTGCTATCAGCCAATCGAGCGTCACCTGCGTTTGACGCGCGAGAGCTTGAAAGTCTTCGCCGACTTCTTAAACCCGGTTGATATCGTCACCAAGAGCGAGCTTGTCACACGAGACATCGACATCCTGAAAACGATGTCGTCACCCGACGTCGCAAGCGTAACGATGTCCGTCACAAGTCTGGATCCCGCGCTCGCGAACAAGCTCGAACCCAGAGCATCGAGCCCGAAAAGAAGGCTTAAGGCCATAGAGGAACTGCGTAAAGGAGGAGTACGGGTAGGGGTGATACTCGGCCCCGTGATTCCCGGGCTTAACGACCACGAGATATTCGATATCCTCCAGGCCACATCCGATGCGGGCGCGATCACGGCCACCTACACCCTGCTCAGGCTACCTCATGGGGTCAAACTGCTATTCTCAGAATGGCTAGCGGCGCACTATCCAAACAGGAAGGATCGAGTCCTCAACCAGGTCAAGGATACACGGGAAGGTGTCCTCTACGATCCGAGTTACGGGACTCGGATGCGAGGTATTGGCGAGTTCGCCGACCAAATCGAAAGGATGTTCCACATCGCACAGAAGCGATTCGGCCTTGATCGGAGCCTTACACCACTCCGTACAAACCTGTTCAGGATTCCCAGACAGCAGATGTCTCTTTTCTAAGCCCTCTGAAGAGTCGTCTGGGAATCTCGAAAGTCAGCCGATGCAAATTTTCCCGACTTCACGGGGATGCTATCCAACAGACTGAGGAGGTCGCTATCAGACGAATGCGCCTGGACGTCGTTCAGCCTCCGTCCGGCCAACTGAGGAACAAAATGTGTACAGCTCGTCGGTTTCTGTCCCTTCAATCGGTGGCTTGGGCGCAACCGACACAGCTCAAGAGATGCGAATATCAACATTTCGCATAGGTATTACTGATCTCAGAAGCAGCACCTCAATCCAAGTCGAGCCGTCCTGAGACGGGCCGACAGCGAGCGCCTCAATCGGTTCTGGCCTGACTTACACGGTTTCAATCTTAAAGTTGCCTTAGCTTACTCCTTCCTTTTGTGCTCCTTAGTGTTTTTCGTAGCCTGCCTTTAAGCATTCAAACAGAGCGCTCGAACACGTGCCACCCCGACCCAATACCCGTGACCACGATACCATTTCTGTCAACTCTGCCAGCGACACGCCGACCATCCACCGTCACAACCGGATCGTCCGAATCCAAAGTCGGTAGTACTACCGTCGATGTCGTATTCGGTGGCGTCTCAGTCTCCAAATGGAACATCTGCAGCGGGACGTGGTTAAACCGAACCGTCACACCCCCTCGGATCGTCGGGGTCTTCAACTCCGCCCACTCGAGCGCCCCAGGCTGCGGCTGAATCACGATGGTCTCGAACCCGGGTGACTCGGGACGGATCCCCATCAGGTGTCTCGGAATGATGCTCGCCGGTGCCGCTCCCCACGCGTGGTTCCAATCCTGATTCGGCTTGAACCGATCGTCCCAAGCTTCCAGAGCGATCGTCGTGCCCACATCGTAGACCATATGCGCCCAGGATCGCTCAGATGTCGATGTCAGCAGTGTCAGAGCGAAATCATCCTCTCCAGCTTCATACAAAGCCTCCATCAAGAACTGGGATCCATACACGCTGCACGCCATACCCTTCGACTTGAGATGATCCACGACGGCATCGTGATTTGCCTCTGGGACGAGCCCGAAGGCAAGTGCCGTCATATTCGCGTGTAGCGAGCTGTGCGTGCTCCCTTCGCCATCGAGCACCAATCCGGTCACCGGATCGACCAGCTTCGCGACAAAGGTCTCGCGAATCAGTCGTGCACGCTCACGATACCAGAGAAGATCTTCGTCCTCACCGAGAGCTTCTGCGATCAGGCTCATCAGGACTACCGCCCGATAGTGGAAGGCGTTAGTCTCCGCGTTCACGGGCCGCATATCAAACCCGTCACGTTCGGCCTGCGGCCAATCCGGATTGTCTTCGATTCCCCTGTTGAACTGCTCGGCCGATCGCCCAGCGAAGTGGATGCTCTCAAGCACTTCGTCGTTCATGTTTTTCAGCGTGATCAGACCGTCCTCACGTGCGATCGCCGTCAGTGTCTTCGCCTTCAGATCCTCGTAGTAATGTCGGATCGACGCTTCGTTCCCAGTGTAGACATAATCGTTCCAGGCGATCAGCACCGAATCCAGGATCCACTCCGTCGGCCACGTCGGTGTCGTGATCAGATACTCGTGGGTTCGGCGACCCATCGCATACTCGCGGTCGCAGCAGTAGTGACCGAGCTGGTTGATGTATACGTCTGCCTCGTAAGGAATCCGTTCGCGATCTCCATCGACATAGTAGCCACTGAAACTGGTCGCCTTCATCGTGTACTGACAGAGGTCCCATACATCATTCAGCACCTTGCTCGATGACGTAAATGCGGCAGCGTCATCATCGAATGGATAGTGCACGGTCAATTGGTGCACAGCCTCTCGCGTCAGCTGTCCGGGCACACCGATCAACTCCAGGTAGCGGAACGGATACACCTCAAAGAGGTCCTCGGGCATACAAATCGCGAAGTCCTTCGTATTTCGTGGATCGGAAGGGATTTCGACCTGATAACGATGCTTCCCCGGGCGCAGCTGCAGCTTGATCACCTGGTATCGGCGACTCCCACCCGGGTCTGGATTGATGCCATACCTGCCTTCCGGCACTTCGCCCAGCACAACCTGAATCTCTCGATCGTCAGGTGACTCGATCGTCACAGCCACTGTCGCAAAGGCAGCCCTCCCGAAGTCCACAAACCAGTGACCAATATCCTTTTCCACCATCACACAAGGCGCCACTTCAGTTACAGCAAGTGGAGCGCAGTCCGTTGTATGCTCGTTTGCCCACGAACCCGTCACGAACGTTTCGGATTCCGACCAGGGACTGACGTTCCCGACGCCATTCCATGTGCGGACCTTCCAGTGGTATGTCGTGTCTTCGGCCAGATCGTTCCCATCATACGGTACGTGTACCGATCGGTTATCCGATTTCCATACGGATCCGGGATCAGGTTCTCCCGAGTCCCACACATCCACTTCTCCAGCGCCGAGCTTCTCCGATGATGAAGCGACCAGTATCTGAAAGGCCTCCTGGTGGGCGTTTGGTTTCGAGTCGTTGACGACCCAGCTGAAGGTCGGTCGGCTGTTACTTACTATGGCGGTCTCAGGGTTCTTCAGCAGATCGACCATAAGGCCGTCAGGTTGTAGAGCGGTTTTCATCTTCCAGTCCTGTTCAGGTGATTGTGGAGCACGTGCTGCAAAGGAAACGTCCGGTTGGTATGCTGTCCAGAGAAACGAGAAACGCAGGCTTGAGTCGTGAGCCCTGTTGCCGCCGACCAAGTCACGACATTACTTGAGACCCATTGAGAGAGATAAACGATGAGAGTATCCGGCGCGCAGCTTGACGTCACAAGAGACATATCGCGTAATTTGGGGGCTATCCTCCACGCGATCGAACGTGCCGCTTCAGATGAGGCCGACATCCTCCTGACTCCAGAAGGCTCGCTCAGCGGCTACACCCCGCAGTTCGGCCCCTCTGTCGTACGGTCCGCCCTGAAGACGGTCACCTCAGCGGCCGCCAATGCACGTGTCGGTCTTGCGCTTGGCACGTGCTTTGTCGAAGACGACGGCCAGTGCTACAACCAAATTCGATTCTACAGCCGTGACGGAGACTACCTCGGCTTCCACAGCAAAATCCTACGTTGCGGAACCATGGAAGTCGAGCCCCGGGGCAAGATAAATGATTATGCGACGTCCGACCTCCAGACCTTCTCCTTGGAGGGAACCCTGATCGGTGGACTGATCTGCAACGATTTCTGGGCGAACCCGGGGTGCACGCCTGTTCCGGATCCCTACCTTCTCCACCAACTCGCAAACCTCGGAACACAGATCGTCTTCCAGGCAGTAAACGGAGGGCGGAACGGCAGCGACTGGGCGAGGGATGTCATCTGGCCCTTCCACGAATCCAACCTGCGTCTTAGGACATCGAAAGCAAGCGTCTGGACGGTTGTGGTGGACAGCGCTCACCCCGAAACAATGCCCTGCTCCTGTCCTTCGGGCGTGATCTCTCCCAAAGGCAGATGGATGATCCGCACAAACCCCACCGAAGCAGACCAGTTCACATTCGACATCGACCTAGAGTAAAGGACACCCGTGAGACTCGCGACACTCGAAGAAAGCCCGACCTCGCTGACAGCGATCCGACACGACGATCGCTACATCGCCTTGGAACAGATCAACACGGTCTATGGACAGACCTGGCCGGTCTCCACAAAGCCGCTTCTCGATTCAGGGCGACTGAGCGAGTTGACCGCCTGGCATAGCGATCACTCGAACAAACTTGACGAACTCGAGGGTGTCGAGGTCGCAGAAGCATCCATAGGTCCAATCTATCGGGATCCGGCAAAGATCTGGGGAATCGGTCTCAACTATAAGGAGCACGCGGGCGATCTGGACGAGAAGGTGCCCGAGGGATTGCCCGGGAGCTTCATCAAGCCGGCGACCACGATAATCGGTCCCGGTGACACGATCCAGATCCCCAAGATGTCTGAGAGAACAACGGCGGAAGCTGAGCTCGGAGTCGTCTTCGGCAAACGCTGCAAGGATGTACCAGAAGAAGACTGGCTCAGCGCAGTCGCGGGCTTTACCACCATCATCGACATGACGGCAGAGGACATCCTGCGACGAAACCCTCGCTACCTCACGATCTGCAAGAGTTTCGATTCTTTCTTCGTCTTCGGACCTGAGCTGGTCACACCTGACGAGATCGACGATGTCCTGTCTCTGACCGTGTCCACGATCGTTAACGGAGAGACGCGGTCGAGCAACCAGGTCCGCAACATGACCTACCCACCCGACTATCTGGTCTCGCTCCACTCACAGGTCATGACACAGCTTCCCGGAGACATTCTGTCCACCGGAACACCAGGCGCGGCCGCTATCGTGCAGGATGATGTCGTCGAGTGCCACATCGACGGCTTCGAGTCTCTGATCTGCCCGGTTAACGATCTCAAGACAGCAAAGTGAACACCGAGGTCACATACGGTCAGACAACTCTCGCTGCGGGAATCTGTTCCCGATTCGTTGACAACGCCAACGGCCTGAGAATGCACGTGCTCGAAGCAGGCGAACCATCTGATCCGTGCGTGCTCTTCCTTCACGGATTTCCCGAACTTGCATACAGCTGGCGTCACCAGCTGCTCCCGATCGCGGAAGCTGGCTACCACGTGATCGCCCCGGATCAGCGTGGATACGGCAGGACCACCGGCTGGGATCCAGAATACGACGGCGACCTTGCGTCCTACCGAATGCTCAACCTGGTCGCTGATGTGACCGGTCTACTGGCTGCACTCTCAATCAGCTCCGTCGAACTCCTTGTCGGCCACGACTTCGGATCCCCTATAGCCTCCTGGTGCGCCCTCACCCGGCAGGATCTCTTCGAACGCGTCGTCCTGATGAGCAGCCCTTTCGGTGGTGTATCCCAACCGGCAGCAAACCCATCACGGCCGGCCATACACGACGACCTCGCCGCCCTGACGCCACCACGGAAACACTACCAGTGGTATTACAGCACGCGTGAAGCAAACGACAATATGTGGCACTGTCCACAGGGTGTACATGACTTTCTTCGGGCCTACTACCATCATAAGAGCGCTGACTGGCCGGAGAACCGTCCCTGTCCGCTCGAAGCATGGCGTGCGGACGTGATCGCTAGGATGCCGCGCTATTACGTGATGGATGCGGACAAGGGGATGGCCGAAACCGTATGCCAGGAGATGCCTTCCGACGATCAGATTTCATCTTGTCGCTGGCTCCGAAACGAGCAGCTGGCTGTCTACGCGAAAGAGTATCAGCGGAACGGATTCCAGGGCGGTCTACAGTGGTACCGATGCACTACTGGCGGCGTGGGAGCCGACGAGACAGCCGGATACGCGGGAAGGACGATCGACATCCCGACACGATACCTGGCGGGACGGAACGACTGGGGCACCTACCAAAAGCCAGGTAGCTTCGAAGCGATGCAGACATCCACGTGTACACAATTCCTTGGAGCGGAACTGATCGAGGGTGCTGGCCACTGGGTGCAGCAGGAGCAACCGGAGCTCGTGACCGAATCCCTCCTCAGGTTTCTCGATTGGTCAATCGATTGACGTCTTGGTATCAGCTCACCCTGAGGCGCGTCTCCCTGTGACCTGCTCGATTGTCCAAGACCGCCCCTCAGAAGTACCGATTCGCACCGCACGAACCGCGCTGCCTCTCCTGCAAAATCAGCTGACTGGGGGACATCATAAAGGCCCTGACAGGAAACGTGGGATCCGGCACCTCTGGCTTGTCGAGGTCGTCATCCCGGCGGTGATCTGGGGACTCTGAATCCATCGAGAGAGATCAGAATAGCACATTCGATCTGTCGATCGGCACTGTGTCAATGTATCTTGGGTCTCGATCGGCATCGACAGTAACTAAAGGAAAACACCAAATGGCGCGCTATACATCGTGGACGGCATCTTGGATGTGCCGAACTTGATCGATAATATCAACAACAGACTGTCGAAAGGAGGGCGGCCCTGATGACGCACCCAATGAGCAAGACCTACACCGTAGCGATCGTTGGATGCGGCAGTATCGGACACGCTCACATGGACGGCTACAACCGCCTCGACAACGTTGAGGTGATCGCGGCAGTCGACCCATCCGAGCCTGCGCGCAGGATCTACACCGGCGAGTATGATATTCCGAAATCATACGGCTCGATCGAAGAGATGCTCGAGCACGAATCCCCTGACATCGTCAGCGTCTGCACGTGGCACCTTCTCCATCCCGACCTGACCGTGGCGGCCGCAAAGGCAGGCGTTCCAGGGGTCATCTGCGAAAAGCCGATGGCCATCGGGATGGACGAGGCAGACCGAATGGTCGATGCGTGCGAGGCCGGTGGCACAAAGCTCGTCATCGGTCACCAGCGAAGATTTACACCCGGATGGGAGCGCGCACGTGAGCTGATCTCCGAAGGTGCCATCGGCAAGCCACTGTATGCGAGAAACCGCGTAGCCGAAGGTCTTGCGAATTGGGGTACACATTCGATCGACGGGACGCGCTTCTCACTGGGTGATCCGAATCCCGTGTGGGCGATGGGCAGCGTCGAGCGTCACACGGATCGATACGAGCGGGATGTCGCGATCGAGGATGCCTGCATCGGATTGATTCACTTCGACAACGGGCTTCAACTGCTGATCGAGTCGGACCTCGAGCGTGAAGGTGCGGCCGCAGGCTCTTTCCAGATCCAGGGCTCCGAGGGCATGATCGAGGTCAAGGAGATGGGGATTCGGCTGTTCAATACCAACACGAAAGGCTGGAAAAACATCGATCTTCAGGATGGCGATGGACATCAGGCGATCGGTGGCGAAACCAACGCCGCTCAGGTAACCGAACTGATCGCTTGGCTGGAAGGAGGCCCGGAACACCGAGGATCAGGGAAGCAGGCCCGAATCACTGTCGAAATCATGATGGCAATCTACGAGTCGGCGCGTCGACACAGACGCGTGACCTTCCCGCTCGAGGAACGAACGTATCCGCTCGACCGGATGCTCGAAGAAGGGGTGCTCCCCGTCGGTGTCGAAGGACGCTACGACATTCGCGGATTCCTCAGACGTGATAACATCGATGAGCAGCGGTATGCCGACCTCTGGGCAGAAGGCAAAAGCCACCACGCCATCATGCGGGAGTTGAACGCGAACGGATGAACACGGACACCATTCGCATCAACCTCTGGTCGGGACCGCGCAACGTCTCAACGGCGCTGATGTATTCCTTCGCCCAGAGGCCCGATACGACCGTCATCGATGAGCCGCTTTACGCCCATTACCTTCGCGTCTCAGGGGCCGACCATCCAGGTCGCGATGAGGTCCTGGCTGCGATGGATCAGGACGGCGACCGTGTGATCCAGCAGGTGGTGCTAGGACCCTGTGACAGCTCGGTCCTGTTCATGAAGCAGATGGCTCATCATCTGGTCGATCTCGATCTATCATTCTTCGAGAAGACCGTAAACGTCCTCCTCATCCGTGATCCGGTCGAGATGTTACCCTCGCTGATCAACCAGCTACCCAACCCGTCTCTCAAAGACACGGGTCTCGGTCGGCAGACACAGCTTCTCAACGAGCTCGGATCGATTGGTCAGCACCCACCTGTTCTGGATGCCCGGCAGACTTTACTGGACCCGGCCGCCACGCTCAGAGAATTGTGCGACCAGATCGGTATCCCCTATCACGATGAGATGCTCGCGTGGGAACCAGTGCCTCGCCCCGAAGACGGCGTCTGGGCGAAGCACTGGTATCACAACGTGCAGAAATCTTCAGGTTTTTCGCCATACTACTCCAAGACAGACCCATTCCCTAAACGATTGCTGCCGTTGCTCGACGAGTGCCGACCGCATTACGAGAGGTTGTTCGATCGTGCGATCAAGACAAAGGATGCTTCATGAGTGTGACGTTGCCAGATCCGAGAAACGAATCGATCCTCATCCATGTCGGCGGAGAACTCCTCCCGAGACAGCAGGCCAAGGTGTCGGTATTCGACAGTTCCGTGCAGGGCGGCGACGCCGTTTGGGAAGGCCTCCGCATCTACGACGGGAAGATCTTCCAGCTCGACGCGCACCTGGATAGGATGTTCGACTCCGCCAGAGCAATGGCTTTTGTCGACGTCCCGAGCCGCGAAGACATCAAGCACGCGATCTTCGAAACACTCGAAGCTAACGGCATGCGGGACAATTGCCACATTCGGCTGACGCTCACGCGCGGCAAGAAGGTGACATCAGGCATGAGCCCACACTTCAACCAGTATGGATCGTGTCTTATCGTCCTGGCCGAATGGAAGGCGCCCATTTACGCCTTGACCGGCATCCGTCTAATAACAGCGTCGATCCGACGGAATCCGCCACAATGCGTCGATTCGAAGATCCACCACAACAACCTAATCAACAACATCCTCGCCAAGATCGAAGCGAATGTCGCCGGCGTTGACGACGCAATCATGCTCGACATTCACGGCTTTGTGTCCGAAACGAATGCGACCAACCTATTTATCATCAAACATGAACGGCTTCTCACACCACACGCCGACTCGTGTCTGCCCGGTATCACCCGCGGTATCGTGATCGAAACAGCTAGGGTGAACGACATCGAGACGGTCGAGCGCAATATTTCGCTGTCGGAGATCCACACAGCCGACGAAGTCTTCACAACGGGGACGATGGGCGAGCTGTCACCCGTCCTCGAAGTCGATGGCCGGACCATCGGGACTGGCGAACCCGGGCAGGTCACTGAAAGACTGCGCGACCTCTACGCCGAACGCACATCGAACGAAGGCGAAACCATACCGTTCTGAGAGCAAGGAGAAACGACATGTCTGCAGAACAAAAGATTAAAGAACTTGGTATCGAACTCCCACCGATCCCCTCTCCCGGCGGGAACTACGTCCACGCTGTGCGGACGGGTAACCTCCTCTACCTCAGCGGAAAGGGACCCGGACCCGACGCGGTCGGCAAGGTCGACACAGAGGTCCCTCTCGAGGATGCATACCAGCACGCCCGTACGGTCGGTCTCGTCCTGATCTCCGTGATGAAGGACGAACTCGGCTCACTCGACAAGGTCAGCCGCATCGTCAAGGTTCTCGGCATGGTCAACACGGCCCCCGAGTTCCCCGATCACCCCAAAGTCATCAACGGGTGCTCGGACCTCTTTGTCGAAGTTTTCGGAGAAAAGGGCAAACACGCCCGCTCGGCCGTCGGTCTGGGTGCATTACCCGGTCGGATCACCGTCGAAATCGAAGTCATCGTTGAAGTAGAAGACTAAAATCATACGCTGGACAACTATGAATCTGGATCAGAGAAACTGGTCGGAGCTGACGGAAGCGGATCGCCTGAGGATGATCGAGCTGGAAGGGTACTTTGTCGTCCCGGACCTGCTCGACCCGGATCACGTCACGCAATTAAAGACCGAGACGGCTCAGCTGGAAACACAGGCCGTGGACTACAGCATTCATCAGCAAACCCGGAATGACGTCCAGTGGACGGGTGGCGAGTTGACGCGCCTGATCGGACACCGCCCTACACTCGACATCCTCAAGTCTATCCTGGGAGACGACCTGGTTTTCTCGCACTACGCCTATGCACGATCAGAGCCGGGACACCCAGGAATCAGCCTCCACACAGACGGCCAACCTTATGGCTCACGCATATTCGGCTACGAGGGAAGTGTCCCGGTCATGATTCGCGTCCTCTACTACTTGGATGACCTGACGGAACAGGTCTCACCCTTCAGGGTCCTACCCCGATCTCACTTGTCACTCCACGCGGACGGCAATCCTTACTTGCGCTACACCAAGCATCCCGATGAGGTGACGGTCACGGCCAAGGCAGGATCAGCCCTCTTCCTTAACCACAAGGTCTTCCACGGCAGCCAACCCAACGTTGGTGATCGTCCACGTGAAATGCTTGCGATCGCCTATCGGCCCACGTGGGCGGGTCCCGTCGGATCTATCGAAGAATGGCAGACCGAGCAGCTTGAATCGCTGCCAGAAGATGTTCACCACCTTTTCCTCAGCCGGAACACCGTTAGAGCAGACCTCGAACAAGGCAACAAACCGGCAGGTATGGGTAGCAAAGCACCCGGCATTAACCTGACAAGATGGGGATCGAAATGAGTTTCAATGTTCGACTGACTGCAGACTTCCAGAGCGATGGCGCGCTCATCTACCAGGACATCGGGCTGGATTTGCTTGATGATGAGCCAAAGATCAACTGGAAGTTCTTCGATCAGCACAAGAGCGAGATGACACCCGACCAGATCGCCGATGCCGACACGGTTATCGCTCTGACTCCGCGCGTTTCCGGAGCCACACTTGCCGATGCTGACCGTCTGACGATGATATCCAGATTCGGAGTTGGCTACGACTCAATCGATGTCGACGCGTGTACCGATGCCGATGTCGCGCTCACGATCACGGCTGGTGGCGTCAATTACTCGGTCGCCGAAGCAACCATCACATTCATGCTGGCGATCTCCCACAACCTTCTGATCAAGGATCGCATCGTCAGAAACGGGAACTGGGACGATCGTTCGTCACACATGGGATCGGAGTTGCGGGATCGTGTGCTCGGGATCGTTGGGCTTGGTGGAATCGGATCCGCTCTGGCGGGTATGCTGGACGGATTTCGAATGGCCAGCGTCATCGCACACGACCCGTTCGTGTCCGAGAACAGCGCAAATGAGCAGGGTGTCGAGCTCGTCAACCTCGAAGAGCTCCTTCGCAAGTCGGACTTCATCTCGATCAACTGTCCGCTCACAGACGAAACGCGCGATTTGATCGGTCGCGACGAGCTCGCTTTGTTAAAGCCTACGGCTTACCTCATCAACACGGCGCGCGGAGGCATCGTAAACGAAGCAGCCCTCTTCGAGACCCTTAGGGAAGGAAGGATCGCGGGTGCGGCCCTCGACTGCCACGACACAGAGCCCGTCCCGGACGACTACCCAATGGCTGAACTCGACAACGTCATCCTGGCACCGCACGCGATTGCTTGGACGAACGAGCTCTTCCGCGATCTTGGCCGAATGGCGTGTCGCCAATCGATCGATCTCGCCCGAGGGTGCATTCCCAACGGCATCGTAAACACTGAAGTTCTCGACCGACCAGGCTTCCAGGCCAAGCTAGCCAGGCACAGTCTTTAGTTTTGCCCCGTGACACTCCGTTTCGATATCGGTTTCAGACGGGGCAGTGCCTGCTTGACCGTTGAACCATATTCGCGTATTCGTTATGCCGATGGTCAACTGAACGCAGCATCGAACAGTGCTTGCAATCACACGGGGACCGCCGTCAATGGCTAAATAGCTGAGCCCATCAAACTTCGGATGCTCAATCACGGCCTTGCGGAATCCTTCCACACCCACGAGACTGGGCTACCAACCCCAGGCCCCGCATACAGAAACTTCTACGCGACCATCGCGTGTGGGCAACACACACAAAAGGAGGAGTAAATGTCCGTTCCTTGCAGCCCAAAAGACAAGCTGGAGGGCATTCTCTGGCTCCCCCGCATGCTCGATAAAGCCAGAAAGCATGGGGAAGGCACGCTCCACGAAGATTACCATCCGAACTTAGGGAAGGGACACGACGAGCGGTGCTGTAAGTTCTTGAAAGTGAGGTATGCGGACGTGGTCGAACAGATCGATCAAGGGTTGACGAACTCTGAGATGGTGGATTGGTGTTTCGAAAACGGGAGACGCCCCGACGAATTCGACATCGAAATGTGGAACGCATACATATCAAAGCTTGGAACAATGGACGAAAATCAGGGCTTTGCCGAGTACGTTCAGAAGCGAAAGGACGCCTACGGTATCTCTAACCGGGACGACATAGTGACGTTCTTTCATCTGATCGAGAAGGATGAGGGACGCCTGGACTGATGGCTTGCAACTCGACAGCAGACTCAGGTTCAGAGCACTCTCAGACCGCCATCTATGCTTTACATTTCCAGGAAGTCAGAGCCACGCCACCGAGTATCGGTCCGCTTGCCGCGATGCACCTCAGCGATACCATCTCGGAAAGAAAGACGTCCCCACCATAGGCAGCAAGCACCGGCATGCGGAACTGATTGCCCTCATCCCGCCGTGGCCCCCAATCGCTCATTTGCATTCCCCGCGTTCCCTGCATTGAACGTCTTTTCATTTCTCACATGAGTTTCGATATTGACACGTAGTTAAAGGTGTTGTTCGCAGGATGTCGATCCAATGGGAGCATCCAATGAACGAATACGAAAAGTATTTCTTCGACCTGAACGGTTACCTGGTCGTTGAAGACGTGCTAACCGTAGATGAACTTGCGAAGTTAAACGAATCTATCGACCAGAATCAGGAACAAATTCAGATTCGATCGGCAGAACAGACCCTTTCACGGGGCTCTACTGCGCTTGTCGGCAAGCAAGGACGAGGCGATCTAGGAGGCATGCTCACCTGGCCTAAGCCTTGGTGCGAACCCTTCCGAGCTCTGCTTGACCATGAACGGATTCTGCCATACCTGCTGGACCTGTTGCGAGACGGGCTTCGACTTGATCACCTCTACGGAATCGTAACAGTCGACGGCGCCGAAGGTCACGTGCTACACGGTGGTGGAACGGCGGACGACTTCACACACTTCTACCAGTTCCACAACGGCCGAATGAGATGCGGTCTCACAGTTGTTTCTTGGGCATTGACGGATGTAGGCACGGGTGATGGCGGCTTCGCCTGCATCCCCGGTAGCCATAAATCTAACTATGTCACCCCTCCCCTCGTCGCACGTCTCGAAAAGGACGTCGGTGTCGTCCAACAGATCGAGGCCCGCGCCGGATCCGCCATCATTTTCACAGAGGCCTTGACCCACGGCACCATGCCTTGGAAGGCTGCCCACGAACGCCGGTCGATCCTATACAAGTACTCACCCGGCCACCTCACCTACGCTCGCCGCTATATCCCTGAAGGGGTCGAAGAGTCTTTGGATGAATTCACCCCCAGACAACGAGCCATGTTCGAGCCCCCCTATCGTTCATCTCGCCCTACACTTGTGACCAACTAGCTTTTCAATTCTCATTTCGCAATTGTCACTTTTCAATTTTCTGGAGGAACCTTGCCAGACCATCCAAACGTACTCCTGATCTGCACAGACCACTGGCCCGGATCCCTCTTCGGCGTCGCTGGCCACCCAGCAATCCAGACCCCGACGCTCGACCAGCTCGCCAAGAACGGGTGTCGATTCCCTCGCGCCTACAGCGAGTGCCCCGTCTGCATACCGGCACGCAGAACATTGATGACCGGAACCACCTGCCGCACTCACGGAGACAGGCACTTCAACGAAACACTCCGTATGCCCGATATCCCAACCCTCGCACAGACATTCCGAAACAATGGTTATCAAGCCTTCGCAGCCGGCAAGCTTCATGTGTATCCGCAGCGAGACCGAATCGGCTTCGATGATGTCATCCTACACGAGGAAGGCCGGTCGCAGTTCGAGGCTGTCGATGACTACGAGCTGTATCTGGGAGATCAGGGATTTGCTGGCAAGATGTTCGCAAGCGGGATGAACAATAACGATTATCTAAATCGTCCCTGGCATCTTCCGGAACACTGTCACGTCACGAACTGGACCACACAGCAGATGGCGAGGTTGATCCAGCGCAGAGACCCGACGAAGCCCAGCTTCTACTACCTCTCATACTGCCACCCACACCCGCCCCTTACACCCCTCGGTTGCTACATCGACATGTATCGCGATATCGAGCCGCCACAGCCCTACATTGGAAAGTGGGCGCAGGACCTCAACGCGCTTCCGTGGGCACTTCGTACGCGTCAGTCATCCTGGGAGGACTTTACCGACCATCAGATCCGATCCGCCCGGCGTGCCTTCTACGCAATGTGCACACACATCGATCATCAACTCAGGATCGTGATCGGCACGCTTCGGGAAGAGCGTCTTCTCGACGATACGATCATCCTGTTCACGTCTGATCACGGTGACATGCTTGGCAATCACCATCAATGGGCGAAACGGCTTTTCTACGAAGACTCCGCTCGTGTCCCGATGATTTTGGTCGGATCCACAAACGACGATCGTGTCGGCCACCACAAAGTCGACAACCGGCTGGTCGGATGGCAGGACATCATGCCGACCCTGCTCGATCTGGCTGGAGTCGAGATCCCCGAGTCGGCCGAAGGGATCTCGATGGTCAGCGAGGGATCGCGTCCACATTTGTATGGCGAGTGCAGCGACGGGGCGACAGCAACGCGAATGATTCACGATGGCCGGCACAAGCTCATCTATTACCCCGTCGGAAACCACACCCAGCTCTTCGATCTCGACGAGGATCCAAACGAGCTCGTGAATCTGTCCGGTCAATCGAGTCACGCCAAGATCGAGAAGCGCTTGAAGGACCTAATGGCACAGGAGCTCTATGGCGGGGATGAAGAGTGGATCCAAGAGGGGAAATGGGTAGGTCTCCCGGACAAGGAGTACGAGCCACAGCCAAATCGTGGTCTGACTGGTCAGAGAGGCAGCCATTGGCCAGTCCCGCCGCAGACGGGTCAGGGTGAGGTGTTGTCCTTAACCTGATTCTGAGCCACACTGTTCGGGGCTGCACACGCAAACTTATGATCGATGCAGGGAAACCATTGGGCGCGGGAAGAGGCTACCCTGTAAACTCCCAGATCAGACACGAAACCGCGAACGCGACGTAGACGATCGAGGCGATCGTCATCATGATCGTACACCACGCTCCAGGCTTTGCCGAGTCGGGCAAGAACTTTCGGTTCCCGATCAACAAAAGAGGTACGTAAATCGCCATCGCAAAACCACCGATATACGCTGCGTTGAACAGGAAACCGAGCTCGGTCACGCCCTGCGCCTCCATCACGTAAGTGATCACACAACCGGCGACCATCCATAGCGCGGCGATGAGCACATACCACCAGTTCGTGTTACGACTCTTCGCAAAGGAGAAGTTCGTCGAAAGAATGTCGGCGATCGAACGCGATACGCCGTCGATCAGGGCAAGCTGTGTACCAAACAGCGTAGCCAACCCGACGAGCAGAAAAACGGTTCGCCCAGCTGGCCCCCAGACTTCACCCAGAATCTGAGCTTCGTCCCAGATCAGCGTACCGCTTGCGGGTACGATCCCACGTGGATGCAAGACGGCCAGCGAGCCGAAGATAAACAGTATCATCGTCACTGTGTTCAACGCCCAGAAGAAAAGCATCTGATCCTTCTTGATGTAATCCCACCAAGCTTGGAACCGGCTCGCGTTCTCCTCTGTCTCCTCGTATCGGAACCCGGTTGTCGGAACCTTTTCGGTACGCCCTCTTAGCGGGTTCTCCATGGACGGCAAATGAACACCCATCCCAATGTGCTTGTCACGCAGGTAGAAGGTGTAGAACAAGTTCGCCGTTCCACCCGCCCCCGCAAACACAATCGCGATAAACATCTGCTTCACCGTGACCTGCGGATGCTTGTAGCCGAAGTTGATCGCACCACGAAACAGAGAGCCCCACGTGTCTGCCGTACCGACCCCCAAAGCCACGAATATCAGACCCACGGTCACAATCAGAACGAGTAACTCGACCGACTTCTCGACTGATCCGTAGATCACCTTCGGACCAAACAGGAGGAGTGCGCAGCCCGCGAAGGTCACGATCGTCCAGAACGTGTCGGATCCGAATCCATCTGGGCCAACGAGAAGCGCTTTCAGTGCGAGCCCGCTCGCACGTCCCCATCCGGGCGCGATCCACGAGAACACCGTAAGCAGGATGAAAATGGGCGCGAAACCTCGCCATATCCTCGCAAACCCCGTGAACACCGTCTCCCCGGTCGCTACCGTCCACCGTCCGACCTCGAGGTTGATCCACATCTGCAGGAAGACCCCAAGGACCGCTGCCCACACCATATCGGCACCATACTCCGCCACCAGCCGCGGCCATATGATGATCTCGCCTGCGCCGATAGACAGCCCGACGAGAATCGCCCCAGGCCCTGCCATCTGCCAGAACCGGGACTTCCGCTCGGGCATCTGCTTGATCTTGAAGTCGTTCAGTGTTTCAAAAAGTGCCATCCATATCCTTCAGGTAGTCAAGTGCACTTGCTGGGCTGCTTGGGGCGGCGGGGAAAGACCGCGGGGATCCCGAGGCTCCACCGAGTGGTCTCAGAACCTTTACGTCCGCCCTCCGTGTTTTCCGTTGCTATACATCCAAGAGGGCATCTGGCAGGACTTCATTCTGTAGCACCTGATCGAGCGTCTGTCGCTTCCGAATCAGCTCGAACGATCCGTCCTTCATCTGCATGATCTCGGACGCTTCAGGGAAGGAATTGTAGTTCTTGGCCGACATCCCCGAGCAGTAGGCCCCGGCACCACCGATCACGACCGCATCGCCGATTCTCGTCTCGGTCAGGAACCGTGTCTCTAGTCCTTCCGGGTCGTCCGGCGCGGGCGTAATCACGTCGCCGCTCTCGCAGCAGTGTCCGGCCACGATATACTCTACGTGCGGACGTTCGCCCTCTTCGACGGGCACTACTTCGATCGGGTGCTGGGCGCCATAAAGACTTGGGCGCAGAAGTTCGGTCATCCCCGTATCAACCTTGATGAACCGGTATCCCCCTTCGCCCGTGTCGACAACATCGACAGCCGAGGATAAAAGCGCGCAGGCATTCGCGACAAGGTAGGTCCCGGGCTCGACTTCCAGCTCCAGTTCCTGCCCGTGCTTCTGCGCGTGAGCACGGAAGACCTCCACGATGTGCAGACCGATCTTCTGCAGATCAGTTGACACCTCTCCCTTCAAGCGACCGACCTTGTAGCCCCCTCCGAGACTCAGCGAATTTGCGCCCTCGATGCGTGAGCAGATCTCGAGAGACATTAGGGCCACACGTTCCCAGACCTCCGGGTTGGATCCTGACCCGATATGCGTATGCATCCGATGTACAGTCAAATCGTGTCTGGCAGCGATCGAGAGTGCCTCCTGCATATATTCGTGCCAGATTCCGAAGCTTGCAGCCGGGCCGCCGACGTTTGTCCGATTACTGTGGCCGGAGCCGAGCCCGGGATTGATTCGTATCGCGATGTCTGAACCCGGCCTAGCCTCGCCGACAGCATCGATCTGGGCGAGAGAGCAGGCATTGAACCGGCACCCCCTGTCGAGCAACTCGCCAATATTGTCAGGGATTTGTTGCGTCGTCAGCTGAATCTTGTCCGGCTCGACTCCTGCTTTCAGGGCCCGCTCAACCTCATAGCCACTGCTCGCGTCGATGTGCAGTCCTCGGTCCGTCAGGACGCGCAGGACAGCTCCCGAAGGACAGGCTTTCATCGCATATCGGGCAATCAGCCCGTATGCGTTCGGGAAATCCAGCACACAATCGGCCTGGTCTTCTAGCGTCTGCTGGTCGTATACATAGACAGGCGTTCCGTAGGTATTCTGAATGTGCCGGACCTGTTCTGCCGACAGAAAAGGAATCAAATCCATTCGGACTCCGGGTTCTGGATCACTGTTTATTTTGCGAAAACACAATATGATACGACATTGTAAGAAACCTTACACGAAAAGCACGAAATGGGCTACTCACCCAGCGAGGCAGCGTAACCAACCCAACAACACTTCCGCCTTTCGGGGACGTGACGCTTCAGTGTTCTTTAATGTTCCTAGCCAGGCCTTGGTTCTTATGAGTTTCTGAGAACACCTTTGGGAGATACACTCGTGAACAAGGATGTTTCACAATTCGCAGAGGCCGTCAAACGCCTTCCGCTGTTCTCCGGGCTCCAGCCGAATCAGGCTGCGCTGATCCTTAGGGTCTGTGAACGACGGAATCTGACATCGGGAGAGACGCTTTGTCAATTCGGGGACAGAAGCGACCAGATGTATATCCTTCTGAGCGGATCGCTTTCCGTTCGCACTGACGATGACACCCAGATCGCCACGATATCTCCATTGGCCCCTGTCGGTGAGATGGGAATGTTCACAGACGAGCCTCGTTCGGCGACGGTCGTGGCGGCAGAGGATTCTGCACTTTTCGTGCTCGGAAAGTATCAGTTGGAAGGCGTGATGCGAAAGAACAAGGACATCGAGGTCACAGTATCACGAAACGTGATTGCCACACTGGCGGCCCGTATCCGTCAGTCCAATGACGAACTCAATCACCTCTGGGGTCTGATCGCGGACCAGGGCGCACCACCTGAGGATGACGACGAGGAAGCATACCGCGACTGATCTGATATGACATTTTGGAACTACAACGGCTCTCAGAATCTGGGAGCCTTTTCTATTCTGCGTGTATTGGTGCGAAAGAGGGGACTCGAACCCCTACGGCCTTTCGACCACCAGATCCTAAATCTGGCGCGTCTACCAATTCCGCCACTTTCGCACATCTCTGAGGAGACTCAAGAAACCTACACTGCCGTCAAGACCAAGGCAAGACATCCACAGTTACCGTAACAAAAAGGCCCCAGCTCAATCGAGCCGGGGCCTCGGATCAACAAATCGTAATAGTCAGATGCGATTGTGCGCAGCAAGGTCTAGTTCGACCTGATTCAGCACGTTCGGCCGGAGCCTAAGCTCTTTCAGAATCCACGTCAGCTGAAGCAGATACGTCCGGATCTTCGGCTCGGCGTGAAACTATTCTGGAGCTGCCAGTACAGCTCGGCGAGTTCTCGATCTTTGGCGCTCATAGCAGCCTGCTCCGGTTTCCGGGGTTTAATTCTGTTCTTACAGGAACTTCTATTCAGAGTAATCGGCACGTTCGGAATTTCCTCTTAGCGATTCATTCGGTGTGTATCCAAGCTATCGAGAATCGCCTCACTGACCCAGATCAAGAAGCTGAATGCTCCAGCCACGCCGACAACGAGGATCGATGTAGTCCAACTCATTGAAAACGCCTAACTTAGGGTGCTTACTCTAAGGAAAAGACCTTCATGATTCCTAGAATTGCAAGGGCTGTGCCAGACTATCCGAATCTTTATAAACATTTGATATTAAGAGTTTTATAGCTCTACTGTTCTGCCGCTGCGCGGGATGTTGCAGAAGTGTTGTATATTGCGTGTCGGCAGGATTTTCCGGCTACTGTAGACTACAAATAGAAAAAGCCCAGGCGAGGAGTCCCAGGCGGCTCGCAGCGCAGGTATATGGAGGCAAGAAATTGAAGGTAGGCCTGAGAGTAGTGTCCTTACCTATCAGGCTCTTGACATCTTGCTCAACTTCGATCGTCTGCTTGTCGATGATTACAATCTGCCTGAGACGTTGATGAACAGACCTCGGCCGGGATCGTCCTCACGGCTGATCGCTAGACAGTCTTCGTAGTTGATCGATGTCGAGAATTGAACCACTAAATCCCTCGCCGAAGCATCGAGACCATCGAAAAACGGAATTTGTAGTTCTTCCACGGTCAAACACCTTCCGAAGTTTGGAAGAAGGAACTGGGGCCGTATCGAGTCATTTGTAAGGTATGCATAAACTCGGACAACCCTACGACACATGGAACGTAAATATATAAATAACATCAACTTATATGTGTTTTCAAGGTGTATATGCATCTGTCTTGCCGTTTGTATTGTTGGCAAATCGGCCTTGACAACTTCCCAGACGCCGATATCGGTACAGAATCCACCTTCCGATGTGCCCATTCCACCCGCAATGCTGGACTTCTCCGCTGATCGCGTGGTCGATCGGGTGTCCGAGAACCGCATCGAGCTGACCGGGAACGTGACGCTCAGGTATGGGGAGGTCACAATCCGGGCTGGACGTGTCATCTTTGACCGACGCCGCAATGAGATCACAGCAGAACCGATCATCGTCGATGGGGAAACCCTCGGGATCCCTCACTTCAATAGGGGTAGCGAGAAGTTCTCCGGCCAACGCATGGCCTACAACGTGAACACAGGACGAGGACGGATCTGGGAGGGTCGCGCAACGAGTCAGCAGTATCGCATCCGTGGCGAACACGCCCTGATCGACAGCCTCGAGAACATGTTCCTCAGGGATCTTACGATCAGCACGTGTGACAAGGACCACGAACACCACCTCTTTCGGGTCGGACATTTCAAGATGGTCGAGAACGACAAGGCCATCGCCAGGAATGTGACCTTCGAGCTTGGGCCTGTCCCAATAATGTGGTTTCCCTTCTACATATTCCCCCTGCAGCAAGGACGTCGATCCGGGGTCCTCACACCGAACATCGGCTCAAACAGCCGGGATGGTTTCTCCGTAAGCAACCTTGGTTACTACTACGCGCCGAGCGATTACTGGGACGCGACACTGGCTGCAACGTTGCGCGAGCAAGGAGGGATACTCCTTGATGGCGACCTCGCTTACCACATAAGGGGTCGGGTGCGGGGTGCCGTGGACCTGCAGTTCGAAAACTTCAATACCGCCGCCGGTTCCTCGACACGGAACTGGCGCTTCAACCTGAACCACTGGCAGAGGCTGTCACCCTCTTCGAGCCTTCGCGCAACGGGCAACTTCACGAGCAGTCGCACCTTCGACCAGCGGAACACGGACAACCTCTACAACTTCTTGAATCAGCAGCTGCGTTCCAGCCTGTCGTATGACAAGAACTGGCGGGACGCCGGCAGAAGCATCGACCTAGGTCTGGCCTACATCAGAGATCTCGATACGAGGGCGAACTCTTTCCAAGGCTTCCCGCGTGTCTCGTTCAGGCAAAGCCGTCGACGAATCTTCGGTCACGACGATTCAAGAGCCTCCGGCCGTGGGGCCGGTCAACCGTGGTATAGAGCTTTCTATTACAGTTTCTCGGCCGACCTGACGAACTCTTTCACTCGAGAGCCTGACGACACCCTTGAGCGGGACGACCTAAATGTGGGTGGACGGCTGACGGTCAATAGTCAACACAGACCATTCGGATGGCTCGAACTCACCCCCTCTCTAAGCAGCACACAGAGGCTGTCGCGCCACAACCAGGATCGCCCGACGAGATCGGAAACCTACTCGGCAAGTGTCAACACCGGTACAACTTTCTACGGCATATTCCTGATGGAAGTCGGCCGACTGAGGGGCATCCGGCATCGACTCCAGCCCAGAGCCGGATTCAGATACAGCCAGAGCGCGTCGGTCACGGGAGGATCGTTCGGTTTCGGCGGCAACAGGATGGCAGGAAACGGGAAACGCACGCTCGACCTGTCCCTGTCCAACACATTCGAAGTGAAGACCGAAAACGAAGACGGGAAAGAGAACAGGTTCACCTTTGCGAGCGCAAACGTGACGAGCGGGTTCGACTTCGACACTACGACGGACAGAAGATGGCGATCCCTTAGATCAATAGTCTCGATAAAACCCTACCGTCGTGTTGATGTCCGGATGCGCACGAACCACTCGCTTTACGGGGCAAACGGATCGTGGAGCCCCTTCCTACCGCGGCTGGAGACGCTCAGCATTACCTCCAACTTCAGGTTTTCGGTCAGATCGTTCTTGGGATCGGAAAAGGTACCCGAAGACCTTCGCGACCCTCTTCGGAGTCCTGCCGACTATGGATTCGAGCGTGACCTCTACAGGGATTCAGCGACGGGAATCTCCCCTTGGCGATTCAGCCTCGGCCATCACTTTAACCTTCGGCGAACGACATTCGGAACGACAAACCGAACGTCATGGATAAAAGCCGACTTCGGCGTGAATCCAGGGCGATTGATTAACAGGATCGACTATGCGATCAATTTCAACCTCGTCGACCCCGATGTGACGAACCAGACCCTCTCGGTCTACAAGGAATTGCATTGCTTCGAGGCTAGATTGACTCTCGTCCCGAACGGATTCAATAGGGGATTCGCCTTCAAGTTCAACATCAAGGACATTCCCGATATAGGGATCTCTGCCCGTCGTGGTGGCGTGTACGGACTCTAGTACGCCCCACAACCTACTATTTTAGTTACACTTATGCCCTTCCTTGCAGCCCATTGATCCTTGCATCAGCCCACGGATTGGATTACATTTCAGCGCTCAGCCATTCATAATTCGCTGAATTACACCGATTGCGATCGAAAGATCACAACCTGAAATACACCAGGATGGGTCGCGGTTCACCATTCCTCAGGGATTTTTCGTGTTCTAGCGTCATTTTAGTTACGGTCTTGATTTCTAAGCGGAGAATGGTTTGAGAGCCTTGCTTCAGCGCGTGTCGAGGGCCGGAGTCTCGGTCGAAGGTCAGAAGCGAGTTACGATCGGGCAGGGTCTCGTCATTCTGCTCGGAATCACGCACGGCGACACGTCAGGGGACGTGACATATTTGGTGAACAAGGCCGTGGACCTGAGGATCTTCAACGACAACAACGGCAAGATGAATTTCTCGCTCCGCGATGTCGGTGGGGCCGCGTTGATCGTGTCGCAGTTCACGTTGTATGGCGATGCGCGCAAAGGCAGAAGACCGAACTACACTGAGGCCGCTCGACCTGAAACAGCAAAGGCGCTGTATGAAGCGTTCGTCGACGCTTTTAGAGAGCAGGGCATTCCAGTCGAGACAGGCGAATTCGGAGCAAACATGTCCGTCGAAATCGTAAACGACGGTCCCGTAACTATCACGCTGGAGTCGCCTGCATCGTGAAGGAGCCCTTGATCCTTGCATCCGCTTCGCCTCGACGCGCGGACCTGTTGCATATGATCGGATGTCGATTCGACATCCATCCAAGTGACATCGAGGAGAAGATACCGGCCGGTCTCCCGCCTCTCGACGTGGTCAGAAGACTAGCGTCTCAGAAGGCTGCATACGTGGAGGTCCAGTATCCCAATCGGATCGTAATCGGCGCTGACACGATCGTCGTGGTCGATAACAGGGTCCTTGGGAAGCCAACAGATCGGGAATCGGCGGCACAGATGCTGAGAATCCTGTCGGGGCGAACTCACCAGGTCGTGACAGCTGTGATACTTCGACACAAAGCGTCTGATGGCGAGGTAAGCGAAACCGCGACAACCGACGTCGTGTTCAGATCGTTGAGCGATGCGGAAATCAGTCGCTATCTCGACACCGACGAGCCATACGACAAGGCCGGCGCATACGGGATACAGGGAGGTGCCGCGTTTTTTGTAGAATCTATTCGAGGGTGCTTCTACAACGTCGTCGGCTTCCCGATATCCAAGTTCTGGACCGCCCTCGACCGCATGACTGACGGCAACGCATTCGACTACTGTGAGACGGGCGCAAAACCTGATCTGCTTGCCCTCGGTTCTAGGTGAAGCTAATGGATGAGTTAATACAAGAGCTGAAAGCTCAACGCGAGTCGTTGGGACTCAGCATCCAGGACCTGTTCCAGAGGACGCGAATCAACTCTGACTTCTTGGAAGCCCTCGAGGCGGGCAACTTCGACGTCCTCCCCGAAGCATACGTGAAGCTATTCCTGAAGCGGTATGCGCAGGAGGTCAAACTCGACGGGGACGAAATTGTACGCCGCTTCGAGCAGCATCAGTGGAAGACGGAGGCTGCGACAGAGCAGTTCACCCATAGCACGTCCGACGTTACACCCGGCTGGGTGATCGGAATCGGTGGCGCAGCGGTTCTGGCGATCGTGGCGGCAGTGATCGTATGGCAGTCGAACACCGCCGAACCGCCTTCACGCGTCACAGCAGCTCTCGAGCAATCGACGATACCGCCACAACAAACCGCTCGACAGCCTACGCCCCATTCAGCGGCACCCCGAGAAACATCATCTCCACCGCCTGCAGTCGAGGTCCGCTCCACTTCATCGGTATGGACGGACGAACCCCTGCCGGAGAAGGCAACACCCGCCTCCCAGCCAGATTCGGAGCCATTGGACCCACCTGAGCCAATAGCTCAAAGTTCTCAGGATTCGTCAAAACCTGAGGATCTTCCGAACCTGGGGGATGCCGAGGATCCAATTTCCGAAAATCCCTCGGACGACCAGACCGAATCGACCGATCAGGCGATTGTGGAGCCAGAAGAAAACTCGCCCAGCGAGGGCCCCGCTCCTGAAGATGAGGGCAAAAGTGAGCGTGTCGTGTCGGCCTACTCCCTCAGCCTGTCGCAGGGCCTCACCGAAGCGGAAGACGGACTCAGTCTGACGGCCACAAGTTTACGTCCCACTGAAGTTGCCGTTACTTCCGACGGCAAACCCATATTCGGCGATACGGTCGAAGCAGGCCGACGTGAGTCGTGGGACGCGCGTGATCGCTTCCTCATCGAAATCCAGAATGGTTCGGACATTCGCCTACAACTGCAGGGCGTAGATCTCCCAACTATCGGGGCCGACGGACGCAAAGTGAGGCTGTTCATCTCCCGATCCAGCATCTGGATCGAAGAGATCGAATCGCCGGAGATCGCGTCTTCGACCTCGCCTCCTTGAACACCTACGCAGACATCGTTCCTCTAGGAACACGCATCGGGGAGCCGATGACCTACCGCATTCCCGAGGACCTCCTCCTCGCGACAGAAAAGACCGCCGCCCTCGAGCGGGGTACACGCGTGCTTGTGCCACTAGGGCCTCGATGGGCGACCGGCGTTGTCGTCAACTTCCGAGACACCACCGATGTTCAAAACGTCCGAGACATAGGGTTCCAGATGGACCCCTACCCTGCGCTTCCGGATGGCCTGCTCAGAACCTGCGAGTGGCTGGCCGGATATTACCAGTGTACGCTATCGGAGGTCCTGGGAGCAGCCCTACCCGCCGGAATCCACACGCAGAGTGAACAGCGGGTCTCCCTCGGCGATCCGAGCGCACCACCTGCCGTCCTCAATGAGAAGCAGCAATCAATCATCGACTGTCTGGAGGCAAATGGACCGCTCTCTGTAAAGCAGCTCGAACGGCGTGTTGGACCTCGTATCCGAAGCGTCATTCACGCGCTTTGCAGGTCAGGGAGATTGCAGACCGTCCAGGAGATGAGAAGACCGCGCACGACCGTCAAGACGGAGCGATACATCCAGCTCGTCCCCGAGGATCCTCAGTGGATGGAGTCGCAACTTCCCTCGATCGAACGCAGGGCTCCCAGACAGGCCGCTTGCCTGTCGCTTCTCCGGGATGCAGGCGGAACGCTTCCCTCAAGCGCGCTGGCTGAACAGGGAATCGACAGCTCGATCGTACGTCGTCTCGTCGATCGCAAGATCCTGAAGGTCACGCAGCGTGAAATACGTCGCGATCCATATGTGGATGAAGCAGACGCCGGCCCAGAAGCAGTCACGCCGACAACTCAGCAGGCAGAGGCGCTCGAAATCATCCTGAAAGACATTGCGGGTCCCACGTATCGGACACACCTGATCAGCGGGGTCACAGGTAGCGGCAAGACGCTCATTTACATCAAGGCGGTCAAAGCGACAGTAGCCGAAGGGCGTGGCGCAATCGTCCTGATCCCTGAGATCTCATTGACGCCTCAGACGGTCGGCCGCTTTCGGTCACACTTCGGTGACGACGTGGCCGTCCTCCATAGCGGGCTGAGCGAAGGAGAACGCTACGACGCCTGGCGAGATCTGAGGGAGGGGCGTAAGCATATCGTCGTAGGCGCCAGGTCTGCCATCTTCGCGCCGACCCCGAACCTTGGTTTGATCGTGATCGACGAGGAGCACGACGGTTCATACAAGCAGGACAACCCCGCGCCGCGCTACAACGCAAAAGACGTGGCGGTCATCCGGGGTCAGACCGAAGGAGTTCCTGTCATCCTCGGTTCGGCCACCCCGTCGCTCGAGTCTTTCCGAAACGCGAAGTCCGGTAAGTTCAGCCTGATTCGATTGACCGAGCGTGTCGATGCACGACCCATGCCACAGGTGCTAGTTGTCGACATGCGGCACGAAAGCGGCCTGTTCTCGGAGGCCCTGCACGAGCGGATCCTCGATCGGTTGGAACGTCGAGAGGGCACGATCCTGCTCCAAAACCGAAGGGGGTATGCACCTTACATTCAGTGTGGCGGGTGTGGTGAATCGCTCCAGTGTCACTCGTGCCAAGTCAGCCTGACCCTCCACGGGCCGTCCGGGAGAGGAAGGTTGATCTGCCATTACTGTGCGCACAACCAAGCCATGCCGCGTGTCTGTCCGGCGTGCGGATCGGGAAACCTAAAGATGCTGGGAATGGGAACGCAGAAGGTCGAGGAAGTAATTGCACGTCAGATCCCCGATGCTCGCGTCCTGCGAATGGATGTCGACGCGACAGCGAAGAAGGGATCACACGCCCGGATCCTCGGAGCCTTCGGGAAGGGAGAGGCGGACATCCTGCTGGGAACGCAGATGGTGGCCAAAGGGCTCGACTTTCCGAGAGTAACACTCGTGGGTGTCATCTCGGCTGACACAGGCCTCAACCTGCCGGACTTCAGAGCGGGTGAGAGGACATTCCAGCTTTTGACTCAGGTCAGCGGCCGTGCGGGCCGCGGTGACCGCCCGGGAGAAGTGGTCGTCCAGACCTACAATCCAGAGGAGGACGCGATTAGATTCGCAAAAGACCACGACTTCGAAGCCTTCGCCAATGCCGAGGATCCCGCCCGGAAAGAGACAGGATTCCCACCCTTCAGCCGGCTTGCGCTCTTCCTGTTCAAGGGGCCTAGCGAGTCAGACGTCGCTCAGAGGGCAAACCGCTGCGCGGACCAGTTGCGGTCAATGGGAATCCGAGGGGTCGACATACTCGGACCGGTTCAGGCGCCCCTCTCTCGGCTGCAGGGTCGCTACCGTTGGCACATCATCCTTCGATCCGAATCTTACCTCGCACTTAACCAGTCTATCAGACTCGGGCTCGACCGTTTCGGCGGCCGAGCTACACGACAGTCGGTCACGCTCGATGTAGACGTCGACCCGATCTCAATGCTCTAGAGCATGAACCGTCATCCAATTCTGAACCTGTTCCGTCACACGCTGACCTACGGTTTCGGTGACATCCTCGGCCGCGCAGTGGCCGTGATCCTACTCCCGATCTACGCTCGACTCCTGACGGACGCCGAGAACGGACAGATCGCGATCGGGTTCGCAGTGGTCGGATTCTGTGCCGTCTTCTACTCCTTCGGGCTCAACCAGGCGCTGATAAAGTTTCTGTCTGGACCGAACTCCGACGAGGAGCACAACCGGGATCAATTCAGCTCGGTTTTCCTGCTTCTGTCCGTGACCGCGTCCCTAGTATCGGGGACCGCATATTGCTATTCGGAGACCCTAGCGGGTTGGATCCTGAGCGGCCCAGGCGACGCGGACATCATCCGCATGCTCGGTCTCATCATACTTTTGGACACTTTAAGCGAACCGATGTTCTCGCTCTGTCGCGCAAACGAGAGATCGGTCCGATTTGCTTCTACACGGCTGATCCAGCACACACTGCAGATTTCGCTGATAGCATACCTCATCGCGATCGAGGGATGGGGTGTCCGCGCCGTCTTCGTGTCGAACATCGTCAGCTCGGCTTTCGCACTCCTCGCGATGTGCTCGGTCGCCATCCCCTACCTTCGACCGCGGTTCGACACGACGAGACTCCGCGAGCTTCTGACATTCGGGATTCCCTTCGTACCCTCCGCACTGTCGATCCTGATCATCAGCCTCTCGGACCGGCTCCTGATCGAGCATTTCCTAGGACTCAAGGAGCTCGGCGTCTACAGCATAACCTTCAAAATCGCACTGCCAATGCTGGTCATCGTACGCGCCTTCCGTTCCGCCTGGGCCCCTGGCCTGCTCGCTTTAAAAGAGCCAGAGCAGGCTCGCCACGTGTGCGCGTGCGTAACTACATACTTCGTCGGTGCAGGTACGTTCCTGATTCTGCTGGTGGTCGCCTTCAACAGAGAGCTTGTGATCCTCGTCGCCGGCAGCAATGCTGACACGTATCTGCCCGGCGCACGAATCGTCCCGATCATCGCATTCAGCCACTTTCTGCACGGTTTCTACGTCATCCTGACGGCCGGTGTGTTCGCCGAGGGCCGGAGCCGGGTCCTCCCGCTCGTTGTCATTTCAGGCGCCGCAGTCAACGTGGGCCTCAACCTACTTCTGATCCCGACCTATGGATATGTCGCCGCCGCCTGGAGCACTGTAGCGGCTAACGCATTGATGGCCTTGCTCTTATACCTGAATACCCGCAAATTCTACCCTGTTCCATTCGAGTTTGGTCGGATGGGGAAGGCCGCAGCCGCTGCCATACTTGTGTGGATCGCCCTGAACCTGGACGACCCGACGCTAGAGGGCAGCATCGCGAAAGCTCTCATCCTACTCGCCTACCCGATCATCCTAAGCGGCTGGAACTTCATTGAGCCGGGCGAGTGGCACAGCCTCAGGCACTACCTCCGGCCGCAGGGTGCCTCAAACGAGGTCAGTTGAGGAAAGGTAACGTTTTGACCGAACAGATCCGACTCATCAGAGGCAAGATCAGGCGTTTCGCCCTAACAAGATTCAAGAAGCGCTACGTGGACGAGCAGGCCTCGCGCAAGCAAGGCGAGTGCAACCACTGTGGGAACTGTTGCGAGATCCTGTTTCGCTGCCCGTTCCTGATCACGATCGAGGACGGGTCCAGCCAGTGCAGTATCTATGAAGACCGACCTGGTCAGTGTGCGGCCTTCCCGATCGACTATCGCGACCTAGCCGACGTCGGGTTCGAGTGCACCTACTCGTTCGGGCAGGATCTCTTGTCAATCGATCTCCCCAAAGAATCCGGACAAACCGTCCCGGAACCGCAGATAGCGTCCAGACGTCTCAACCCTACCCGAATGCTGCCTGTCCTGTTGCTCAACCGTCTGCTGAATCGGACTCGCTGAACGACTATGCGTCATATCGCGGCAGTTCTGGCCACTCTCCTGCTGCTCCCCGGAACGCGTCTCGAACCCCAAGACCCGTCTGACCGACCCGACCTGCTCACAATCGCCCGGCTCAAATACCAGGGTGGCGGTGACTGGTATAACGGGCCGACCGAGATCCCGAACCTCCTAGCATACATCCGAAACCACACGACGATTCGGACGGCCATGAAAGAGGTGCGAGTTGAGATCCTCGATGACGCCTTCTTCTCGTACCCGATCGTCTACGTGACCGGACACGGAAACATCAGTTTCTCGGAAGCCGAAATCAGACGACTTCGTCGATACCTCGAGAATGGCGGCTTCTTGATCGCCAACGATGACTACGGCATGGATAAGTCTTTCCGTCGCGAGATGAGTCGACTTTTCCCCGACAAGGATCTGGTCGAGCTGCCACCCAGCTTCGGGCTCTACAAGAAGCCATTCCCATTCAATAGTCTGCCCAAGATTCATGAACACGACGGCGGGCGCCCCCAGGCATTTGGTATCTTCCACGAAGGTCGTCTCGTCGTCATCTACCTTTATGAGACTGACATCGGTGACGGCTGGGACGACCCGGACGTCCACGGGGACCCGCCTGAAAAGAGGGATGCCGCATTGCGGTTCGGGACCAACATCGTCCACTGGGCACTGACGCACTGAGATGACATTCGGGGCCGGAAATGCTTCCTCCTCCCGGCAGGAGGTGCTCGATCGGCTGGGTCGTGCGCGGACTCGACACACACTTCTTCGAGCCTTGGCGGCTCTCGCAACGCTTGCCACGACGCTTGTCATCGGCGCAACCGGCGTGATCGGACTGGAGAGCATCCTCTACCTGTCTCCCATCGCGAAGATCACGGCTCTCCTTGCAGCGCTTCTGACGTGTAGTATTGGAATCGTCTGGGGGCTGCTGCTTCCGCTCATCAAACCGCAACGTATCGAGTCCACAGCTCGCCTCATCGAATCCGCACATGGAGGTTTGGACCAGCACTTGACCAATGCCGTCCAACTGTGGGGGCAGCGACAGGAATCCGCAGCCTCTAAAGCACTGATCGAGGCCGCCATCAGGCAGGCTGCCTACGCAACCCAGGGACTCGACTTTGCAGCGTCAATAGATCACTCCCAAGCGACCAAAGCTTGCCGTAGACTCGTTCTTGCAGCCTTAGCCGGTGTGATCGCAATCCAGCTTTTTCCAGGCGGATCCCTCGGAGCGATCGAGCGTCTGTCTGACCCAACAGGTCAATACACTCGCCCCCGTGACACACGAATCAGGGTCTCCCCCGGCGACACCACCCTCATCGTAGGCGACTCGCTGACGGTCACCACATCGGTATCCGGGATCGTGCCCGTAGGCGCACGGCTCCTCTTACAGAAAGAAGACGAGGAGGCTTGGTCGACACTCGAGATACCGATTCGGGAAGCCCGCGCAGCCCACGATATCAATCCGGTCCGTGGTTCATTCGTATACCGATGGGAAGCACACGACGCAATATCAGAACTCTACTTCGTCCTGGCGAAACCGCGCCCCGTTGTCCTCAGCGTGACCATTCGCTACAGTTACCCGCCCTACACACGCCTGCCTGAACGCATCGATCATGAGGGGGGCGATATCGCGACGATCAAGGGTACTGAGATGCATCTGCAGATCCGATCTAGTCGAAATCTTCGTGAGGCCTGGCTGGGGTTCGAGGATGGCACCCGACTGACTGCCGACGTTTCGGGCGACTCTGCGCACGCGGCGTTCCGTGTCTCCGGTCCGGCACGTTTCACGATCGGTCTGGTCGACACTGCGGGCATCATGAACGCTGCGCCCGTCACATATCGCGTGATGACTCTCGAGGACGAGGCTCCGCGCATCGCCCTGCTGAGGCCCGGTGGCGACAGCGAGATGAGCGAGAGCATGAAGATCCCGTTACTCTTCGAGGCGACAGACGACTTCGGCATTGCAAAGGTCGACCTAGTCTACCGCGTCAATCAGGACGAGACGACAACTTCGCTCACGATCCAACTCGATCGACCTAACGCACCAGAGGTGTCGCAACCCTACCTGTGGGATCTTGCCGTTGTCGACCTCCTGCCCGGAGACCACGTCTACTGCAAATTGGTGGTCACGGATACAAATACGATGACAGGACCCGGCGTCGGCGAAACACGGGAGTTCGTGATCCGTTTCCCCTCGCTGCACGAGATCCAGAAGACTGCCCAGAACGTCCAAGAAGAAATAGTCGAACAGCTCCAAGAGACCGCAGAGAGAAACCTCGAAATCCAAAAGCGTCTCGAGAACGTGGCTCGCAGGCTGACCAAGAGCGAGGAAGCGACCTGGGAGGATCAGGCCGAGGTCAGAGAAGCCATCAAGGAACAGAAAGCGTTGCAGGAGCAGATTGACCGGAACATCGAAGCGCTCGATCAGGCGAAAAATCGAATGGAGCAAAGCGGCCTGCTCAGCCGGGAAACACTCGACAAGATCGCGCAGGTCCGATCGCTTATGCAGAGTCTTCGATCGCCCGATTTCGACCGTCTGACCGAAGACCTGAACCGGGCCATGAACACGGCTGACCCGGAGCTGATCCAGGAAGCGATGGAGCGGTTGACCAGCGAGCAGGAAGCCTTTCAGGCGAAACTCGACCGAACGATCGCGCTTCTTGAACACGTTCGAAATGAACAGATGCTTGATGCCCTGGCCGCTCGCCTGAGAACACTCGCGGACGATCAGCAGGAAATCAGCAGCCAGATCAAGGCGACCGAAGCACTCGATTCCCTTACCGAGAGGCAGGATGCGCAGACGCGGGAAGCCAAGAACCTCGATGACGCTTTGAAGGATGCCGCCGAGGCGATCGAATCACCCGGAGACCAACTGGGAAATCTGTCTGAAGACTACGACCGAGCGTCCATTCCTAAACGGTCGGCTCAGTCATCTCGCGATCTCAAAGCACAGAAACGAGAAAGAGCACGCAAGGGGACGAAGCAGCTTGCCGAGGATATGACCGCAATGGCCGATAGGCTGGAAGACGTCCAGGAGACCTACCGACAGTCTCAGAAGACCGAGTTACTTGAGCAACTCGCAGGTATCTTTCAAGATCTGATGAACCTGTCCCAGTCGCAGGAACGCACGGCTACCGAAGCACGACGAGGTGCCCGTCGTTCGGAACAGGAAGCTCTTTCACGCCGGCAGACTCGCGACTTGAACGGGACGTCTCGTCTGGCGGACAGGATCGATGAGGCCGACAAGCGCACATTCCTGATCCCACCCCAAGCGGGATCGGCAACAAGAAACGCGATCATACAGATGCAGAAATCCATGGGACACCTGCAGCGAGGACTCGGAGATCAGGCTAGTAGCGAAGCACGAGAGGCAATGGCCGGACTGAACAGCGCAGGGCTCGCGATCCGAGAGGCGATCGCTGCGGTTCAATCGGCGGGCACAGCGACCGGACTTGACGAGATGCTCAAACAGCTGGCTGAAGCGTCGGAAATGCAGGGCGATCTGAACGCGCAGACCGAGAGTGCCGTGGGTCAACCCCAGCCAGGTGGGTCTCAGCTTGGTGGCAGCTTGGCCCGACTCTCTGCCGAGCAGCTTGCCATCCAGAAAATGCTAGACGACCTGCGCGAAAAATTCGGCACCCAGGAAGGTCAGACCCTTGGTGACCTCGGACGGGTCTCGGAGGACATGGCAGATGTCGCGCGTCGTCTTTCGAGAAACCAGCTCGATCCCACCACGACCGAGCGTCAACAACAGATTCTGTCCCGCATGCTCGACGCGCAACGGTCGATCCGTCAGCGCGGATTCAGTAATGATCGTGAAGCGCGAACCGGCACCGACATCGCCCACCACAGCCCGGGCAGTCTCCCGCAGAACCTGGGAGAGCAAAGTCACCCTCTCCGAATCAGACTCCGCAACGCTTTAAGAGATGGGTATCCGAATGAAGCGCAGACGCTGATCCGCCGATATTTCGACCGACTGATCGAAAACGCTGCCAGCGGAGGACAGAACTGATGCACAGGCTCGCGATCCTCGCGTGTCTCCTCCTCTGCGCCCCCCTCCACGCGCAGGACCAGCGCACGTTGCTCCGCCAGGGGATGCGGCTTGAGAACGAGGGCAAGATAGAGGAAGCCATTACAGTCTACGAGCCTCTGCTGGCCAGATACGCCAGAAACACCAGCGTTCTGTATCGACTGGCCTCGGCATACCAGAAGGTTGGACGCTTCCAAGACGCGGTCTCGCTGCTGCAGAAACGGCTGGCCAGAGCGACCAACGACATTACTGCCATCAGCCGACTCAGCGATGTCTACTTCACAGCAGGAAACGCCGAAGAAGCCGATCGTCAGATCGAGCGGATGCTGTCCGTCAGCCCACAACAGGGTACCTACACATCCGTCGGACAGCGCTACGAACGTCGTAACCAGGATCAGAAGGCCATCCGGGTTTATAGACGCGGGCGACAGGTTCTAGAGAACCCAGAACTCTTCTCCCGGGAACTAGGTCAGATATACGAACGAGCCGAGAACTATCCCGCGGCTGTCGGAGAGTACATCATCCTCGCCCGGCAGAAGCCGCAGTACGTGTCGCTCGTCGAATCCAAGCTGCAGAACATAGCGGGCCAAACCAGCGACCGACGGCCACTCTTTGAGCTTCTCCTCAGGAACGTCAAAGCCGCGTTTCGGGACAACAGAGGCACACGCCTCTTCGTAACCTACGCAATCGCCGCCGGATTCGCGCACGACGCCCTTCAGGAGCTTCTTCTCCTTTCGCCTGATGCTCCGATCGAGGGTAGTCTGCTCCGCATCGGGCGAGAAACGCTCGAAAGCGGGGACGCGAGTGACGCAATTCAGGCCTTCCAGCAATTGGCGAGCAGGACAGAGAACAGCGCCCTCATCGCACAAGCCCGGTCCGGGCTCGCCCAAGCGCTTGAAAGGTCGGGGTCGACAACGCTCGCGCTGCAGGTCTACAAAACTGTGGTGAACGGTCCCGGAAACAGCAACGTCCTGGCTGAATGCCTATATCGTATGGGCAGACTGCACTGGCGTCTCCGCCACGTCGCCGTGACGATCTCGACGCTCAAGAGCTTCAGCAACTTCGACGATCGATCTCCCTGGCGAACCAGGGCGACCGACCTCCTCGCAGACATCTACCTTGCGACGGACCGCCCAGACGAAGCGGCCAAGACGTATAGAACCAACATCAGAGAGAACAAGGGCAAGGAAGCGGCACTCACCTCGACCTACAGACTTTCTCGCCTGCTAACCATCCAAGGCGAGTATTCCGCCGCACAGAAGGCGCTGAGAAGCATTCTGAAAGGCGCGACAGCGAGCTACGTCTACAACGATGCGATTGAGCTAGCTGCTGCGATCAACGCCGGACTCGACGAAGATGCGACCGGGCTAGACGCATATGCACGAGCTTTGATGGCCGAGCACCGCGGAGATCTCCTTACATCGGCATCTGCTGCTCTCGACGGCATCGACCTATCGAGAGACCGCACGCTGGACACCACCCGCCTTCGCTTCGGGGTAAGCCGTCTTGTGGAGGCGAAAGCCTGGTCCCAAATAGAGGAGGTCTGTGAAGCCGTGCCGGCGGAGGCAACCTCGGTCGTGTCCTGGACACGCCTTCACCTTGGAATCAGCCTCGAAAGACAGGGCAGGATACCCGAAGCTCGAGACATCTACGAAGGCATCCTCGTCGACTTCCCTGACGCCCTCGATGCCGACCGGGCGCGCGAGCGACTAATAGACCTGAAATCGCCCTCCGAGGAGAACGAAGCCGGATGAGACATCGCAACATGAAACTCAGGATTACCTTGTGCATGCTCCTCTCCGGTCTCCTCCTTCTGTCGAACGCAAACGCGCAGAAGCTTCTGATCCCGATGGATCTTCGCCAGACGGATCACCTCAAGGCCTATGGTCTGGCCTTCACGATCCTCGAGCAGGGATACGGAGTCGAGTGGCTTCTGAACTACCGGGGCGGCTCATTCCTCGCCGACGCGACAGAATCATTTCAGAGGGAGGCAAGGCTGCGAAACGTTAGATACGAGTCCGTGTCGAATGTGGAGGTGGGTGCGATCTACGCCGATATAGAGGAATCGAACGCCGACAGGATAAAGCTGGAGAAGGCTCCTCGTATCGCCGTCTACACACCACCCAACAAGCAGCCTTGGGACGACGCAGTCACACTTGCCCTGATCTACGCCGAGATACCCTACGAAACACTGTGGGACAAGGAAGTCTTGACTGGCAAACTCCCGGACTACGACTGGGTGCATCTTCATCACGAGGACTTCACGGGACAGTATGGAAAGTTCTACCGGAGCCACGGACGGGAGCTCTGGTATCGCCAGCAGCAGAGAGCCTTCGAGCAGATGGCTCGCGACCTCGGATTCTCAAAGGTCTCGACACAGAAAGGGGCCGTCGTCCAGGCATTCGCCGGCTATGTTCGGGAAGGTGGTTTCCTCTTCGCCATGTGCTCGGCAACCGACACATTCGACATCGCCCTCGCCTCCTGGGGACTCGACATCGCAGATACGGTCTACGACGGCGATCCGATCAATCCGGGTGCTGATAGACGACTCGACTTCGGTCAGACTTTCGCCTTCGAAAACTTCGGACTCGTCACGGATCCTATGGAATACGAGTACTCCACGATCGACGTTTCTCCGACCGATGAGCGGGGTCTAAAAGGGGCTGACGTGGAAGCCTTCACACTTTTCGAGTTCTCCGCCAAATACGACCCGGTCCCCACGATGCTCACGCAGAATCACGTACCAATCGTTCGCGGCTTCCTCGGCCAAACCACCGCATTTCGTCGGTCTCAGATAAAGCCGTCGGTCACGATTCTCGGAGAAGTTACGGGGTCAGAAAGCGTGAAGTATATTCACGGTAACGTCGGCCGCGGTACATTCACTTTCTACGCGGGGCACGACCCCGAAGACTACCGTCATCTGGTAGGCGATCCACCGACACAGCTTGCCCTTCACAAGAATTCACCGGGATACAGATTGATCCTGAACAACATCCTCTTTCCAGCCGCGAAGAAGCAGAAAAGGAAAACTTGAAAACGGAGGCGTAATGCCCGAGTCCGAATCGAAAGACCTACAGGCAGTCGAACGGCTGCGTGAGGCGCACGAGAAGATCACCGAGGAAATCGGCAAGGTCATCGTCGGCCAGAAGACCGTCGTCGACCAGTTGTTGATCGCCCTGCTTTGCGGAGGACACGCGCTGCTTGTTGGAGTCCCAGGACTGGCGAAGACACTGCTGATCTCGACACTTGCCCGTGTCCTCGACCTCAGCTTCAACCGGATCCAGTTCACACCGGACCTGATGCCGTCCGACATCACGGGGACCGAAGTGCTAGAGGAGGACCACACGACGGGTCAAAAAATGTTCAGGTTCGTCCAGGGACCGGTCTTCGCGAACATCATTCTCGCCGACGAGATCAACCGAACACCCCCGAAAACACAGGCCGCGTTACTCCAAGCCATGCAGGAGCACGAGGTGACAGCAGGTGGTGAAACACTCAAACTCAGCGAGCCCTTCTTTGTTCTGGCAACTCAGAACCCGATCGAACAGGAAGGAACCTACCCCCTGCCCGAAGCCCAGCTCGACCGTTTCATTTTCAACATATGGATCGACTACCCCTCGGAGGAAGAAGAGCGGGCGATCGTCAAATCCACGACTGGTTCGGGCAGCGCCAAGATCACTCCCGTGATGACTGGCGCCGAAGTCCTCACCATGCAATCTCTTGTTCGGAAGGTTCCTGTTGCGGATGACATCGTGAACTACGCAGTCCACCTAGCGCGTCAGACACGTCCGGGTCTGTCGGAAGATAGGAGTGGCATCGGAGAACTCGTCAGCTGGGGGGCCGGTCCCCGCGCGTCGCAGTGTCTGATCCTAGGCGCAAAAGCGAGAGCAATCATCGAAGGCCGATACGCCGCATCGATCGACGACGTCAACACCGTCGCCGTCCCCGTTCTCAGACACCGTATCGTCACCAACTTCAACGCGGAAGCCCAGGGCATCAGCCCGGTAGACCTGATCAACCGGCTCATCGCGTGAACTCGCTCGTATCCGAGTATCTCCAGCCCGGCGTTGTCTCCCGTCTCGACCGGCTGGACCTGATTGCTAGACTCGTCGTAGAAGGGTTCATCACGGGCCTGCACAAGAGTCCTTACCACGGCTTCTCCGTCGAGTTCTCCGAATATCGTCAGTATATGCCTGGCGATCCTCTCCGAAACTTGGACTGGAAGGTCTTGGGCCGCACAAACCGACTGTTTGTCAAACAGTACGAGGAGGAGACTAACCTGAAGGCCTACCTCGTCCTAGACAGCTCTGCGTCCATGGCATATGCCTCTGGAGAGGTCACCAAGCACCGGTATGCTGGGCTCGTCTCAGCTGCTCTCGCCCATCTGATGCTCCGACAGAGAGACGCCGTTGGACTCGTCACTTTCGACACCGCCCTTCGGTCCTTCATCCCGCCGCGGTCGGTCGGCAGTCATCTGCAAACGATTCTCCACACGATCGAGGAAGCCCGGCCTGACGGAAGCGACACTGATCTTGCAGATACCTTCCACGACCTCGCAGAGCGCATCAAACGACGCGCTCTGATCATCATCATCTCCGACCTCGTCGACGACACAGACCGGATCACAAACGGTCTCAAACATCTACGTCACCGGAACCACGAGGTTATCGTCTTCCATCTTCTCGACCCACGCGAGCGCGACCTGGCTTTCGATCGCGAAACGGTTTTCGTCGATCTCGAAACCGGGGCACGGGTCGCGACTGAGCCGTGGCAGATCGCACGGGAGTATCGCGAGAAGCTCGAGGCAAAACTCACCCATCTCCGACGCACCTGCCGAGATACCCTTATCGACTACGTCAGCCTCGACACCCAGACCCCCTTCGACGTCGCACTCACCAACTACCTCGCCAAACGCAAACGCCTCGTCTAGAACAAAAGAGCGGGCAGGACCAACCCAATTCGCACCCGTTGCGTTGTTTGGACTGGCACCTCACCCCATCGAAGCACCCAATCCTCAATCTTCTATTATCGATTCTCAATTACCAGACTCCTTCGAAGGCGATATCTTAGTCAATTGCAGCCTGCGACTCACCCAGCCTATTGACATCCCCACGAACCTCTGTTGAAGCCGTCTTGACCCTGTCATGATATGCCTCTAGAATCTGGTCGAGACTGTGTCGAATCAGCGGCATCTTTGCCCCCTCCGAGAGTGTCGTTCCAAATGGTATGATATCCCACCAGACCGTTTCAGATGCAAGCAACGTATCAGAACCCTTGTATCAGATCAAACCGGTTCAACTACTTCGAGAGAACTTCCAAAACCGCCATAGCGCCATACTTGGGCTTCTTCCGACAGAAGCCGCAATCGAACAATAGCACCTATTGCCTCGGTCCGACTGCACGCCTCACGAAATCTATGTCCTACAGTCGACGCGCTCGGTTCTCCCGTCCAGCACGCCCACAAAGGAGTGGAGGAGCGAAGCCAGGTCCACATTGAAGTCTTCATTATCGGCGATGTCGTCACCGATATCGACAAGAGCCTGCAGTAGTGCGTTGAGCATGAAAAACAGCGACTGCTCTGGTTCTTCCTGACTGATAATGCAACAGGCGTAACGCATCCGAACCCTCCTTGGGGATCATCGGAGAGGTTACCGAAGACGCGCGTTCAGGGAAGGGACGAAATCGATTGCGTGGTCAATGCCTTTTCCAGTTTTCGGAACATTTTATCAGCGCTCGAACACTTCGATTGCTAACAATGCACACAAAAAAACGCCAACACGACTATGCGTGTCAGCGGCAATATCTTTCCTTGATTTATCCGATCAGAAATCGATGTCGCCGAACCCATCACCACCACCCTGGCTGGCGAAGAAATCGATGCGCCGCCCGCCCAGATCACCCAGAAGGATCTGCAGACGAATCAGATGTGTGTTCCCTCCGACGATCCAGTCGTTCACGTCGTCAGTTGACACGGAACCCGGCCGCTCGATGCCCTGCACGAAAAGCGTAAACGCCACGTGGAAGTCTTCCAGGGCAGCCTCGTACTCCTCCGTGTGGAGTTTGAGAAGTTCTGGATGCTGTGGACGAATGCTCTGTGCCTGAGCCTGAATACCCTCGACGCGACGCAACAGGTTCTTCGTATATTCGCCGATCCAGTAGACGGGTACGAACCCGGCATAATAGTCCTTACCGATTGCGCTAAACTCTGCCATCATCACAGTTACGCCGGGAATAGTCGACTGGACGTCGGTGAGATACCCTTCGTACTCGTTGAGCGTGATGAAGTTGACATTCCTGAGCGTCGGCTCAAGTTCCTGTCCCGTCGGTGAATCATCACCACACGCAACAAGAAGGGACAGCGCCAGGACAGTCAGGTTTCTCAGTTTCATCTCGATCGCTTTCCCCCAGAGCAAGTCGTTTCCAAGAAAAAATACGAGGGTCGCCCGAGCGAGTCAATGAACCCGCAATCATACACTAGACCGCTTTATCTTTGGTAGCGACCAGAAGGGGACGTGACTCTCCCCTGCAAGCTTGAGCTTCACTGCCTCCTGAGTCTTTCGCACCTCCGTAAGGAGCGACGCCAGATCCACACCAGCGTGTCCTGGCTCATAGACCTTGAGCTTCGACACCCCTCTTCCGAAAAGGTGCTGTGCGCCGGTGAAATTCTCGCAGGTCAGATGGTAGTACCCAATGCAAAGCTGGATCAGGCCCTGAAAGAACAGTCGACTCTCACCTCGAACGTCCATCCAAACGTCTTCGAGCGTATCGTGAGCTTCGAAGAAGGCCCCCTCGTTAAACTCTTCGATGCCCTTGTCAAGCCCGAGACGAATCCGCTCATCCACCAGCTTCTGCCTGCTCCATGCGCGCGATTCGCTTCTGTATCGCCTCCTGGTCTGAGGGTTCGGCAGACTCGAGAAGGCTCTTCAGGACAGCGACGGCGCTCTCGATCTCACCCGCTGCCTCCAATGCGTTCACTTGATTCACCTGATAGACTGGGTTCTCAGGTACGAGTGCAGCGGCTCTACCATATGCCAGCACTGCCGCGTCGTAGGCCTTCGACTTCATGGCAACGTCGCCTACAACTGTCACGTCCGCATGGGCTCGCGTCAGCTTCAGACGCTCCGCCGCAACAGTGATGTGCTCCTTCGCCGCCTCGAAATCCTCAAGATCCGCCATGGACGACGCGAGCCTCGTCCGAAGCAGCGCATCTGAGGGGATCGCTTTGAGCGCCATCTCATACGAAGCCAACGCGCTGTCGGGCTGTCCGAGCCCGTCATACGCTCGCCCGAGATCCCGACGAATCCTCCCCACACCCGGGGCATACTGCACGCCTGAAGCGAATGCGTCCCTGGCGTCGGCATAGTTGCCGAGCTCCAAATGGAATAGCCCCACCTTGTGGAAACTCCAGGGGTTGTGAGGGTGGTACTTCAGCAACCTTTCGCTCGCATCAAGCGCGGCTTCCGGATCGCCCATCCGGTGGTGAATCAACGCTTTGAGTTCGTAGAACCGGTAGTCCACGACGCCGAGTTCGATAGCGGACGAAATAGCCGCGAGGGCCTGTTCGAACCGGTCGAACGTCCGGTAGGCATCCGCCCAAAAGTAGGCTCGGTAGGCCCGTGTTACCTGTATCGTTGTCGATAGGGTGAGAACACAAAGGACTGCCATGACTGCCGGGCGGGCCAACTGCAAAACCTTTACAACAGGTCGGCTCCTCGAATCCCTCGTGACGGCACTTATCCATCCCAGGTAAAGGAACGGGATGACAGTTGCAGCCATCCGTTCCCTTGGAAAGCTGAAGAAGGCGTGGACCGAAATGGCGATCAGCCCTGCACACAGGCTGGTCAGAAGAATCAACTCAGACCCGTTGTTGCTCTGACGCATCCGGCACCAAACAAGCCAAAGACCGCCCACTGGCATCCAGATAAACAGGATCAGCCCCGACAGGCCGAGCTCGGTCACGGTCCAGAGGTAGTCGTTATGCGGTCGCGCAAACAGACCGCCATCTTGGTGAAGTATCGGGCCCGCATACTGAAGGTATGACGCATCCCAGTTCCCGATCCCGGAGCCGAGAAGGGGGTGATCCGCGATCATCTGTAACGACTGGAGCCACGTCCCCGTCCGCCCGCTGCCTTGCCCTGCAAGAATCGAAACGAAGGCTCCAGCTGCGCTCGACTTGTATGCCGGCAAAGCGTCAAGCTCTCCCTTTTCCGCTGGAGGCATAAGGAGCGCAGCGACAATCACAAGCCCAGCAACCCAGAGCGTACGCTGCTGCCTCACGAGACCGGTGAACCAGGCCCCGTAGGCCGAGCTCTCGTCTCGTGCTACTCGAAGAGCGAGGATCACGCCGACCACGGCAAATATTATTCCAAGCCAAGCCCCTCTGGTACGCGTGTAGATCAGGAAGATCACACCGAGTGTCGCGCTGGCGGCGTGAAGAAGCCTTGTCGTATCGTTGCGTGTAAGAACAAGCGAGCCAAAGGCAAGCGGCAGCGCGATCGCAACATACATGGCTGCATAGTTGCGGTAGTAGAATGTAGAATTCGGGAGGCCGGCGGATCGCCAGTCGAGGAATCCGATCCCCAGATACTGGATGACACCGACGAGCGACACGATCCCGAGTGCTGCGGACGAGCCACAGAGCCAGGTGTCTCTCGACTCGGAAGTATACGTTCTGGAGACCGCGAAGTAGACGGTGGCGGCCAGCAGGACGCGGATCACTTCCATCCCGCTCTTCAGTGGGTTTATGGCCCACATCCAGGATAGAGCGACAAGGCCGAGGTAGAGCAGAATAGGTGTGTCGAGCGCAAACCGACCACCGTTCTCACGGTTCGAAAGCGCGGAAAGTAGCCACCCGATCCCCATACGGATCACCACGATGTGCGCTACCAGAAACTTCTCCCAGAGCGTCGAGTCATACGCCTCGTAGTTCCAGTAGAGTGGAACCATCAGGAGCAAATATCCGCCCGATATCCTGTTGAACCACGTCAAGCGATCGATCCCTCGGAGCGCTTCAATCAAGACTTGTCCTCCCACCTCATATACGCTCGACTACGCTTCACATACCCCTCAGCATTTTCCCTAAACCTCGCCACATCTGACTCGTTCAGTTCCCGTCGAACCTTAGCCGGCACACCGGCCGCGAGCGTTCCAGGTGGCACCTCGAACCCTTCGAGCACAAGGGCATTTGCGGCGACGAGTGCTCCAGCGCAGACTGTCGCACCGTTCAGCACGGTCGCTCCCATACCGATCGTCGCGCCATCCTCAACTGTACACCCGTGTAGCACAACATTGTGACCGACTGTCACGAATTCGCCGACACGGCACGGATATTCTGGATCCGTATGTAGCACACATCCATCCTGCACGTTCGACGCGTCGCCAACCGTAATCGGCTCGTTGTCACCGCGTAAAACCGCGTTGAACCAGACACTGGCTCGATCCCCGACCGTCACTTTTCCAATCAGGATCGCCCCTTTAGCCACAAATGCAGATTCTGACAGCGCGGGCAAAGAACCTTCGAATTCGATCAGTTCCATAGACACACAAGATAGGTCTTGGCCAGATCAAAACCTAGCTCACCAATCGATAACCGTATCCCTCAGTAACCGATCGATAACCATATTGACCTCTTGTCCGGGGGCGTATCTCAACTGCATAGTCGATCGCTGTCGGGCCTTTGCGGCCTGCACGGCCGATACAGGCGCTGGACTGGAGAAGATGGGCTGCCGTATCGACATTCCCAAAACTAGACGCCATCATCAGTGGCGTGCGATCCTGTTCATGGCGAGCGTCTAGGTGTCTGTGCCAGACTCGATCAGAGCCTCGACCGGACCGATGCGTCCCGCCTCTACCACTCGGTGTCACGCTTGGCCGGTACTCGTCTCCGATGGGCAGCTATGGATGGGAGAAGTCCACAAACCAGAAGGCCGCCTGCTCCCAAGAGCAGACGGCCTGTACAATGCCTTTATCGTCCGGTCTTATTCACCCTTGCCAGACTTCCCCAGGGGGCCAAGCACGAAATCTTCCGAGCTCGCTCCACTCCCGATTCCGGTCGCAAGTCCTGTAAGGAATCCGGCTGCTCCGAAGAAGATTGTCCCGAAAACCGTCCATTCCTTCACATCCGCGTTCGATTGCCACGCCGCGAGAGCACCAGTCAATGCGCCCGACAGCGCACTCCCGATCCCCGTCCGCACGGCGCCACGCAACGCACTCGAGCTCTTATTCCCCGACGTCCGTATTCGGTGGATATCGTCCACAGGAACAGAGCGGGTCGCGAAGTCCACATCGATCAAGATCGAACCCTCATCGAAAACAGGGACAAGTTCACCCCTGATCTCCAAGCCGTCCGTAAGGGTCACCTGACCGTTTACCCTCCGCGCGAGCACAAATCTCGGCACACGGGTCTCAAAGCTGACCGCCTCATCGGTCAGCTTCGGATACTCTGCTACATCCTCAATCTTCGTATCGCTTCTGTGGATCTTGTATTCACCTCTCTGGATCTCGGCGAAATTCTCGACATACTCTCGAATCCGTTTTACATCCGTTTCATTAAGGGACAAAGTGCGAAACTTCGTCTTGTTAGCCGACGAGAACTTGATCCGTACCCCGTACCGGTCCTCACCTCGCTTAATGAACAACGCTTCTTTGAATCCTGGCACAGAGGCTGCCAGGACAGGAATCGGTGCACGACGGTTGAACTCGCTCGGCCCCTGGAACATCGAAAACTTGATGCTCTCGTCCAGATCAATGCCCCTCCCGACAACGGGACTCAGGATCACGACCTGACCAGTAACCGTTCGAATGTCGACCACGGCCCACCCGTTCGAGTCCCGTCCCACGATGGTGCGAACGACCTCGCCCTCATTCGGCTCTTCGGCATAGGCCGCACTAACACTAAGGACGCTGCTCCATAACATTAGAGCCGCTGTGAAACCGGCTGTAGCACGACTCCATTTCGACATAATTATCACCTATTGAGAAGCTCTTCAAGACTGTATCTGCCTGACCAAAGCGGTTTCGCTCCGCCCCGGCCTGGAACTTCAGCCTGGCTGAGTTTTCCTAGCGATTCGTGACGGCCATTCGGAAACGGAATCAACAAGGGCTTCCTGAACTGTGGCCTCTCACTGGATCCCCTCTAATCCACCCACAAATCCGCGCAAACCACCTCGTATACAGACGCTTTCACGTCCCGTGCAGACGCCCACGAAATCGGTCAGTTTCGCGTTTATCATTCGCCGAGCTCGACGTCTGCGAGAGCCACAGTCGGCTCAATCAGGGCTGCATCGGTTTCCCAGAATCCCTTGAAAACGAACTTCTCACGGCCACAGTCCTCGACCACCTGCCAGAGTTATCAGGAAAGCGTCGACTACCCGACCGCCGCAGGAACGCTATCGGCCACGAGCCAGACAGTCCCGTCCGTCTAGAAAGCCTTTTGGAACTGCACGATAGCGGGGATTCGGTATCGGTGAGCGTCACTGAGGCTCCGCTCCACGAACGATCCCGTCGGAGATCTCGTTAAGTTGATAAGGCCTGTATCTGCGAAAGACCACTCGCCGTGTGAGTAAGGAGCCATCCATCCGGGCTGTTCCCGGGATGCGGATGTCCTGATCCGTCGAGTAATCGAACCGTCCCCCCGGACCGGCAAACCAAGTCTTCACAGCTTCTGCTGAGCTCGCGGACACGGGCCTTCCAAGCGCAAAAAACGTCTCCCGGTCGAAGAGGACGCTGGCCTCTCCGTGCAATGCTGTAGCCTCTTCGCTCAGAACCACATCTTCGGGAACGGCAACCCCCGTGATCAGAGAGATCTTAGCCCCAACCCAGATATCGGTCCAGACGCTTCGGATTCGGTTCTTCAGCCCCCCGAACTGATCGAGAAGATCGGTCGACCGCGGGTTAACACCCACATACAAATTGCCGAGTGCATTATACCGACTGCACTCAGCGACAAAATCATCCTCGTTGTCGAACAGACCCAGCCCGATGATCTGGCCGGATTCGATCGCTTTGAGCTGCGTCAGCCCGATCTCGGGCCCGTGCTGGAGGAGGTCGTAACAACGTCTTACGTCTCTCTCGCTGAATCGACTCAAGAACGCCTTCAGGCTATCCTTTCTTCAATCAACCCACGACCTACCCGGATCTGTGACTCGACCGATCTTCTCGAGGTCCCACCGTCAACGTCACGCGCGTCTATGCTCGCGCTAGCCGTCATCACGTCACGAACATCATCCTCGAAAACGTCCGATGCCTCCTGAAGAGTCTCAATCGGAAGGGACTCGAGGCGCATACCCTGATCGATCGCGAACCGGACCAACCCACCCACGATATGGTGGCACTTGCGAAAGGGGACGCCTTTCCGGGTCAGGTAGTCGGCAAGATCGGTCGCCAGAATCATCCCATCCATCGCAGCGCCAGTCCGATCCCCGTGGACAGTCATCGTCGCCCACGCCCCCGCAAACACCTCCAGCGACATCCAGACGGTATCGACCGTGTCGAACAGGGGCTCCTTGTCTTCCTGCATATCCTTTGCATACGTCATCGGGATGCCCTTCATGACTGTCAATAGCGTCATCAGGTTTCCGTATACCCGTCCCGTCTTACCCCTTACGAGCTCGAGTGAGTCCGGGTTTTTCTTCTGCGGCATCATGCTCGACCCCGTGCTGAACGCGTCGTCCAGCGACACGAATCCGAACTCAGATGACGACCAGATGATCAGATCCTCGCAGAACCGGCTCAGGTGCGCCATCAGGATCGCGGAAGCCGACGTGAACTCGATCAGGCAGTCTCGATCGCTGACCGCGTCGATACTGTTGGCCGTCACGCCACCAAATCCCATCTCGCCCGCGAGAAACGCTCGATCAACTGCAAACCCGCTTCCGGCCAGCGCTCCGGAACCGAGCGGCATACAATCAGCTCGCTCCCCACAATCGCTGAATCGTTGCCAGTCCCGCTCCAGCATCCAGAACAGCGACATCGCATAGTGAGAAAAGAGAATCGGCTGGGCCTGCTGCAGGTGCGTGTATCCGGGCAACACAACCGCGATAAGCTCGGCAGCCGATTCCAACAACACCGACTGGAGCTTCGTAACACGATCGAGCGTGCCCGAAACCACCTCCCGCAGAAACAGCCTCTCGTCCAACACGACCTGATCGTTGCGGCTTCGACCCGTATGGATCTTCCCACCCACCGGCCCAACAATCTCCGTCAGTCTTTTCTCGACGGCCATATGGATATCTTCCAGGTCATCTGTCAGTGGAAGCACATCGCGTGCGATCTCGTCCTCCACCTGATCGAGACCCTTAAGAACCTGCTTGCACTCGTCCGCCGTCAGCACGCCCGCTTTGAGCAGCGCCTTTGCCTGGGCTCGGCTGCCCTCGATGTCCGCTCGAAAGAGCCTTCGGTCGAAGCCAATAGAAGCATTAAACTCCTCCATCAGCCTGTCCGTCGCCCCCTCAAAACGCGCCCCCCAAGGCTTTTCGGATTTTGCGCCCAACTTACCTGAGTCCTTCTAGAAGTCTGGATTCGATCTGTCCGGACGAGTGATCGGCTTTGGCGCCGACGCTCAGGACGTTCAGAAATCCTTCCGAGTCGCGATGATCGTAGTCTCCGATCGCCTCCATCGAAGCTGTCTCTTCTGAGTAGAGCGAGTGTGGCACCTTCTCTGACGAGTCGAATGTCACCGTACCCTTATAGAGCTTCACCGTCATCGTTCCCGTCAGCAGGCTGGCAACAGGCACGAGAGATTGTCGCATCATCTGCGAGGCAAAATCATAGTAGTAGCCCTGCTAGATTTGCTCGGCCAGGGCAGCCGAGATCTGGTCATACTGGCGTCTGGCACGACGATCTAAGACCTGCTGCAAAATCAGCTCATAGCACTCCCAAAGAAGGCTCAGACCCGGGCTTTCATAGACCCCTCTGGACTTTATACCTACGAAGCGGTTCTCCACCGTGTGGATCCCGATACCGATCCCGTTCCTGCCCCCAATCTCGTTCGCCTTGAGCAGCGCATTCAGGGCATCGACCGGCTCTCCGTTCACCTCAACCGGCACACCCTTTTCGATCCGAACCGAGAAGGTCTCCTCCTGATCAGGTGCGTCTTTCGGGAATACACCCATCCCGGGATCGATAAAGTCGGCAGCGACCTCGAGGGATTCGAGCTTACCTGCTTCGTGCGTCAATCCAAGGAGATTCGCATCCGTCGAGTAGGGCTTGTCCTGCGTAGCCGTGATCGGAATCTCGCGTGCTTCGCAGAATGCGATCATCTCACGACGTCCACCGAAATGCCCAAGAAAAGCGTCGTCACGCCAGGGCGCATACACATCGACTTTCGGGTCGAGCATGTTGGCCACGAGTTGGAACCGGACCTGATCGTTACCCCGCCCCGTAGCGCCGTGAGCGAGCACGTCCACGCCGTGATTCTTCATCTCTTTGAGCAGACCACGTGTCGTCACGTGCCGAGCAATACCGGTCGTATTCCAGTATCCACCCTCGTAGCGTGCGCCGGCGACAAGCATCGTCACCGCCTCTTCAGCGAGATCTTCCTTAACATCTACCAGCACAGCATCGATAGCACCCGACGCGACCATCCGACTCTGGATGTCTTCGATATTCTTTTCGTCCGGCTGACCGATGTCAGCTGTAATGCTTAGGACCTTCACATCGTTGTCGGCCAGCCACCGGGTCACCGTACAGCTGTCTAGTCCCCCCGACGCAGCCAGAGCGATCGTCTTTCCCTTCAGATCGTCGAGCTTCATGGCTAACCTCCGATGGCTTTGTCGAACGCGTTGACGGCCTCGTCGATATTGGACTTCTCGACAATCAAGGGCGGCAGGAACCGAACCACGTCAGGACCGGCCACACAGACGATCACGTTGCTCTGCTCGCGAATCGAGTTCATCACGTCGGCCGCGGTCGCTTCGTTCAGGACTGCACCAACGATCAGGCCTCTCCCCCTGATCTCCTTGATCTTGTCTCCATGCTTCGCCTTTACAGCTTCAAGCTGCGAGGTGAGATACTTCCCATTCTCTTTCACTCGGGCGATGAACGCTGGATCAGAAAGCGTCTTGAACACCTCGATCGCTATCGCACACGACACCGGATGCGCACCAAAGGTCGCTGCGTGATCTCCTGGATCGATCGCGTCAGCGACCTTCTGCGTCATCAGCGTCGCTCCGATCGGGAAACCGCCTGCCAGAGGCTTTGCCAGCGTCATGATGTCAGGCGTGACACCATACTGCTCGTAACACCACAGCGTGCCCGTCCGACAAAGACCACACTGGATCTCATCGAACACCAGGAGCATGCCCATCTCGTCGCACATTGACCGGAGCCCATCAAGGAACGCAACATCAGACGGGTTGATCCCGCCCTCCGCCTGAAGTGGCTCGACCAGAATCGCCGCAGTCTCCGAGTCCACAAGCTTCTCGACCGATTTTAGATCGTTGAGCTCGGCAAACTCGATCCCCGGGAGAATCGGCCCGAAGCCTTGGTGATACTTGGGCTGCCCCGTCGACGAGATCGAACCGTATGTCCGACCATGGAACGACTGGTTCATCGCGATGAACTTGGTCTTCGGGCTGTCGGGATTCTGCTTGTAGGCATACTTGCGTGCGAACTTCATGGCCGCTTCCCACGACTCAGTGCCGCTATTACAGAAAAACACACGATCAGCAAACGAGTTTTCACAAAGGAGTTGCGCGAGCTGCGGTGCCGGGATCGTGTGATACAGGTTCGACACGTGAATCAACTGCTCAGCCTGATCCGCTGCCGCATCCGTGATCATCTTATTCCCGTATCCGAGGGCGTTCACGGATAGACCGCTGACAAAGTCGAGATACTGGGTTCCCTCTGTATCAAACAGATGCATCCCTGCGCCGCGTTCGAGCACAAAGTTCGGTCGGCCGTAGGTCTGCAGGATGTACTTCTGTTCGAGATCGATGATTTCTTGTGTAATCATCATTGCCCTTTCGTATCCCTCTCATTCCACGAGAGGGTAGGCGACAGTGTCGCCGGGGGAGGTGTGTGACTATTGCATGATTTGTGTGCCTATTCCCTCGCGTGTAAACATCTCGAGCAGCTGGGAATGCGGAATGCGTCCGTCGATAATGTGTGTTTTAGTAACCCCGCCCTTCACGCTTCGTTCACCAGCCCGAACCTTAGGGATCATACCGCCCTGAATGGTCCCGTCATCAATCAGCCCATCTATGTCGTTAACGTGGAGCGTCGAGATCCGGGTATCCGCGTCGGAAGGGTTCTGACAGATCCCGTTCACGTCAGTCAGGAACACGAGCTTCTCCGCCTGGAGTGCTCGCGCGATCTCACCAGCGGCTGTGTCGGCATTGACGTTGTAGCTCTGGCCGTCTTCACCCAGCCCGATCGGTGTGATCACGGGGATCGTCTCGCCATCGCACGCTCGACGGATAGGTTCGGGGTCGATGTGCGTCACATCGCCGACAAAACCAATATCGACCTGCTTTGTCTCCCCGTCGTCCTCCATCTCTGCGAAATGTTGTTTGACGCGCATGATCTCGGCGTCCTTTGCCGACATTCCGCAGGCATTGCCACCCAGCTGTTCGATACCCTCGACGATCCTACGGTTGACGATCCCGAACAGCGTCTCCTTCACCACCCTCATCGTCTCTTCGTCCGTCACACGGAGCCCGTTCACCCACCTGGACTCGACGCCCTCTTCTTCGAGACGTCTGCTGATCTCCTTTCCGCCGCCGTGGATCACGACAGGCCGCATCCCAACCGTCTCCATGAACACGAGATCCGCCAGAACCGTCTCGGACCCGCCCTCATCCGGCTGCGTGCTCCCGCCATACTTCACAACGATAATCTTATCGCGGAATGACCGGATATAAGGAAACGCTTCGACCAGCGTCGCTGCTTTTTCGATGATGTGTTCCATAGCTCTACCGCCCTGCCTCGCCCGCCAGGGTCAGGGGGCTTGGAACTTGCCACGCAACGCGCTCTGCGGGCCGCGTGCAACTCAAATCAGGCATCACTAATCGACTCCATCCATTCGCTTCTATATCACTTCCAAATAGTCCTTATCCGGTAACTCCGGAAATGGCGTCGTCGGCAGCGTCTGATACCAGAAGGCCACCGACGCGATGTCATCCTGGAGCGGGAGGTAGCGGCGGCTCTCGCTGGTCCTTGTTCGCCAGCCGAGCGCCTGGATGGTCACCCGGAAATCCTCCTCAAACCGGATCGGATCCGGGATGTGCCATCGATAGAGACCGAACCGCTGTTGTGCATCGTAGAGTCCGTCCGGCCGAATCACCTGTGGAAGACCCGCATACGGGGTCGTGAACTCCCGGTATCCTCCCCGCTCCTTGCCCAGATCGAAGTTGTAGGATCCGCAAAAATAATCTTCCGTCCCCGTTCCCACGATCGTCGCAAAATCGGTGTCGCCATCCACGTAGAACTTGATCTCACCCTCGCCCCACCACTGTGTGTTATTAACCTGCCAGGCCATATAGGTCCCAACGTAGTGACCTTTCCCTTGAACGCCGTCGAGGATCGTGTAGACATCCTTGTAGGGCAGCGGGTTCGTCCGCCTGAACTGAGCGTGAAAGTAGGCACAGGCTTCGGGGACATCGGTGAGCGTGTAGTTCACTTGGTAGTAGAGCGTCGTCGGATCTTCAGCGATGTTCGTCAACGTAATGCGGGCGCGCTTCCGGAACGGCATCTCCCAGTAGCAGTTGAAGGCGCTTCCCGGGTTGACGCACACGGCAAGTGACGATACCTGCGCATACCGCTGCCAACCGCACGCGAAGAAATCTCCTACGGGGCACTCGACCGAGGGTATTTCGCTGTCATCCCAGTAGATCCGAAGGATGCTGAATCGCCAATGCCCGGTCGGGGTCAGCCAAATCTGCTGGATTGCGCCCTGACCCTCGATATTCGCAATCTCGAAGGTCTCACCAGGCTGTATCCGAACGGATGGCGAGATCTTCCATCCTTGCCCAAGCTCTCGTGCAGCATGCGCCCCTGTGCCTTCAGTCGCCATCCCGCCCTTTCCCTTCTCACCCGTAAAATTCTCAGGGCTGATCGAGCGGGTCACTGCGTCGGACAACCTTGACAGGTTGCCCATATTCATCCCAAGTCCGTTGAATCCCATCCTCATTCACCTTCTGCCGAAATCAGTTATGGGTAGACACCACTGAGCATGCGGTACCAAAGCCGGCGCGCTATCCGCCTCGACCTGGAGATAGGCAGTCTGCACGCCGCTTGCCTTACCCACGGTGACCGGCGCGCGTATCAATAACCGACCGAGCCCTCAAGGTCGCATCGCAGGTTTGGTCGCAAGCCCGAACATCCCGACCCATCCAGACTAGATCACGGCAATTCCCAGCGCCAAGCGACGACCCGCATCCACGGCCAACACAAACCGCTTCGGCAACCCAATCTGATCCATTATCGTCCGGTTCTTGGTTGTTCCACGGCCGTCCATCCCCTTAAAACCTGCATATTCAGCCATCCAGTTTTTTTCGACATTCTCAAGGACCTCGACATCATCGGCGAACTCATCCGAAAACGCATCCAAGGTAAGGACTTGGACCTTTGTTGTCGCCCTCTTTTCGCAACTTCAATACGCGAGCAGATCGTCCAGCCCTAAGTCGATGACCATCGGCGCCACCTCGAAGACCGGCGTCAGTCCGTGGTCTCCATAGGTGTCTTCACAGAGCCGAATCTTGTCCGACGCCTCACGAATCCCATCGCAGACCGGACTCACGCTGTTCGCACGTTGAGAGTCACGCCTCTCAATGCCGGCCAGGCATTCAAACTTCGCTCCTCATCTCCCGAACCACTGTTGTGGTTTCAACGTTCACCGCTGTCGCCTGATTCAAGATCCGCCTCGATCGCTACTCCAGTTTGTCGCTTGACACTGAACACTGAAAAACCCCCAGATCGATCGACCCGAGGGCAATACCAACCGATCCGTACTTCACTCAGCAGTATTCCGCGTGTCGATCCTCACCATCAGCACCGTGCGACGTTCGATAGACGGCGTCGATACCATACAATCGGTCGTATCCGAGCATCAGGTTCATGTTCTCGACGCCTTGACTCGCCGCACCCTTACCTAGGTTGTCCTCCAAGGCATTGATGTAGGCGAACCCTTCGTCCACCCGCACCTTGATCAGCAGAGCGTGCGTCCCGACGGCATCGGCGGTTCCCCAGAGCTTGGCACTCCTATCCGCGACCACCGCCACCAGATCATCCGGTCCGTAGGTCCCACGAATAGCCGATTGCAGTTCAGAAACGGCTTCGTCCTCAGGCACCCCCCTGAGCTTGTCCGACAGCTCGATCCGGATGTTCGAATTAATCCCGACGAACACCGTATGTAGAACGACGGGCGTGAAGTTGACACGGAATCCCGAATAGAGCTCCATCTCCGGAACGTGCTTGTGCCTGCGCCCGAAACTGTATGTCACCTCGTTCGGCTCGTCACCGACCTCTCTCCTTGCACCCGAGATCCCGGATGTGGCGACCACCGTCGCCTCACCCTGAACCAGACCTTCGAGCGGCTTGAGCGCGAGAATCACGCTGGTCGGGTAGCATCCCGGACTACCCACGAGGCTGGCCGTCGCGATCTCCTCCGCAAACAGAGCTGGCATCCCATAGACCGCCTCCTTCAGCAACTCGGGTGCCGTATGTTCAAGACCATACCAGGCCTCGAACAGATTTTTCGTCAGCCGGAAAGCACCGCTCATGTCGACCACACGGATGCCTTGTTTGGCCAGGTCGCGCGCGAATGCCATCGACTCCGGGTCCTTCGTGGCAAGAAAAGCNAGCTCGCANGAAGAGAGATCTCCCTCACGCCTCGAGGAATTCTCCCGGTATGCTACCTGAACTTGATCGTGGGNTTCGATGATCCGTTCGATCTCCTGCCCCACCATCCCTGTATCACCGAAAAGTGCGATGTTCTTCATCTTCTCTCCAACCGACCCTTGTCGGCTCTATCGCATCGACTCGATTCGCTCTTCAATCGCCTTACGTCCTTCTTTACCTCGGCACAATACAAAGATCGTGTTCTCACCCGCAAGCGTCCCGACCACCTCTTCCCACCATGCCCGATCGATCGCTTCGCAAACGCCTTGCGCGTGACCCGTGATCGTCTTCACCACAAGTGTATTCCCGTCACCATCGAGACCGGTTACAAAATCGGTTAACTCCCTGCGNAGAAGTGTTTCCCCCTGCAGCCGATCGATCGTCTCCGACGCGGCACTCGGTGTCCCATATCTGAACCCACCGAACACATCGGGAATCTTCACGACCCCAAGCTCCCGCATATCCTTCGAGAGCGTCGGCTGGGTCGTCTCGATCCCGACAGACTTTAGAGCTGTGCTCAACGCCTCCTGTGTCGCAATCGGTTCCGCTCCGATCAGATCAAGGATCATGCGTTGTCTACGTTCTTTATCAGGCATACAGAACCAATCTCTTCGGATAATAAAGATAGTAATAAATATTCCAATGTCAAGAATATTTATTAAACGTGCTACGCTAGCNCGCTGACCACTGATATCAGCGTATGAAGCACGTTGACGAGTCTTCCACCCCGTCTAAGTGCTCGGGGATTTCCTGAGCTCTGGCCACTCCCCGTAAATTACGCCGAAGCACATCGTGCATAGGCGGAAACCCTGAACTCTACCAATCAAATCGACCTCCACGACCACCAAATGAACCTTATTCGACTCCCTTAAGGTATCTATCGTACCACTCCGTCATCTCGTGCAGAAGATGCAGAATCGTATCCCGTGCCCGATAGCCGTGACTCTCGTGTGGGAACATCACAAGCCGGGTGGCGACACCTTGAGCCTTCAGGGCGTTGTAGAAACGCTCGCTCTGCATCGGGAACGTTCCTGAATTGTTGTCCGCTTCGCCGTGCATCAACAACAGGGGTGTGCTAATCTTGTCTACATGCATGAAGGGCGACATAGCCGCGTAGGTCTCGGGGGCCTCCCAGATCGTTCTCTCCTCTGACTGGAAGCCGAAGGGGGTCAGCGTTCGGTTGTAGGCGCCNCTTCGAGCAACACCGGCTTTAAAAAAATCGGTGTGCGCCACCAGGTTGGCCGTCATGAATGCACCGTAGGAGTGACCACCCACTCCAATCCGCTCTCGATCCGCGATCCCTCGATCGACGACAGCGTTGACCGCGGCTTCAGCACTCGCAACCAGCTGATCCACATATGTATCGTTCGCCTCCTCNTGACCTTCNCCGACGATCGGGATCGTCGGGCCGTCGAGAATCGCATAGCCCGCCGTCAGCAGATACAGCGGAGAATGCGCACCCAATCGGGCGAACCGAAACGGTGAATCCTTTACCTGACCCGCAGCATCTGCGCTCTTGTACTCGCGTGGATAGGCCCACAGGATCGTTGGAAGCGGACCTTGGTCGGGCGTGTATCCGGGTGGCGTATAGAGTGTTCCCGTAAGCTGGACCCCGTCTTCGCGATCGTACTTGATCAGATCCTTCTTCGTGCCCTGCAAGTGGGGATACGGGTGTGGATACTCCGTGATCGCCGTCAGTTCGCCCGAATCAAGATCACGTAGGAAAAAATTTGTGGGCTCGTCGACGCGCTCACGGCTCACGAGCACCGTCGGTCCTTCGGACGATAAGACCTGGATAGCACGCTCGAACACGGGAGGTTCTGACCGTATCAACCTCACGGTCTTGCGTGAAGTCAGGTCAAACGTATCCAGAAACGGACGATCCCCTTCGGGAGACGCCCCCGCCCCGGCCAGATAAACCCTCTCGTCGTCTGAGATCAGCACAGGCGTGCCACGACTCGACCATTCTGCTAAAGGTTCCCCGGGGTCAGCATACCGATCTTCGAAGGATCGCTCGAATACCAGATCGGGATGATCGTCGGTCCCATCCGGTCGGTGTCGCCAAATCCGCAGCTGTCTATCTTTCCACCGACGTTCGCGGCTCAGAGCCAGATCTCCACGGCCCCACCAGAATCCCAGATGTCTGAGCTCAAAGTCAGCCAGCACGCGTTTTTCGCCGTCGAACGGCGCCGTCCAGACGAACGCCCTGTCTCGCACCTCTGCTTTTCTGCCTGGATCTCCGCCGTCCTGCGCCTCCACCCATACCAGATCCGAATCCGTATCAGCTCGCCACTCGAAACCGCGCGGGCCTTCAGGGACCGCATCGAAGGCGAGAGGCACTGATTCGGCAAGCGGAAGAGACGCCAGCTCTTTCACGAGCCCACCATTAATGCCGTAGACCCGGACGGACTCGGGAAACCTGTAGTAGGGGACAGTATAGGAGAAGGGTCTATGAAGCGTCTGGACCAGAAGGTATCGACTGTCTGGCGAGGGCGTCGATCTTGTGTGGAGTCCACCATCCTGAACCTCCGCGATCGTGCCCTCAAGTGTTACCACGCCAACTAGAGAAGTGCCGTAGNATTCGAATAGACGTTCGTCGGTTGGGTTCTTCAGCAGATCCTGGTAGGTCCTCGCAGGTGCAACACCCTCAAGGTTCTCTTGCACNACTGGCCCCGTCGGGATCTCNGCCTGATCCGGAGGTGCTTCACGATCCGAGGGAACAAAACGGCAGACGAGACGGCGACTGTCCGAGACCCAAGAGAAAGACGATCCAAACACGCTATTCAGCTCTCGCTTGGGTGTCAGGCACCTTGCCTTCGCATCCGAAACTTCCGCGACCCAGAGGCTCAGACCGCCCGAAGTGCGACAGGTGAAGGCGAACCGCTCTCCTGACGGTGAGAACCGGATCTGTCCAAGCCTCGCTTCTTTGGGCANGCCGGTCACCTCACGGTCTTCACGGGTCCGAATATCCCGAATTGTATAGCCGGTGAAATACGAAGCGCGACTCGACCCGTAGGTCTTGGGATCAATCCGGAGTCCCGCCAATCGGATCTCCTCCTTCCCGACCTCCTCGATCGGTGGCAGGCTCGGCCGATGCATCATCACGACGCACGTTCGCTTTGGATCAAGGCTCAGATACGGAGTAGGTGCCGCATCGACAAGATCGATCATCTCTTGCGAGGGTTTCTGATACAACGGTTGTGCATCCGGCATCGAGGTAGACACTCCTCTCTTCGGTATCAAGGGATATCGATCCTCTGGCAGCCTACTCCCAAGCGATTCGGCACCCTGTCAGGTCCTCGAATTCCAGTACGAATCCCCACGTCTACAAGGATTCTCTGACCTTCCACCCCGGTCGGTGTACGCAACGCCCCGACCTTGTTGGAGCAACCGAGGAAGTGCAACTTCGTAGGTGATCCGGATTCAATTGAGTTCTTTCGCCACCNGGCAGAAGGCGTAGCCTGCTCCGAATCGTCTCTCCGAGAACCTATCCGAAACAGAGGTCGGACGCCACATCAGTTTACACCCCAATGTGGTTGGGTTAACTTGTTATCAAACGGAGGCAAACATGCTGATCGCGACCCGACATCAAGTTTTTGAAGCTAATGGAGACCGTCCAAAGCCGCTGATCGAGGATGCAAGGATTCTGGCTCTGTCCTGCGAGGCACAGACAACTGCNATCGTCACAGAGTCTGATCTGATTGTGAACTGGGAATCCACCGGATCGGATATTCCGGGCGACGTCGAGGCGGTGGACATACTCGATGACGGATCCATCTTCGTCGGCACCGAAGGACCCCATCTCTACCGTTACGTGTCGGGTGGGCTGGAGCTGGTCGAGAGCTTCGAGTCACTCGAATGCCGAGAAGACTTCTGGACGCCNTGGGGCGGCCCAGCGGCAATACGCAGCTTTGCACACACACCAGACGGTTGGCTCTACGCAGATGTTCACGTNGGGAGTATCATCCGATCGGAGGACCGGGGAAAAAGCTGGGCACCGGTCACACCGGACCTCCACGAGGACGTNCATCAGGTCGCAACACATTCGAGGGAGACTGATTTGGTCGTGGCCAACACAGCCGATGCGGTGTATGTGAGTGAGGATAGAGGATCCTCGTGGAACCACCGATCCGACGGCCTGCCCTATCGGTATGGACGCGCAGTGGCGATTCATCCGGAGAATCCGGAGTGCTTCATCGCGTCAGTGAGTCGGGGACCCCACTCGAATGTAGAAGGGCGCCTGTATCGATCGGAAGATGCCGGTCGGTCCTGGGAACACATCGAGGATGGGTTCCCAGCATCTACGACAAACAACATCGACACGTTTCAGATTGCCTTCTCCGAGGACGGGCGAGCTTGGTCGTCTGTGGACAGCGATTTATACGTCAGTGAAGACGGCGGAATCTGCTGGTCTGTCGGGTGGACGGCTCCGGAACCCATCACGCTGCTCGCAGGCTGATCCAGACACATCAGGGAGGCACAATGCACCACACATTCGAACCGGACCACTACCACACCACGCTGGGCACACACGCACCAGTGTTGTCAATACAGAGTGGTGACACTGTATCGACAACGACCGTCGATGCGGGCGGCAGGGATAAGGACGGAAACCAGACCACGGAGGGCGGCAACCCACAGACCGGGCCGTTCTATGTCGAAGGGGCAAAGCCTGGCGATACCCTTGCCGTCCGATGGGATCACCTGATGCCTAACAGAGGCTGGGGTCACACCTCCGCACGTGTGGCNCCCAATGTGCTCGATCCCGGATACGTCCCCAAGTTCGATGACGAGATCACGCGCGTGATCTGGACAATCGACTTCGACAACAAAACAGCCACACCGGCTGAGGTGTGCACGGACAGGCTCCAGACAACGCTAAGTGATGGTCAACCTGTGGAAGGCCTGCTCGCGAACCTCACCCTTCCCCTCAACCCGCATTCCGGCTGCTTCGGCGTTGCACCACCTCGCGGTCAGGCGATCTCCACCGCAACGTCGGCGAGCAACGGCGGAAACATGGACTATAACGGATTCGTCGAGGGCGTCACGATGTATCTGCCCGTGTATGTGGCCGGCGCACTGTTCCACGTCGGTGACGGTCACGCCCTCCAAGGTGACGGCGAGATTGTCGGTACGGGAATAGAAATTTCTTTCGACGTCACCTTCACCGTCGAAGTCATCTCGGGTAAGACGATTCACTGGCCTCGTGCCGAGAGTGACACGCACATCATGACGGCTGGAAACGCCCGCCCACTTGATCAGTGCGTTGAGCACGCCTCAACGGAGATGATTCGTTTCCTCGAAGAGGACTACGGACTGACCACGAGAGAGGCGCACGTCCTGATGGGCGAGGTAGTCGAGTATGACATGGGCAACATGTTTGATCCGGCCTACACCATGATTTGCAAGATGTCGAAGGCCGTTCTTGATCAGATGGGGGCAGTCAGACGGTAGAAGCAGCACGTAGACCGCGCCGAGGAAACACCCAGAGAGGCAGAGGTAAATTGGGGTACAACCCTTTACTTAGNGGATCCCAATGGTCTCACTACCCGAGCACGGTGGACCCAGCCTTCCTCTCCTCGGTCTCAGCGTCCTCCCACTACGCATCGGAGCCTCAGCGAAGACGGCGGATTGAAATGGTTTGTGACGGAGGGAAAGCGGGTTATCAACGGACACTAGCGATGTTAACCTCCTTCGGGTTCCATTCAAGCCTNAGTTGCCAAACTGATTGCACAAAACTGGGCGATACCACATCAGCAATCGACCTGTTTCCTTTGCTGCTGATCGGTCCTGCTTCACGCAACAGTCGGCTCGAAACGATTCCGCATATCTGCGATCGCGCCTCCGCACTGACACCCCCCTTCGCTCGCTTCTCTGAGCACGCTCAACGCGTCGGCAGGATCCACCTCTTTAGTCAACCACTGTCTCCAGATAGTCCACGATCACCATGGATGCCCACGAACCGCGCGGGAGTACAACTCAGCCAAAAGGTTCTAACGTCTCGATCGTTCGGTTGACTAGACCTAAGGCCTGCTATCAAAATCTGCTATTGTGAAAGAGCTTTCCGCAGCATTTCTGCGCCTCGGGAAACGACACATTGAACCCCACTCTGCTAAACAGCTTGAGCAAAGCGGTGTCGATCTCCGGCAGAATCTGGTTGACCATAAAGGCTACGCTCTGCAAACAATCTTCACCGTAACCAATTGTTGGGTGGCGGTAAAATGCGACGCCAATAACGCCGGCACGCCTTGGTTCTCCTAACTGGAACCTTTACATTCCCTGTATGCAGGAATCAGATCAACAATACCTCAAGGACATCGATCGATCGCACGTCTGGCATCCGTTCACTCAGATGCAGGAGTACGCTGATTCCGACCCACTGATCATCGAGCGTGGCGAGGGTCCGTACCTGTATGACATCGAGGGTCGTGCCTTCCTCGACGCATACGCCTCGGTGTGGTGCAACGTCCACGGACATCGTGTGCCCGAGATAGACGGAGCGATCCGCAAGCAACTCGACAAGATCGGTCACACGACACTACTGGGCTCGTCGAACGTTCCCGCCATCGAGCTCGCTAAGCGACTCGTGGACATCTCTCCACCCAGCCTCAACCACGTCTTCTACTCGGACAGCGGGGCGACAGCGGTGGAGATCGCACTCAAAATAGCGTTTCAATACTGGCAACAGCGTCCGGAGCCAAAACCGAACAAGACACGATTCCTGCACCTGTCTTCGAGCTACCACGGCGACACGGTCGGCGCCGTCAGCGTCGGTGGGATCGACCTCTTTCACTCGGCCTACGGCCCGATGCTGTTCGACACGATCACGGCACCCGCGCCTCATCCCTACCGCTGCTCTTTCTGTTCCGAGTCATCCGAATGCAACAAGGGTTGCCTACAGGCACTGGAAGAGACGCTAGATCGCGAATCCCATCGGATTGCGGCATTCGTGATCGAACCCCTCGTACAGGCAGCGGGGGGCATGATCATCCATCCGGAAGGCTACCTTTCGCGTGCGGCCGAGCTCTGCCGCGTTCACGACGTCCTCCTGATCGCAGACGAGGTCGCCACCGGCTTCGGCCGAACGGGTCGGATGTTCGCGTGCGATCACGAAGGCGTAGAACCTGACATCCTCTGCATCGGAAAGGGACTCACTGGAGGCTACCTACCTGTTGCCGCCACGTTGGCAACCCAGGGCGTATATGAAGCGTTCCTAGGTGACTATGCAGATCAGAAGACCTTTTTCCATGGCCACACCTTCACGGGCAACCCGATTGGCTGTGCTGCCGCTCTGGCTTCGATCGATCTAATCGAGTCGACCGATCTCCTCTCACGGATTCGGCCTAGGATCGAACAGGTAGGCCGGCGTCTTTCCGAGATTGCCGATCACCCGAACGTGGGGGACATCCGACAACTAGGGATGATCGCCGCTATCGAGCTCGTCGCAAACCGGACCTCGCGCAGACCTTTCGCCTGGAAAAATCGCGTCGGTGTCCAAGTATGCGATCACGCCAGATCGCAGGGTGTCCTTATTCGCCCGCTCGGAAACACAATCGTGCTGATGCCCCCCCTCGTGATAACCGAATCTCAAATCGACGACATGATGGACGTCACATTTCAATCTATAAGATCGGTATTGGCCTGATCGTGCCCGGCATCTTTGTGACAGGAACCGACACGGAGGTCGGAAAGACCTATGTCTCTAGGCTGCTGCTCGCGGGCCTCAGAGCACGCGGACTCCAGTTCGGTGTTATGAAACCGGTCTCCGCCGGCGGACAGGAGGATGCGATCGCGCTAATGGCGGCATCAAGCATTGAGGACCCGATCGATCTCGTAAACCCGGTCGCACTCAACGAGCCGCTCTCCCCGAACCTAGCGGCAGAAAGAGCTGGAGCAACTATTGGTCTCGAAGAGATCTTATCAGCATTCACAATCCTATCAGAGCGACACGACCGTCTCCTTGTCGAAGGTGCCGGTGGCATTCTCGTCCCACTGTCGGATCAACTCAGCATGGCTGATCTTGCATCCCAGCTCGATCTGCCCGTCCTCATCGTCTCGCGGCCAGCGCTCGGTACGATCAACCACACACTTCTGACAATCGAAGCCTGCAAGTCGAGAAACCTGCCACTTCTGGGGATCGTCTACAGCCACAGCAGCATACCCGTCGGGGATCCCTCTGAAACAGAGAGCCCGGGCATCATCTCCAGGCTGTCGGGTGTTCCGTCGCTGGGGATTCTACCTCACATCACGGATCCCGAGCCCGATCTTGAACTTGCTGAAACGCACCTCGATCTCGCAACGATTATCAAGGCTGTCTGATGCCCGACCATCCACTCTACGTCACGTCGTTCAGGGGCATCGGTCCGGTCACGCTTCGTGAGCTCCGTCGCTTTATCGGAGTCGATGCCTCGGCAACATCCCACCATTCGTTACGTGACTACGACATCACACGGTTCACCAGCGACCGGGTCGAAGATCTAGATGGGCTCCGTACGACGGAAGACGTGTTCTATGAGATCGGTCTCGCCGACCTGACCGGACACCGCGCGGATGCTGCACGAGTGGCGGACATCGTCGTGGCCGGCGCCATTGAGAACGCGATTGGATGCAAACGGTCGCTCACTCCCAAAGCGCGACCCGGGCACCCGACTTTCAGGGTCATTGTGCAGGCTGAAGACGCCCCGTGGCGAACCTACCGAAGAGATAAGCTCGAGGAGGCGGCTGTTCAGGCGATCACAGGACGATACAGGAAGTGGAAGCGTGTTGAGGACAACAGCCATATCGAGATCTGGATCCAGCTAATCGGCCGAGAGGCCCTCGTGGGTGTTCGGCTGACGGACCGCAGGATGCGGCACCGGGACTACAAGACGGCCAACCTACCTGGATCCCTTCGACCAACGATCGCCGCTGCGGCCGTCCAGCTCTCGAAGCCAACCAACACTGATGTATTCCTCGATCCCAGCTGTGGCGCGGGAACGATTATGATAGAGCGTGCCCTCGAGTGCCCCTACCAAATGCTGATGGGTGGTGATATCCGTGAAGAGGCCGTCCAAGCCGCACACGAGAACTTTGGCAATCGGCACAAGCCTTGGGACATCCGCGTCTGGGATGCGACCTCGCTCCCCCTCGAGGACGGCTCTGTGGATCGTATCGTCAACAACCCGCCGTGGGGCAAGCAAATCCAGACAGGACAGGATCTGCCTGAGTATTACANACGATCGTTNAGCGAGATCCAGCGCGTGCTCCTGCCGTGGGGACGCGCGGTCTTCCTGACAAGCGAATGGCGCCAGCTAAACAATGCACTCGAGCGATGCCCGGCGCTAAGAGTCGACGAACACATCCGCGACATAAGCGTCATGGGTCGGAAAGCGGACCTTTTCTGCCTGATCCGAACTAACAAATAGAGGAGCGAAGATGAGCGAAATCAGCGAAGATGTTGGCACAAAGTTGCTGTTCGAGAACGACCGTGTCCGTGTCTGGGACCTTACGCTTCCACCAGGCGAGAGCACGGGCAAGCACCGACACACGGACGATTACTTCTACGTTGTGATAGGAGGCGGTGAACTTCAGGCGGTCGACTCGGATGGGAATATGGGTGAACCTCGGAGGATGGATGACGGCGAGGTCCGATGGCGCGACATCGAAATCGAGNACGTGCACGAAGCGATCAACACCGGCTCGGAACCCTGGCGCAACATAATTGTAGAGCTTCTATAACGTGGGTGTGCAGCCTCCGGCTGCACANCTTTTAGGCATCCCCNCTTGCAAGGGCGTCTAGCGGACCCCCCTAACGAGACCTCCGCCAAATTCATCTCCTANNGCCGGTCGATCACGGGAGCAGTGAACTCGGACCCCTTCGGTAGAATCATCATCCGCCTATTATTAACCACCGGCTAGGCAACTGCGTCGCCCGACTCTGCTCAGATACAGTCGTCTCAGGACTTACTCCGCAAGTGCAGCACGATCGAGAATCCCGACCAGATTCGATTTCAGCCAGGAGATCGGCTTCCGCCACAGCGTATTGAAACCGCCCCAGGTCCAGCGCGAAATGCGATACTTCCCGGAGGCTTTGATCAAAAGATCCCGGCGGTCATCATCGAGCCCATCGAACGATTTTTCCANATCCAGAAGCCTACGATCATAAGAGAANGTCGCCATGCATTCCGCATGGTCGTCCACCTTCTCAGATTCTTCGATCTCCGTGTGCGGACACACAGTGCAGGACTCGTTTTTCACGAAATGCCTCAGCCAGATGGCCGGTACTTCGCCCTCGAGCCGATCACGTGTCTCGATGACGCCTTCCTGGCTGATCACACCATAGGTCCGGCAGGCTAAAGGGCGAACGGGATGGATCGAGCAACCGCCGACCTTCGTCAGAAAAGGACACCGGAGTGGTCGCTCTTCATCGAACGAGAGCAACCGCTTCTGTTCTTCTTTGCTGAAGTTTTCCCGAACGTGATCGACGATGTTCAGGTATTCGACCGCATACAGCGGATACATCGTTGCCCAGTCGTCTGCAGCCTCCTCGTCTGTCAACTCACAGCACTGCCCAAGCCGGTCGCACGCGCACGTAACCGTGGGAACGGCATCGTAGATCTGCTCAAGCGAGGCTTTCACGTCCGCCGGCAGAACGGGCCCATGTTCAACGGTAATCTGGAGTAGGGAATCGCTCACACGCTAACGCTTCGCAGCCTTCTTTACGCGTCGGACTGTCGTCTTCGGTCGCTCGATGTTGTAGAACGTGTCGAGCCCTGGATACACGGCCGAGTCACCGAGTTCTTCCTCAATCCGCAGAAGCTGGTTGTATTTCGCAATCCGGTCTGAGCGTGACGCGGAGCCCGTCTTGATCTGACCGGCATTCGTCCCGACCGCAATGTCAGCTATCGTCGTATCCTCAGTCTCCCCCGAGCGATGCGAAATCACGGCCGTATACCCCGCGCGTTTCGCTGTCTCGATCGCATCTAGCGTTTCCGTCAACGTGCCGATCTGATTGACCTTCACGAGGATCGAATTACCGACCTTCGTCTCAATACCTCGCTTCAGTCGCTCAGTGTTCGTCACGAACAGGTCGTCACCCACCAACTGAACACGATCGCCGATCTCTGCCGTCAGCTTCTCCCAGCCCTTCCAGTCGTCTTCGTCCAGACCGTCTTCGATCGAAACGATCGGATACCGCGTCGCCCAGTCCTTCCAGAAGTCTACCATCTGCGCGGACGAACGTTTAGACCCGTCCGACTTTTTGAACACATACTTCCCACCTGAGTAAAACTCACTCGTCGCCGGATCCAGGGCGAGCAGGATGTCCCGTCCGAGAGTGTAGCCTGCCTTCTTGATTGCTTCAGCAATTACCTCGAGAGCCTGCTCATTCGAACCCAGACTCGGGGCGAACCCACCCTCGTCACCGACCCCTGTACTATATCCAGCCTTCTGGAGTACGCTTCGAAGCGCGTGAAAGATTTCGGCACCCGCCTGAAGCGCCTGTTTGAAAGTCNTCGCGTGCACGGGCATTACCATAAATTCCTGCAGATCAACGCTGCTATCCGCGTGTGCGCCGCCATTCAGGATGTTCATCATCGGCACCGGAAGCTGACAGGCGGACGCTCCACCGATATACCTGTAGAGCGGCAAACCGAAGGCGTTTGCTGCCGCTTTGGCGACAGCNAGCGACACACCAAGCATCCCGTTCGCTCCCAGCTTCCCTTTGTTCTTCGTCCCGTCCGCTTCGCGCATCCGATCGTCAATTGCAATCTGGTCCGAGGGATCCAAACCGACGACTGCCTTTGCCAATCGCGAATTCGTGTTCACAACAGCCTTGCTAACACCTTTACCTAGATATCGTTTCGGATCGCCGTCCCGAAGCTCAACGGCCTCGTGGACTCCTGTCGATGCGCCAGACGGAACCGCCGCACGGCCGACCACCCCTGAACTCAGGATCACATCNACCTCGACGGTCGGATTACCTCTGGAATCAAGAATTTCTCGCGCATGAACGCGCTCAATCGTCGTCACACCCAACTTCAACCTCCTCTATCTGCACCGTTCAGACACGGCAAAGTGAACTTGGAATATACCGGCCGGTCATTCCTCGGGCAAACCAGGTCCCGAAACGGCGAGGGCTCCCGGCAAACAGCCGCGAGCCTCGATCTCATTGCTATACCGAAAGCGCAGCTGGCAGCGCTACTGACTTTCATCATTTGTTAGCCCAAGCGACATCCGAACTCTCCGAAGGCTCTCGATCACCTCCGTCAGATGGCTGGACATGATCTGCGAGACACGATATAGAATCTTGAACCCTAGGGTGGGATCCGTCTCGATCAACTCCATCAAGTCAGGGCGAAAGAACCCGATCATATTACTCGGTTCGGCGGCTACGATCGAATTAGAGCGGGGCGAGTCATCCAGGACCGCGAACTCTCCGAGCAGTTCCCCAGAACCGAGCGTCCCGATCAGGACAGTCTCGCNCGTGGCGAGTTGGCGAACGACGTTGACGGACCCCNTCTCCACGACAAACAGACCCGACCGCGGCACTCCCGCCTGGATCACGACTTCGTTCGTCACGAAGCGTCTCCGATGCACGATCCTCTCGACACGCTTCAGCTCTCGTATTGTCAGGTTGCTGAACACGGGCTGGCGACCGAGAACGCCGGCAACCTCCTCCTGTTCGTCCTGATCCGGCTCAAATATCGAAGCCCACTCCGGGTCTTCGACAACCGGTGTCTCGATGTATCCGTCTTTCATTGCATAATGAACTCTGTGAACATAACCGCTGTGACCGCCCCATTCTGAAGTTCCTTGTTGATCACGTTCTTGACATTCTCCCTGATCCCTTCTTTCTCGGGCTCACGCAGCTCCTTGACCGAATGCTGCTCCAAACGCTTGAGAACGAGGTCCCAGATCATGGAATGTTTCTTTGAAATCTCATCCAGAACAACTTCCCGATCGACCTCAAGCACGATCGTCAGGCTGACCAGCAGGCTCCCCTTCGTGTTGAGCGGAGAGAACAAGATCTCAGCCAGATCCGCATAAAAGATGGGTGGTACAAACGCGTTCTCCTCAAGCTCCTCAAGGGCCGGCTCCTCCTCGACGACCTCGGGTGCCGGGATGGCCCAGTCGAGCACGATATACGCCCCCAGCGTCTCCACCAGCATGATGATGATGATCAGGAGGAGATATCGGTATGGACCCTTGGGGTCTTCTTTTGGAAGGTCTTGCTCTTCCTGCTGGTCTTCTTCTTCTGCCATCCTGCCTCAAGTCCGTCCGTATGGGGCACGCCGAAATCGTTCTAACTGCGATTGCAGATGGTCCATGAGATCTTCCGAATCCGACGTGATTCTGATCGCTCTTCGGATCCAGGTCAGGGCACGCTTCCGATCACCCTGTTTATAGTATAACTCCGCAAGAGTGTCCATGTAGCTGGCTTCCTCTCGCAGCCGCAGGGAGGCCCTCGACAGCTCTACCCCTATTTCGAGGTTCCGGCCTCGAACGGCGTAGGTCCAGGCCAAGTTATTCATGCTGCGGTGGTCGCCTGGATCCTGCTCAATCGCCCGCTCGAACGCATCCTCAGCCTCGCCGTAGGCCGCCAAGTCGAAATGGAGGTTCCCGATCTCCGCCCAAAGATCGGGGAGATCAGGCTTCAACTTCCGAGCCAGATTATANGCCGCCAAGGCTTCTTCAGTCTGTCCAAGTTGTCGGAGAACGCCCCCTCTGTGGAACGGCACCCAAGCCGCTCCCGGGAATGTCTCATCCAACCTGCCTAGAAGGTCCAGCGCGTCTTCGAACTGCCTGTTCACCATGTANAAAGCGACTAGCTGCTCATAGATTGGGGCGTAGTTGGGAACGGACTGAGCAGCACGCTCCATCCAAGCGATCGCCGCATCCGTGTCGTCCTGACGAAGCGCGACTCCGATCAGATCCTGGTAGGCCTCCAGATACCCGGCCTCTAGGTCAATCGCCGCTTGCAGCGCTTCTGCAGCACGGTCGTAATCGCGCCGACGCACGAAGGCACGACCTAAAACGCGCTGCAGATACGCATCGTCGGGAGCGATCTCAGNGGCGCGGTGATATGCCTCGATCGCCTGAACTTCACGCCCGAGTGCCTCATGCTCGTTGGCCTCATCCAGAATGCCATACGCCTCTTGGCGTGCACAGCCGGAGAGACCGGCGGCGACAAGCGTGGTCAGACAGAAAAGCCAAGCCAGAGACCGAAAGAANGAGCGGCACATTTTCACAACCCTATGATAGTTCGNTGTTTACGACAAAGTATAGCGTGGCCCTAAAATCGTGTCAATATAGCGGCACTCACATCGGATCAGTATCTTAGTAGACTTTCGCTTGACGATAGCCCGACTCTTTTGTTCTTAAGGACGGATATGTGCAAACCCTTNATCAAACATCTGCTCTTCCTTGTAATCTCGCTACTGGGGTGCGAAGGTGCGGGACCCAACACCCGGAGCCTGATCATCGCGACAGCCACACCTGGCGGGACGTATTACCCCGTCGGCGTTGGGATCGGTATTCTCCTGACAGAGAAGCTTCAGCCGGAAATCATCGCTTCGGCCATCAACTCCGCCGGGTCCGGCGAGAATATCCAGATGATGGTGAACAACGAAGCTCAGCTCGCCATCCTACAAAGCTTGTTCGGCGCGATGGCATACACCGGGACCGGGCACTACGAGAAACCCCTACGGGACATCCGTTCTATCACGATGCTGTGGCAAAACGTGGAGCACTTCCTAATCAGAGCGGACGCGAGCTCGTCGGGAACGCTGGAGGACCTGAGAGGGTTGGGCAAGCGATTCTCAATTGGAAAACGCGGGAGCGGGACTGAAGGCTCGACACGAACGATACTCGATGCGTTGTCCATCTCGGCAGAGACTGACCTTCAGCCAGAGTTCCTAGGATACTCCCCTTCGGTCCAGGCGCTCATGGACGGCAGGATCTCGGGTGCCACGGTTCCCGCAGGCCCACCCGTGGCGGCTGCCACCCANGCCTTCGCGCAGATGGGAGATGGTGTCCGCCTCCTCAATGTCACGAATACGCAGCTCGAAAATATCCGGTCCACCTATCCCGTCTGGTCGCGCTACGTCATCGAGGCGGACACATACCCGGGACAGTCGACCCCCGTCCGGTCGATCGCCCAGCCGAACTTCCTGTCCTGCAGGTCTGACTTGCCGGTGGACGTTGTCTACCAGATCACCGAGACCATCTACGAAAACCTTCCCTACCTCCAGAACATCCACAGTGCGACGAACGCCATGCAGTTGAACAAGGCTATCGAAGGGCTCGCCGTGCCGCTGCACCCCGGGGCCATCAAGTACTATCGCGAGCAGGGCCTCGCGATCCCGGACCACCTCGTCGCGCAGTAAGCCATGTCGGCTCTCGGCACAAGTGGCACCGACGGTGAAGTCACCTTCTCTCACCGAACACTGACCGGTCCACACAATCGCCTCGTCTTCTGGGTTTGTGTCGCTACTTCTTGCTTCCATCTCTGGTCGAACACGCTGGGCGTCCTCCCCGAGCTTCAGAGAAACGCGATCCACTACGGGATNATCCTTTTCGTCGCCTATCTGCTATATCCNTCGGCTCGAGGTCGGAACGGATCGCTCGTCCTCGACTACGGTCTGGCGATCCTCTCAACTCTCGCAGCCATCTACCTGATCCTCTTCGAGGCCGACCTGCACGCAAGGAACCAAGTCCCGCTCATTCGTGACCTGATCGTAGCCAGTCTCGCGCTTCTTCTGCTGCTCGAAATCACCCGACGAACTACGGGCTGGTTTATCCCGAGCCTCGCCGTCCTGTTCCTGACTTACGCGACGGTGTGGGGCAAATTCGCCAGCGGCATGTGGCTATTCCCGGGTGTCTCTGTCGAGCGAATCCTCTACCGGATGTACTTCGCACCGGATGGAATGTTTGGCACAATCGCCACCGTCTCTTCCACCTTCGTAGCAATGTTTGTTCTATTCGGCGCATTTCTAATCAAGTCCGGCGCCGGTGACTTCATCCTTCGTGTTGCTCTCGCACTCCTNGGTCGCACGGTTGGTGGCCCAGCAAAGATGGCCGTCTGCGCAAGCGGCCTATTGGGTTCCATCTCCGGTAGTGCCGTGGCGAACACGGTCGGCTCTGGCTCGCTAACAATTCCAATGATGAAGCGGACAGGTTTCAAACCCGAGTTCGCCGCAGCTGTAGAAGCGTCCGCCTCGACAGGTGGCCAGCTAATGCCACCGATCATGGGCGCCGGCGCTTTCATCATGAGTCAATGGACGCAAATCCCCTANCTCACAATCGTCGCAGTCTCTTTCGTCCCCGCCTTGATGTACTTCCTGAGTGTCATCTTCTTCGTCCACTTCCGGGCACGGCGGGACGGGATCGCGGCGGNAGATCCCGACACTATACCGAAATTCCTTGAGGTCCTGAAACAAGGTTGGCACTTCACAATCCCATTGATCGTACTCGTCGGGCTGCTGCTGGCTGGATTCACACCAACATACACCGCAGCTGCAGGAACACTGTCCATCGTGATTGCCAGCTGGCTCCGACCCTCTACGCGCATGACGGTTGCAGATATCCTCGAAGCCCTGGCAATGGGAACACGCAACCTCCTCTCGACAGGTGTCATCCTGCTGTGTGCGGGTATCATCGTTGGCGTCGTTCTTCTTGTCGGGATCGGGATCAAGTTCTCCCTGCTGATCGGATCCTTCGCCGGCTCGAGCATCCTCCTTGCCGTCATCCTGATCGCCCTAGCTTCCCTAATCCTTGGGATGGGGCTGCCCGTCACGGCCTCCTACATCGTCCTTGCCGTGCTCGCCGCCCCTGCGCTCACCAACCTAGGAGTCAGCCTGATTGCCGCCCATCTGCTGATCTTCTGGTACTCTCAAGACGCAAACGTCACACCGCCTGTGTGCCTAGCAGCCTATTCCGCAGCAGGGATCGCGGGGAGCGACCCGATCCGTACCGGATTCGCCAGCTGGAAGATTGCCAAGGGTCTGTATCTGATCCCCCTCCTGTTCTGCTATACGGGCATCCTTTTCCAGGACGGCTGGATTCCGGGTATACAGACCACAATTTTCGCTACCTGTGGTCTCCTCGCCTTCGCGGCCGCTTCGGAGGGGTTCCACGGAGCGCTGCTCGGCACACCGCAACGACTTATCTACCTCCTTTGCGGTGGTGCTCTCCTCTGGCCTAGCACCATACTCAACCTGGTAGGCTTGCTTATACTGCTCGTTCTGTATGTCGTTCAGACAAAAAGCGGGGACCGCGTATCTCCTTCAAATACCTAGTCGCCGATGACGTTTCGCAGCCGCTCAGCCGAGCTTATCATGTCTGCCCAGCTGGATTCAGGCAATCGTAACCGGTTTGATCATCGTCTTCGTCGTTACTACCATCATCCTTAAACAAAAGGCCTCAGCGCACAAGACGAGGTTGTCGCGGGGGGTTAGGAAGGTTAGATCCCCCGGGAAGTGGAAAAGACCTTTGGCCAGCTGGCTCGCAAGGGTGTCCCCGCAATTCTCTACGTCCGCCTTGTTCACGTCTTTGGGTTACTAAAATGGAACGAGATACCATCTTCGAAATGGGGTCATCCAACCTACGTTTCGGGCCCGGCTCGACGCGGGAGGTTGGGATGGACCTAGACGACCTCGGCATCAAGCGAGCCATGGTTCTGACCGACCCGAACCTCAGGGATCTAGATCCCGTCCAGGTTGTGTTGAAAGCGCTGGCGAAGGAGGGCATCGAGACGGCTATCTACGACGGCGTCCGGGTCGAGCCGACGGATCTCTCCTTCAAGGAAGCCATCGTCGCAGCGAAAGAGGAAAAGCCTGATGCGTTCGTTGCGGTCGGTGGTGGTTCTGTCATCGATACGGCGAAAGCGGCGAACCTCTACTACAGCCATCCTGACGACTTCTTCGCCTATATCAACGCGCCAATCGGACAGGGCAAGCCAGTCCCCGGGCCGATAAAGCCGTTGATTGCAATACCCACGACGGCCGGTACGGGAAGTGAAACCACGGGGGTCGCGATCTGCGATCTGACCGAAATGCACGCAAAGACCGGTATCGCGCATCGGCGTCTCAAACCGACGCTCGGGATCGTGGATCCTGATAACACGCGCAGCATGCCTCCAACCGTGGCGTCGGCCACCGGGCTTGACGTTCTGTGTCACGCACTGGAATCGTACACGGCGATCCCCTACGATCAACGTCTGAAGCCGAACCACCCCGTGTTACGACCGGCCTACCAAGGTAGTAATCCGATCAGCGACATCTGGGCGCTGGAAGCGATCAGTATGGTCTCGACCTACCTAGTGCGCGCGGTCCAGGATCCAGAAGACGATGAGGCCCGCGCACAGATGGCACTTGCCGCAAGCATGGCAGGCATGGGGTTCGGGAGTGCAGGCGTTCACCTGTGTCATGGGATGTCCTACCCGGTTTCCGGTATGGTCCGCGAATATATACCGGACGGGTTCGTCTCCGATCACGCGATCATCCCGCACGGACTCTCAGTTACACTTCACGCCCCCGCTGTCTTCGCCTTCACCGCACCGGCCAACCCCGCTCGTCACCTCAGAGCTGCAGAGATCATGGGTGCCGATATCAGTGATGCCAGAGACGAGGATGCCGGAGACATCCTTTCCCAGCAGATCGTTAGNCTCATGAAGCGTCTCGAGATGCCAAACGGACTGTCACCGCTCGGGTTTAAGGCGGACGACATACCCACGCTCGTTGAGGGAACGCTCCCGCAGCATAGAGTCACTAAGCTGTCGCCGATTCCTGCCGAGGAGGAAGACCTGACGAAGCTGTTCGAGGATTCGATGCGGCTTTGGTAGCTAAACCCTCACNGGGTCAACCCGCGTGCCCGGCAGGAGGATGTCGAACTCCTCTTCTGTGAAGCGGAAAAGAGAACAGATCGGCGAGCAACTGGCGAGCCGATCAGGTCAGGACCCGATCTCGTTCCTCCCGAGTCTAGCACAACCCGCACCTCCTCTTCCTAACATCTCCAGTTTGCCTTCCCCCCAAACGCCCCTTATGATCCTCTGAAGCTGGACCTACCAACGATCCACTACAACGGAGAGGTTTTTTTGGACGCGAAGCTCTACTGGCTGTTCGGATTCGTCGGACTCTACTGGGCCTACTGCCTGTTCTGGGGAATCAAAGGTGCGATCCAGTCGAAGACGTCAGCCGACTATTTCGTTGCTGGACGTAGCATCGGAATCTGGGTTTTTGTACTCGCGGCGACCGCAACCAGCTTCAGCGGCTGGACATTCGTCGGACACCCGGGCCTTATCCTGCAGGAAGGCCTGTCTTACGCATTCGCCTCGTTCTACGCGCTAACGATCCCGTTCACGGGCGTTCTGTTTCTAAGACGTCAATGGATCATCGGTAAGGCCTTCGGGCACATCACACCCGGCGAGATGTACACCGAGTACTATGGAGGCAATGCGATGCGGCTGCTCACAGTCCTCGTGGCCTTCCTGTTCAGCGTCCCTTACCTCGGTGTCCAGCTCCGCGCATCCGGCGACCTTTTCCACGTCCTGACAGACGGTCTGGTTAGCATCGAGGTCGGTATGTTTGCCCTTTCGGCCGTGGTTATGATCTACGTAGCATCGGGCGGGTTGCGATCAGTCGCCTACGTCGACTGCGCGCAGTGCATCCTCTTAGCGCTCGGTATCGTGATACTTGGAGGTATTGCCATCTCCTACATCGGCGGCTGGTCGGCTTTTATCGACGGGATCGCTTCCATGGTCAAACAGAACCTAGCATCAGGGACAAAGATCACGCCCGCTGGTCACTCGAGCCTCGTCGCGCTACCGGGATCGATCCAGGCAGTCTCAGCCAACACAGATGCGGTTGGAAGCTCCTGGACAGGGATTATGTGCATGACCTATATGTTCGCCCTCATGGGCATCCAGTCTTCGCCCGCCTTTTCGATGTGGGCCTTCGCGAACAAGACCTCAGAGCCCTTCCAGCTCCAGCAGGTCTGGGCCTCTTCACTCGTCATCGGCATCATCCTTTTCACGTTTACGATCGTGCAGGGGCTCGGTGGCAACATACTTGAGTCAATGGGCATCCTGCACGAGGTCAACGACAAGAACCTCGTCCCCCAGCTCATCAATCTGCTTGCCGACAGTGCGCCGTGGCTTGTCGGACTACTTGCCGTATGCGCGCTTGCGGCGATGCAGAGTACGGGTGCCGCCTATATGTCGACCTTCAGCGGCATGGTGACCCGTGACATCTACAAGAGCTACATCGCACCTGACGCATCCGACGCGGCACAGAAACTCTGCGGTCGCATCTTCGTATTCGTCGTCGCACTTGCAGCTCTGTTTGTGGCTGCACAGTTCACGGGCGCCATCGTCATGCTCGGTGGGTTGGCAGTCGCGTACGGCTTCCAGATGTGGCCCGCCCTTATGGGGATCTGTTTCTTCCCGCAGTTCACTCGCAAAGGTGTCGTCTGGGGACTCGTAGCCGGTCTGGTTTCGGTCACGCTGACCGATCGCCCGGTCGGTGTCATCCCCGACCTCCTGAACGCATTCATTCCGGACTTCATCGGGTTCCAGTTCGACGCTCTCCCATGGGGTCGATATCCGCTGACCATCCACAGCGCGGGATGGGGCATTCTGTTCAACCTGATCGTGACGCTATCCGTGTCTCTCTGCGGCTCGCAATCGGGTAAAGAACAGGAACACAAAAAGAAGCGCCACGACTTCCTTCAGGCCGTCTCCGGAATCTCACCGGATCGACGGAAGCACATCCCGCTGGCCTGGGCGCTCACGCTTGTCTGGTTCCTGGTCGGATTCGGACCTTTTGCCGTCATCGGAAACACGCTCTTCTCCGACCCGAATGTTCCGTCGACCTGGGGACCCTTCGGCCTGCCATCTCTCTGGGTTTGGCAACTCAGCTTTCTCGCCTTCGGCATCTTCGTGATGTGGTTCCTGGCCATCCACGTCGGCCTGTCGAAACCGGTACCACCTGAGGAAGTCGATCGACTCCGGGACGAGTATTTCGGTTCTGTTTAGAGCCTTGCACGTCTATTGAAGAGTTCAGGGGCTCGGCGATCACGTCGNGCCCCTTTTCTATTTGGCTTCAACAACAAAAAGAGCGCAGGCTCTGCTGCCCGCGCTCGCTCCCGATCGATTTCCCTTTCATCATTCCGGCCAGACCGCCGGACCGCCCTTTACCTCGCCGAAGCGATGCAGAACCGCTTTTCTTACGACCTCGTANACAGANAGCAGCTCCGATCCATCTATTCTTCGGTTGATCGTCGTGACACGACACAGAAATCCGAGGTTCGCTCGAACCCCGAGCTATATATCGCAACCCATTCGGGGTTGATCAGGCTACCACATCTGCATCGAAGGAGACGCCGAATCCCGGCTCATTCCCAATGCTTATCTCACCATTCACGATCTCCGGCTGTCCCCCCACCCAGGTCATCCACGGCCGCCCCGACTCGGCCAGCGGTTCAGGGTCGATCGAACAGATCGCGTGAATCGACCATACTTCACACCCTCTATGCGGACAGACCTTGATATCATACTTCTCACCCATCCTGTAGATTTTCACGAGCTCAGTCATGCCTCCGCACCAATTCACATCTGGCTGAACGATTGCGTGCAGTCGGTCCTGCATCAACACCTCGAAGGCCTTCGCCGTATACTCGTGTTCTCCCCCCGAAATCGGGATCGGACACTCGTCCCGGAGACGCGCATATCCCTCGAGATCGTCCGCGGGCAGCGGTTCCTCGATCCATCCGAGATCCACATCTTTCAGTTCGTCTGCCAGCCGAAGCGTCTTTTCGACATCCAGCTTCATAAACGCGTCGCCCATCAGCTTCACATCCGGGCCTAACGCGTCTCGAACCTTCCGAATCTGAGCGACGACATCACCCACATCCTTGTCTGGTCGCACACCCACGTGCAGCTTCAGAGCAGCAAATCCCTGCGAACCGTCCGCGATCACCTCTTCAGGCGACCACCCAGTCTTGTATGTGGAGACTGAGAGCTTGACGTCGTCTCCAAGTAGGTGAGCGAGTGGCTTGTTCTCTCGCTTTGCCCTCAGATCCCAGAGTGCGAGATCGACGCCGCTGATCGCCATTATCGCGAGCCCTTTCTGGCCGTAGGGTAGGGTCAACGAGTACACAGCCTCCCAAAGCCCTTCGACATCGGTCGCATCCTCTCCCACCAGCGCGTGCCGAATCACCGTCTCGACCACGTGGATACCAGCTGCACCGCCCCCTCCAACCCCATAGCCTGACAGACCGTCTTCCGTTTCCACGATCACCAGAATCTGTCCGAGCCAGGTCCGCCAGTCCTTCGGCGACGTATCCGAATCGGGCTGGACCGCNCGAATGCTCTTGATTTTCAAAATCCTTTCCTCTCCTTCCCGGCTAAAGATTCCCAACCGGGGAATAGTGATTCAGGGTCTGAAGCAGCCGGTCCGCCAACTCCAAACCGATCCGGCCCGCTCCATCCCGATACATATAAATCTCGCCCATGAGCCTCGATCTCGCATCGATCGCCTTCTTGAGGTCAGACCGAAGATATTTGAACTCATCCCCATTTTGACCCGGAGTCGACTTGGATCGACACCATCATANCGGTTCCACGGGATGAAGTCCACGCCATCACCATCCTCTGCCGGCAGCTCGCCTTCGGAAATCGCCGCACCAGTTGTCGTGTTGCGCAGTCAGTAATGGAGCGTGTATTTCATCTCGGACTTGACCCAGTGGCGCTCGGTCTTGTAGAATTCGAGGTTGCCTCATCGGGACCAGCATAGGTTTTGAATTTCCACCCCGCAAACGATAAAGACGCCTGCTGATTGCGCTTTCAGAGCATACTGATTAGGTTCGCTCCGTGACAAACTCTGAGAAGACATACCAGACCGCTCGTGACCTACAGGTGCTCGCCTGTCAGTCCCACCGCCGTTTCGACTACATGCGCGAACTCGGATACCCACTCTACGCACGAAGCGCTGAGGGACCCCGATTCACCGACGTCGACGGCAAAACCTACCTCGATTACCTGATGGGATTCGGCCCAATCGTTCTCGGGCACAACGACCCCATCATACGAGAATCCGTGCAAAATCAGATGGATGAGGGCACGGTCTACTCCCTCTCGCATCCTCTCGAGGTCGAGGTCGCGAGTCTCCTGATCAATACGATACCGTCCGCCGAAATGGTCGCCTTCTACCTGGGCGGAAGTAGCTCCACATCCGGGGCTGTCCGGATCGCACGCGCTTTCACCGAACGTGACGAGGTGATCAAGTGCGGATACCACGGCTGGCACGACTGGACGCGTCCAGATGACCCTGGCGTTCCGGGCGTTATCGGCGAACTGACAGCGACGGTCGAGTATGGCGATCTGGGCTCGCTCGAAGCTTCACTCAGTTCACGAGCGGGCAAAGTGGCGTGTGTGATCGTCGAAACGGTTCAACAATCTGGGCCGCCTGAAGGGTATCTGGAGGGGTGCGTGTCGCTGGCGCACGCCTACGGCGCGCTCTGTGTGTTCGACGAAACAAAGGTCGGCTTCCGAGTGGCGTTTGGTGGGGCGGGCCAGCATTTCGGAATCACGCCCGACATGTCGACTTTTGGGAAGGCGATCAGCAATGGCTACCCGGGTAGCTTCGTCACAGGGACGCGCACAGTCATGGGAGCCGAGACCACACAATCGCTCTGGATGACGGGCACATTTCAGTCGGATCCGCTCAGCCTTGCTGCCATAAGAGCCACGGTCGGTGAAATGGAACGGCGTGACGGCATTNCCTACCAGTGGCGCGTTGGCGAGCGATTGATGAGCGGCATCAACGACGTCTTCGATCGGGCAGGTCTCTCTTTCCAACTCACCGGATACGGACCGATGCCCACGCCGTCGGTCGAGGAATCAGACAGAGNCCGATGTTACGATATCCTGCGTAGATGTCTGGACAGAGGACACTATCTTCACCCAACCCATCCCTGGTATCTGTCCCTCGCCCACACGGAACCGGATATCGATTCGACAATCGAGGCCGTCGAGGCGTCGCTGTCCGACTAAGCCGACTTGGGAAGACGGGCAGTCCCGAACAGACGATCGTGCAGAGGCTGCTCTAACTCTAGCAGGGCCGGAAGAACCCGAGCCCGTCACTCTTCAGCTATTTCCGGTTGCGCGCCTATCATCTCCTCCGCTAATTTCCCGACCACCCAACAGTTTCTGTTTTTTTCGTGCATCAGGTACTCTTCTTGCCTTGGTAGCCCCCACCCTGGTGGGAGCCAAGATTCGCATTTCAAGGTTCTCTCTTGCCAAACATCATTTGGATATTCGGAGATCAACACAGAGGTCAGGCCCTAGGTCACGCAGGTGACCCCAATGCCAACACACCCAACCTGGACCGCATGTCCGCTCAGGGCGTGCCGTTCCGACACGCCATCTCGGGTTGTCCCTGGTGCACACCTTTTCGCGGTTCCCTGATCACCAGTCGCTACACGCATCGTGCGACACAGCGCACACCGCAGGCTCTGGACACATCGCTCCCGACGATCGCCGACGTCTTCAACAAACAGGGATATCGAACGGCCTGGTTCGGTAAATGGCATCTCGTGGGCAGCAATAAGATGGAATACGTGCCGCGGGATGCGCGTGGACGCTTCGGCACGTGGATCGGATACGAGAACAACAACGCACAGTACGATTGCTGGGTTCACGGACACGACGAAAAAGNTCGTGACGATGAGGAGCCACTGACGGAAAAGCTTGAGAGGTACGAAACCGATGCGCTGACCGACCAGATGCTCGACTACATCAAGGCCCAGAAGGCCGGTAACCCTTTCTTCGCAGTCCTCTCCGTTCAGCCGCCCCACGACCCTTATGTGGCGCCGCCTGAGTATCTTGAGAAATACACGCCAGAGGACGTTGAGCTCCGCCCGAACGTGCCCAACCTGCCTCGTATCGTCGAACCAGCTCGGAAGGACCTTGCTGGCTACTACGCAATGATCGAGAACCTGGACTGGAACGTCGGACGCATCCTAGAAGCGATCGAAAACCAGGGGCTGTCGGAGGAGACACACATCTTCTTCTTCTCCGATCACGGCGACTCACACGGATCACACGGCCATTTCCGAAAAAGCAATCCGTACGAAGAAGCACTGCGTATCCCCTGCATTGTCCTTCCCGCCGGTGGAAGACGATCGGGCAAGCACAGCGACGCCCCGTTCAACCACGTCGACTTCGCTCCGACCTCACTCGGTCTGTGCAATATCGACGTCCCGGACTGGATGGAGGGCACGGATTATTCGTCCCACATCATCCCTGACCGACCTCCTATCAAGAACGAACTGACCTCAGCTTACATTCAGCAATGTGTCCGGAAGCGATTTCAGAGCGTCAACCGTACGTGGCGTGGCATACGCACAAACGACGGCTGGAAGTACGTCTGCTTGGAAGGCCAACCACTCGTCATGTTCGACCTCAACGAGGATCCCTACGAAACCCTGAACCTCGCGTTCCTGGACACACACAACGACAAGCGGGAAGAGCTTCAAGCAGAGTTGGCAGACTGGATCGAACGTACAGGCGATGAATTCGAGTTGCCTGAGGTTTAGCGCCAGACTNCTCACAGCCTCACCCCTCTCCTGTGAAGCACGCGATTCAAACAGATGACAATCGGCCGGGATTACGGCTGTTCCTTTTGAAGCCTTGTGGGTTCTAGAGGACCTAAATGCTAGCCAATCAGGGGGCGATGGACCTGACCGAGAAGGATTGCTATGACGTCGCACTGACCAACCTTTCACTGCCAGTTGTCCCCGAAGATCTCATCGCACACCGACCCTGACGCGTCGATCCCACCGTTGTGGCTATCCTAATANCCGGATGGGACCTTAACGAGGACGATACACNTCGAGCCCCCTTCGACGACCACATATCCCCAAACCGATCTCGAGCCGCCACGAGGTGCGTGAAGTCGTCTCCTACCGTCTCCAAGTCCACGACGCCCGACGACTCAGAGCCTAGAGACTTGCACGTCCTCGATCGAGGGGATTACTTGGCCCTCGAAAGAACCGCAAATGAACTTCCTACTGATCACAGCTGACGACATGAACTGGGACGCTGTCGGCGCCTTCGGCGGCCCCGTTCCCGACGTCACGCCTAACCTGAACCACCTTGCATCTCAAGGCCTCCGTTTCCAGCACGCGCACGTCACGGCGGCGGTCTGTCAGCCCAGCCGGGAAGCCCTGATGACCGGCCGGTATCCTCACCGGAACGGCGGCATGGGCTTCGAGCCGATCTGGGATCACATCGAAACTCTCCAGGAACGCCTTCATCGGGCCGGTTATCTGAACGGCATCCTCGGCAAAGTCGCCCACCTCGCACCCGTTAAAAAGTTCAGCTGGGACGAACAGCATGACATAGGCGACCTTGGACACGGACGCGACCCATCCCTGTACAGGNACTACGCGGCAGGCTTTCTAGAACGGGCAAAGCTTGAGTCGAAGCCTTTCTTCCTGATGGCCAACGCGCACGACCCGCACCGGCCCTTTGTTGGGAGCGAACAGGAACGATCGCATTTCGGCGGTGATATCGGCTCTATACCGCCGCCATCGATGACGTTCTCGCCTGATGACGTGACCATACCCGGCTTCCTGCCGGACATCCCAGAACTCCGTCTCGAGATCTCACAGTACTACAACTCCTGCCGTCGATGCGATGATACCGTGGGAGCCGTGCTCGACGCGCTCGACGCTTCTGGGTTCGCAGAAGACACCGTTGTCATGTTCCTGTCCGACAACGGCATGGCCTTTCCCTTCGCGAAGACCAACTGCTACCTCAACAGCACGCGGACACCGTGGATCGTCCGATGGCCGTCTGTTACCGAACCGGGCAAGCTCGACGANCGGCATTTCATCTCCGGAATCGACTTCACACCGACAGTCCTGGATATCGCCGGTCTCGACCCGATCGAGCACATCGATGGCCGGTCATTCGCCAACGTCCTATCTGGCGGGGCCGATGAAGCTAGGGATCTCGTGTTCACGGTCTTTCACAAAACATCAGCCGGGAATACCTATCCGATGCGTGGCGTTCAGACGCGGCAGTATGGCTACATCTTTAACGCGTGGTCCGACGGGAAGACGGAGTTCAAAAACGAATCTCAGTCTGGTCTGACCTGGAAATCCATGGATGCGGCGGCGAAGGAGGATGCGGGTATCGCGGAGCGAGTGAACGACTTTCAATATCGCTCACCTGAGGAGTTGTATGACTTTGAGTCGGACCCCAATGCGCTGAACAATTTGATAGATGATCCGGATCAGCAGACCCGAATCTCGGTCTTTCGATCAATCCTGCTGGATTGGATGGAGGGGAAGGAAGACCCGATCCTTGAGGACTTCCGCGGCCGGCTGTCCTGATCAGGGCGTGGCGACTGGCTGCCAGCCTAGTCTAACAAACTGATATTCACACGCTTTAAGATATAGCGAGAATAGCGGCGAGGAAGAATACTGAATTCGATTGACAATCCTGTCAACCTTGACGAGTCTCTCCCCGACCGTAATACACATTATGTAGCTTATGAAGCTTTCAGGCACTAGTGCGTGGCAGTAGACATCCACAAGAGGATTCGGGATCTGAGGAAGACAAAGGGGATGTCCGCAAAGGACGTTTCCGAAAGAATGGGAATCTCCCGGCCCTTCTACACACAACTCGAGGGTGGAACGCGCAGACTCTCAGTCCAGTATCTTGAAGGTATCGCTCAAGCACTCGGAACGACNGTTGCGGATCTCTACTNCGAGGATGGCTTACCCGCCTCCCCCGATGTGGTTGCCAAAGCTATCCCATCCAACAACACCTCTAGGCTAGCGGAGAGACTGAGGCCCTATCTTGGTGAAAATTCGGACAACGCCGCCGAGAGCCTTTACAACCTCGACAAGGCANCCAAGTCACTGCGGAAATTCAAAGCCGAGAACAAGTAGACAGATCGTCGATAGAGCAAAACCTGTCGGCTGGATCCTTAGGGGAAGCCGGAGGTCGGTTAACGGAGACGTACTGTCGAGTATCTTCTTGATTCGACATTCTTCTTTTGCCTCTCCGACCACCCCCCTAGACTGCCAGTATTACGCCCCTCGTTTCTTCCCCCGTCGCCTTCTTGACCCCTTCTACATAAAGCCGGATCTGACCCAGATAGGCGCCCATCTGCGCATCCACGTCTTCATCCGTCTTGAAATCCACCACAGTCCAGCCGTCCTCTGTCTTGAACGCCATATCCACGATCCCTTCTACGAGTTCATCGGCATCGTTTATATACATCACCGGCGTCTCACGCTTCACATCCGTCGCTTCAGCGGCCTGCTGCATCACAGGATGTTTCAGAGCACGCTGGATAACGGCGTAAGCGGCTTCGCGTTCCGCGGGTGTGGCACCGAACTGACGTGTCTGTCGGTCAACAACCAGACACAGGTCGTCTACGGATCCGTTCAGGTCGACGCGAGAGAAGATCGTGTGAACGAGTGACCCGAAGCGTGATCCGCTCGGTCGATCCGGTTCGTGACCCATCCGGATGACTTCGATTGCGAGGTCGGTATCTTGCAGGTCGATTCCGGCCTCCGAGGGAGCGTGAACCCGAATCGTCGGTCGGCTCCCGGTCTCAATCGTCTTCTCTCGCTGGCTACGCCAGTCGTCGTGGCGAGTATTCGCCTTCACATCGGCATCCGCTTCCAGAATTTTCTGATGCCGCAGACCTGCACGAGGCTGCCGGTCAAGCTCGAGCAGATGGGGATCCCACCACACCACCTTGTGCGCACCGAGAACCGGGTTGTGGAGCCCGGGCATCACTGCTTCGNTCGTCTTGCCATCCTGCGATCTTGGACGCATCCGAATGCTGTCCGATCCGAACTCGGGACATCCCGGCGCCGGCTTGCCGGCTCGCTTCTTGTCCGGCTTCGGATAAATCACCGGGTTGAGGACGTCGAGCCAGCCTTCCAACTGGTCATCGCCGACGGCTGGCACAACGAGAAGATCGCGCGCTCTTGTGGCCGCCACGTAAGCAACCCGCACTGCCTCTGCCACATCCCGCGTCGCTTCGAGTTCTGCGTTTTCGAGGAGATCGCGCGGCGCGGCCCCACACAGAGGCTCGGCCCATAGTCGCTTCTCCACATCCGTGTAGCGATTCGGGGCCCGTGTGGCATTGCAGGTCGGATCAGCCAGAATCACAACCGGGAACTCAAGGCCTTTGGCGCGGTGTGTTGTCATCATCCTTACGCCCTCGGTTCCCTCTTCGATCAGTGCCGCATCTTCCGCTGNCCCACTTTCGGCCTCGTTCTCCANAAGTTCCACAAACGATCGGAAGGATGACGCACCTCGTCGTTCAAAACGGTGTGCCCGTTCGATCAACCGGAAGAGATTCGCCAGCGCCTGATCGCCGTTCGCCCCGATCGCCATCCCTGCCTGTGCACGAACACGGTCGAGAAGATCAGACAACGTCGTCGCGATCGCCTTTCGGTTCCTCCCAGCGTGCAGCCGTCCGAGCATCTCCAACACATCGGCTACTTCAATGGTTGACTCGTCGAACGCTTCGCGATCGTATTCACGCAGAGGATGAAGCGATCCCCCATTCTGGTGGCGGAACGTCAACAACAGATCATCCGGGAATGCGAAAAGCGGACCTCGGAGCGTCGCATAGACGCGCAATGTATCGTCCGGCCACTCGATAGCCGCAAGCGCGTTCCGGATCGCCTGAATCTCCTCTTGCTCGTGGAACGACCGTCCACCGACCAGCACGTGCGGTACGTGTCGCCCCTCAAGTGCACGAACGTAGTTGCGCGTTACGTCTTGGAAGAACGACTGGTATCGTCGGAAGAGAATGCAGATATGCCTCGGTTCGATCGGCTTGGGCGTATCCGGCGCATCCCTCTCTGTAACGTGCCATCCGGACTCGTTCAGCAACCAGTCGACATACGCACCAACACCGTCGGGATAGGATTGCTCGATGGCGTAGTTCCGGATCTGACCAAATGAGCTGTAAGGTCTCGGCACAGGAAGCGCGATGATGCTCGGCTGATCCGACCAGTCTTCTCGGTTGGGTTCGAGTCCCACATACTTCGCCTGACTTCCGTCCTCAGCACCTCGCATTTGAGGCGAGAAAGCAGCGTTGATGCAGTCTTGAATCTGTGGCACGCTGCGAAAGCTTGTCGTCAGNTACAGCACCTCTGCTCCGTGCGATTCGAGATGCGCTTTCGTATACTCGTAAAGCATCACGTCCGCGCGACGGAACCGGTAGATCGACTGCTTCGGATCGCCGACGATGAACAGCTTCCCAGGAACGGGCTCGATCTTAGCGTAATCTGTTTCCGTCACATCCGACGATGACAGCAGCATCAGGATCTCGACCTGCAGCGGATCCGTATCCTGGAACTCGTCGACGAAGAAGTGTGTGAATCGGCTCTGCAGCTCTTCGCGGACCTCCTCATGTTCGCGGATCAAGTTTCGGACGCGAATCAGCAGGTCCAGGAAGTCGAGTCGACCTTCCCGCTCCTTCAACCGTTCATACCCATCGATCGCCGGTCCCAGATCCGCCTGAAGTTTCGCTGCCAAATCCGCATCCGCATCTTCCACGAACGAATCGAGCGCGGCCTTCACCTGATCACACCTCTCGAGCGCCTCGTCTCGACTCACCCCTTCCGCGTAGTCGTCACCAAAACCCTGGTAGGTCCAGCTACGTCGCCGCTTCAAATCCTTTAACTCGGCCTCGACACCGTCGTAGTCACGCTCGTCCATAGCGCGTTCTCTNAACAGGATCTCTTCTACAAACCGATGCACATCCTGAAAATGCTGCGCGAGTCTCGACGACGGCCGATACGCGTTCTCTGCCAGCTCACCTAGCGTCTTGAGCTGTCGCATCACCTCATCGATCCGCGCTTCCCGGTCGAACTTCGCTCGTGCCCACTCCGCCGGAAAATCTCGGTGTTCAGCCAAAGCCCGGGCTGCAAACCGCAGCTGCATCGACGGGGCTTCGTCGTATCTGAAAGGCTTCCGCCGAAGCGCACGTCGTACACCTTCCGGCGGACCCGCCAGAATCGCTTGAAACCACGCATCGAACGCCCGATCAAGCAGCGCNGAAGACTCATCCGTAGCCACCACCTGGAAGATCGGATCGATCCCCGCTTCGATTGGATACTCGCGAAGCAGATCGCCACAGAATCCATGGATCGTGCCAATATGTGCGAGTTCGAGCTGCGAAAGCGCCTTGTCGAAATAATTCAGCGCTTCCGTCGACGTCTCCAGATCCCGACGTGCCTCTTCGATCTTCTCCCGTAGACGGAGCTTGAGCTCACCGGCAGCAGCTTCCGTAAATGTCACGGCCACCATATTCTCAAGCTCCGCACGTCCCGATGCAACGAGCGAAACCATCCGGTTGACGAGTTCGGTAGTCTTACCGGTACCGGCAGCGGCTTCGACAAAGAGCGTCGAGTCAAGGTTCTTCGCGATNGTGTCGCGAGCTTGTTGGTCAGATAGCTGGTCCATTTGGCTCTAAGGGCTAAGTTATCGCCGGGTGTTAGGCGCCAACGTTCATCAGTTTCCGGATNCCACACACGGCAGCGCCAAGGTTACCAGCACCCGCGGAACCCAGGGCTGTCACCCCTGGACTACTTTCGGAAGTCCCCTCCGGGGCTACCCACATCCGTGTCCTCCGTGGTTTCTCCCTTTGACTCTAGGTAAGCGAGCGAAGCCACGTCAGAGCCGGAATATCCGGCTTGCGCTCCGTCCTCTGTTCCTCGTAATGCCCGCAGATCGACTTGAAATCGCACAACCGACAGGCGCCCTCCTTTGGCGCCGCCGGGAGCTGACCGCGTTGGATAGATGCATCGATCGTTTCTGCAAGTCGCTCTGCGATTATCAAGGCATTGTCCTTCAATGCGAACGCACGTTTCTCGAACCCACCGGCGGTTGTACAGTAGTAGAGCTCGCTGAAAACGTTCGGTGCTTCCTCGAACAGGGACTTGGTGACCAAGCCGTATAGCAACGGCTGAAGCGACTCACCACCGCCAATGATCGCGCCCTGAGGGATCCGCACACGACCCGTCTTGTGATCAACAACGCGCAGCTCTGCCTTCGCGTTCCGCTCGAGGAGATCGATACAGCCTCGAAGACGGAACCCGGATTCCACCTCGATCGGATCGGCCGTCGAATGGAGGTCTGCTTTCTCCATATCCCCCAGCCCAAAGGAGAGCTCGAACCGCCACGGCACGAAACCCGTCTCGTCCTCGCTCATTCGATACAGCCACTCCCGTAGGTCCGCATGGATGGCCGCGACCGCATCCTGCCAAACGCGGTCGATTGCAGGCGCGAGTCGATCTCGGAAGCTCTCGGAAACTCCGTTAACCGCCTCTTCCAAGGCCGCATAGGCCTGTCCCAAGTTCAGCTCGGTCACGGGTAGCACACGCCGGTCGCGAAGTAGAGACAGAGCGGCATACTGGATGTCGTGAATCAGTGCACCACGCTGGAGCGGGTCCAGACGTTCGATGGCTTCCGCTTCTTCACGCGGTGCCAAACGCTGGATGGCCTTGAGGAAGAACTGATAGGGACAGGCGGCATAGACCTGAAGCGCGGTCGGACTGTAGGCGCGCGTCTTCAGACGATGCTGCTCGACCGCGTCACGATCCGCCTCTTTTCGGATCATCAGCCCGTCTGCGATCGTCCAGGCATTCGAATACCGCCGATACCGCCAACGGAGCGACCGCGCTAGGTGCTCGTTCGACTCGATCAGATACCGTGCTGATCCTGCAGCATCGGCCGAGTTCACATCCAGAAGCGCGTCAATGATCGACAGATCGAACTCCGCGTGATCGATCGCCTCATTCGCGTCCTTAGGAGCCGGCCATCCGGGACGCGTTGATCGGTCCTTCTGCGCCTCCCGATCCAGCTCTGAAATCGACGGAAGTGTCCCTGTCATCGCACGCAGCGACTCGAGCGCGTAGAACGACGACACACGCTGACGTCCGTGCTCCAGGTCTACCCGAGGATAGGAAAGGATCACCTGCTCCCGTGCCGCGCCCATCGCGATCCGAAGCGCGAGACGCTCTTCCTGTAAGCGATCTTCGTTCGTCACCAAAGCCGGATCCAGCTGTTTGCGAACTCGATCCCCCAGGATCGGATCCTGAACGATTTTTCTCGGAAACAGCCTCTCAGCAAGCCCTGGGATGAACACCGCGTCGAAGGCCAGCCCGCGCGTTTCCTCGATCGGCGCCACGAAAACCTTGCCATACCGGTCGGACTCAGGACGCTCTGTCAGTGCAAGCAGATTCGGTGCAAGCACCCGATACACCTCGTCGATTCCGACCGGCCCGACCGACGCCATCGGCGCAAGCTCAGACAGCACCGACAGCACGCGTGCCGGCTCGCACAAACATCGGGTCGCCAGNGCTGTCAGCCGCTGAATCCAGACGCCCCATTTCTGCGGTTCTCTCAGCCGATCGAGATCGGTCAGTATCGGGAGCGCATAGGCTCGAAGACACTTCAGGTGTTCGAGCTCGCGGTTAAGCCTCTCTTCCGTNGCTTCATCCAGACCGTCCCGGTCGCCCAGCTTCAGNGCAAGCTCCTGCTCCAACCCAGCAAGCCGTCGTCGCCAACGATCAAGCCCCCCAATCACCGACGCCTCTACGAGCAGTCGCTCCCACCGACGCGGCGCCCTAAGGGTCCCTGACACCACGGGATCTCCAGACTCGGGAGTCTGCGCAAACAGATCCAGCTGTGACTTCTCTTCAAGCTTCTGATCCGCTAGCAGATCATCGTCAGGCGACACCCACCGATCCCCTTCATCTGCCTCCGCCGGCGGCTCTCCCTCGGCCGTCGCATCCGGCACCTGCCCGAGCGAGAGATACTCCGCGAACCGACGCGCCGACAGTCCCTCTGCCGCACACAACAGCAGGCTGATGAATGCACGTCCCGACGGATCCGGCCGCGACACACCGCGCGAGAAATACGCCGGAATACCCCCCCGATTGAGCGCGTCCTCAAGGTGCGGACGATACAGTTCGGGTGAATGCAAAAGAATCGCGAGCTTGTCGAACGCATGGCCGCCCGCAGCCAACCGATGTATGCGACGAACCACCTCGACGCATTCCAGATGTTCTCCCGCTTCAGAGAATACCGTCAACGAATCGTCGTCCGCATCCTCTTCCGCGCTTGCCCCTGTGATCGGTGATGTGGTGTCAAACAGCAGACGTCGCATACGGAAAAGCGGCAGGCACTGATCGCTCTCGTCTGCTGTGACTTCACATCCAAGTGCATCCGACAATGCTTCAGCTGATGATGTATCTCCTTCCTGCACCGTCGCGTACACGCCACTCGATCGCCTAGCCAACTGACGAATCAACTCGGTTTCCGCTCGCGTCCTAACCTGCACATCAAGTAATACAGTCGGGAGCGACAGGCACGGGTGCTCAAATGTGTCATTCGATAGCGCTTCGGTCGCTGCTCGGTAGACGTCCACCCGGTCAATCATCCCTGATTCGTGAAGCTCTGCCCGATAGACCTTCACAAGACGTCCGAAATCCGGTGTCGCCNCCCCCATCTGATCGTCTGAGATCTGCTGCTGCCCGATTTCCTCGATCGCGTCGCTCGCAGCTTGCACGAAACCCGGTGCTTCCGCTACATCGACAAAGCGGCCCAGTGCCTCTTCAGAGCTGAGCGCATCAACTGCTCGACCTAGTATCGCCTTCTGTCCCANACTACCTACACTGGGCGACGGCTCGACTGATGCTGACACAGCAATCGATCTGATAACCTGAAGTAAGGATAGATGATACAGGCCGAAAACGGCAGTTCCCAAAGCAGCCAGATCTCGTACTATCTCATCAGCTGACGTGCGGGACGCCCCNATGACGAGCCCACCTCGAGACAGATTTCTGGACCGCAGCCAAGTCAGAGAGCCCCTAAGCCGGTGGTCTGAAGATGACGATTGATGTAGAGTGTGAATCCGCATGGTGGGAATGTAGTCAGCGATCCACGCAGCCACCACCNGGATCAAGCTGAACTGTGTGTGGACACAACTGTCCGTGTCGATTATGCTATGCGTCGAATCAGAACAACTTTCAAACGCTCAGTCAGGATATTCGAATGACCAACAGACAGAAATACCTCTTCGACGTTGCCGGCTACGTCGTCCTTGACGACATTCTTCAACCCAATCACTGCCAAAGGCTCATCGATGCCCTGCAAACAGTTGTCGACACGCCTGAGACAGATCTCCCTGCTGACGTCCGACTTACTCCCATCTCTCAGGGTGAATACAGCATCGGCGACCTTACCAGTATCGGCCGCCTTTTCGCAGACCTGATCGACCTGCCGCCAGTGGTGGACATCCTGACGGAAATCATCAACCCGCGTCTACGCCTAGAGGTCGCGTACGCCCGCATACGCAAGAAGGGGTATGAGGGTCTGCACTTGCACGGTGGCGCGCGTGACGAGATCGATCCAAACTTCATGTATGCGTCAAAGAACGGTCGGATCTTCGCTGGTCACACGGTTGTCTCATTCAACCTCACGGATGTCACTGAGGAGGAGGGCGGATTCGTTTGCGTCCCCGGCAGCCATAACAATCACTTCCCTACGCCGCAGGACCTCACCGACTTTAGCGACGGCACCTACGACGCATCTGTGCTGCGCTCCGTCCCCTGCAAGGCCGGGTCCGTCATCATCTTCACCGAGGCTCTCGCACACGGCGCACTCCCGTGGCACTCGGATGACGATCGTGTGAACCTGTTCTACAAATACAACCACGCCGGGATGAAATGGCGCCACTTCTGGCCGTCAAAAGAAGCGCTGGAGAAAATGACACCGGCGCAGCGGTTGTTCTACACGGAAGTGGGAGCGGATATGCGGAATAAGCCGATTCTCCATCCGGGTCGGTAAGTCAAAGGCAGGGGAGCCACGGACTANAAAGAGAATATGGAGGCTGGCGGGCCTGAGTATGACACGCCGCTGCAGGTACANGGACGATCCCCGGATGGCTANACCCTCACATCCCGATCCGATCGTTACGCCTACTTCACGATCCAGTCCAACACTGCTTGACCGTCGCCGTTGTTCCTTTTCGATCGTATAGCGTCCAAACAAGGACGACCGGATTTTTGCCGCTCGTCAACGGCAGATACACATCTGTGGCCGGGGTGACATCCTGTTCGGTCTTTAGATAGCGGGTTGTGCAGTGCAACACTGACATACTTCTANCTCTAGAGGGGAACCATCCGCCTTCGTNCGAAGATCCCGCACCAACCAAGAACATTGGCTATCATACGCAGGCTCCTGACCACATAATCGATCCAACCCCCAAATTTGAAAGAGAGTATATCGCAAATGTCTCTTTACCTCGGTCCCAATGAGGACGTCGTCCCAACACAGGGGCAGCCAANAATCCGGGAAGTCAGGGCGTATGTTTCTCGAAGCGAGGAATACGGAGCCAGCGACGTCCACGACACACCTGACACTCACTGGATTATGGGTCTTCCCGACAAGGACGGTATGTGGGATCACGAGACCACGCATCCACCGATTACGAATCCGATGTCGCGCTACCCCCAGTACTCCGGATCACGAGGCTCGTGGGGTGTGGCCAAAGTGCCGACCGTGATTGTCGAGGTCGAAGACGAGAAGGGGAGAATTGGCATCGGTACAAGCACTGGGGGTGAGGCAGCGGCCTTTCTCATCGAGCAACATCTGTCGATGTTCGTCGAAGGGCGCAATGTTCGCGATCGCTCGCTCGCTTGGGAGCAGATGTGGCGCGCATCGATCCACTACAGCCGGAAGGGGCTTGGTGTCCACGCCATCTCGGCGGTCGACATCGCGCTTTGGGACCTCTATGGGAAGACCCTGGAAGAACCCGTCTACAACCTTATGGGCGGACGAACCAAGCAACGGATACCCGTCTATGCCACTGGTTCGCGACCGGATCTGGCCAAGGAAATGGGGTTCCACGGCGCAAAGATTCCACTGCCCTATGGACCTGCCGACGGGGCGATCGGGATGAGCAAGAACATCGCGTTCGTTTCAGAGTGGCGCGAGAAGGTCGGGCCCGACTACCCCCTGATGCTGGACTGCTATATGGCGCTCGATTGGCAATATGCAGCCGAGCTGGCGCAGCGACTCGCACCTTACAAACTTAAGTGGATCGAGGAAGCGCTGATGCCTGATGAGTATGCGGCTCACGCAAAGCTGGCCACGAAACTTGAAGGGATGGGCATAGCTACGTATTTCGCGACAGGCGAGCATGAGTACACGCGTCACGGGTATCAACAACTGATCGAAGCCGGGGTNGGTTTACTGCAACCAGACGTCATGTGGATGGGCGGCCCAACCGAATTCGCGCGGGTCGTCGCTCAAGCAACAGCGCAGGGCGTTGCAGTCGTTCCTCATGGGTGTGGTGTCTACGGCTACTACATGGCCATGGCCTTCGAGCAGATCAACCTTGCCGAGTTCATGATGATGAGCGCGAAAGCAGACACGATCGAGCCGAACTTCGGAACCGTATTCATCAGCGAACCCCTTCCCGATCGCGGCTACATCACGTTGCCAGACACCCCTGGATTCGGCCTAGAACTGAACCGGGATGCCCTGAATCTCGAACGCCCTTACAGCCATCGATAGGACGGCGTCAACGGGTAGTTTACACACAGGGCTGGGCTCGTGATCCACAACACGACCGCCACGGTTCCGATTCTGCTCCGTGGTCCTCACTCATCCATATCGCTTCGATCGTGGGGCGAGGCACTCTGCTCNTGGCCCTCAACATCCGTGTGTATCTGTTCCCATCGAGCATAAGCGGGTGATCGCAAGGTAGTCGATCCTAAATTCGCCGGACCACACTTCGGGACTGGTCCCTACCGTCACGATCAACGTGGGAAAAGGTCGTGAACCTTCTGCATACCGCAACCCACCGAATCACCATNATCGTAGTGCGTCGCAGTGAGCTTTNGGACCTTCTAGTCATTCGTATTTTCTGTATCCATCGGTCCATCGACGCCTTGGCGAAGATGGGTGGGTGATCTGGCCCTTTCACCAACAAACCCGGCAATGAATCACACCACACACTTCACATCAGCACCCACCCCTGAAAGTGTCGGCATCCCTTCTCGCGCAATTCTGAACTTCCTCAACAGGATTNATGCAGAGCGGATCAACATGCACGGGTTCCTCCTCCTGCGTCACAACCGTATCGCGTCTGAGGGATACTGGTCGCCTTGGACTGCTGACCGTAAGCACCGGATGTATTCGATCAGCAAGAGCTTCGTCTCCCTAGCAGTCGGAATGATGATCGATGAAGGCAAGCTGAGCCTCGCCGACAGGGTGGCCGATCAGATCTTGGACAAGCTTCCGGCGGACTTGCACCCATGGCTGGCCGAATCGACAGTCAAAGACCTACTGACCATGTGCACCGCGCACACGCGAACCACTTACAAGCACGACGACCCTGACTGGGTATGGACCTTCTTCAACAAGGCCCCCTCGCATCCACCCGGCACGATCTTCTCATATGACACATCTGCAACGGTCGTCCTCAACGCGATCGTCGAGCGTCTCGCAGGCAAGCCCTTTCTCGACTACATGCGACCACGGTTCCTCGATCGGATCGGATTCTCTTCGGACGCCTTCTGTATCCGGACGCCCGAAGGCATCTCGTGGGGCGGTTCGGGTGTCATCTGCACGCTGCGCGACCTGGCCAAAGTCGGGCTCACGTGCCTGAATGGGGGCAAGTGGGCTGAGGAACAAGTGCTGCCGGAAGGCTATGTGCGTGAAGCAACCGCAAAACAGGTCGATAATGCCCTGAAAGGCCATNATGGATACGGTTATCAGATCTGGCACGAGAAGGAGAACGGCTTCTCCTTTCGGGGAATGGGCAGTCAGTATGCCCTCTGCTTCCCAGACAAAGCATTTGCCTTCACCTGTATCTCCGACACACAAGGTGCTCCGTCTGGAAGTGCGATTCCCCTCGTAATGCGCGAGGAGATCTTCCCACACCTGTCCGACAGCCCGTTGTCTGAAGATGAGCAAGCCGCCAGAGAGCTCGCCGACCGGATCGATCGGCTGGCCATCCAACCACTTCCCGGAGGCACAGACAGCCCAACCCGAGAAAGGGTCGATGGAACTTGGTTTGATCTAGACGACAATCCAATGGGAATCAAGCGAACACGTCTGTGTTTCGATGGAGACAAAGGCACGTGGGACTACACGAACGGTCAGGGCCACAAAATCTTGCAGTTCGGGATCGGGCACATCAGCGCAGGGACCTTCCCTCAGNGGAACTATTTCGGCGAACAGATCGGTGAGAGACCCGGCAGAGAGTATGAATGTCTGGCTTCAGCAGCCTGGGTCAATGACACGACACTGAATATGGAGATTCTCATCACTGACATTCATCTGGGCGGTCTGCGAATCTCTTTTGCCTTCAAGGGAGACGATATCAGCATCTTTATGACGAAGCAGGCGGAGTTCTTCATGGATGAGTACAATGGCTTCGCGGGAGGCAAGAGGCAATAGGAGCCATCTACCTGCGCTAGACAGCTACGGCGGAATAGGCCCGCTACAGTCGGTAAACGCCGAAATATAAGGGTGGGGCTGTGTTACGAACCACGGTCGGTTGTGACACGGAGTCCTCACCTTCCGTCTCCGATTTGCTGCGGACTGCGATTAGTCAGGGACCGCGGTCGCTTAGCAGGCTGCGTGTCAACCCTTCTTCCATCCCTGTTCATCTTTGTTCACGCAGTCGAGCACGTGGGAGGTAGGTGGTCCAAGTTGATTTCCTTCAGGATTTGAATGCCAAACTCCAAACTCAGCAGACGCATCCATCCGGATCGCCAACTCATCTACGTCAGCGATCCCTCAAACACGACNAGCCAGGTTAGCGACCCCGCGAAGCCGGAAGAACTTCGGGAGATCGTGAGACGGTATGACGAGCTCGCGAACGTTGACATCCTTGTACAAGAAATCTGGTCTCAGGGCTGGTCACATTTTTGGCGGTCTGAAAACTGTCGCTACGACGCTCGCCCTCAACATCAGCGACTCATACCGATGATCGATACCGGTGTGATGCCCTTGGAGGTCTACATCGATGAGTGTCATCGGCGGGGAATAACCTTCGTCGTTGGATTCCGGGTGAATGATCGGCACGGACACAATGCAGACTGGTTCGAGGATCTGTCACAGACGCATCCCGACTGGATCCTGAAAGGCTACAAGCCATCATCACCGCGCACCGCGGATCATCGCAGTTTTGACATCGGATGTGCACTCGACTACACAGTCGGAGCCGTGCGCGACTGGGTCTTATCGATCATTCAAGAGACCGCTAGCCGTTTTGACATCGATGGCATCGAACTCAACTGGCATCGTTTGCCCGCCTGTTTCCCGTTGGGAAAAGCGGCGTCATCACACCAACTAATGACCGAGTACGTGCATCGGATTCGGGAGATGCTGGATGAAGAGGGTGAAGCGAAGGGACGTCGACTGCTTCTGGGTGTCCGCGTGCTGCGCGACATTGAGAGCAACAGAGCGATGGGATTGGATGTCCCAACCTGGGTCACCGAGAAGTTGATCGACTACGTCGCCCCGGGTGACCTCGGTTTTACGGACCCTAACGCGCCCCTTGACGAGTTCGTCAAACTCGCTCACCAGAACGAGTGCGCCGTGTATCCACAGATCCAGGCCAAGCTCGGCTATCATCATCGCCACGTAGAACAGACGCCATCTCACTGTCGCGCAACCATACAGAACTTCTATGGTGCAGGGGCTGACGGCTACTCCACACAGAACATATTTGACGTTGAGCAGTATGAGACGCTCAGGTCACTGCGCGATCCCGAAAAGGTTGCGGCAGGCGATCGTCACTACGTGTTCTATCCGCTGTGGGGTCCTTCGGATGGCGGGCAGGCCGGGTATGGCGGGGACTTCCCGTATGCGCCAGAGGAGATCAAACTGGACCGCGCCTCAGAAGGCAACCGCCAGACCTTCCGATTCCGCATCTTCGAGAAACTGACTGGGAGCGACAAGGCAAAGCTGGTCTTTCGTGCGGATTCCCTTCCTGGGGACATACTCGATGTTGCAATAAATGGGCACACTGTCTCATCGAACCACATCGAGCGTGAATCGTCGACAGATGGTGAAACCCTCGATACCTACCACCTTGTGTTGAGGTCACCACCTGCCATTTACGGCGACAACGAGCTAGACATTACGCTTGCTAAGAGCTCTGAAATNGAAGGTATAATCACGATAAACGAGGTAGAGGTATTCGTATCAGGCATCCTATGAGAGACCATCCAGACATCATCTGGATCTGCTGCGATGAGCTTCGCACAGATGCACTGGGCTTCTANGGCAACTCACGCAAGGAGATGCTTCGTCGCATCTCGGTCTTTTAGATGGGTCCCACTCCCCGTCTGGAAGCCCACCCTGATAGTCTTGTGCCGGGAAGGTGNCANCCGTCACACTCCTGACAGACNCTAGCCGATGGTTCGCCAGACAATCTGATCGCGGACTCTATCCAACTTTCCCATACCCGGAAACGGAAAGTGCGCCATCAAGAGCGTCGCATCCTTCGCCTGGGCCAGCGACACCAGCTCACCGCGCGACTGGAGCATCTTCTCCTGATCACGGCCCTGCCAGACCCAGTCCATATGGCTTATCTCAAGCGGATCGTGGAACAGGTCACCGAGGGTGTAAAGCGTCTCCCCCTCTGATTCGATCTCTACGATCGCGTGCCCCGGCGACTCTCCAGGAGAGTGGATCATCCGGATCCCCTTCGTGATCGACATCGATCCTTCTAGCCTCACAAGATGTCCACTCGCATTGAGCAATGGGAAGTGCAGCGCAAATGGCGAGTCCTTATCCTGCATCTTGGGGTTGTAATCAGCTTCCATCAGGAAATATTCGGCATTCGGATACGTCGGCACCCGTTCCCCGCCGCGCAGAACCGTATGGCCCATAAAATGATCGCCGTGTGCGTGCGTCGTCAGGACGTGCGTAATATCCAGGCATGAGATCTTGAGCGCATCGAGCGAGTTCAACAGCCCCGTCGTCTCTAAAAACGGAAACCGCTCCTCCGTCAGAGTCCGAGTCGGATGCGCCTCTCCGATGCCCGTATCGATCAACACGGAGGCGGTATCTGTCTTCACGTGAACGATATTCAGCCCGTAGTCCATCCGGTCATCCGCGTCCGTCTCCACGTGCGGCCGCCACAACGACTCATCCTTCCCTTCAAACGCCTGCGACGTATGCACCTTGATCACCCCTTCCGAGATGATGTGTACATCGAGCGCCCCAACTTTTAGCTGTCGAATATGATCAGGCATGCTTCCCTCGGTTCAGTCTNNCTACAGAACAATTGGAACCACAGTATGAACACAGATAGACACAAATGCGGGGAGTAGCCCACCGACCACATCGAGTAAGTCTGACAAGGCGGAAGACAACACAGCGGTCCTAGGTTTTTCCGTGTGCGTAGCAGGTGGCCACGCATCAAGCCCCCTCCGTGTCCTCTGTNTTTTCCACCTTTCGAAGATGCGTGCCCATATGCCCTTTGACAACACCAACGAATACGCAAATCATGCGCCTATGAGCAAACGTAGCCTCCTCTACATCTTCACCGATCAGCAGCGCGCCGACACGCTCGCCTGTTACGGGAACGACTACATCGATATGCCGGCCCTCAACGAGCTCGCCGAACGCAGCTTCGTGTTCGACAACGCATATGTCAGCCAGCCCGTGTGCAGTCCCTCCCGGGCGACGATGCTATGCGGGCTTTATCCGCATACCGCCCGTGTGCCGAAATGCAATGTCCCACTTCCCGAAGACGTGCAGACGATTGCCGAGATGGTCGATTCCGACTGTCGCCGACACTATCTCGGGAAATGGCACTTGGGTAACGAAATTTTCGCGCAACACGGCTTCAGCGAGTGGACAGGGACCGAAGATTCCTATCGAATTTTCTTCTCGTCACCCGACAAACACGAACACGTTAGTCAGTACAACGCCTTCTTGATCGATAACGGTGTCGAGCCTGACAACGAGGCATTCGGCAGGCGCATTCACTCGCGACACCTAGAAGCAAGTCAGGAAGCCCCACTCACCAAAGCGGCATTCCTCGGTGATCGAGCGGCTGACTTTATCCGGAACTGCGGAGACGAACGATTCGTGGCCTGCGTCAGTTACCTTGAACCACACCCGCCCCACACAGGGCCGTACAATGACATGTATGACCCCGCTTCTCTCCCGGTCGGTCCTCACTTCCGTGAGAAGCCCCGCGGGAACGCATCGCTCCTGAACCGCTTGATGGCCGCCTACTACGGCGAGTCACTTGAGTATGGACTCGACCTGAGGACTGAAGAGGGCTGGCGAGCAGTTCGGGCTCGTTACTTCGGGAACTGCACGCTGATCGATCAGAGCATTGGCACCATATTGAAGGCACTCAAAGAAACCGGTCGCGATAAGGACACCATCGTCGTCTTCACGAGTGACCACGGCGAGATGGTCGGCGACCACGGGATACTCGGTAAGACCGTCCTGTATGAGGAATCCGTTCGCGTCCCCATGCTCATCAGCGTTCCCGGCAAGACCGATCGGACGCACATATCGGGTAACTTCAGCCACATCGACCTCGTCCCCACGCTCCTCAACCTGATGGAGGAATCGATTCCCGAACATCTCGAAGGCGGTTCTCGATCAAACGTCCTGAGCAGCGACGCTGACCTATCGGAAAACGATATCTTCATCGAATGGAACGGCGCCGACGGCCATCCCCGCCCCGGCGAAGCCGAGGTCAATCCCGCAATGGCCACACCTTGGCGTTCAATCATCACTGCGGATCGCTGGAAACTTAACCTCTCGGCGCACGACCAATGCGAACTCTATGACCTTAACGATGATCCTTGCGAGATGACGAATCGATTCGATGATCACGATGTTCAAGACCGCGTCGCAGATATGACANGTCGGATCACCGCGTGGCAGGTTTCGGTGGACGATAACGTCGTTCTAGTTTAGGGCAAGTTCTTTTGCTCAAGTAGCTGCAGCATAACCGGTGCGTGTTGGAAACACTATTGCTCTCATATACCGGCTTCTCGATACACCCTAGACTTCGTCTAGGCCTACTCGAAGATACTGAATCTTCTCACTTGGAACCCGGAACACCATTCGCTCTTTTGGAACTTCTTTAGGATTTTACCTATGTCAAGACCTACGGTATTGCTCGCCTTCGACAAACGCGTCCGAGACAACTACGTCAACGATACCCAGCTAGCACGTCTCGAGCAGTTCGCCACTTGGGACTGGTTCGAGTGCGAGGGTGGTAATATCTACAACGCGCCAGAGGAAGGTGCATTCGCGTCAAGACTCGCCGATCGGATCGGCGACTACGACGGTGTCATCGTCGCCCACGGCTCCCCAAAGCTGACAGCTGCTATCCTCGATCGGGCACCCAACCTCAAGATCGTCGGTGAGCTTGAGGGTGATCGTTTCGCCGCCCGGATCGATCTCGATGCGTGCTGGGAGCGCGACATACGCACAGTCGACACCACCAATGCCTCTTCATACCCTGTCGCAGAATGGGCGCTGGGCTTGATCCTCATCTCGCTGCGCAACATCGGCACCCAGTTCCGCCGGATGATCTCGGGCGAACCACGCGATAACGAGATGACACCCTACGGCGGTGTCCTTCGCGGGAAGCGCGTCGGTTTGATCGGCTGCGGCAACATGGGACGAAGACTAATCAGCTACCTCAAACCGTTCGACGTCGAGATCTGGGTTCACGACCCGTATCTCTCTCGCGAAATGGCCGATGCGCTCGACTTCCTCCAGACTTCGTTCGAGAACGTCCTCACAAAGTGCGACGTCATCGTCTGCCTAGCTCCGCTCACCCCCGCGACACGCGGAATGATCGGCAAGAAGGAGATCGACATGATCCCACCCGGCACGGCATTCGTGAACGTCTCACGTGGCGCCATCGTCGATTCAGACGCCTTGATCGATCGTCTGAAAAAAAACGACATCACCGCTGGTCTGGAAGTCTGGGATCCTGAGCCCGTCCCCGAAGACAGCGAGATAAGGCATCTTTCAAACGCCTTCGTAACACCCCATTCGTCTGCAAAGCGAGCCGAGGGACAATTGAACGAATTCTTCGAAATGATGGTCGACGAATTCGACCGCTTCTTCCACGGACACGAGACAAAGTATGACCTGACACCTCGCAGTCAGGCCAACAGGACCGGAGCTGAGATAGCCGGATAAGACCTATTAGTCCTGAGTGATCGTGCCCCGGCGGGGATTGTATCGAAAGACGATCGTGTAGTTTATCGTAAGAACGGCCCTGTCGACGGTTTTAGCAGACCCGGGCTCCCCTAAGCGAGTTCGTCCTCTACGGTGAATGCTTTTGACTCTATCGAGGAGGTAGACGTGCAATACAGATCCTTTGGACAGACGGGCCTCGATGTCTCCGCTATCGGTTTCGGCTGCTGGGAGCTGGGCGGTGCGTATGGCCACTTCGAGGACACGGAGGTTATCCAGGCCATCCACAAGGCACTCGATCTTGGGATCAACTGTTTCGATACAGCACAGGCCTANGGGATGGGNCGTTCCGAACAGCTGCTCGCAAAAGGACTTAGNNATCGCAGAAAGGACATCATTCTGGTCACCAAATGGGCGATCGGATACAACGACACGCTCAGCGATCGCGGCCGAGACAGCCGTGCGGCGCGCAGCAAACTGTCGATTGAAACCAGCCTTAAACATTTGGGAACAGACTATGTCGACATTTTCCTGATCCACTGGCCGGACCGTCGTATCCCGTTCGACGAACCCATGCGCGCAATGGAAGACATCGTGCAAGAGGGCAAAGCACGGTTCGTCGGCGTATCGAACTTCCAATCCAGTGAAATAGAAGAATGCATGGCAGCCAGACGCGTCGACGTCGGACAGTATGGCTACCACATGTTCGATCGTCGAATGGAGGTAGATGTCCTTCCGACACACAAACAGCACGGTATCGGATTCATGGGCTATGGGTCACTCGCACACGGCCTACTAACGGGAGCATTCACCGAGGACACGAAGTTCCAAGAAAGCGACTGGCGATCGCGTGGCGGTCTCTTCAACATGCCGCTCTTTACCGACGAAAACTTCCCACGCAACTTGCGCGTCGTCCATGATCTGAAAGGCATCGCGGAGGATATGGGCACCAAGATGGCAAACCTCGCCCTGGCCTGGGTCCTCGCGAACCCCATCCTGAGCGTCGCCCTGGTCGGCGCCCGCACACCTGCTGAAGTCGAAGACAACATGGCCGCTCTCGACGTCAGCTTCGACGACGAAGCGCTGCGGGCTGTCGATGCCGTGTTCGAGCGCCACGGTGTCGATACGAGACCAGATGTGTGGGTAGAGTCGACTGATGTGCCCTATGGAAGAGCGTAAAACCGATCATCCTGCCTACCTCACGTAGCCTTGTCGAATTCAGGCGCANGGACTNTAGGCAGTTCGTTGTTTGGCCGGNCGATCGCAGGAATCTGTTCCGGATCAAGAGACCACTAACCATATCAGTAGTCTTTTGCCCCTCGATAGGTTGCCGATACAGTCCGGAAATGATCGATGGCATTCTTNCATCTCTAGGGCGTCACTCGGGGTGAGCNGTATTCTCTCAATTAAATCTATCCGTCGTCACACTCTCATCACTGGCATCCTCCTCGTTATCTTCATCGCCATCGCGACGCCGTATAACGAGATGCTCGTCAAAGGCAGCCGCCTAGGCCTCTCCAGCCTGACTCCGGCTGCCTTCTTCCTCTTCTTCATCCTCTCGCTCTTCATCAACCCAGCACTCTACCGAGTCCGTCGCTCCTGGGCATTCACCAAACCCGAACTACTCTTCATCTTCGCGATGATGATGGTGGCAACCGCCATCCCGACCCGAGGTGTGACCGGTCCACTGCTTGCGATGATCAGCGGGCCGCAATATTACGCCTCTCCAGAGAACCACTGGGCAGACTTGGTTCTGCCACANACAAAAAACTGGATGATACTCCCAAAAGGAGACGGTTTACGGCATTTCTATGAGGGCGTATCGGGGAACGAGCGGGCTGATTGGAACATCTGGCTTAAACCACTGGGCTCGTGGCTGGTGCTGCTCATCGCGCTCTGGACGGCCATCCTGTGCATGATGATCCTTATTCGTCGCCAGTGGATGGAGCAAGAACGACTGTCGTATCCGGTCATGCAGGTCCCTCTAGCCATGGCAGAGACCGAAGAGGGAAGANCGATCCCTCCGTTCTATCGCAGTAAGACGATGTGGATGGGCTTCGNCATNCCCTTTCTCTTCGGGACGCTTCACGCGATCCGCGCCTATGTACCCAGCTTCCCAGGATTCTATCCTCGCACACCGCGACTCACCACGCTTCGAGGTCGAGTCAACATTCAGATGCGGCTGAATCCGATCATGCTCGGGTTCGCCTACCTGGTGAACAACCGACTTAGCCTGAGCCTATGGGTATTCTACTTGTGGCACGTGTTCGCGCAAGGATTTTGCGACATTATCGGTCTCTATAACAACGAGAAGCTGGGACCGTGGACAAACGACGGTCAGGTGGGATCCATTTTCTCGCACCAGAGCATGGGAGCGATGATCGTCTTTGTAGGCTTCGGCCTCTGGACCGCGCGAGACCATCTGGTGGAGGTGATTCAGAGAGCAAGGAAGAACGTCAATGATGGTCGGGAGATCATATCCGACAGAAACGCCGTCCTGGGTCTGGCAATCGGGACCTGTGTACTGATCGGCTGGATGTCGAACGCAGGACTGTCGCCCCTCGTTGCCACGACGGCTGTTATCGCTTCTTATGCGATCTTCCTGTCGCTCACGCGCGCGATCACGGACGGTGGACTCGCCACGATCGTCCCGGCGATGATCCCGCTCGGATTCACGCTATCTACCTTCGGAACGGACGCACTCGGCGCAGTCGGCTTGATGGCCATATCCTTCACGCTGGTCTGGTCAGGCGACCTGTTAACGTTCATGATGGCGCCAACCGCTCACGCCATCCGGATCGCACACGACTCGGAAGAAGGACGTCGCGGTCCCTACTTCGGAGCNCTCCTGGGCGCGATGATCCTCTCACTCATCGTCTCCGTTATCACAATGATTGTGCTCGGACACGAGCACGGCGCCGCAAACCTGCATCATCAATACTTCAACACCTTCGCAAAGTTCCCAGCTAGCATCACGGCGCAGAAACTCCAGAACCCCGCTGGCCCGAATACAGGTGGCTTCTTCTGGACCAGCATCGGGATGATTGTCATGGGCGTCCTCACCTTCGCCACCTACCGGTTCAGCTGGTGGCCCCTCCATCCGCTCGGTTATATGGTGAGCCCCGCCTGGATCATGGGATCGCTCTGGTTCCCCTTCTTCGTCGCTTGGGCCGTCAAGACGCTCGTCATCCGAATGGGCGGCCTATACGCGTACGACAAGACAAGACCGGCTACCTATGGCGTCATCCTCGGCCAGATCGTGGTTGCTGGGTTTTGGTTAGTGATTGATATACTGACCGGGACCACAGACAGCAGGATACGGGTCTATTAAGGGGCAAGACGAAGAACCTGATGTGGCCCCCAACGGACACACCTACGCCTGGCTTAGGCAGTGTCTCAAGCTCACCATCCTTAGTGCTTTTAGTGTTTTTCGCCGGTCTCGCCGAAACCTTGGCTAGGGTGGGTGACCACCCTAGACCTTGTCGTTTCTCCTGAGCCAGGCTGTTCGGCAACGCCCCCGAGGACAGTCCCTCTGCATCCTCCGCGTCTTTATAAGGTTCCCGCCTTTAACTTTACCCTTTGTAGGGTTCCATCTCCACATCCACATTCATCTCCAGCCCCACCGCTTCGAGTTCCAGGCTCAGTTCGCGATACGACAACTCGGGCGGAAGCAGCACGACAGCGTCCATCGTAAACAGCGGTGTGCCGCTCATCGGTGCGAGAACCGTCTCGGTGTCCATCGATTCGACGTTCACGCCACGATCCGCCAGCAGTTGCGCCACGTCGTGGATAATCCCCTGATGATCCGCACCGTTCACGCGGACAGAGTAGGGCAGCCATCCAGAACGCTGTCCCGGATCATCCGGATGCGTCGACCGTGTCGTCACGATCATGCCCTGTTCACCAAACGCCTGAAGCCCCGACTCTAGTTCACTGTATCCGGATCCTTTCACCGAAACGAGCATCAGCATACTGAACTCACCCTCGAGTCGAGCCATGCGACTCGCTTCGATGTTCCCTTCACAGGCCACCACGTGACGCGTCACCCGTTCTACAAATCCGACTTGATCAGGTCCAGTCAGCGTGGCTATAAGCTTTTTATTCATGCCTTCTCCTTGTCCCTTGCCCTTAACACTTACCTCTACCTGAACCCTTGGATTTGCAAGACGCTCAAAATATGTGTAAACTCTTTCCCTATAATAATTTACACTCTTACCGAAATCACCAGGATTGTATGGCTCTACCTCAGGAAAATCAGGGTTCCGCAACCCGGCAAGTCCAGACCGAAATTGCACAGGGCGCGATCACCTATCGCTCGATTGCCTTGGGTCTGGTCGTTGCTGTGTTCGTCGTCGTCTGGAACACCTACGTCGAATACATCGCACATACCGGCCGAATCAACATCACGCACTTTCCGGTCGCGCTGTTCGTTCCCTTCACTGTAGTCTGCCTTATCAACGGCGGCCTTCGACGTAAGAACGTCCCTTGGGCTTTCGAACCGACGGAGCTTCTCGTTGTCGTCGCAATGGGACTCGTCGGGGCAGCGATCCCAGCCTATGGGCTCACGAGTTACTTCCTCGGCGTCATCGCGATCCCCTACTACCTGGCGACCCCCGAAAACCAGTGGGCGCCGTTCTTTCATCAATACCTCCCCGAGTGGCTGATCCCAAGCAACGAAGGCGACGCGATGCGCTGGCTTTTCGAGGGCCTGCCCAGTCCCGAGATGCCGATTCCTTGGAGCGTCTGGCTCGTCCCTATGTCGGGTTGGATGCTTTTCATCGGTGCGATCGTCCTCGGTTCAATCACGATCGCGATCATGCTGCGCAAGCAGTGGGCGGATTACGAGCGACTCACATACCCGATCCTGCATCCGGCACGTGATCTTGCAGACAGCGGAAACCCGATCACAGGCGTCCTCCACAATCGACTCTTCTGGATCGGCTTCGCCATCCCCTTCCTGATTATTTCGTGGAACATAATCTCCTACTTCAACCCCGGCTTCCCGCGCGTCAGCCTGTATCGCGGGTGGATGCCCACNCTGGAGTACTTCCCGAGCATTCACGTCAATGTCAACTGGTACACGATCGGCTTCGCCTACTTTGCGAACGTCGACGTGCTCGCATCGATCGTCGTCTTCTACCTTTGGTTCTGGTTTCAGGTCGGTATCTACCGTCGCCTTGGAATCGGACTCAGTAAGAAGAGCAATACCAAAAGTGACGCCACCGTTTCACTTCAGGCATCGGGCGCCTTCCTCACGATGATCCTGTGGGGGCTCTGGCTTGCGCGCAGTCACCTAAAGGACATCTTTACCAAGGCATTCAAGCCATCGCATCCCGTCGACGACAGCGATGAACTGATGTCATACCGGGCGTGCACGTTCGGTTTCCTCTTNAGCTTTGTCTTCATCGTCTTCTGGCTGAACTCGGTCGGTATCGCCGTTGACGTCGCCGTGATCCTCACCGCAGGCATCTTCATGTCATATATCGGGATCGCACGCGTAATCGCAGAATCCGGCGTCGTCTACTACAGCATGAACCTGAATGGTGAGGGCCTGATCAACTTCCTATTCGGCGGCCCGAACGCTTTCGACCCCTCGACCAAGACCGCACTGCGTGTTATCGCATCAATCCGCTCTCAGGGCAAGGGCATGTTTATGCCGCCACTCGTCCACGCCACACGAATCGGCGGCAGTATTGAAAAAAACAAGCGCCGGATTGTCCCGGCTCTCTTTATGACGATCTTCATCGGCATCGGTGTGGCAATCGTCTACTCGCTCTATCTGGGTTACACGTGGGGCGCCTACAATTTCAACGACTACCCGTTCACNCGGTATCCTCCGGGCAATTTCGACAGCCTCGTCAAGGCTCTCAAGGACGAGATCAAATGGGAGCCGCAGCGCTACACCTTCTTTGGGATTGGCATAGCCACTTACCTAATCGTCAGCACCCTGCGATATCGTCTGACCTGGTGGCCCCTCACGCCAATTGGCCTGATGGTCCCTATGACCGCCGCCATCCACTCGATCTTCTCGATCTTCCTGACGTGGGGCACCAAGTCGATCCTGCTCAAACTTGGTGGCGTAAACCTTTATCGCAAATGCCGCCCGATCTTCGTCGGTCTTCTGGCCGGCCACGCCTGCGGCGTCCTCCTCTCCTTCATCGTCGACCAAATCTGGTTTCCGGGTCAAGGTCACGGNACCCACAGCTGGTAGGCCACGGGAAATGTCGGATATCCATAAGCGAATCATGAAAGCCCTCGACATTCAACATTTTGAGTTCGACATTGAACTTTGCCTTGCTCCTCGCTGCTGACCATGGACACTTGCCATTTGACCTTGAAATGACTTTTACCGGCGTCTTCCCCATCCTCCCAACTCCCTTCCGAGAAGACGAAACCGTCGACCTCGACAGCTACGCCCGAATGATCACATTCATGCGCAACATCTCTGTCGACGGCGTCACCATCCTCGGCGTCCTAGGCGAAGCAAACCGCCTGATCGACGCTGAACGCCGAGCCATCATACAATGCGCGATCGAAGCTGCCGGTGATCTCCCCGTGGTCGTCGGAACCAGCCACAGCGGAACTGCCGCCACGATCCTGCTCAGCCAAATGGCGGCCGACCTTGGCGCCGCAGGATTGATGATCACCCCGCATCGCGAACCGACACCAAACGAGCAGCGCATCTGCGATCACTTCAGCACGATCGCCTCCGAGATCTCGATACCGATCGTCCTCCAGGATCACCCAATCTCGACGCAGGTCCAAATGTCACTCGACCTGGTCCTCCGAATGGTCTCCGAAATCAGCTCGATTGTCTGCATCAAACAGGAAGCCGTCCCTTCTCCCGCAAGAATCCAAGCGCTTCGTGACGGCATGTCTCGGCGTGTCCCGATCCTCACGGGTCTTGGTGCCCTGTATGGCGCATTCGAACTTCAAGCAGGAGCAGACGGCTTTATGACAGGCTTCGCCTTCCCCGAAGTCCTCCAGGCCATGGTGAGTGCATCCAGAGACAACAACCTCGACCGCGTATTCGACATCTACACACGCCATCTCCCTCTGATCGTCTTCGAAGGCCAGCCCGGCGTCGCCGTCCGCAAAGACATCTTCCGAATGCGCGGTCTGATTCGTTCGAGTAATGTCCGCAAACCTGCCCCCTCAATCACCGACGCCGCTCGCACCCAACTCGAATTCCTGATCCAACGCGTCTTTGGCGAGATTGAAATCACGGCCCCCGTCTCCGTCACGTAACCACTTCTGGGTTGCGCTTCGCGCTTACCCTCGCTCTTAACTCCTAGACTGAATGAGGAATTCATGTCCGTCGGACAAACATATCCATCAGAGAAAGAAATCTTCACCGACCACCAATCCGGCGCCACAGTGCACCAACTGACNAACCACCGCGCCCATAATCATCACTTCTACTTCACCAACACAGGTTGGTATGCNCGTGGCTCTAAGTTGCTCATATCCTCTGACCGAGGGAACGCGACAAACCTCTACAGTATCGAACTGAGTTCAGGTGAACTCACTCAGTTGACAGATCTCGCACCTCTCCCACTCCCGAGAGAGGTCGAGTTCCTCCGTGCGTGCGTCAATCCAACCAGAGACGAAACCTACTTCTGGTATGACCTCGACCTGATCGCGCTGGATCTCACGACGCTTAAAAGCCGTGTCATCTTCCGGATGGAGGAAGGCTGGGACGTGTCAATGATCAACTGCAGCGCAGACGGGGCGCACGTTTACGCAAGCATCTCGGAGGATCTGTCCGATCGGATCCGTGTCGACTACTTGCGTGGCTATGTTGGGTTTGCAGAGACGTGGGAGGCAAAGCCGTTGAGCCGAATCGTCAAGGCTGCGACGGATGGATCAGGCGGCGATACGGTCTTCGAAGAGCAATACTGGATCGGTCACGTCAACACATCGCCCACACGGCCCAACATCCTCACCTTCTGTCACGAAGGACCGTGGCACAAGGTTGACAACCGAATCTGGGGTTACGATGACGAAACAGGAAATGTTTGGAAGATTCGCGAGCCGAAGCAGGAAGGCGAAAACGTCGGCCATGAATACTGGTTCGCAAACGGAGACCGGATCGGTTACCACGGGCATCTACCCGACGGCAGCAAGCATTTGGGTAGCTGTCGATACGACGACACGGATCACATCGAGAACAGCTTCCCGGGACTGACCGGACACATCCACTCGAACGACGAGCAGCTTATCGTCGGAGACGGTGGCAAAGTTGTTCGGCTATGGAAGTGGAACGGTGAGGCCTACCAAACCCCACGTGTTCTATGCCGTCACGACTCCTCCGCAAAGATTCAGCAACTCCACGTCCACCCACGCTTCTCCGCAGACAACCGACAGGTCGTCTTCACCAGCGACGTCTCCGGCTACGGCAACGTCTACCTAGTCGACGTCCCTGACTTCGACACTCTCCCGGAAATCGACGAGTCGTGAGTTCGTCTTCGTGTGACACTCTCGGAAAATCTCTTGCCCGTATGGGCGATCCGTCGGGTCGCAATTCAGCCTCTCACAATGCAGTCGCGAGCGATTCAAAAGAGAAGGGCCCGTCAGCATATCTGACAGGCCCTTCTCTGCAGTCTCCGAGTCCTCGGCGCTAGAGAGGCTATCCCTCGCCAAACAGCCTCTTCTCCGCCGCTCCCCCCATCACCGCCTCTCGATCCGCACCCGACAAATCCGGCATCAGCCCCTCCAACACTTTCGCGAGCTTGTTGTATCCTGGCTCTTTCCGTATCCAAGGAAAGTCCGTCGCCCACATACAGCGTCCAGCACCAAACGCCCCGAGTAGATTCCCGTGCCAGCCCTTCAGGTCAAAATAGGGATACTCTTCCCGAGAGAACGCATACTGACCAGACAGCTTCACACACACATTCTCATACTGATAGAGACCGATTGTGTTGTAGCGGGTCAGCGGTGGAATAGGCGTGTCGATATACGGCCGCCCGTGTTCGTCCTTCTTAAATGCACCCTCACCAGGGCAGAACATCATGTGGTTGAACACCACCTGAAGCTCTGGAAACGCGTCTACCAGGAAAGGCACACAGTGCGCCTCTGACGCCTTCGGATACAGCCAGATCGTATATCCCCTTTCCGCAGCGTGCTCCCACACGGGATAGGTTTCAAACTTCCGACAATCCATATCCCCGAGTGGATCGGTGGGCCCGCCCACATCGAACAGTCTGAATCCGACGATCCCTGTCCCGTCAGCCAGCCGATCCATGTGGTCCTGCGGATTCTCGTAGTCGGGCACCAACCCAATCCCTCTGAACCTGTCAGGATAGACCTTCAGACAGCGCAGCAAGTAGGCGTGATGCTCATAGGCCGTCCCCCCGATCTGGACCAGACACGCCTTCTCGATCCCGCTCGCCTCCATCTCNCCGAGCAGATCCTCCGCCGTCTCCTCCCGATCCGCCGGAAGCGCATCCGTCACCTCACGAGGAAACTCCGCACTCTCCTTGGCAAATACGTGTACGTGTGCGTCAACCTTACCCATATTGGTTCCGAGATCTGGCTCGTTTCTCTCCTGCTGGACCTCACCTGATCCGCTCACGCGGATTGTCACCTCGACTCCGCTCAGTGCAGGCTCTCTGCTACAAGCAGGAGAGGAGTGAACCNGCCTTTCTCTCTACGTCCTCTGCGACTTAGATTCTAACCTCGCATCGGCTCAAGGCCGAACAACTTCCGTCTCTCCGAAGTCTTGCATTTATGCAGGATGCTCGCATACCGATCGGGCGGCAAACGGCCTTCGCTCCACTGCTCGTAGATCAGGATAATCGACTTTCGCGGTCGCAAGGTCCGGTTCTCCATAGCCGTATGCCAGCCGTAGGAGTTGAAGATGACCGCATCACCCGCCTTTCCTGGAAGCACGGTGCATCCTGGCATCGAATCGAGCGGTCTCGGCTTCGGGCACGGTCCAACACCTGGCTTGTGACTGCCTGGTACATAAGCGAAGGCCCCCTGCTCTGCCGGACAGTCATCAACATAAACCTGCACCTTGATGTGGAGGGGCGAAGACTGCGGCACATCCGGGTGCCAACCCACATAGCTGATCGGCTGTGCCGGCACGGTTCGGACCTGGGGTGCGAGAATGATCAGCTCTTCGCTCGTAAACTCCATCAGATACGGATACCAGCCGGAATGATCGATCAGATCTATAAACGCATCATCCCGGTCGAACGGGCTTGGGATGTCGAAGTGAGCGGCTGGTGACCTGCCCTTCGCCACACCCTCAAGCCACGCTTCCTTAGAGTTCCGACATTCCCGCTCGAACACCTCCTGAAGCCGGACCAGATTCTTCCCGACCATCGCGCGCTCTAGGAACACATACCCGTTCTCTTCCCAGAACGCCGTTTCTTCTCTAGTCGGTCTCCCCATCGCGCACCTCGGTTCTTCGGTTATCTACGTTTGTTCCCGACTCACCACTCCCCTAATCTCTGCAACCCACGCACACATTTCAATTCATCTTTCTACCTGTATACGATTAAGGTCTCTTTCTTCCGTACCCGCTTCTCCCCATCGTCCGCCATCACTGTATAGATATACGTCCCGTTCGCGATCACACGGCCCTTACTGTCCTGACCATCCCACGCAATCTGGTTGTATCCGGCTCGTGCAGTCCGCTCTGTGATTACCCGTATAAGACGCCCGACAAGCGTGTAGACCTTGATCGTGACCTCAGAGGGCCTGGAAAGTACGAACGTGAAATGCGTCTTGTCGGCCATCGGATTCGGATAGTTCAGGACGCTCTCAACCTGAAGGTCAGACGTGACCTGGAAGCTCAGTGTTTTCGACGCGGGGCCATTCCCAATCCGATCAGTCGCCTGGATCGCGAGGGCGTGCGTGCCATCGTTCAAAACGGGAGACTTATACAAGAAGGAGAGTTGAGTCGGCGTCTCCGCGACTTCTGAAACGAGGTTTGATCCCACCCCATCGTCCGGTCTATTCGCGTCCGGGGATATGAGTTGGATCTGAACTGTGGCCCGGTCGACACCACTTGAATCGCTGATCGTGACGCGAAAATCGGGATCCGCGGGCAGGTAGTCTCCGGAGCGAACATCNCCAGACGCGTCGAGCGCCGTGATCTCGATCCCAGGCAGGCCCACGTCTGTGCTGGACTGAATCTCGATCACGTTCTCGGCCTGAAGGCTTGACCGGAAGAAAGCAACATTCCCGAACAGATCCTCCACACGAGCGTGGACACGGTGTGTGCCCGCAAATCTGGCCGTGATCCACGCGAACTCGACTCGCCTCAAGACCCCAATCCGAGTGTCCTCGGGCACAGCCTGCCGCCCGATGATCCGTCCTCCTGCATCCGGATCGCCGGTATAGAAAGCGACTGCGGCACCAAGCGCCAGATCGATGGGACCTCGGTTAACCACGTCCACAGATAGCAAAACAGGTTCAGGTTCAACGACCTCTGTCGCGCTCGATTCCAGGTTCGAGATCGCCACATCCGTCACAGGCTGATACGAGGCCGACCACGAGGCCAGAGACGCTGTGCGGTCCAGACCAGGAGCGGAAAGACGCAGACGAACCTGGATCCGGTCGATCGAGGTGTCTAGCTCGGTCAGATCGATCGCACCGGGCGCAAAATTCGACCATTCAGCGATCGGCAGAAATGTATCCGCATCCGTCTCACCCAGCAGATCCACACGAGCACTCGCTTCGCCGACCAGTCCCGATACGTCGACGGATACGCTGTTCCACGAGCTTGCAGGCCCAATCGGCGCGGAGATCAGGATACCCTCATCTGGAAGCCGACGACCCGTGTATCTGTGAATTTGGTTACCCCCGAGCTGTCCTAACCAGACTTTGTTGTTCACCCAATCATACTGCCCGCTAAGGAGGTCCGTCTCGCCCTGATCGCTCTGATACTCGTCAACTAATGACCCATCCTTCGCACTCACCACACGCACGCGATGGCTAGATCCCGTACTGAACTCGATTAGATACAAATACTCTCCATCAGCGATCACGCCATCAGTGAACCCGAAGGCGAATCCGGTTGACGTCGGTCCCACCTCGAATTCCCTCACGACGGCCCAGTCGTTCTCCGGATCGAAAACGCGCACGTCCCATCCGGCGCGTCGGATACCATTGATCCCGTTCGCCACATTGTAGATCAGGTTTCCATCCGAGGTGAGCATAGAATGCCCGTCGAACACGAGACCCGTTCGGACCTNGAGCAGCCCGGCTTCGACCGGAATCGACACTGTTTCCCCTGTGCTGGGTGAGATTCGCAGAATTTCTTTCGACCGCATGTTGTCGGCGTAGATGAATCCGTCACCGTGGTATGTGGCTGACACGGTCGGAATCTCGGGATCGCTGATCGGGCCCAAGTTCTCACCCGGATTCGTCCCGTTGAGCCCAGAGCCGACTTTGATAAAGGTCTCGGAATCGGGATAGATCGGTGGAGAAGAGAAAAAACCCTTCACGTAATGGAAGGTCCCGTCTGTCGCCAGGATAGCCGTTGCGGGAACGTCTTCCGCCGTGATCGAGGTCTCGCGAAACTCGGCAGTTATACTCAGGGGAAGGAGATCGGTCGTCCGACCTACAGTGCCATCCCCGTAAACCACGACCCCATCCGACTCACCGATCCGTAACGCCTCGACACCACTCTGCCGCCACGCAACCGATCTTCCGACCGCAGGCGAACCGATGGTGAAACTGCGAGGCTGCGTCCAGGCTCCCGCCTCTTTACCATCTGACATCCGGGCTCGCCAGAACCAGACGCCCTTCTCCAACGCGGACGTCTCCCAGATTGCAAACCCATTCAAAGCCGTGAGTGATCCCGATTGGATCGTTGCCTTGTCGAACTCGATAGACCGACTGACCTCGATTTCTCCAAGCGTCGTCCCCATCGTCGCAATACCTGCCCTTACACCCAGACGAACAGGCGACACAACCTCTTGGCTTTCGATCGGGAAAGCCGAAACCGCGGACAGCCTCCCAAAGACCTCGACATCGATCGCCGCTTGATTGTTGTCTGTGCGGATCTCNGCGATCTGACCGCTCGGATCAAGCATCACATCCACCTGATGCCGACCCGTTCGCCCTGCGAGGGGCCACAACACTGCAGTGCTGTCCAAGGGGCCGAAAGGCGACAGCGTCGTCGTCCCGATCGTATCCTGCGTCCCCGTATCCAAGTTGCGATCGATCACCAGCACTTCCAGCGGCCCACCTGAGATGATCCCCTCGTTCCGAATCCGTACTGTCACGCGAGCCGTATCGGACGTTGCTAGCACGTCAGCCCCACCGATCACCTGAAGGTCATCCGTCTCGACCACGTAATCGGGCCCATCAGGGATCGCCAGATGCTGTGCGGGGTCACCCATCAGGTTCATCATAAAGACGCCGTTGTCGATCCCGGGCATCGCAGCAAGAAGGTCGGTCTTGGATAGTGCAAGCGCGCTGCCGAAGTCCGTCACACCTTCAAGCAGCAAATACTGAAGCATCGACTTATTGATCTCGTTGTTCACAAAAATGAACGCGAGACTCGATGCGGAAACATACGCGATCGCACCACCATCGCGCTTGTTTACCATCTCTTCCGCGAAACAAATCAAGGTTGGCTCGTCATACAAACCGTTCAGACAGGACATGGCAATCACCAGAGGCAGGCGTTCCGCATTCGTCAACTGCGCTATATAGTTGAACCCACGTTGCTGGAACGTCCCGGCGATGAACTTCTGCATCAGCGCAGCGCTCCCATGCCCCATGAAATTTAGAAGCACACGCCCTTCGTTCAACTGCTGGATAGTCTCGTTCGACGATTCATTCGGCTCCGGGGGCGTGTCCACATCGTGGTAGACCCTGAAAGACTGCAAACCAAGCGGATCAGCATAGTTCTCGATCAGCTTGTCGCTGTCCTGGATGAACAAGGCGTCACCCGCTATTGCATCCCAGTTCGCGAGGAACGTGGCTCGACTCCGCCAAGCAGCCTGGGGTGCCTCATCATACGAGAGGATTTTTGCTACAACAGCGTCCGCTTCGACCGCGTGGTTCACGGATATCCGCCCCACCCAAATGTCCATAAAGGGATCGTCACCGGACACCATCCCGTAGAAGTGATCTGTAAACGCCTGGCCTCGACGCACGGACTGAAACGGCATCGCCGGCACACGGGGAACGCGCGTATTCTTGAACTGATCTAGGATGTTCCGGTAGTCGTAGGTCATCCGCCCGAACAACATCAGATAGACTGGACGATCGACCCACGTATCAAAAGCGTGTTGTGTGAAGTCCCAGACCGATCGATCGGACACGTCACCAAAGGCGAACTCGTCGTAAATGTCCTGCACATCGACCACAATAGAGGTCAACCCTCGCAAACGCCTATGCTCAGCGAGCTGCTCGCCTTGTGACAGAAACAGGCTGTCTGTCACGATCACATAGCTCGCCCCTGACACATCCGTCCTCAGGGTCGAAGGGGAATCGAGCTCGCCGAGCTGCGGGGTCAAATACGCCGCTGGCTCCACCGCGACGAGATCACCNGCCGTCGATGCGAACGTCACCGCTACATAGTCACCATTCTTATCCAAAACGGCACCAGTCACGCGTGTGCCATCCGACCGGTTAAGGATAACCGGCTCTGCACTGAATCCCGTCACCTTGTAGTTCGCTGTCCGTTCGGATTTGAACGTCTCCAGACCCGATTCGGCCTCGAGTCGATGCGGATAAGTCACGGTGATCCAGTTGAGGCGAACGTGATCCACGTAGGGCACCGGTTCAAGCGGGAACTCCGGAGAACCTGGACTACGCAACGTCACCGTCAGCGTATCCGTCAGTCGGTTCGCCGTAACCGTTCCTTCCGCAGTAAACGCAACCTGACCATCCCATCGGTCTTCCGTCACAAGGATTCCGTCACCGATTTCTACGCGCGTAAGATGATCCATCTCGATCTCGTCACGCNGAGAGATACCGTGCATCCCNACTTGGATCGTGGACTCGATCGTNGACATTGCCTCCAGACCCTGCAGCGGTATCTGCTTCACCACCGGAAATTCCTGCCCACCAACGCTCGAGGGAGACGCCGTCCGGGCATCGAACCAGTGATCCCGATTCACATCCGGCGCCTCACCCAGACGCTCGTAGACCGAATCCTTCTCTGCGTGGACTGTTCGCAACGAAACAGTTACTGGCTCCAGGTCAGTAGGTGCACCGTCGGTATCTACATACCGCTTCCCGATCTCTCGCCCGAATCGGAGCCAGTGTGTCCTCGTTCGTCCGAACCGGCTTTCTGTATCTCGATCAGACTCGCGTCGATACATTCCCCAGAACAAGACCTCGTCTCCGGGATCGATCTTACCATCCCCTCCGTCCGACACGAGAAGCGGAATCTCCTCTCCTTCCACGAACACCTGCAACGTCGCGGGATCGATACTCGATACGGGGATAGATGAGGCCAAGAACCAGTCTGCGTCGAGTCGATACATCCCGTCCGCCGTGATCGCAACCCGATACCAGTCGTCGTTCGGGTCATACCAGAACTTGCTTTGCTTGGGTCTGGGCGTCTGGCGCACGCGCCACGGTGACGCCTGTGAAGCGTTTAGGATCTGCGCATCGTAGAACCTGTCGAAGCCGGGCTCACGGAAGGGACGCCTCGAAGTCGGTCGGGTGTTCGCGTCTCGATCGAACCTGACCCGCACGCGTAGACGCGTCGCAACCTGAAGGGTGCGCGTGGCCGGATCGTATCGGAGAGGATTCAGGACGAGACCGGCCACACGCTGATCACGAATCATGCCGATCCGTGTGATCCGAGAGGCTTCTACTGGATAGACAGTCGATTCGATCGGGAGAGACCACTCGGGATCGGCCGCACCGAGCGTGACATTGTTCAGGTCGAGGAACTGAGCGTCCAGAGTCTCGATGGTTACGGTCACATCTAGGGGGATCCCGATCAGCGTGGGCACGACCGGGACAGCGGGTCGGCCCGGTTCGGGCAAGATCACACCGCCGGGCAGAGACAATCGTGAGGGCCCGCCTATCTCGGGTTGAGAAAGCACGTGATCCAGCCCGTTAACCTCAAGGATCACACCCTCTTCGTTCGAGGCAATCACGCGAGGTTCGGCCGCTTGTATCCAGCTCGTTTGGAGAAGGAGCACAGCCAGCACAAAGCAGATCCGCAACACGGCACTCATGGTAGGACGGTGAGGCGAGGTTCGAACGATATGCATGAGGACAAACTGACCAAATCTGGTCAAGAGAGCAAGCTGACCGAGGCAAAGAAAAAGCGCCCTACGCTTCCTGTTCCGGAAGGAGGGCGCCTACTCGGTTCGAGACTCGATCCGCGGTCTCAGGACTCGTAGTATTCGATAATCTTACGGAGCGTCATGTCCAAGCCGACAACCGGCTCATAGCCCGTATACGAGTGGATCTTCGTGAGATCCGGAACCCTGTAGTTCAGGTCCTCATACGAGCCTTTTGCAAAGGCCTTGTCATACGGGACATACTCAATCGGCGAGTCGCTTTCGGTGATGTTCTTGATCTTCCCCGCTAGCGAATTGATGCTGATCTCATTAGTCTCGGCATTCCCACCGAGGTTGAAAATCTCGCCCGGTGCCTCCGGATGCTCGCTGAGGGCGATCAGACCATCGATCGCATCCTCGATGTCCGTAAAGCACCGCTTCTGCTCGCCGTCGTTATAAACCGTGATAGGGTGACCGAGCAGGGCCTGCTTCACGAACCGAGGAACGACCATCCCATAGTTCGGTGACTGACGTGGCCCCACGACGTTGAAAAATCGCACAATCACCACGGGCAGCTTCTTCTCACGCCAGTAGGCTAGGGCGAGCATCTCGTCCACGGCCTTCGAAGTCGAGTAGTTCCAGCGTGTGACGGTCGTCGGCCCCAACAGACGATCGTCGTCCTCCGAGAACATTGCCTTCCCGTTCTTCTTCCCGGCGACCTCGGATGTCGACGCGATCAGTACGCGTGTCTTCTTTTTATTTGCAAGCTCAAGAACGATCTCGGTGCCGCGGATATTCGTAAGCAGCGACTGGAGCGGATTTTCGATCACGTAGTTCACACCGACTGCTGCAGCGAGGTGAAACACTAGATCGGCTTTGTCAAAGAGGGGCTCGAGGGCCTCGCGGTCGAGAACCGTCCCGACCTTCATGTGGAAACAGGGGTTTCCTTCCAGGTGGTGAACGTTGTCCAGATCGCCTGTCGACAGATCGTCGAAGACAAACACTTCGTGACCGTTATTTAGAAGTCGCTCAGCCAGATGTGACCCGATGAACCCAGCACCACCCGTAATCAGAACCCGCATCAGAATCCTTCCCCGCTTGCCATCATTAGATCGAGTCAACGGTTTGACGTCGACCCGTTTCCTCTAAGCCTAGCTTCAATATCTCGATCAACTTACGACTGCTGTGCCCCAGAGAAAACTGTTGAAGCATCCGTTCTCGACCCGCGCGGCCCATTCGCGTTCTTAGTTCCGGGTCGTCCACAAGCTCTATGAGTCTGCTTACCCAGTCCTCCTCATCTGAAACCAGAAATCCCGTTTCACCATCTACGACGATCTCTTTGTTTACACCGACCGGACTCGCGACAACAGGCAGACCCACCGCCCCATACTGCAGCAGCTTGTATCCGCCCTTGCCTCGCGTCCAAAGATCGTCAGGAAGCGGCATAAGACCGACATCACAGCCAGTCAGATCTTCCACTTCGGTGTCAAGCGACCACTGGCGTGCTTCTGTCTCGATCCGCTTCGTCCGTACGGGGCGAGCGCCAATCAGTCTCAGACGGACATTTGGTCGAACTTCGGCAACGCGATCCAAAATATCCGTGATCCTGTCCAGATACGCCGTCGTCGTCTGACTCCCGATCCACCCCAAGATAACTTGCTGCGCGTCACCACTGTCACGAGGCGAATACCGATCGGTGTCGATCGGACCCGTGATGATCTCGACCCGATCGCAGAACTGTCCGGCGTAATCCTTCGTGTAATCGTTCTCGACGATCGCCACACGGGACGCGTATAGCATCCTCGGGAGACTCGCTCCCCTGCGCCAGCCGCTCAGACGTCCAAGCAGGCCGAGAGGTGTATCGGTCGTGAAGATGGCGTCATCGAAATCGTAGACGACCTTCTCTCGACACCGCTTCAGAAGCCGCGCGATTGGCCCGGGAAACAAAACCTTCTGGATCACGACTCGGTCGTAATCACCGAGAAAAAGGACCGTCCAAAAGGCGACCCAGACCGTCCGAGCGAACGAAAATACGTAATAAAGGAGCCGCCGCACGGCTCCGTCGTGACCCAACCGGGTCGACCAGACGTCCGGAATCACCGTACGGACGACGGTCTCAATCCCCTCGGCCTCGAGAATCGGCAAATACTGGAAAACTCGAGTCCTGCTGCTTGCTCCTAGAGGACCGTATTGGGTGACAAAAAGAACTCGCATGTCCCAAAAAACCGGGATAATATAGTCCGCAGTTATCTGAAAAGCAACTTGAAAGCCCGAACACGTAGGTGCCCGAAAACGCGTAATTTACGCCATAAATTGGGCCATCCTATAGTCCCCGCAGACCTGCGAATCCATCCGGTTGACTGGTCCACGATAGCCGTTTGCGCAGCCCTTCTGATCGGCTCACTTCCGCCCTCAGGAAAACCATCGGCTGATATCCATCAGTAGCGGTCTCTCGACCCTGAAGATCACAACGAAATAGATCGTACCGCCAAGGCTGATCAGGAACAGCAGTCGGTGCAGGGGATCGACCTGGATACCGCTCAGACCGAGTTGAGCGAGCGCGACCAGGATCCCCATAGAAGTCGCCGAAAACACAGTCGGAGTGATCGCTCGCAGGATAGTTGACAGCCCGATCTCCAGGATCCGGTTTAGCACAAAATAGCCTGCCCAGAAGGCGAGCACGCTACTCATCACGTAGGCCCACGCCACACCGGTGACACCCCACGAAATCGCCGTCCAGAACAGGACCGCATTCAAGATTAGACGAGCGCCATTCAGGATAAAGCCCACATCGGGTCGACCTTTCGCCAGGAATGCGGATCCGAGCGGGTTGCTCAGACACTTCAATAGCGAGACCGGAACGAGGATCTGAACGATCCTGACGACGTTCGTGGTATCCAACGACTTCCACGTCTCCCCCAGATACACCGCAAGAAACGACGGCGCAACCACCGCCATCCCGACGAGCATCGGTATCGTCACGAATCCCACAAGTTTTACGATCCGGACGTATCCCGACCTTATCGCGACATCTTCACGCTGAACCTTCGAGAACAGTGGAAACGCCACCCGCGTCAAGACGGGACTCAGCCGCACCATTGGTTGCACGACGATCTGATACGCGATGTAGTAGGATCCCAAAACGGACGTACCCAGAAACTTCCCGATGATCACAAAATCGAGGTTGGCCGCCAAGTAATTCACGAGCCGTTCGCCCGTCTGGTAGGCGCCGAACGACACAAACGATCGAACTTCATGTGCCTGGAAGTGGAAGCCGGGTCTCCAGATCTTGAAGGACGCGATCAGAAGACCGACCAGTCGGACGCCGCCGGAGACCGTCAGACCATAGAGAGGTGCGTGCGCGTCATATCCCAGGGTCGCACACAGAATAGCCGTCGCGACACCCATCAAGGCAGACACGACATCGACCTTGGACAATTTGTCGAAGGCGAGATGCTTCTGAAGAACGGCCAGCGGAACCTGACCTGCACCGAAGAGAACTACAAACAGGGCAGCGATGGGGATCAGATCGGCAAGCAATTCTGCGCCAAAGAACCGGGCGAGCCAGTTTGCGGACACCCATACGAGGAATCCACAGATTGCCGACAAGCCCGAAGCCAGCCAGAACAGCGAAGTAATCGTCTCGTCGCTGACCTCTTCACGCTGCACGAGCGCGGGAGACAGCCCGAAGTCCACAAAGGCGAGCGCGACGCCGACCACGATCATAGCTTCGCCAAACAACCCGAAAGCATCAGCCGCCAGGAATCGCGCCAGCACGGCCATCTGCATAAACTGCAGGGCCATGCCGAAAGCCGTGGACGCACCAGTCCACTTCACGCCTGAGATCGCGTGTTCCCGGAAACCGGTCAAGTCGCGCTCTGGGTATCCGGCTTGACCGCGATCATCAGGTGATTCCAAGCATCACCTTCCACGCGGTGGAAGTGATCCAGAACAAAGGCACCCATCTGTACGAAATAGTTGAGACACCCGATCAGGGGGTGGAAAGGCCCACGATCAAATCGCTCCAAGTAATAGCAGAACCGGGCTCCTGTCGTCACCCAGTAGCCAGCCATAGCTTCCACCGTCTGGACCCTCAGGCCAGAGGACTCAGCCAGATGACGCAAGCCGAACGATGTGAAGCGGTAAAAGTCGTTCGGTTCCTCGTGCACTCCCCAGATATGCGGTGCCGTTATGATCGCCACCCCACCCGGTCGAAGCACCCGCGCCATCTCTTTGACCGCGTCTGCCGGTTCCTTCAGATGCTCGAGTACCTGATTGCTCAGGACGGTATCGACACTCTGATCGGCTAGCGAGAGTACGCTTGAATCCGACACGAGATCCAGCCCCCCATCCGCATAGCGAAGGTGGTCTGCATCAATAGCCACATATCGGTCGACAAACTCATTGAACAGACCCGCATACGGTCTCGTGCCGCACCCTAGGTCGACAAGCGTACCGCAAGCTAGATCCGCCACGTCGGCCATCCGACGATGCACGATTCTGTTGACGAGCCAGTTCTTCGAAAAGACCGATCCTGGCCTTCCATCCTGGCCGTCTCGGTTGACATCCACCCGTCCCAGCCGAACACCCGTAACGAGAAGCAATCCCGCGCCTCCAACCGCTATGGCAACCCAGGCATTGCCGCCCATATACCCGACCGTGAGACCGGCCCCGGCAAGCGAAAATGTCAGCAAATACATCATCAGAACGGCAGACCGGACGGATAGGCCCGCCGCGATCAATCGCTGTGTCGGGTGATCCTCCGTCGACACGGACGGCATCGTCACCTTGGCTAGACGAATCAGGATCAGAAAGACCGCTTCGAAAAACGGAACGGCCACAAGCAGGAGCACGGAAACGATCCCGGCCGATCCACCGATTTCGGGTCTTAGCTGCCACGCGGATTCTCCTAGAACGAACCCGATAAGAAGCGACCCGGCGTCGCCCATGTAAACCCGCGCCGGATGGAAGTTATAGATCAGGTAAGGGATCAAAGAGGCCGAAAGGAGCGCACAGATAGAGACGAGATCGAGAAGACCTGCCGAGGATGTTATCGCCACGAGCGCGACAAGCGAGATCACGCCCACTCCTGCAGACAGACCATCCACCGCATCTAGCACGTTGAACGCGTTACACATCCAGAGAAGCCAGAAGGCGTGCACCGCCCACTCGAGAATCGGCTGTTGAATAAATCCTGTCAAAGGGCCGGTCCAGACGAAAAAGCCGAGTACCGCCAGAAGAAGCATCGTCTTCCCCCGGGCGGATCGCGCAGCCAGATCATCGAACACCCCGACAGCGCACACGCCAAATACCCCGAACACGAGACTCTTATCCGGCGGTGCCTCGATCAGGGCAGCCCAGGCAACAGCGCCTGAAATGACAAAAGCCACACCTCCCACGGGAGGTATGGCGTCTTGATACCGTTTCAGTCTCGAGGCGGCTGCACGCAAAACGGGAATAAGGATCAGAGCGACGCCGAAGGAGCAGGCGATGGCGGCCAGAGGTATGGAGTTCGGCATGCAGGACAGCGCGTATGCGCAGCTCACTACGTCGTCAAGGGTTCGAATTCCCTGACGGCTTCGATCACCTGGAGCACTTCGTCGTTGCTCATCGACGGATACATCGGGAGCGTCACCATCTTCGTCCAGAGCGACTCAGTGACCGGCAGATCGCGTCGATACGGCTCGTAAACCGAGTAGAGATGGTTCGGACGGTAATGGACGCCCCCATCGATCCCTTTCTCTGCGAGATGCTCGATAAGTCTGTCACGATCCTCGGCCAGCACCACGAACGCGTGGTTGGCGCTTTGCGCGTAGTCCTTCTCGCCAAGCATCTCGATCCATTCCACATCCTCGAAGGCACTGCGATACTGAACGGCCACTTCGCGGCGTGCGGCGTTCGTGGATTCGAGCTTCCCAAGCTGAACGATACCGATCGCGGCATTCAGGTCGTTCATGTGGAACTTGTAACCCACCTCGTCCACATCATACTCCCACGCTCTCGCACGACCGTTCTTCCGAAAGCGATCATACGTGCTCCGCGTGATCCCCATCCATCGAACGTTCCTCACACGCTCGGCGACCGACTCGTCGTCCGTCGTCAGCATGCCGCCGTCCCCGGTGCTCATGTTCTTGAGCGCGTGAAAACTGAAGCACCCAATCGTACCAAGCGCACCGGCCATCCGTCCCTTATACCGTGCACCCGCTGCGTGCGCCGCATCCTCGATGACTGGGATCCCCTTCTCGTTCGCGATCCCCATGATCGGATCCATGTCGCACGGATGTCCACCGTGATGGACAACCATGATCGCAGCCGTTTTATCGTTCACGCGATGGGCAATCGATTCGGGACTGATGTTCAGCGTTGTGCCTTCAATGTCTGCGAACACCGGTGTTCCCCCGTTCTGTAGGATCGCGTGATTCGTCGACACAAAAGTCTGCGCCGTTGTGACCACCTCGCGCCCCTCGACCCCGATCACCTTCAGCGCCGTGAACAGGGCCGACGAACAGGAGTTCATGCTCAACGCGAACTCTGTCCCCACATACTCCGCGAACCTCTTTTCCAGCTCCTCGACCTTTTGACCGGGGCCGACCCAACCGGACATCAGGACTTCGCGGACTGCGTCCACTTCTTCCTCATCGAAGCAAGGACGAAAAACGGGAATGCTCATCAAGTCTCCTGGTTCAGAGTGCTGATCCGCGGAATCTTTCCGGCGAGGTGATCAGGTTCTCATGCAGCAATTGGCGATACGCCCTCAGTCGCGACCTAGCCGCCGAACGCTTGCTCGGCACCACGGCCGCCACCAGCCATCCGGTCGACCGGAGAAGTAGCTCTAAGGGTGTCAGGCTACTTAAAAGCCAGGCGGCGAATGGACCGAGATGCTGCGCCGTGAAGTATCTGTAGCTGCGATCGCTGGCCACGAGCATTAGATCGAAAGCCTGAGCCGAGCTGTGACCGCCGATGTGTCGTGCGCGAGCGGTCGGAACATAGTGAACCTCCCACCCCACAGACTGCAGTCGAAGACAGACATCGACGTCCTCGAAATACATAAAAATGGCCTTGTCGAACCCGTCTACAGAGGCAAATGCCTCTCTCCGACCGACCATACACGCGCCGGTCACCCAATCGACTTCAGACGGCTCAACAGGCCTCACTCGGCGAAATCTAAAGAACGGAAATACCAGATGCAACAGCAATTTACGACAGATTGCGTCGCTCAACCGGGGTCGCTGCCCGCACGTGAGGAGACGCTCGCCATCCGGAGCATCGAGCCGTGGACCGACCAGTCCCACCGCTTCGTTCAACTTGAGATAGTCGACGAGCGTCGTCAGCGTCTCACTGTCGACAAACACATCCGGGTTCAAAACCGCCACGTACGTGGTACACGCCCGCGCGATCCCTGCATTCGCACCACGACCAAATCCGAGGTTCTCCCCCGTCTGGACGATCGTAATTCTGTCCGTGTCGGACAGCCCTGCAAGGCTTCCGTCCGAAGACGCATTGTCCACGACGATCAGGTCCGCGTCAGTGTCTAGTATGGCATCGGCGCATTCACGAAGCTGACTACCCCCGTTCCAGTTAACGACGATGACAGTCAGATCAGACATCATCGGTGTCGGCTGAGAGTTGGGCGAGAATTCCGAGCGAAGCAGCGTGGATAAAGATCAGGCGTGTCCCGATCATCGTAGAGTCCGCCATCCCGTATACGAGCATAGCAGAGTAGACTACGAAGAATCCTGCCGCAAAGAACCTCACACTCTGAGTCTGCGAAGTCTGGAAAAGACGATACGACAGCCTCAACCCCCGAACGTAGATCCACAGGAAAGCAAACAACCCCACCAGACCCATCCGAAGCAGGATCGTAAGATAGACGTTGTCGACAGCGCCGACGGTCGCTATGTGCGGAACCTCGGTCATCACGATCGGAAACGTAACCGTCTCCCCGTGACCACCCCCCAGAATCGGCCGCCTCACGATCTTGGCCCAAGCCGCACGATAGGAGATCAGTCGCGTAGCGAGGGATCGATCCTCCTCGATCGTCTCAGCTGAGGCGAGCCGTCTGGAAGCGGCAGCCCCCACCCCCGTGTCCGTAGCCGTCTCGAAAACCGACCCAAAGGTGAACACGAGAAGTGGGACAGCCAAGATGATCCAAAGTCGCCGAAGCCCTAACCGCTGCCGATCCCTTATGAACAGAAACAGCAAAGCCACAAACCCGCCACCCGCCGAGATCCACATCCCTCTTCCAACAGTCAGCACCAATGCCAGAGCGGCCGGAACCAGTGCAATGCCCAATATCAGGCGGACGTTCCGACCCGGCGCATAGAGCCATGCAGCGGCGATGAGCAGAGTTCCGATCGGCAGCAGCAGACCCTCCGTGCGCGCGACACGATGGAACGCTCCAGCGATCGAAAGGTTGAGTTCGGACAGAAACTCGATCAGATATTCGATCCCGACAATCGATGCGATCACGATCAGCATATACAGATACTGCGGGTGTCTCCGTCGATCGAAGAAAACCGTTACGATATAGAACAGGCCATAGTAGAGCGGATACCGCACGTCTCGAAGGAGCTGCGAAACCGAGTGCCCCAGATACAAACCGATCGCGCAGGACCCGACGACGATCAACAAAAACAAAGTGATTGGACGATTTAGAGGCGTGATCGGGAGGGAAACACGGTCCTTCAGCGCCGACAGCAACGCGAAGAAAATCACGGCCATGAACAGACCTTCGGCGAACTTAAAGTCCATTGGCAGACGAAGGTGCTCTTCGGAGATGTAGCCCGGAATGACTGTGGAGATGAAGATCAGGAACAGAATAGAGCGGTGAACGTTGCTTGTCACGACAAGGACCGAGACAAGAGTGAGAGAGATCAGCGCCACACCCGACGGCCCGATAGCAGGAATGGGCAAAACCAGCAGAGCAAGCTGAGCCAGACACACAGCGGCGACAAGTCCCCAATCCCCGGGTGTGAAGATACGAGTCCCCATCATTCCGAGCCGAGCTCCCTGAAGCGTGAAGCAATAACGGACCTAACCCTGTTTAAACAAAGCAGCCCTGTAGACGCCGCAAACGGGACGAGACAAACATCCACAGGAAGCCTCAGTTCGGGTGTGACATAGAAGATTGCACCGTACAGGGTCCAGACTAAAACCATCGATGCGACGACGACAGCCATCGCGGAACGTCGGTTCACGTAAAGCCCTAGGACACCCAGAACTGAGAGCAGAACACCCGAAACAAAATGTGCGTTCCGCGTGGTCGAGGGCGCATTCAACATCACGGAGTTCCAGAGCAGCCAGACCTTGCGCCCGGCGAGCCGCGCCGTTCGTCCCGGTGATTCACGCATGATACGAACCATGCCTGCGAAAACGCGGTCGTCCTTATCGACAGGATCGAGGGCATCGATCCCAGCTCGTTCATAGATCGACACGTAGTCGCGCAGCACATCCAAGATCCCTCTTGCCCCAGGTTCTTGCCCGATCAGTAGTTCCATCCCGGTATTGTTCGGTGGAAACAATCGATGGCCAGTCACGACTTCATTCCTGATCATCCAGGGGACAAGGACCACCAGCACTCCGCAAGCGACCGCACCGAACCGGTTGAACTGATCTCCGAACGGACCTTCAGAACTGAACCAGAGGACGACTCCGACGATCACCGGAACCCAGATAATCTCGACCAGACTTGCAAGGCTGCAGAGACCGCAGACTCCGCCGAAGAGGAGGGCTCGACCGACGGAAGGATTCTCGATCGTGCGAACCGCTACCAAGCAGGTCAATGCGGCAACGAAGGTCGTCAGAGTATTCGGCAGGATTGAGGCGCCGATTAATGTCCATAGCGGATAAAATCCGGCGATCACAGCCGCAACTAGAGGCGATCTAGGATCGGTCAGTCGATGGGCAAGGCGGTAGATGACGAGCAGGGTCAATACTGAGAGAATCGTCTGATAGGCCCTCACAAAAACCGTTTTGGTCCCCAGCCCGGCATATATCGCAGCAACGGAAAGCGGGTAAAGCGGGCTCCGGTAGGTCGTGAGGTCTTCCACGCCAAGACCGTGGGTCGCGTAGATCAGACCCCGGCGTTCCCAGTCTGCTTCTGCGGTCGTCAGCGGCCATCGGTCACGATCCTGCCCCAGTGAGATCCGTAGGGCGACCGACAGAATCAGTATCGCCAGAATCCAGAAATGTTCGCGAATCCAGTTCACCGGCTAAAGATACGCGAGATAGGCATCGAACACATGTAGAAACAGTCGTTTGCGGCGACGCCCGCAGCATCTCCCATCGGGAGCACCAACGACAGCCGGGGTTCCAAGCCATTGCCGTGCTCCCAAACTGCCAGAGTTGCAATTGTCACCCCGATTTCGCTTGACCGTGCTCCCACACGCCAACATGTTAGGTCCTTCTGCCCACTTGAACACGAGAACTTACGCAAAACGCCTTGGCAACACCGACTCTTCCAGTTGGACCTAAACCTTCCTCGGCCTGCGAGGACTGCAATCTGTGCCCCCATTGCGCACACGATGCTCCCTCAGCATCCACAATCGATATCGAACGCATTGTAGCCGAGGTTGTCGACCAGATCGCGCCTCCTCAGGGCCTTACCATACCCGTCGGCGTGTCCGCACGCCATTGCCATCTAAGCGATGAAACCTTGGCCATCCTCTTTGGGGATGGCTACGAGCTCAAGGTATATCGAGAGCTCTTCCAGCCGGGCGCCTTCGCGGCTGAGGAAATGATCTCAGTCGTCGGACCAAGAATGCGTGCGATAGAGCGTGTCAGGATCCTTGGCCCAACACGAGGCTACAATCAGGTCGAGCTGGCCAGGACGGACGCGATCTACCTCGGCGTCAATCCGCCTGTTCGCGACTCTGGTGATCTTTCAGGAGCGAATCAGGTCACCTTTATCGGCCCTAAGGGCTCGATCACTGTCGACGCGGCGATCAGAGCGGCTCGACACATCCATCTGGCTCCGAGCGATGTTAGAGAGATGGGTCTGGATGGCCAGGATCGTGTTCGAATACGTGTCGGTGGCGAAAAGGGACTCGACTACGACAACGTCCGGCTCAAGATTGACGAATCTTATCTTCCCGAAATCCACTTAGACACGGATGATGCGAACGCCGCGGAGCTTGTCTGCGGCGACATCGTAACCATCCTGCCCTAACTCGAAGGCATATACTGAGGAGGCGAGGGGAAGTGGAACGAGCGCTGGGTTTGATCGAAACGTGTGGGTTGGTCGGGACAACAGAAGCGGCTGACGCGATGGTCAAGACCGCTCTTGTCGATATCGAACGATACGAGACGATCGGAGCTGGTTTCACGACGACGCTGATCCGAGGTGACCTCGCATCTGTCCAGGTTGCGATCGAGGCGGGTGCGGCGGCGGCGCAGCGGGTAGGCGAACTCGTCGCCGTCCACGTCATTCCAAGACCACACGGGGAAATCCGAGCCTGTTTTGGACTCGGTGAATGAGGATCGTGCATATGCTGATCGGCGCCTGATTGCCGTGATCGTCGGGGTGGGTATACCGCTCGTCCTGCTCTACGGACAGATCAACGTCGATGACCCGTTCATCACTTTCAGATACGCGTGGAACTTCGCGAACGGGAACGGGCTGGTTTTCAATCCCGGTGAACAGGTCCTTGGGACAACATCGCCGCTGTTTGCGATTCTGCTTGGACTGGTCTCCAAGAAAGTGGAGATCATCCCGATAGTTGCGCATCTGTTGAGCGGTGCAGCACTCATCGGTATCTCGATCCTAGTGCTTAGAATCGCTGACAACGAGACCGGCAGTAAGGTAACGTGGGTCAGGCTGATCGCGCCGATCTTCGTGTTGACCAACCCGCTGCTTGCGGAGACTCAGGGATTCGAGCTTAATCTCTATCTGCTCTTTGGTCTAGGGGCGGTCTATACGGCCACAACTGGACGCCCAGGAACGGCTGGTGTGCTCGCCGCCGTCTCAGTGCTCTTCCGCGGCGACGGACTCGTCTTGGTGGCTTTGATCGGGCTTTATCTGCTGAAGCAAGGTGGCTGGCGAGAGTTCGCAATTGCTTGCGCGCTGCCCATACTCTCATTCAGCCTGATCGCCTACACGAGTTTCGGGAGCCCGCTCCCGACCACGTTGGACGCCAAGCGCGCAATGGGAGAAAGCGGATTCTGGCGAGGTTACGCATACGGTGGGTTTCGGCTTGCGGCACTCTACGTGATTCAGTCGCCCCTGTATGTTCCTCTGGCCTCCGTAACTGGTTGGGGTATGTGGCATCTGAGGTGGCACGTTTCGGCCGCTTCGGGTCTAGTCGCAGCTTGGGCGAGCTTGGTCTTCATAGCTTACACGCTGATGGGGATCCCTTCGGCCTTCAACTACTACGGGGTGTGGATCCCGCCGATAGCAATAGCCCTAGGGCTCGGCACACACCTGGTGGCCAGACGGTTCGGACCGATCGCGGCAACCGTCGTGTTCGTGATCGTGTGCGTCGCGCCCGTCTGGCCCACACGAACAGTTCTCGCTGAAGTCCACAAGCCGCGCTATGCGGCCTATCGGGTGTGCGCGCGGGATCTGTCGCAAATCGTCGAGGCCGATCAGGCCGTTGCGATGGTCGAGATCGGGATCCTGTCACACTTCTCCGGGCGTCAGATCCTCGACCTTGTCGGGCTTGTTCACCCGGAGATCGGACCCCACTTGGCCGCAGGAGACGTGTCGTGGCCGGTCCGCGAGAAGAGCCCGGCATACGTGCTTCTGCACGATCCACCCTGGCAGTCGATCGAGACTGGACTCGTCGCAGAGACTTGGTTTCTCGACAGATACGAGCGAATAAAAACATACGAAGCGCCTGAACCTTATCGCTTGGCGCTCTATAGACGAAAGACTGACTAGGACAACCACACGCGACTCGCCTGACGCGAGACGCAATCACGTAACACCAGAGGAGAGACAAATGGGTGAAGCCCTCGGAATGATCGAGACCAAGGGACTCGTCGGACTGGTTGAAGCATCAGACGCGATGGTCAAGGCTGCCAACGTTCAGCTCGTCGGATGGGAAAAGATCGGGGCCGGTTTTGTGACCGCGATGGTCCGCGGCGATGTGGCCGCCGTCAAGGCTGCGACAGACGCAGGTGCAGCGGCAGCGGGCAAGGTTGGCGAACTCGTATCCGTGCACGTCATCCCGCGTCCACACAGCAGTCTCGAAGAGATCCTGCCAGTCGGGAAGAGCTCGTAAGAAGGCGGAAAGCGGGAGGCTCACATGACACTTGGAAGAGTCGTCGGAACGGTCGTAGCGACACAGAAGGATCCGGGGCTGACAGGATTCAAGCTTCAGATCATCCAAAGCGTCGACATCGAAACGATGGAGGCTTCCTCCGGTTTCGTTGTCGCCGTCGACGCAGTCGGGGCTGGTGAAGGTGAGATGGTGCTATGCTGTAGCGGCAGTTCCGCTCGCATGACCGGAACGACCGAGGAGCGCCCCGTCGATGCCGTGATCGTTGCAATCGTCGATTCCACTGAAATCCACGGCAAGAGCGTCTACGAGAAGTCGAAGACTTGAACCATCGATGAAGGACATCCCCTGACATGAACCTCGATGAAGCTCAAATTAGATCCGTCGTCGAGAACGTCGTCCGCAACCTTCCCACTTCCTCACCGGCAATCGTCCCCTCCATCGGGTCTGTACACGGTGGCGAAGACGGAATCTTCGATACACTGGATNAGGCGGTTGCAGCAGCCAAGTCGGCTCAGCGAGACCTTGAGGCTCTGAGTCTCGAGGCACGACGCGACATCATCGCCAACATCCGGGAGACCGCTCTTTCACACGCAAAAGGCATTTCTCAACAGACGCGTGAAGAGACGGGGATGGGTCGAGTGCCACACAAGATCCGGAAGTTCGAAGTGGTGGCGCGCGAAACACCCGGAGTGGAGGATCTCGAACAGACAGCTTGGACGGGTGACCACGGTCTAACGGTCGTCGAAATGGCACCGTTCGGTGTAGTCGCTGCGGTCACACCTTCAACACATCCAGTTCCCACGATCGTCAACAACNCCATTAGCCTGATCGCCGCGGGCAACTCGGCGGTCTTCGCACCCCACCCATCCGCAAAACAGATCTCGGCGGTCGGCATCCAGATCCTGAACCGAGGTATCGTACACGCCGGAGGGCCGCCGAACCTGCTGGTTGCCGTCCGAGAACCAACCATCGAGACGGCCCAGGCCATGTTCACGCATCAGGACATCGACCTGGTCCTCGTGACAGGTGGCGGCGGTGTCGTACAGGCTGCCATGCAGGCCCCCAAGCGTGCGATCTGCGCGGGCCCAGGCAATCCGCCAGTCGTGGTCGATGAGACGGCCGATCTGGCGAAGGCAGCATCGGACACGATCGACGGTGCAGCCTTCGACAACAACATCCTCTGTATCGGGGAAAAGGAAGTCTTCGTCGTCCAGAGCGTAGCAGACGAGTTCAGACAACAGATCCTGACGAACAAAGTCGCCGAACTTGACCGATCGCAGATCAAGCGACTCACGGATCTTGCCTTCCCAACTGACGCATCCGGCAACTGGTCGATAAACCGAGAGTTCGTCGGCAGAAATTCGCGCGTCCTTGCAGATGCGGTTGGCATCTCGATCTCAGACGACATCGAGATGCTCGTCGGCGAAGTAGACTACGGGCACCCTTTCGTGATGCGCGAGCAGATGATGCCATTCCTCCCGATCGTGCGCGTACCCGATATAGACACTGGCATCGACATGGCTGTCGAAGCGGAGCGCGGCTACAGACACACCGCTGTGATGCACTCGAAAAATGTCGAAAACATGACCACCATGGCCCGCAAATGTCGGTGCACGCTGTTCGTGAAGAACGGTCCGTCCACTGCAGGCCTCGGAGCCGGCGGAGAAGGCTACACCTCATTCTCGATCGCGACCCCTACAGGTGAAGGTGTCACGTCTGCAAGGACTTTTACACGGCAGCGGCGCTGCACGCTAGTCGACTACTTCAGGATCGTCTGATGCAGCTCGGACAGGTAATTGGTCGTGTGGTCTCAACGCGGAAGGACNGCTCACTACAAGGGTTACGTTTGCTCGTGATCCAGCCGATGACACACATACAAAAGCCTTCAGGCAAACCGATCGTCGCAATCGACACGGTCAGCGCAGGTGACGGAGCTACCATCTACTGGGTCAGCTCTCGAGAGGCACCAAATGCGCTGCCATCGAAATACGGTCCGATCGACGCAGCAATCGTCGGGATTGCCGACCACGTCAACGCATAGGAAATTCGACATGTTTCTAGCGCGCATTGCCGGTACCATAACATCAACAATCAAGCACGACGCCTATGCGAGCACTAAGCTTATGATCGTCCAGCCGATCACACCAGACGGTGATGACACAGGCGATTCACTCGTAGCTGTCGATACTGTCGGAACCGGCGTAGGTGAACAGGTCCTCGTCATCCGACAGGGCGTCGCAGCCGCCCAGGTCCTGCACATCGACCGCCCACCTATCCGATCCGTCATCGTCGGCGTCGTAGACGAAATTCAAGTAGCGTAAGGTTTTTGACTCGTTCTTGACTTCCCTGAACCCTGAACCCCTAAACAATTCCTATCTTATGAANCTCCAAGAAGCCAAACGCGACATCATCGAAGCCGGCCGCCGTGTCTATGCACAGGGCTACGTTGCCTCGAACGACGGCAACATCTCCTGCCGCATCGATGCCGACCGCATACTTACGACCCCCACAGGCATGTCGAAGGGATACCTTGAGCTCTCGGATCTCGTCATCGTGGATTTCGAGGGCAAAAAAGTCAGCGGCTCGAGAAACCCCTCTTCCGAGATCGGCATGCATATCTTCCTNTACAGGGAACGGCCCGACATCAATGCAGTTGTTCATGCCCATCCACCGACTGCAACGGGATTCTCTGTCGCCGGCATTCCACTGACAGAATGCGTCCTCCCCGAGGTCGTTATCACGCTTGGGGCGATCCCAATAGCCGACTACGGAACGCCCGGAGGGGCCGGAATCTCCGAGCCTATCCGCAAGTGGGTTCAAGACTACGACGCCTATCTCCTTGAGAACCATGGCGCCACCACGATCGGCACCGACGTTATGAACGCGTACTACAAGATGGAGACCATGGAACACTTCGCGAAGATCCTGCTGGTCGCGAGACAGCTCGGCGGCGTGAACCTCCTGAACGAGGGTCAGGTGGCGGACCTGATCAAGATCCGTGAAAGGATGGGGCTTCGCGGCCCCTCACCTGCCTGTGACTGGACGCCCGGTGTCAGCCAGATCCAACCCCCATCCGACGTGTCTTCGAATGATGGTATCCCGACGTTGAAGACAAGGAGTGCGGGCGAATCCACGCAGGCTCCAACTCCGACGCCTGCGACGAGCAACGGGACAGCCGATGTTGTCGGCGAGATCACGCGACGCGTGATGGAAGAGCTACAGAAACGCGGTTGACTTCCAGTACGAACATCATCCTGCTACATTTACGAGAGAGACCGGAGTTTCCCGGTCTCTTTTTGTTTACACAGCTTGGAACCCATCAATGAAAATCCTGATCGCGAACGCCGGCAGCACCTCGTTCAAGTACAAGCTCTACGACAATGCAACGGTCATCGCACAAGGTCGTCTGGAGCGAATCGGAGATGCAACTTCGCCGCAGCGCTACACCGAGGGACAGAGTGTCTACGAAACGGAAACCGGACTCCCCGACTACACGGCTGCAGTAAAGGCCGTAATCCATCATCTCTCGAAGACAGTGATCGACAGCATCGATGACCTGAATGCCGTCGGCTTCAAAACAGTCCATATCAGGGGCGAAGCTGGAACCTTAGAACTGACCGAAGAGGTGCTCCAGCGAATGACGGACTACAATGACCTCGCTCCCGCGCACAACCCGCCATACATCGAAGCGATCCGGATCTTCAGAAACCTTGAGCCGAACCTGAAGCTAATCGGTCTGTTCGAGGCCGCCTTCCACACGACGATCCCAGACTACGCGTATATATATGGTCTCCCTTNCCACTGGTACGAGACATATGGTGTCAGAAAATACGGGTTCCACGGTGCTTCTCACAGGTATGTCTCAGAGCGTATTCCCTCCCTCACCNCCCGTCCTTCGAGAGGGCTCCGGATCGTTTCCTGTCATCTCGGGGGAAGCTCTTCACTTTGCGCAATNAAGGACGGCCGCTCACTAGACACTACTATGGGCTTCAGCCCGCAGGACGGAGTTATNAACGCGACACGAAACGGATCGATCGANCCGTTCATCATTCCTCACGTGATGGACAAGGANGGACTGTCGACGGACGAGGTCCGCAAGGTTCTGAACAGCGAGAGTGGACTACTCGGTCTCTCGGGCATCAGCGGAGACATGAGAGACCTTCGGGAAGCAGCCGCATCAGGAAATGATCGTGCGCGGCTCGCCATAGACGCCTACTGCTACTCGGTCACACGCGAAATCGGAGCGATGGCCACTGCGATAGGAGGAATCGACGTAATTGCCTTCGCTGGTGGGATCGGCGAACGGTCTGTCGCGGTTCGATCGCAGATTTGCAAGAGCCTTACTCACCTAGGTATCGTCCTCGACGAGCAACGGAATGAGGCGGGTCTGGCAGAACGGCTCATTTCGGCAGAAGGCAGTCCCGCCGAAGCGTATATCGTGATGACGGACGAGGAGGCGATCGTGGCTCGCGCCGTCACAGAGTATTTGGAGACAGAGNGGTGAGCATCTCTGGCGTGATCGCCTGTCTCTTCCTGCTAACTGAAGACACCCCGGTCTTTGGCTACGACGCGGAGCTATGGACCCATTACACGAGCCAGAACATCGTCACCGACATTGCGGAGGGAGAGTCCGAGATCTACTTCGCCACGAGCGGCGGTATCCGACGCTACGAGCGGTTCCGTCAGGCTTGGCTGAGACCGATCACGACCGCCGATGGCCTCCCAGATAACTGGGTCCAGCAACTGTCCTACAACCGGACATCCGGCGACCTCAGCATCCGCACCAAGACCGGAGCCGCCACGTGGATGTCGCGCCTGGAGTCGCTCTCTCCTGGCGGAATCGCCGAACTCAACCCGACCCGCTACACACCTCGCATCCCGACAGTGATCCCGCCGTTCGGTTACTACATCAACGGCGACATTATCCGGGGTCCCAACCGGAACTACAGAATCCTCGATGCGCTCGTCGACTCATGGAACATCCTGTGGATTGCAACTGAAGGACTTGGGATCGGCCGTGTCGACCTCTCCTTCGGCGACATGGTCTTCCTGCAATCGGGTCCTCTCGTCCAGAACGTCACGGCTCTGAATCTCGACGGCAGGTACTTGTGGGCAGGTGGAGCAGATGGTTNCCGGGTCTACGCCCGCGGCATCAGCCGATACGATCGAGATACCGAACAGTGGGAGTATTACGAAGAGCGCGTCATCCCGCGTCTCGAAGACACCGAGGTCAACGCGATCCTCGCCGATACAGCGAACGTCTGGTTCGGGACGGATCAGGGTCTCGTCCGATACTCCAAGTCAAACGAGACTTGGGACACGTACCGATACAGACGGGGAGTATCGACCCAGCACATCCGCCACACGACCTCCCTTGCGGCCGGGGATTCGCGCGTCTGGCTCGGCACAAACAGGGGTCTGGCGCTTCTGGACCTCGAGTCCGACACGTTGCGCGCCGTGCCCGGCAGCGGCCGCTTCCGAATCCGTGATCTGGCCACTGGCAGTTCTTATGTCTGGGCGGCCACGAACAAGGGGCTCTACCGCTCCCGAACAACGCGTGTGTCTTGGGAGCCGGTAAGGGACCATCCGGTAGCCACTCAGGCCTTCCTGGCGGTCGATACATCCGGAGATACCACTTGGGCCCTCGCCACGGTCCCACCCACCCTTATGGTCTCGACGCATCCGGACAGCGTCTGGCGTGTCCTTAAGCTTCCCGAAGCAGCCGGATCAGTCACAGCCACTCTGTCTGGAGCAGGCGAACGAGCATGGATAGGGACGGAATTCGGTGTAATCCGTGTGAACACNAGGAGCGGGCGTACCTCGACGCTCAACCAAATCGACGGTCTTCTGGACGATGTCGTCCAGGCGATAGAGTTGGAAGGACCACACGTGTGGATTGGAACGCGAGTCGGGCTCAGCCGATACCACTGGGCGAACGATTTCAGGGACCCGAAGGATTAAATCATAAGCAAACCTTATTATTTTTTAGATTCTTTTAAGGGGAATATGTCGTCTAAAAAAAGAAGTGACACCGATCACTCGATTTGTTATTTTTCCTCGTCGCCGGTTTGGCGGTATCCCTNACAAGCGAGTTTTCCCTTGCTCAAGTTCTTATAAATCAGCCCGTTGTTCTTAGCGGCNATCGTGTGCGTATNCCATGACGACGGTCGTTTGTTTTTAGCTGATAGATAGGTGGATCGGGATTGAAATCAGGACTGTGAATATGGCTCAGCAGGCGCTAGGACTAATAGAAACTAGAGGCTTCGTAGGCGTTGCCGAAGCAGCCGACGCAGCGGTAAAAGCAGCACCCGTGCAGGTCAGCGGATACGAGAAAATCGAGGGAGGGCTCTGTTCCATCCGTTTTCTCGGAGACGTAGGCGCCGTGCAGGCGGCCGTCAGCGCAGGGGCGAGCGCAGCGAACGCAGCGGGAGAACTGGTCTCGCAGCACGTCATCCCTAACCCACACGATGATCTCGTCGCAACGTTCGAGCTCAACGGCGGCGAGTCGATCGATTCGTCTGACCTCAAATCCCTATCTGTTACGCAGCTCAGACGGCTCGCCCGCGACACCGAGGGACTGAAAATTCAGGGCCGCGAGATCTCGCACGCGAACCGTGAGCAGCTGATCCAGGAGCTTGAATCTGCCCGTNACGAGCAGGCAGAATAAAAAAGGTGTGGAGGAAGACGGGTTGGACTCTCTTTGGGATAAGATCAAGCGAAGCGTAATCGACAGCGCGAACGTCGCAGCCGAGAAGGCTGAGTATCTTGGGAAGATCGGGCGAGCGCGACTCGATATCGCGAAAACGCGGCACGCCATCCGTGACAGATTCGCAGACTTAGGAGGCTTAGTCTACGAAGGCTTGAAGTCGGACGATGGATCGGACATTGCAGGGAGCGACGAGGTCAAGGGGCTGGTCTCCGTGATCTCTGACCTAGAGCAGGAACTTGGCAGGCGTGAGGAAGCGCTGAACGCGCTTCGGGAAGAAGCCGGCGAAGCCGAGGAAGTCGACACCGAGTAAGAAGTGTGAGCGATCGGATGGTATTCCCCGAGGCCGCTAGGTATAGTGAAGGAGATAGAGATCAGGNAACCATTCCCGACCCCTCGGGAAACCGCATCCCTCGAAAACTTAACTACGGTCACCGGCACGAGCACGCGCACCACGGCGCATCGGTCTTCCGAATTTTCGGCTGGGACGAGAGTTGGTAACGAGAGATGCTTCAAACAGGAAGGTTGAATGCCTATGTGAGCGCCCCGCTCAAATCGTGAGCCAAACCGCTAAGTATTCTTGAAGTATCCCTTAGGAACACCCTAGGAAGGGACGTTCCGACCAACAGCACATATCTCCCCAGGTGCCAACAAGGAGCGGCTGACGAGTGGCAAAACTGTCTAAGAAGCCTTACGCACGTGAAGATGAATCCCTCGATCAGTATCTGCAGGAGATCGGGGAAGTAGACCTGCTCACCGCAGACGAGGAGGTCACGCTTGCAAAAAGAATCAAGAAGGGAGATCAGGACGCCCTGGAGAAGTTGACAAAGGCGAACCTTCGGTTCGTGGTCAGCGTCGCCAAGCAGTACCAGAACCAGGGACTGTCCATGGGAGACCTCATCAATGAGGGTAACCTAGGTCTGATCAAAGCAGCCAAGCGCTTCGATGAGACCAAGGGATTCAAGTTTATCTCCTATGCTGTCTGGTGGATCCGTCAGGCAATCCTCCAGGCATTGGCTGAGCAGTCCCGGATTGTTCGACTCCCGCTCAACCGGGTCGGGGCACTCCACAAGATCGGCAAAGCATCGAGTGGCTTGGAGCAGGAGTACGGGAGAGAGCCGAACCCGGGCGAGATCGCCGATGAGCTCGAAATGAGCGACTACGAGGTCATGGACACGCTCAAGATCTCGTCGCGCCACCTCTCACTCGACGCGCCATTCAACGAGGGCGAGGACAACAGCCTGCTGGACGTTCTCGATGATCCGGGCCAAGATCCGCCGGACGAGCCGATGATCGATGACTCCCTCAAGCGGGAGATCGACAAGGCGCTCGCAACGCTAACGCCTCGCGAAGCCGAAGTCATCAGCCTCTACTTCGGTATCAACCGGGAACAGTCCCTGACGCTCGAAGAAATCGGCGAGCGATTCGGTCTGACTCGAGAGCGCGTCCGTCAGATCAAGGAGAAGGCGATTCAGCGGCTCCGTCACAACTCAAGGAGCCGCCCGCTCAAGTCTTATCTCTTCTGATCGACAACAAGCACCAATAGAAAGGCCACGATCTCGGACCGGGATCGTGGCCTTCTTCGTACTCACACCCCCNGGGTCAAGCTTCTAATTTATTGTTTTATAGTGGCTTGCACACATGGCCGGCAATCGGTCTGCCTTGACCCGTACTGGCAAAACCCTTACTATACGACATCTGTTCAGGCATTTTCCGAGCGCCGGGTGCAGCCGCTGGGACCAGAGGGTCACCAGACGNGCTCGCCCTGATACCCATACTCNANGGAGGATTCGCAATGTCCCTGCAAAAGCTGACTCCTTTCCTGCTTCTGGTCGTCGCAGTGCTCCTCGCAGCAAACCTGGTTAGTCCGCTGGTCGCNCCCCAACCCGCACACGCAGAGGACCACGGTGGAAGCGACATGGCTCTGAGTGGGACCGGCGCGAATGCCTGGCTCGTCAAAAACAACACGGTCTATTATCTAAAGTGGGAGAATCAGTTCGAGTCGATCCGGATCTACGGTCCCGAGGAGATCGAGGAGTAGGTGATCGACGGTGAGGACCTGACGGTTCCGTTGCCGGGAGATGCTGAGCGTCTTCCGGCAACTCTGTTTTACACGGCGTGATGAACTCCGAGAGCCCAACCGAATACGTCGCTGCACTCCACGTGCACTCCGTCTATTCAGACGGATCCGGTACAGTTGAGGAGATCCTTGCGGCTGCCAAGGGTACAGGTTTAGATATCCTTGCCCTGACAGATCACAACACACTAGAGGCACGGGAAGCCGGTTACGAAGGCTGGTACGACGACACCCTGCTGATCGTGGGAGACGAAGTGTCCTCCCGAAGCGGCCATTGTCTTGCCTTCGGTATCGGTGAACACGTCTACCACCGACAGCCGCCTGACGACATCCTCGAAGACATCCGTTCGCAAGGCGGACATTCGTATATCGCACATCCCCACGGACGCTATAGGCCTCTCATCAAGACGCGGGATCACAGCTGGAAGAATTGGGAAGCGAATTCGGCAACTGGCCTGGAGCTGTGGTCATACATGTTCGACTGGGTGGCAAATTTCCACTATACCCGGTTCTCGCGCTATTACCGAAACCCGGATACTTGGCTGACCGGGCCACCACGCGAGACCGTCCAGAAATGGGATGAACTTTGTCAACGCAGACGTGTCGTTGCTCTTGGAGGGGTCGATGCACACGCCAAGAAGTCACGGATCCTCCCGTTCGTGGTCTTCCCTTATGACTACCTGTTCAAGTCGATCCGTACTCACATCCTCTGTGATCGAGCCCTTACCGGGCACGACGTCCAGAAGGACACGGAATTCGTCCTGAACACCCTCGCAGAAGGAAGATGTTTCATCGCCCACGACCGGTTCTCTGACTCGAAGGGCACAAGATTCGGGAGCACAGATCGGCGGCTCTCGATCGGCGACGAACAAACCTTCGACCAAGAGATCGACCTAGAGATCACGCTTCCACGCCGTGCTGAAATCTCCTTCATCAAGAACGGACAGGTCGTTGCAAGCGAATGCTCGGATCGACTCGTCTACCGTGCCAACGGCCCCGGCGTTTACCGCGTTGAAGCACGACTTGAGGATAGGCCTTGGCTCTTCACGAACCCGATCTACCTCAGAAGAGATTAATTGGACTGACTGNCCAAAATGAATAGTGACTTTGGCAACCTGAACCGGATCGTTGGGGCGTTCGTTTTCGCCTTTACACTGATCTGCTACTTCATCACCGTCGCCCCGACGGTCGCCTTCTGGGACTGCGGCGAGTTCATCACGACATCCTACATCCTGGGTATACCGCATCCGCCCGGCGCTCCGCTCTATACGCTGCTCGGTCGGATCTTCAGCATGATGTCCTTTCTGGGAGACGAGATTGCTCTGCGTGTCAACTTCCTCTCGGTATTCTCGGGTGCCGTCACGGTCCTATTTGTGTATCTGTGCGTGGTCCGTCTTCTCTCGACCTGGCTGGATCGCGAAGACACACACGAACGGATCGGAATTTTGGTTGGTGGTGTCGTCGCAGCCTTCAGCGTAGCCTTCTCAACCTCCTTCTGGGCCAACGCGAGCGAGGCCGAGGTCTACGGCCTGTCGATGTGCATCACAGTCATCGCCTACTGGCTCGCACTCCGCTGGGATGACGGCCACAAAAAACCAGTCAGCGACCGCCAACTCCTCCTTATCGCCTACCTCTTCGGGCTGGGCGCAGGCGTCCACCTGCAGGCACTCTTGACGGTACCGGGCATCCTCATTCTGGTCTTCTCAGACCTGATCCGCGAGCAGGAGTCCCGGCAGCAGGTCCTCGCCGTTGTGGGGCTGATTCTCTACCCCTTTGCCGCAATCTTCCTGCCTACCATCGTCACCGCACTGATCACGCTTGGTATCCTTGTTGCGTTGCTCAGACTCCGCCCCGAATGGCAGAATCCTGTGTTCTGGATAGCCGCAGCGCTCCTGTTCGGTCTCGGATTCTCGACCTACTTGGCCCTGATGATACGTTCGGGTCTGGATCCCCTGATCGACATGAACAACCCCGAGTCCTGGGAGAATTTCAAGTCCTTCCTCGGTCGTCAGCAGTATGGCACGCACTTTTCGTGGCCCCGAAAGTCGGACTTTTGGGCGTATCAGATGAACATCCACATCAAATACTTCCTCCAGCAGTTCCCCTTCTACAACGAGGGATTCCTCGGCTGGGAGTCGACCTTCCGNAGGGCCGTCCCTACGGGACTCGAAGCGAGCGAAATCCAGCGCTATTCGCTCATCACGCTCGCCTTTGGAATTGGTGGCGCCTACTACCACTGGAAGAACGACTGGAAGCGTTTTGCATCAGTCTTTTCGATGTTTGCCCTGATGGGCGTGGGCCTGGTCCTTTACCTGAACATGCCGGACCCTGAGCCAAGAGAGCGGGAATACATCTTCGTCGGCGCCTACACTTTCTTTGGCTGTTGGATGGGCATTGGAGCCGCAGGCTTGATCGTATCAGCAGCCAAGTCGGTTAACGCAGCCATCGTGTCCNCGATAACGGCAGCTTGCTGCCTGATCCTGCCGCTTGGCATCCTGAGCTCGAACTACTTCTCGCACGACCGTCGGGGGGACACGATCCCATATGACTACGCATACAACATCCTCCAGACCTGTGAGCCCAACGCCATCCTGTTCACGAACGGTGACAATGACACTTACCCATTGTGGTTCCTCCAGAAGGTCGAAGGCGTCCGTGATGACGTACGGATCGTCAACCTCTCTCTGATCAAGACGGCCTGGTATATCGAGCAGTTGCGCGACCTGGACCNAAAGGTACCGATCAACCTAGATNATCAGGCGATCCGCAACAAGATGGCGGCCTACCCATGGACCAAGCCCGAAGACTTGGAAATCGCGGGACTGAGAGTCGTGGGAACGGATGTTCCGACAGCCAGATACCACTCCGGATCTGGAAGAATCCCTGTCATCGAAATGCACACGGTCATGATCTGGTGGATCATCCAGCAGATAAATTGGACGCGTCCGATCTACTTCGCCGTAACGGTGCCGAACAGCAACCAGGCCGGTCTACGTCCCTACCTGTCGATGGAGGGTATGGCGTACCGGCTCGTCCCGGAGCACGGNCNTGGNCAATTCGATCTTGCTCGCACACGTGACAACCTGATGGGCACTTACCGTTATCGGGGCATCAACCAGCCCGAGTTCTATAAGGATCCCGTAGCTAGGCGTCTTCTCGGCAATTACCTCGTCCTCTTCGAGGGGCTGACTCAGATCTACGTGGCCACGAAGGATTTTGGTGGGGCCTTCGAGGCCTTGCAGTTCGCAGAGATGAACATCCCTCCNCATGCCATGGATGACGACCGGATGTGGCGAGCTCTGTCGTTGAGATATCGGGATGTGGCGAGAGGTTACTATGATCAAGGCAACCGTGACAGTTCGCGGGTTGCGCTCGAGAACTTGCTTAGGATGAACCCTGAACTAGGCAGCCAGAATGAGATCGGCCAGATCTTTAATCTCTGGAAGGCGGCAGAGCCGGATTCCTAGAAAGTCGTCGTTCCCTAGTCGAGCGATCCACAAAGTTGATCCAGAAGCACAGAGAGGGCCGGCGGTCCACTGACTGACTGCCCTCTCTGTGCTTGATGGTGCCGTCTAGGCGTATCCGAGTCAACGATACCTACGCATTCGACGCTTCATCAGCACGAACCCCACCGCAAAGCCTCCGATGTGCGCATACCACGCGACACCTCCTCCCACACCTCCCTGATCCATCCACGCATTCAACAGCTGAACACCAAACCACATCCCCAGGACGATCACTGCAGGGACACGGACGATCTGGATGAAGAAGAAGATCGGGACCAGCACGTGGATTCTCGCTCCCGGAAACGCCGCCATATAGGCACCCAAGACGCCGGCGATGGCACCGCTTGCCCCGACAAGCGGGATGATCGACTCGGGATCGATAGCGATATGGGCCGCCGTGGCGACCACACCGCAGAAAAGGTAGAACACGAGGTATCGTGTGTGACCAAACATATCCTCGATGTTGTTGCCGAAGATCCACAGATACAGCATGTTGCCAGCGATGTGCAGCCATCCGCCGTGCATAAATAAGGATGTGATCAACGTGGAGTAGACGGGATACGGGGTCGGCGAGATTGCATCCACACCGTGCGTCAGTTCGAACGGTATGGCTCCCCAGCTCGCCGTGAACACATCGAAGCCTGACGTCCCAAGGAGTTTCGCATACAGAAACAGCCCCACATTGGCGAACAGGATAGCGCCCGTAAACAGAGGCAGACGGCGCGCTGGATTGTCGTCGCGGATCGGTATCAACACGGTCGGCTCCGGGAGTTTCGGTCGAGGATTGGCCGTCTTATCCCGGTAGTTGGAGTCACTCGGCAGTGAACCGGCTTACGGCCACGGTCTCGTTGCCGCAGGTGTCACGTACCCGAACGGTCAGCGTGTGNGATCCAGGTGCGAGCGGTTTCCTCAACAGTCCTCTCGCCACATCCGCCTCGGGATCATACTCGAAGATCATCGTTTCTCCATCCAGATCAAATGCGATCAGCTCCTCTTTCGTGAGTCCCGAAAGGCTGTCTCGCATGCTAACCCGGATTTCGGGCATCAGCGGCGTCGTGGACCCGTCTTTGGGGTGGTCGATATCAACCTCGGGAGCTACGTCGTCCACGATCAGCGCATAGACCGAGAAGTGCCGTACACCAGCTCCGATCGTCTTTCGCACGCTATCCACGTCATTCCAGACGAAGGACCAGCCTTTGTCGGTCAGCTCATACAGCCCCAAATGGCTTTGATTGACACCCTCAGGGGNCTCGATGTGCACGGGCACCAAATCCCTAAACGGAATGACCGCTGGTTCGAACTTGTAGGGTTTCCCGACGAGCTGAACTCTCTCATCTTTGATTTTTACCGTCTCGACACGCCCTTCGAACGGATGATATACGTTCGAAGACCCAAACCGTGCGGTCGCAAGCCCGTCCGTCGACTCCAAAGTGCCACCGGTCGGTCGCACAGCCCGCACAGACAAAACAAGCGTCGTGTCCAGTCCCGCGGCGTTCACACGGACCTCAGAACCGCGAGTTTCATTCGGGATCACGGCCTCGTACTCTGATCCGCTCACTGCGTGAACACTGATCATCTTCGATCCCACACGCACGGACGGCGGACTAGCAAAGGGCTCGGTAGACGCGATCGTCAGGATCGACCGCCGTTCAAGCAACTTGCTGGTCACCCACGCCTGTCCGGACTCGACAGATCCATCGACTGAACAGATCGCAGCCGGACCATCTTCGAACCGTGCCCTGTAGTGCGGGCCTGTCGAACTCGCTAACGTCGTCGCAAATCCTTCATCCTTAACTCGTGCGGTCTTGATCCACTTCCAAGTCTCAAGATCGCCGGAAGACTCGATGATCATGGATCGCTTCTGCTCCAGGGACCGATCGAACCTCGCCTCGATGATGACACCCTTGTCCAATGCCGTTGCCGTCATACCGGNAANCCAGACGGGCCTAGTCACCGCCACATCGACCTCTGCGATGGCTTCGTTCCCCGCAGCATCGTCTGCAGTAATTTTCAGCGAATGGGCACCCGGTCCCAAGTGCGAACCGGCACCTCGCGCCTCAACGCCAGCATACAGGACACCCGAACCGATCGGGAAATCGCCATACAAGGGGAGTGTATTCCCTCTCTCCACATATAAATTGTGGAAGCCCCTCATCCCGCTGCGGTTCAGGATAAAGCTCCGGTCCAAATCGACCTCGTAGACCTGTGTATAGCTAAACGCATCGTACTGGGAGCGAAAAATCTTCTGCTCGTCGACCATAAGGGTCAGACCATAAGGCGCGAGTCTGTTCGTCAAAGCCGATGCATCCGCTCGGTCGAACACCTTGAGGGCAAGACCGATTCGGCCCNAGAGGGACACAGGATCTGCCGACCAGCGGTCTCCCGACCAAGTCAGTGTCCGGACCGTCGGAACGTTCCGTCCATCGACACGNGCCTCAGCATCCAGAGGAACNAAAGCAAGGGCGACCANGGTCGGCTGGGTCGTGTCGGTCACCCTAAACCCGTTCAAAAGCGGGTTGAGTGGACGCTGCTTCTCGTCCCGAATCTCGAAATGCAGATGCGGAAACCCGGACCCCGTACTCCCCGAAAAAGCAACCGTCTCACCACGCTTCACCGGAATCTGACCAGGCGGCAGATAAAGATCCACGCTGTAGGCGCCGCGATGGTCCTGCTCATCCGCAACCGCCTGCTCGATCGACTCCGCAAAGCTGGACAGGTGAGCGTAGACCGCCGTCCTTCCGTTGATCAGTTTGAGATAAACGACCTTCCCGTATCCCCACGGCGAAGTACGGACCCGCCAAACATAACCATCCGAGACGGCGACACAGGCGTAGCCCTCTTTCCCCCAGGTCTTGACGTCCAGACCCGCGTGGAAACGGCCGCTACGATACTCTGCATAAGTGGAGGTGAGTGCGGGAGGTCCATCAAGGGGCCACTCGTAGGGCTCAGCCAANAGCTGGCTNAACAGGATCAGATTCCATACGGCAGCGAATAGCCAATTCAAACGCATTCTAACCTCTTGAACCACACAGACTTACTATTTGAGCCAGTATAGGGTGTTTGATCATGAGGGTCAAGATGGTGGCCAGAACCGGGGCAGATCTCGGCCAAAAACTCCTTGCCGACGGTAGAGTGCTTCTATAGATTTGTAAATTAATGAGTTGAGTGATTTCTGGAGCCCGGGCACTGTCTGATTGCGCTCGGGTTTTTTCGGTTTGAAAGGACGTTGAATCACCATGCTGTCTGCCCTTCGAAGTGCTCTGTTCGTCAAGGTTATGATGGTCATCGTAGCCGCTGCATTTGTCGGCCTGATCGTCCTTGAATGGGGTGCGGATTACAGCAGCACCAGTCGAGGCGCGACCAACTTGGTCGGCGTGATAAACGGAAACGAAGTCACATACGAGCTTTTCGATCAGCAGCTTCGGGGGGCGTATCGTCTGGAAAAAAACAGGGGCGTAGAGGATCCGGATCTGGGCCAGCTGGTCCAACAGGAGTGGGATCGCCTAATCACGCAGACGATTATCAGTCAGCAGATCGAGAAGTATCAGATCCAGGCTACTGATCAGGAAATCGACTTCTTCAACCGGAACAGCCCGCCACCCGAAATCCAGGAAATCGAGTTCTTCCAAACGGACGGTGCATTCGACCTGTCCAAGTATCATCTGTTCCTCGACACGCCTTCCACGTATTCGGACCCGAACAACAAGAACATCGTTCTTTACGCAGAAAACCGGGCCCGTGAACAGCTGCTATCCGGGAAGCTCCAAGAGCTCATCGCGGGTAGCGTCAAGGTGACCGAAGCCGAAGTGCGCGAAGCGTTTCAAGAGAAGAAAGCCCAGGTCAAGGTCGTCTACGCTGGGATCGAGACTGCTCGTATCGCCGACTCGCTCGTGACCGTCGAGGACAGTGCGCTGTCCGAATACTACATCGCGCATACATCCGACTTCGAGCAGGACGAAGCGATCCGCGCATCCTTCGTTACGTTCCAGAAAACTGCGTCGGCCAGGGATGAAGAGAATGCCCGGACGGAAATCCATCGGATCCGCACAGAGATTGAGAAGGGTGGCAACTTCGCGGAGCTCGCAGAGGACTACTCGGACGACCCCGGAAGCGCTCGAAGAGGCGGTGACCTCGGGTTCTTCGGACGGGGACAGATGGTCAAGGCCTTCGAGGACACAGCCTTCACGCTCGACCCGGGATCCATGTCCATGCCCTTCAAGACNCAGTTCGGCTGGCANGTCTTGAAGGTCGACGACAGGAAGGGCGAGGGCGACTCGCTCCAAGTCAAGGCGCGCCACATCCTTCTGCGTGTCCAGCCGGGCCGCGACACACTCGACAGCCTCCGCATCCTCGCAGACGATTTCNTGGAAGACGCTCGCGAGTCCGGGTTCAACACCGTGGCATCTCGCGAAAACCTAGAGACGGGCGACACGGGTTACATTACTGCGGGTGCCTTCTTCCCTCTGCTTGGCAACAAGACGTCCGGACTCGTCAACGCATTCCTCGAAGCGAAGCCGGGCATGGTCTCNCCCACTTACGAATCGGACCGTGGCATCTATGTCTTCGTACTCACTGAGAAGCGTGATGCCGGTGTCCGCCCTCTGGATGAGGTCACGAATCAGGTTGCGGGCCGGGTTCGCCANCAACTCAAGCGCACGGTCGCAGCAGGTCGGGTTCGCGATATNCTCGCTGAAGTCAGGGGCGGACAAGCTCTGAAGGAAGCGGCCGAGTCACGCGAGCTACGCTACGCCGAACCTGAGCCCTTTGCCAAAGCAGACTTTGTTCCGACCGTCGGCAGTCGAAATGCTTTNGTCGGAAAGGCTTTTGAGTTGGACAGCGGAGAAATGAGCGATGTGGTCATCACTCGAAACGGTGCCTATGTGCTTCAGGTAGTAGAACACCTTGGGGCACAAGAGTCGAATTTCGACCTCGAGAAGGCACAGCTAACAACACAACTGCTCACGTCCAAACGGAACGACATGATCTCGGCCTGGCTCACAGAACTTCGCGACCAAGCGGAAATCACAGACAACAGGCATCGGTTCTATACGGAGTTCTAGCTCTTTATAAAGANCTGAGTACCGGGATCACCAACGAAACTCCGAAGCCCTGGTGGCATCGGAGTGTTGTTATTTGGGGCCACCTTGGAGGCGACACGTGCACCAGCACCCATTCAGAATCGCCCTCGGACAGTACAACTTCGTCGTCGGGGACGTTGAAGGGAACAAAGATCGTGCGATCGATGCGATCGGAAGGGCAAGAGATGTGGGCGCATCCGTGATCGCCTTTCCCGAGCTGGCCCTGACTGGTTATCCACCTGAAGACCTCTTGTTCAAACCTCGCTTCATCGACGCAAACCTGCGCGCACTCGACGCCGTGGTCAGCGCTTCGTCGGACATCACGACAGTAATCGGTTTTGTCGATCGACAGTCCGACATCTACAACGCCGCAGCTATAATCTCCAACGGACAGCTGGAGGGCGTCTTTCACAAGCACTTCCTACCGAACTACGGGGTCTTCGACGAAGAGCGATACTTCCAGGCAGGCTCTGAGGACCCGGTCTTCCGACTTCACGATGTTGTCCTCGGTGTGAACATCTGCGAGGANATATGGTATCCGGGTGGACCTGCTCGTGAACAGGCGCTCCGAGGTGATGCTGATATCATCGCCAACATTTCCTCCTCTCCGTTCCACGACGGCAAGGGCTTGCGCAGGGACCAGATGATCGCTACTCGAGCAGCCGATCACGGCGTCATACTCGCTTTCTGCAACCTAGTTGGGGGTCAGGACGAACTCGTGTTCGACGGTGGAAGCTTCGTCGTCGACCAGTCCGGATCGATCATCGCGCAGGCAGGCAGGTTCGTGGAGCAGCTTCTNGTCGTGGATGTAGATATCGAGTCTGTCTTCCGTCATCGTCTTCACGACCCGCGGCGACGTAAAGAGAAGAGCACGTCAGGCAGCCCGATCGCGCCGNTCACGTTGGTAGGTTCACGTTCGCACCCGAAGGAAGCGGCGACCGACAATCTGACCTCACCCGCTCCGCCNNTACCCAGACCNGAGGAGCGTCTCTCCGACATCTACAGGGCGCTCGTTGTCGGCACAAGGGACTACGTCTGCAAGAATGGTTTCGAAAAAGTTCTAGTCGGGTTATCGGGCGGCGTAGACTCTGCCCTCGTCGCCGCAATCGCCTACGACGCGCTGGGGCAGGAAAGCGTAGGTCTGGTCACGATGCCTTCCCGTTTCTCTTCCGACGGAACCAAATCAGACGCACAGCAAATGGCCGACAAACTCGGTATCCGGCTTGTCACGCTGCCGATTCAGAGCATCTTCGATACCTACCTAACTGAACTGTCCGACGAGTTCAAAAACCGCCCATCCGACACGGCGGAAGAGAATATCCAGCCTCGAATACGAGGCAATCTGCTGATGGCCCTGTGCAACAAGTTCGGGTGGCTAGTCCTGACGACGGGGAACAAGAGCGAGATGAGCATGGGCTACGCCACGCTCTACGGTGACATGGCGGGTGGTTACGCGGTGATCAAGGACATCTACAAGACACTTGTCTACGATCTCTGCGAATACCGAAACGGTCTTGAAGACGGCCCCATTATACCGCTGTCGATCATCGAGCGGCCACCGACGGCGGAGCTTCGCGAGGACCAACTCGACACGGACAGCTTGCCACCCTACAACATCTTGGACCCAATCCTGCAAGCCTACGTCGAAGAGGACAAGAGTTTGAAAGAGATCGTCGATCAGGGCTTCGACGAGAAACTCGTCACTCGCGTCATCCGATCCGTCGACCTGAACGAATACAAACGTCGACAGGCGCCTCCTGGAGTCAAAATCACGCCTCGCGCCTTCGGCCGAGATCGAAGACTCCCGATCACAAACAGGTGCCGNGAGTATTGAGTCTTGGCACTTCGAACGCGTCTTCGTCAGCGCCCTGTTCCTTGCCCTCTCGGCTTGCGGTTCGATTGACCCAACCCTTGACAGTCCCAGTTATGACCCCGCCTAACCTGATCGTACTGCCGACCTCGACTTCTAGATCTGGATACTAACCGACNTAGTCGAAGACGGTTGGGCGGTGACGGATATCCGGTGTCTCGTTGGACGTGTGGAAGGCGGATCCCAGCGCTTGAGAGTTCTACGGATCTTGGGCATAGAAATTGACGCCCCTGCGGGTGGAGAGCATCTCTTGAACAACAACAATGAGTTCGACTCCAACCNGCACGCGACACGTCTGATCGTCTATGTATACGATAGACCGTAGGGGCTGACCCTCGATGCCTTCGCGGATTCCGTTCGTGGCGTCTCCTATAGCCGCTCTGGATCAGCGATTCGATGACCAGCCGGCAAAGACCCTGAGCTTTTTGGGCACTCGCCAACCGAATCGTCCGCGTAACGCCTCGAAATCACTTGTTCCGAAACACATCGTAGAAGGCGACCGATACTTCTANTTCTCCCTGACCTGGGAAAACCAACCATGCCATGGTGATGAATGTGGGACGGATCATCGAAACCTTCAAGCTCCTCAACGGAACTGGATAGCTGCACAGATGCTCTTGGAAACAGGACGCCCCCTCCGTCAAACGACGAAGGGGGCGCTTTCTTATGTCTCTTTTCTAAGATAGAGCTAGCCGTGGACTCTCAACCTGTTTATTGCTCTCGCGAGAGCCGCTTCGGCTCGTTCGATATCCACCTCTGGGTCACGCCTCGTCTTTAGACGATCACGGGCTCGATCTCTTGCCTCTTCTGCACGTGTCCTATCGATCGAATCAGCCAGCTCCGCAGTTTCTGCGAGCACCGTCAGTTGGTCGCTTATTACTTCGGCAAATCCGCCATTGACGGCCGCCATTCTCTCGTCCCCCCCCTCCTCCCGGATCCTCAGCTGTCCGATTCCGAGCGCCGATACCATCGGATGGTGCCCGGACAGCACACCGAATCCGCCATCGATACCCGGGGCACGAACGTGCTCGACCGTTCCAGAGTAGAGGGTCTTTTCTGGCGTGACGATTTCGAGTTGGAAGGTCGGCATCTCTAGCTGCTCATTCCCTTGGCTTTCTCGACTGCCTGCTCAATCGTACCGACCATGTAGAAGGCCGTCTCTGGCAGATCGTCATATTCGCCGTCCACGAGTCCCTTGAAACCGCGAACTGTGTCCTCGATCTTCACATACTCACCCGGGATGCCCGTAAAACCTTCACCCACTGTAAACGGCTGTGTCAGGTACATCTGGATACGTCGGGCACGGCCGACGACCAGCTTGTCGTCGTCCGAAAGCTCGTCAATGCCGAGAATCGCGATGATCTCCTTCAGGTCGTTGTAACGCTGCAGGATCTGCTGCACGCCCTGCGCCACATCGTAGTGCTCGTCGCCCACGACTCGCGGGTCAAGAATCCTCGAATTCGAGGCAAGCGGGTCGACCGCGGGATACAGACCCTGATCGGCCAGGTTTCGTTCGAGTACGATACGACCGTCAAGGTGACTAAATGCCGTCACCACACCCGGATCGGTGTAGTCGTCTGCAGGAACGTAAATGGCCTGCACAGACGTGATCGATCCGTTCTTTGTCGTCGTGATACGCTCTTGGAGCGCGCCCATCTCAGTAGCGAGAGTCGGCTGGTAACCCACCGCCGACGGCATGCGACCGAGAAGTGCCGAAACTTCGGCGCCTGCGAGGATGAACCGGAAGATGTTGTCGACAAAAAACAGCACGTCCTGACCGTGTTCCTCTCGGAAATTCTCGGCGATCGTCAGGCCGGTCAAAGCGATACGCTGACGGGCCCCGGGCGGCTCGTTCATCTGACCGAAGACCATCGCAGTCTTGTCGATCACACCCGACTCCTCGAGCTCCATCATCAGATCCGTGCCCTCACGAGTCCGTTCACCCACACCGGCGAAAACCGAGTAACCACCGTGACTCGAGGCCACGTTGTTGATCAGCTCGGTCAGGATGACCGTCTTACCCACCCCGGCGCCTCCGAACAGACCCAGCTTACCACCGCGGGCGAACGGACAGATCAGATCCATCACCTTTATACCCGTCTCGAGCATATCGTCTGACGTGACCTGATTTTCGTGCGGAGGTGCCTCGTTGTGGAGCGGGAGACGTTGAGCATCGGGNGGGAACGAATCTTTCCCATCTATCGGGTCACCTACAACGTTCAGGAGACGGCCCAGTACCTGCTCGCCAACGGGAACCGTGATCGGGCTGCCGGTGTCGGTCACCGTCGTTCCCCGGACAAGCCCGTCAGTCGAGTCCATGGCTACGGTCCGAACCATGTTCTCACCGAGATGCTGCTGAACTTCAAGCACAAGACGCTTGTCGTCCTCGCGCTTCAGCTCTAGGGCGTTATAGATCGGTGGAAGCTCACTGCCGGAGAAATCGACATCGACTACCACACCGACAATCTGCCTGACTGTCCCTTCATTCATCTGTACCGCCTCGTTTATTAGTCGTTCCCAAGCTCCAGCCTGGAAATCAGGGTTCCTCTTGATCTTCCCTTCACGTCTTTTCTTGTCTAGGCGTAGCTTCAGNGAAGGCGAGCGTCTTCTTGTTGCCTCGCCTCTAGGCGACGGCCTCCGCACCGCCGATGATATCCATCAGTTCAAGCGTAATCGCCGTCTGACGGACCTTGTTCACCTCACGTGTGAGTTCATCGATCAGATCACCCGCGTTCTTTGTGGCATTGTCCATCGCCTGCATACGTGCTGCCTGCTCACCTGCATTAGACTCGAGGAGTGCACGCCAGACTTGGAAGTTCACCTGCCTCGGAATCAACGTGGCGAGGAGCCTGTCCGGATCGGGTTCGAACAGGAACTCGGTTCCCCGATCCTCCTCTTCCCCCCCCTCCGGCACGATCGGCAGTAGTTGATGCACGACAGGCACCTGGTAGGCGACCGATCGGAACTCGCTGAAACACAGCATCACGCGATCGACTTCTCCATTCAGGAACCGCGCGGCAAGATCCTGACCGATAGAGGAAGCAATCGTGAACTGGAGATCACGAAACACATCGATCCGCTCGTCCACGACGTTGTAGTCACGGTTGCCGAAGTAGTTCCGCGTCTTTCGACCGATGGCCACAACATCCGTATCGCCTTCCNTCTCGCTGATCTCAGTCGAAGCACGTCTAAAGACACTCGAGTTGAACCCGCCGCAGAGCCCCCGATCAGAGGCGATAACGGCGATGGCCGTACGTGACGCCTNTCGATCAACCAGCAGAGGGTGTTGACTGGTGTCGACAGAACCGCTCAGCCGTCTCAGGATGCTGTCGAGCTTCAGCGCGTACGGACGCGCAGCTTCGATGTCCTCTTGGGCTTTGCGCATCCTAGCCGCAGCCACGAGCTGCATCGCATTCGTGACCTTCTGGATGTTCTGGATACTCGAGACGCGGGTCCTGAGTTGCCGCAGTGTTGCCAAACGTCTCTCTCCTATTCAGAGGCTGTAAAGCCAGCCTTGAAGGTGTCGATAATACCCGAGAGCTTGTCTTCGAGCTCTTCGCTGAGCTCTTGCGTCTCGTCGATCGTCGAAATAATGTCCGGGTGTCCGTCTCGGACATAGGCGATAAGCTCTTCCTCGAACCTCTGCACGTCGCTGGTCGGAATATCCAAGATCTTGCTCGCCGAGAAGAGCGAAACAACCTGCTCGCCCAGATTGAGGGGACTGAATTGGCCCTGTTTCAAGAGTTCTGTCAGCTTCTCACCCTGGTTGAGAAGGGCCTGCGTTGCCTGATCGAGACCTTCCGTACCGAACTGCGCAAAGGCTTTCACGTCGTTGTATCGGGACAGGTCGCCCTTGAGTGTTCCCGATACAGCACGCATCGCCTTTGTCTTCGCCGAACTCACTCGAGAAACCGAAGCACCCACATCCATCGCTGGCCGGATACCTGCGTAGAACAACTCGGGCTTCAGCAGAATCTGGCCATCCGTAATTGAAATCACGTTCGTTGGCACGAAGGTCGACACGTCACCCTCAAGAATCTCGATAACGGGAAGGGCCGTCAGCGAACCACCGCCCTTTTCCTCGTTCATCTTTGCCGCTCGCTCAAGCAGACGTGAGTGAAGGTAGAACACGTCACCCGGGTATGCCTCACGACCCGGAGGACGTCTCAGCACCAGTGACATCTCGCGATACGCCCAAGCCTGCTTGGAAAGATCATCATAGACGATCAGGGCGTGATCACCCTTGTCCCGGAAGTACTCACCCATCGAGCATCCGGCGTAAGGCGCCAAAAACTGCAGAGGTGCGGGCTCACTCGCGGTAGCAGATACGACGATCGTATACTCCATCGCCCCGGCAGCCTCGAGCTCGGCAACCACCTTGGCTACGGTCGATGCCTTCTGACCGACGGCCACATATATGCATTTTAGGCCTGATGCCTTCTGGTTGATGATAGTGTCGAGCGCGATAGCCGTTTTGCCCGTCTGCCGATCGCCGATNATCAGCTCGCGCTGACCCCGCCCGATCGGCACNGTCGAGTCGACAATCTTGAGACCCGTCGCCATCGACTCGCGCACTTCCTGACGGTCCATCACACCAGGTGCGATCCGTTCGATAGGCAAGGTCTGATCAGTCGAGATCGGGCCCTTACCATCGATAGGTTGTCCCAGCGGGTTCACAACGCGACCGAGAAGGCCCTCGCCAACGGGCACCTCGACAATGCGACCCGTTCGTTTTACCGTGTCGCCCTCGCGTATTTCGGTATCATCACCAAATAGCACGCACCCAACGTTGTCTTCTTCGAGATTGAGCGCCATTCCCATGATGTCGTTCGGGAATGCCACCAGCTCACTCGCCTGAACGTTCGCCAAACCGTGAACGCGGGCCACACCATCACCCACCTGGATCACAGTCCCGGTTTCGTAAACATCGACATCGCGCTTCGACTCGAGGATCTGTTGCTTCAGGATCTCCGAGATCTCATCGGGTCGAATCTGTAAGTTTGTCGCCATAGAGCCTTCTTTACCTTGTCTTTTTGCTCGGCGGTGCTCCGACCGTATTTGAGGNCGCGAGCCCTATTCCCCTTATGTGTGATAGCCTCTCCCTNCGGAGACGCATTGTATCAGGAGCCAGCTCTTAGCTCACGATGCATCCGACTCAGCCTGGACTCGACGGTGCCGTCGAAGATCTGATCGCCGAGACGCGCGACAAACCCGGCTTTTAACTCCGGATCCACATCTGTCTCAAGACGCACTTGCTTCCCCGAGAACTTCTCCAACCGCTCCGTCAGCTGCACGCATTGCTCATCGGTCAACTCCTGAGCCGAACTCACCGATGCAGTCACAATGCCGCGTTTCTTGTCCATCAGTGTCGCGAAGGCTGCCAGAATGTCGGGCAGTACTCGCTCGCGGCGCTTCTCACAAAGCAGTGCGAGGAAGTTGAGCGTCACCTCGTGGACCTTGCCGTCCAGAATCTGGCGAAGCACTGCCTGTTTCTCGGCCGGGAGCGCGAACGGATCTTCGACAAAGCTCCTAAGATCGACCGACGAGCTCAGAAGCTCGGCCAGCCCCTCCGCATCCGAAGCGACCTGGTCGAGTGCACCGCGTTCTTCAGCGGCGTCAGCCAAGGCGCCCGTGTATCTTTCGACAACTCCACTCANATCGAACTCCGAGTTGTTTGGGTCCGTCTAGTTGGGGCTTTCGGGCAGGCGTGAAATCGTGTCATCCACGATCTGCCGGCCACGATTCTCGTCCAGCTGGTCGTCCAAGATGTTCCGAGCAGCCAGGATCGCAAGATCGGCTGCTTGGTTCCGGAGCTCTTGCACGGCCTGGTCACGCTCCTGCTGAATCGTGCGACGCGCCTGATCCATCATCTGGCCGGCTTCCGCTTCCGCACGCTCACGCACTTCCTGCGCAACCTTTTCGGCCAGCTCGCGACCTTCAGCGATCGCCTGACGGGCTTCCGCCTGGGCGGTCTCAAGCTTTGCCTGGTTCTCCTGGTTCTGCTGTTCGGCTTCCTGCCGGGCCTTCTCTGCCTCTTCTAAAGCGTCTGNGATCCTCTGCTCACGCTGGTCGAGCATCGTGAGAATCGGCTTCCACGCTACCGACCGAAGAACGATCAGCAGGAGTAGAAACGTAACGACGGTCCAAAAGATAAGCCCTGGCTCGACGTCTAGTAGCATCCTATGTCTCCTTTGTCAGCGTGCCAACGCACTAGGCGTTGTGGAGACCCCTACTTCGTCGCCAGAAGGAAGCAGACCACCTGACCGAATAGAGCCACACCCTCGATAAACGCGGCTGTGATGATCATTGACGAGCGGATATCGTTGGCGGCTTCGGGCTGACGCGCCGTACCGTCAACGGCCATCCCTGCTATCTTACCAATACCGAGCGCTGCACCGATCGTCACGATACCTGCGCCAATACCTGCCGAGAAATAGCCATAGGCCTCAGCTGCCACTGATGCTGCTGCATGTTCCACAGAACACCTCCATGAATCGTTTGGGTCGCGGGTATAATATCAGAGCTGGCGATTCCGCGTGCGCCACCAGATGAATATCTGCAACGGAGCTGCCTTCGCAGCAGCCGATCTTTTCTAGTGTTCCTGATGCACAGCCATACCGATGAACACGGCCGAAAGCATCGTAAAGACGTATGCCTGAATCATTGCGACGAAAATTTCGAGCAGGTAGATAGCAAGCGTAAACGGTACGGCCACCAACGCGATCGTGTAGGCCTTGAAGAAGAAAATCAGGCCGAGTATCGCCATTATGATCACGTGACCGGCTGTCATGTTCGCGAACAGACGGATGCAGAGCGCGAAGGGCTTCGAGAACAGCCCGATAAACTCGATCGGTATCAGGATTAGGGTCACGGGAAGCGGAAGACCGTGCGGCACGAGGTTCTTCCAGTAGCCGAATATGCCGTTGTGCATCATACCGCCGATCTGTGTAACAATGAACGTCAGCAGAGCGAGACCTGCCGTAACGCTCACGTTACCCGTCGCAGTCGCTCCGTACGGAACCAGACCGAGGAAATTNCACGTGAGAATGAAGCAGAAGACCGTCAGCAGATACGGCATGAACCGGCGGTAGTCCTTCTCGCCGATGTTCGGTTTGGCGATCTCGTCACGGATGAACACGACGATCGCTTCAACCGCATTCGCAAATCCGGCCGGCACCAGTCCTCGGCGACGCGTCGAGATCAGCAAAGTCATGATCAGGAACAGAGCCGCGACCCACATCATGAAGACGTGGCGTGTGATGGAAATGTCGTAGCCGAAGAGTTCGTATTGAGGAAGATGGATGTGAGCNAAGGGAACATGGAGATCTGGACCATCCAGAAGATGCTCCATGATCCAATCTTTTTTGCCCCCGTNTCCTGCAGCAACTTCCGATGCCATTCCTTAGGCTTCCTTTGATTCCTGCCCTCGTCTCACGACAAACCGCAACTCGAGAGCTTGAAAAACGAGATAAAACGCGAATAGACTGCCGACCAGGGGAAAGATCTCCAAGCTGGTCAGCCTTACAAACAGAATCAACGCTATAAAGATTGCTGCCATTCTTGCGGCGATACCACCCAAAATCGCCTTCAGAAACACCGACTGGGGCTTGTCGAAGGCCCAGACGATCGTCACGACGCCGGCGATCACATTCGCCGTGCTGATGCCGCACCCGACGAGCGCCGCGATCACCGAGTCGTAGCCNAGTGATGCATAGACTGGGTAGCCCCCGACGACGACACCAACAATCAATACGATCGCCACCTGCCGGACAAACCCTTTGATCTCTTCCGTGACGCCCAAAGCTACTCGGTTTCGGACTCCTCTGCCCGTTTCTCCACCCGTTCGTGCAGCCGGTTAACTGACCGAATCAGGTTCGTTATAGCTGCCGTCGTGCCGAGAAGAAACCCGATCAAGGCACCATACGGTTCGGATTCAAGATGCCCGTCGATCCAGCGTCCGAGTACGAAGCACAGAATCACCGACGCTGCAAACTCGATCCCCAGGCCCATGTATGGTCCCGCTCGCCGATATCCCTCGGCAAGATCCGATGGTTTAGGCTTCTGCACGGGGGGCCCACCGGCCCTTCATTGAAGACGATTACAGCAACGATGAAACGGTTTCTCTGGCCATCTGGAGAAACCTTGACGGGGCCAGCCCGATATACAGTGTCGCCAGCGACGTCACCACCAGAGCCGCTCTCGCGAAGGGAGACATCGTCAGGCCCAGTGCTTCGCCNACGGGCTGCTTCATATACATGCTCACCACAACGCCCAAGTAGAAGTAGACCGACACAAGGCTGTTGAGCACTCCGATGATTGCAAGGCTCACAAGCCCGGCTTCGACCGCGCCGCTGAAGATGTAGAATTTTCCGAAGAACCCGGCAGTCGGCGGCAGCCCGGCCAGCGAGATCATAAAGAGCGTCATCGCCAGACCCAATCCGGGATGACGAAACCCGACACCTGCGTATCCAGAGATGTCGAGGTTGTCCTCACCCTTCTTGCTAAGCGCGATCACGACCGCGAACGCCCCAATGTTCATGAACGTGTAGGCGAACAGGTAGAACAGGCCGCCGGCGATCCCCTTTTCGTTCCCNGCGGCCATGGCGACCAGCACATATCCCGCGTGTGCCACACTCGAATACGCCAGCATTCGCTTGATGTTACGCTGCGCCAGCGCGCCCAAGTTACCGATCGTCATCGTCAGCGCCGCAAGTACCCAGACCACGCCACCCCATTCATCCGAGATCGGCTTCAGTGCCACAAACACGATCCGGAAGAACCCTGCGAACGCCGCCGCCTTTGGACCAGCCGACATGAACGCCGTGATCGAGGTAGGGGCACCTTCATACACATCCGGTGCCCACATATGGAACGGAACCGCACCTACCTTGAAAGCCAGCCCGACCATCAGGAGCGCCACTCCGCTGAGCAGCGTGATCATGCCGTTCTCTCGTCCCTGCGACAGCGTTAACTCGATCTCACGTAGGTTCGTCGAACCCGTCGCACCGTATATAAGGGCGATACCATACAGCAGAAAGCCGGTCGCAAATGCGCCCAGAAGCAGATACTTCATCGAAGCTTCGTTCGAGCTCTGACGTCCTCTCAGGAACCCAACCAGCACATAAAGCGAGATCGACATCAACTCGAGCCCAAGGAAGATCACGATGAGATCAGCACCCGCCGCCATCAACACCATCCCGAGAGTCGCTGCCAGAATCAGCAGATAGTACTCACTCTTGCCGATACTCTCCCGCTCGATATACCCGGCCGACACAAAAACCGTCAGCCCCGTTCCAGTCAGGAAGATCAAGTTGAAGAACAGGGCATAGTTGTCAAGGAACACCATCCCGCCAAACCCATGTGCGGGATCGCTCCCCCACATACCGAGCGTCACATATATCGTGATCGCCATACCGATCAGCGCGATGTAGCCCGACACCTTACCCTCGTTCTGCGGTCGAATGATGTCAACACATAGAACGACCAACACTAGGCCGGAAACCATCAAGGCCGGGGTCAGGATATGCCATTCGAACTCAAGCATTCGTTACTAGAGAGCCTTAAAAGATCACAAAAGTCAAAACAATGAACAGCGGCACGAGGATCGCGCCGGAGTAGGCCATGTAGCCGAAGAACGAAGGCATCTTGACACCGTTCTGCTCGGCGATGGAGCGCACCATGAAGTTAGGCGCATTGCCAATGTAGGTGTTCGCNCCCATAAAGACAGCGCCGACCGAGATCGCCTTCAGATAGCTCACAAACAGAGCGAGCTTGGCCGGATCCGCCCCAATCGTGTCCCACTGATCTTCAGCCATCCGAAGCGCAGTGGCGATCTGCGACTCTGTCAACCCAAGCTTACCGAGCGCCGAAGTAAAAAACGTCAGATACGTTGGCGCGTTATCCAGGAAGCTGGACAGCACTCCAGTGATCCAAAAGTAGCTCGCCTCGTCCTTGGCGGCCGTCACGACGAAAGCAAGCGCGCCCTGCTCGCCCGCCTTCAGGATCGCGAGTGCGGGAACGATCGTCATAAAAATGCCGGCAAAGAGGTAACCCACCTCCTTGATCGGGAACCAATTGAACTCGTTCGCTTCTCGTAGCGCCTGAGACGTGAACTTCAGCGAGAGCAGGCCCATTATAACAATGGTCACATCGCGCAGGATGCCTTGGATCGTCATGTGTATACCGAGAACCGTCACTTCGCCCGCTTGCCAGATGCCACTCATCAGAACAGCACCCATGATCCCGAGCAGGAAGATAAGGTTCTGGAGGCCCTCCACCTTCAGCGGATCCTTGTCGCCTTCCGGCTCCGCAGCACCTTCAACTTCCTTCTTCATATACATTGTGTCCACCACGAAGAAGATCGCCAAGAGTGCAATACTCATCGCGACCATCTCAGGCAGCAGGTTCATCGTCCAGAAGAATGGCACACCGTGCAGAAAACCCAGGAAGAGCGGCGGATCACCCAGTGGTGTGAGCGAGCCACCGATGTTGCTGACCAGGAAGATGAAGAACACGACGATGTGAACCTTGTGCTTTCTGTTCTTGTTCGCCCGAAGCAGCGGACGTATCAGGACCATCGAAGCACCGGTCGTTCCCATCCAAGAGGCTAGAACCGTTCCTATCAGAATCAAAGTCGTGTTGACGGCTGGCGTTCCCGCCAGCGTTCCCCGAATCACGATCCCGCCACCCGCCGTAAACAGACCCCACAGCAGGATGATGAACGGGATATAGTCAAGGAAGTAAATGTGAAGGATCTCGTGGACGGCTGCGCCCCCATAGGCAAAAAGGAATGGGATCGCAAAGATGATCGCCCAAGCTGCTGAAACCTTCGGGAAATTGTGGTGCCACCAGTGTTCGTTGATAAGTGGAGCGATCGCGATCGACAACAGAATGCCGACGAACGGGATCACACTCCAAAGCGGCAGGACTTCGCCGAGATTTGCGCCGTTTCCATCACCTGCGGCGAATGCCGTCCCCGGTAGCAGTAAAAGAAGCGGAATAGTCAAAGCGAAACGTCTCATAATACTCTCCCTTACTTCGCGTCGATCAAAGCAGGCGTCTGATCGCTGAGGGTCACAGCCTGCCCATAACCGCGGAGCTGCTTGGACTGCACGGTCTGGATAAGATGCTTGGATGACACTTCCGTCCTTTTCATAAATGGCTGCGAATACACGCCGATCCAGATCATCAGAATCACAAGTGGCATGATCACGATCCACTCACGCACTGATAGATCTTTGAGCTTCGCGTTCGCGTCGTGCTTGACCTCGCCCCACACGACCCGCTGGAACATCCACAACATATAGACGGCGGATAAGACAACGCCCGAGGTGGCGATCACACCCAGCAACGTGCTAGCTTGGTACGCACCCAGCAGGATCAGGAACTCCCCGACAAACCCGTTCAGACCCGGGAGCCCGATCGACGAGAGCGTCGCGAGCATAAACACCACCGAGAAACCCGGAATCACCTTAGCGAGCCCACCAAAGTCTTCGATCTCGCGTGTGTGACGGCGTTCGTAGATCATTCCAACGATCAGGAACAGCGCGCCTGTTGAGATCCCGTGGTTCACCATCTGGATGATGCTGCCCTGCATGCCCTGCTCGTTCATCGCGAACATCCCCAACACGACAAAGCCGAGGTGTGAAACACTCGAGTAGGCAACCAGCTTCTTGATATCCGTCTGCACCATCGCGACCAGCGCGCCATACACGATCCCGATCACCGAGAGAAGCATGATCGTGGGCGTGAAGTGGGCCGTAGCAGATGGGAACAAGGGCATGCAAAATCTCAGGATCCCGTAGGTCCCCATCTTCAGAAGCACGCCGGCCAGTATCACACTACCGGCTGTCGGTGCCTCCACGTGGGCATCGGGAAGCCACGTATGCAGCGGGAACAGCGGAACCTTGATCGCAAAACTCAGGAAGAACGCAAGAAACAGCCAGTACTGGGTATTCGTCGCAAGCGAGTAGTCGTACAGTGCGAGTAGGTCGAAGGTGTAGTTGCCTGTCGCAAGCCCGTGCTGAAAGTAGAGATAGATGATCGCAACCAGCATGAGCAGACTGCCAGCGAGCGTAAACAGCACGAATTTCATTGCCGCATAGATCCGCCTCTCGCCGCCCCAGACCCCGATCAGCAGATACATCGGGATCAGCATCGCCTCCCAGAACACGTAGAACAGGAACAGATCGAGCGAGCAGAATACACCGAGCATCCCGGTCTCGAGCAACAGCATGGAAACCATATACTCGCGAACCCGTGATGTCACCGACGCCCAGGAGCCCAGGATCGCAAGAACGGTGAGCAGCGTCGTAATCATCACAAGCAGGACGCTGATCCCGTCGATTCCAACGGAATACGAAATCCCGAGACTCTTGACCCAGTCGAACCGTTGCACAAACTGCATCGCTGGTGTCGTCGCATCGAAACTCGTAAACACGGGAATCGACACAATGAAGTTCAGCAGCGACACACCGAGTGCCAACCACCGGCTCAGATTATCCCGGTCCTTCCCCACCAGCGCGATCACAACCGCGCCGGCAAGCGGAATAAAGATTAAATATGTGAGTAGGCTTGCTTCCATGCTCTATTCGAGATGACAGATCACTCTGGGTGACCTGGTTTCCCTCTTCTTACGAGATTACCAAATTCAATTCTGTAATTCAGGTCGTACCGAAGGGCGATCAGTCAACACCGAGATACACTCGCCGTCTCCTTTGAAAGGCCGCACTCATCCTATTACTTCTCCGCCCTACAAATCACTTCAGCGGGCGGCTAGTCAGGATGAGCAGTCTCAATCACCAATATCTATGGTGCCGTAAAGGCATAGATCATCGCCACGGTCCCGATCAGCATCCAGAGTGCGTAGGTTGGCATACGTCCTGTCTGGAAGCGGCTCGACACCCAGCCGATCCCCTTCACCGTGTAAGCCGACGCGTTCACAACACCATCGATCAGGATCGTATCCACGAAGTTCCAGAGCCCCATCGACAGGTTGTGAATCGGGTTCACGATTGCGACGTGATAAAGTTCATCCACATACCACTTGTTCCGCAGCACATTGTGCAGCGGCGCGTGCGTATCCGCGCCGAGCTTCCTGCCCTTGTGCATCCAGATCGCCACACCCAACCCGACAATCCCGGCCAGGATCGAGATCACGAGAAGCACCATCGGTGACAGCCCTTGGCTCGTGTCGTGTTCGGCTTGACCAAGGACGGGCTTGAGGAAATGGTTAATCCATCCGTGCTCAAGGGGATACCCGGTGATGCCACCGATAAACACAGCACCGATCGCCAGGAACATCAGCGGTATCGTCATGCTGCTCGGTGATTCGTGTGCCTGGTCATGCAGATGCTGGTCTCGCGGCGATCCGAAGAACGTCATCAGAATCAGTCGGAACATGTAGAACGACGTCATCATGGCGCCGAGCACGCCGAGCATCCAGATGGCCGTATGACCGGGAACGTGCGAGTAGTATGCCCCCGCCAGAATCAGATCTTTACTCCAGAAACCGCTCAGCGGAGGGATGCCGGCAATCGCGATCGTACCCAGGATGAATGTATATCCCGTCACCTTCATCTTCCCGAGCAGACCCCCATACTTCCTCATATCCAACTCGTCCTGCATCGCGTGCATGACGCTTCCAGCCGCTAGGAACATCAATCCCTTGAAGAAGGCGTGCGTGAACAGGTGGAAAATCCCGGCCGTGTAAGCACCAACGCCTACACCGATGAACATATATCCCAGCTGGCTGACCGTAGAGTAAGCCAGCACACGTTTGATATCCGTGTTGACTAGCGCGATCGATGCGGCGAACAAAGCCGTAAACACACCAACCCAAGCCACAACCGCACCTGCCGTCGGCGCAAGCGTGAACAGCACGTTCGAGCGAGCAACCACGTAAACACCGGCCGTGACCATGGTCGCGGCATGGATCAGCGCNGAAACGGGTGTCGGACCTTCCATAGCGTCGGGCAGCCAGACATACAGCGGGAACTGAGCGGACTTGCCGCAAGCGCCTAGGAACAGCAGAAGCGCGATCGCTGTCGCCACACCGCTGGACAGCGCGCCCGGAGCTGCCGCAAACACTTCGCTGAACTGAACCGTTCCGAGATACCCGAACATCGTGAAGATGCCGATCAGGAAGCCGAAGTCTCCGATCCGGTTCACGATGAAAGCCTTCTTACCGGCGTCAGAAGCGGACTTCCGTTCGAACCAGAACCCGATCAGCAGATACGAACACACCCCAACGCCCTCCCACCCAACGAACATCAGCAGGTAGTTATTCGCTAGGATCAGGACGAGCATNGAGAACACGAACAGGTTCAGATAGGTGAAGAACCGACTGAACCCGCTGTCGTGACTCAAGTACCCGAAGGAATAGACGTGGACGAAGAAGGACACCGTCGTCACGGTCACCAGCATNATTGCCGCAAGCGGATCGACCAGGAAGCCTACGCTCGCCTGGAAGGATCCCGCTGCGATCCACGTGTAGACGTTCTCGTCAAGTCTCGCGCCACCCATCACGTCAGCTAGGGTCTTCAGCCCGAGGAGCATCGACCCGCCGACAGCGACCGTCGCGATGTATCCGGACGCCTTCTGAAGCCAGCGGCCGAAAACTCCGGTTATGATCGCCCCGGTCAGAGGCAGCAGAATGATTATTTCAACGTTCGTCAGCATATTCTCTTGTGTCACCCTTCGACTCCGCTTAGGGTGGCATCACTACTTTATCGTCGAGAGTAGGCCTGCAGGACTATATAGCGCCGCCTTCGCCTCCGCTCGGCGCGCAGAGGTAAATAGGCTTACCACTTCAGAAGGTTTACCTCTCCCACATCAACCGTCTCACGATTCCTGAACAGCGCGATGATGATCGCTAGACCGACCGCAACCTCTGCTGCGGCTACTGCCATCACGAAGAACACGAACACCTGCCCGTCGCCCTGCCCGAGCTGCTTCGCAAACGCTACAAACGCGAGATTCACTGCGTTCAGCATCAGCTCTATACACATGAAGATCACGATAGCGTTCCGGCGTGTGAGCACACCCGTCACACCGATAGCGAACAGGATCGCGCTGAGTAGCAGATAGTATGAGATCGGAATAGTCACGTTCGTCTTAGGTCGTCGCCGTCTCTTTTTTGACCAGCACGACGACNCCGACCAAGGCCACTAGCAGGATCATCGACGCGACCTCGAATGGAAACACAAAGTCCGTATACAGAAGCTTCCCGACATAGGGAATGTTATTCGTCGCCAATGCCTCGTTCTCGACGGGCGCCCCACCCACCTGACGGAGCAAGGTCAGCGCGAGGAAGGCGAAGAGCATCGTTGAAAGCAAGATGACCGCAAACCCACGATACCGGCCGGTCACCACCTCCAGACCTTCAGATGCGCCAAGATTCAACAGCATGATTACAAACAGGAAGAGTACCATAATGGCGCCGGCATAAACGATCACCTGAACCGCCGCGAGGAAGTGGGCCTGGAGCAACACAAAGAGCCCGGCGACACAGAACAGCGTGGCAACCAGGGCCAGAGCCGAATAGACGGGATTTCGGAAGAGTACGAGCAGGAGTGCAGATGCAACTGCAGCAGCTGCCAGAACGAAGAATACGACTGTCTCCATCTACCCCCCTGAACCGAACAGCCTAACTCGTCAGCGTCAGAACGAGTCCGGTGACGAAAACATTAGCGAGCGCGATCGGCAGCAGATACTTCCAACCCAGCCGCATCACCTGGTCGTACCGGAATCGCGGTACGGTCCAGCGCACCCAGATAAACACAAACAGGAAGAACGCCGTCTTCACTGCGAAAACGAGAACCTTCAGAACGCTCACGCCGAGCGAATCGTCGGCGGGATCCAATCCCGGTAGATGCCAACCGCCGAAGAAGAGCGTCGCGATCAATGCGGACGCAGTGATCATGTGCGCATATTCGGCCATGAAGAACATTGCGAACTTCATACTGCTGTATTCGGCGTGATACCCCGCCACAAGTTCCTGCTCCGCTTCGGGCAGGTCAAACGGCAGGCGGTTCGTCTCGGCAAANACAGAAACNATGAACACGATACACGCAACTGGCTGGCTGAACAAAAACCACCCGGGCAGGAAACCCAAGTAGGTCGTGCTCGCCTGCAGGTTCACCACATCGGTCAGGCGTAGCGTCCCCGAGATCATCAGCACACCGATCAACGACAGTCCAAGAGACAATTCGTAGCTGATCATCTGAGCCGATGCACGGATCCCACCCATCAGCGCGTATTTGTTGTTCGATGCCCATCCGCCAAGCACGACACCGTAGACGCCCAAGGAGCTCAGAGCGAGAACGTAAAGGACCCCGATATCGACATTTGCGATCACGAGCTCGATCTCGTGTCCCATCAGCGTGATCACGTCCCCAAAAGGAACGACCGCGAATCCCATCAGCGCTGGAACCAGGATTACGGCTGGAGCGATCAGGTAGACCGCCTTGTTCACGTGATTCGGGATGACGTCTTCTTTGAGGATAAACTTCAGTCCATCAGCGAGCGGCTGCAGCAATCCCCAAGGCCCAACGCGGTTGGGTCCGAGTCGGTTCTGGATGTAGGCACTNACTTTCCGCTCAGCCAGAACGACGTAAGCCACAGTCGTGATGACTGCGCCCAAGACGATCACGATCTTGATCAAGCTTTCGAGTGCGTAATCCATCTACGCCTTTGTTCCCGCGATCTGAAGACCCACGCTGCCGACACTTTCCATATTCACGTCGCTGAAGGAACCGACCTCTTTCGCCACCGCTGACATAACCTCTGCGGCCGAGTCGAACGTCAGAGTTCCACCGAATGCGTTTATGAGATCGCGCAGAATCAGCCACTCTGCGCGCGCATCGCCCGGCGGTTCGAGACCTGCCGATATCAGCTGAACACGCCCGGCGAAGTTCGTGTAGGTCCCGCCCTTCTCGATAAATGCGGCTCCTGGCAGCACCACATCCGCAGACGCACTGATATCGGAGGCCAGGATATCCTGGACCACGAGGAACTCCAGCCCGCCAAGCGCCTCTTTTTCCTCATCGTTGAACTTGTCAAGAGGATCGCCTCCGAAGAATAGAACGGTCTTGATCGACCCATTCCGGATCCCGTCCCAGAGATCATTCTCGGNAGTCAGGCTCACATTGAGCGAACCCAGAATTTCCGTTGCGCCCCGCGTGTTCGGCGATTTGTCCGCCCGGATCGTGAACCCGGACTTGAAAGCCACGTCCCCATCGCTATTCACCTTTGACCTAAGAGCCACCTTCGCGCCCGACAATCTATCCTGAATCAGCTTCCCAAACAGGAACTGCTCTTCGTTCGTCAGGTGCGAAGAGGCGAACACACCGACCGATTCCACTCCGTGTGCATCGCGAGCCGTGCCGATACCTTCCGAAACCTTCGAAATCGCTACATCCCAGAGCACAAGACTCTCGGACTCCCCTCGACCAATCGTCGGGAACAGAAGCCGATCATCGCTGTGGACATAGTCCCAGCCGTGTCGGCCGTCGTCACACATCCAATAGTCGTTCACCTCCAGGTTCTCTCGGGGAACGAGACGATAGATCCGCTCCTTGTTCAGGTCGGCGCGGATGTTACAGCCCGTGCTGCAGCCTGGACAGACCGAATCCGCTTCCTGCAGGAACCAGACACGCTGTTTAAATAGGAACTCCTTGTCGAGGAGTGCGCCGACTGGGCAGATATCTACTGTGTTACCGGACAGGCGGTTATCCATCTTGATTCCGGGGAACACATCGATCTCGTTGTGCACGCCGCGATTGAAGTATCCTAGCTCACTCGTACCGGAGATTTCGTCGCAGAACCGAATACAGCGAGTGCAACGGATACAGCGATCCGAATAGAGCATCACGTGTTCGCCGATGTCCTTCTTTGGCTGCACAGCTTTCTCTTCCATAAACCGACTTGTGCCCGAGCCATGGCTGAAGCTGTAGTTCTGGAGCTCACACTCGCCGGCTTGATCACAAACTGGACAGTCGAGCGGATGGTTCACCAAGAGGAACTCCATAATCGCCTCCTGATTGTGCTTCACCGCATCCGTCTCCGTATCGACGATCATCCCTTCGGCTGGCACAGCTGTGCAGGAGGGCATCAGACCGCGACGACCACCCATCTCAATCTCGACCAGGCACATCCTACAGTTTGCTGGTGCCGATAGGCCCTTGTGGTAGCAGTAGTGCGGGATGTGCACATCGTGATCATCCGCCGTCTGGAGGACGTTACGCCCCGGCGCGATCTCGATCTCTTTTCCGTTGAGTTTGAACGTAGGCATTTGTTTGTCTAATTGTTTAGCTGCGAGATCTCTTTTGGAGCCAGTTCCGTGCTCCTCTATCCCTTCTCTGCGTACTCAGCGTCCTCTGCTGTTAACACCNTTAAGCGTGTTGAACGTTGTTCTTCACNTGCTCTTCGAACTCGCTCCGGAAGCACTTCATGAACCCGAGCATCGGGTAGGACCACGAGGGTCCGAACAGGCAGATCGTGGACATCGCGGGTGAAAGCAACGGTGCAACGTTGTTGCAGACATCCTCGAGGGTCTCGAGGTCTTCGAGCGTCCCCTGACCGTGTTCGATCCGCCAGACTATGTCGCGAACCCACGGGATTCCTTCACGACACGGCGTGCACTGTCCGCACGACTCGTGTGCGTAGAAAGTCATCAGGTTGAGGCACGCGTCGACCATACAGCGCGTCTCGTCCATCACGATGATGCCACCTGTTCCGAACATCCCCTGGAACTCACCGCGTCCGGGGATCGCCCAAAGTTCCGGGTTCATAACGATATCGAGCTCATCCGGCATCATCACGGGTGTCGACGACCCCCCCGGGATCACTGCCTTGATCGCGTTGCCGTCCCGGATCCCTCCGCCGCATTCTTCGATGATCTCAAGGAGCGTGCAGCAGCCGATCTCAAGCTCGAACAGCCCGGGAGTCTTCACGTCTCCGCTGACGCAGAAAATGAAACTACCGGGATACCGCTCGCTCCCCATCGACTTGAACCAGTCCGGTCCGTTGTTGATGATGTGCGGTACGTAGGAGACCGTCTGAACGTTGTTGATTGTCGTGGGGCGGCTGAAGATGCCTTTTGCGGCCGGGAAGGGCGGCTTCACACGTGGCTCTGCTCTCTTACCTTCGAGCGACTGCATCAGCCCCGTCTCTTCACCGCAGATATACGCGCCAGCTCCGGGATGCGTATACACCTCAATGTCGACTCCGGATCCCAAGATGTTCTTTCCGACCAAACCGGCAGCACGAGCCTGACCAATCGCTGCCTCCATCCCGATCATCTCCTCCCACATCTCACCGCGAACATAAATGTAGGCGGCCGATGCCCGGATCGCGTAGGCGCTGATGATTACCCCCTCAAGCAGCTGATGCGGGTTCTTGGCGATCAGGTGCCGATCCTTGAACGTACCGGGCTCGCTCTCGTCACAATTCACACACAGATACGATGGACCGTCCGGCTCCTTGGGCATAAAACTCCACTTCATCCCCGTGTTGAACCATGCTCCGCCTCGGCCGGCCAGCGCCGAGTCTTGAACGGTCGTGATCACGTCGTCCGGCGACAGTTCCTTGAAGACTTTCTCGATCGCCTGGTATCCGCCGTTATGCTTGTAGACCTCAATGTCGGTGATGTTCTCGACATCCAGGCTGGCGGTCAGGATCTTGCACTCTTTGATCGGCATAGTCGTCTTCCGGTCAGTCGTAATGCGCCATCAGTTCGTCGAGCTTCTCAGGCGTGATTCCCCGATAAAGCTTCTCGTCGATTCGGATTGCGGGAGCGCCCTCGCAGGCGGCGATGCACTCAGCCTTTTCGAGCGTCCACCTTCCGTCCGCCGACGTCCCACCTACGTCGATCTGTAGCTTCTCCTTCAGATGATCCACGAGGCTCTTCGCGCCGCAAAGCGAACATGAAAGCGTGGCGCAGACCTGGATCAGGTGCTTTCCGATCGGCGCCTTGTGGAACATCGGGTAGAAGCTCATAACACCAGCAGCACGGGCCGGCGGCATCCCCAGCATCTCGGCCACAAGCTTCAGCCCTTCAAGCGACACGTATCCCCACTCCTTCTGCACCGTGTGCAGTACGGGTAGGATCGCGGCCTCCTTCCAGTCATCCGGATACCGTGAGATTATCGCTTCTACCTTCTCGCGTGTTTCGTCTGTGAGTTCTGCTGGCATTTGTGATCGTTTTCGGTCAGCGCCGCAGGCTACGGCTCGCATTGTTGCTTGCTTCTTGCAGCACCCAGAGCCCTTATCTGCGCGAACCCCGGGTCTAACGCCCCGGGTTAATCTCGCCACACGCCCCTTCGGGGCTTCCCCCAACCCTCGGGTTTTCTCTGCGTCTTCTGCGTCCCAGCTTTTGGGTTAGCGATCCAGTTCCCCAGCAATCACGTTAAAGCTCCCGAGAACGGCGATCGCATCGGAGACCATCAGTCCCTCGGCCATTTCGGAAAAAACCTGGTAGTTCATGAACGAGGGTGGCCGAACACGCATCCGATGCGCGTAACCGGATCCGTTGCTGACGACGTAGAATCCTAGCTCACCGTTTGGCGCTTCCGTTGGGAGATACGACTCACCCACGGGCGGGGTCAGACCGTGACCGTCCATGATCACTTTGAAGTGATGGATCAGAGACTCCATTCCGAAATCGACGTCCTTCTTCTCGGGCAAGATGACTTTAGCCTCGTCTACCTTGACCGGCCCTTCAGGCAGGTTGTTCACTGCCTGCTCGACGATCCGCGTGCTCTGAACCAGCTCTTCCATCCGGACGAGATACCGGTCATATGTATCGCCGTTTTCTCCAACAGGAACGTCGAAATCGTAGTCGCTAAAGTTGAGAAAGGGCTCCGCTTTCCGGATGTCGTAATCGATCCCTGATCCGCGGAGCATCGGACCAGTCATGTTCCAGTCGATTGCATCCTCGGCGGAGATCACGCCAATCCCCTTCGTTCGATCGACCCAGATCCGGTTCCGCGTTAGGAGTCGATCCACTTCCTTCATCGCATCCGGGAATTGCGCGATGAAATCGAGCACCACCTCGCGGAAATTCTCCGGCACATCCCAACCCAACCCACCAACGCGTGTGTAGCTCGTCGTAAGCCGGGCACCCGTCACCAGCTCGAAGATGTTGTAGCATCGCTCACGCTGCTCGAAAGTGTAGAGGAAAACCGTAAAGGCACCAATATCGAGCGCGTGCGTGCCAAGCCAGACCATATGATCAGCGATTCGTGACAGCTCCCAGAGAACAACTCGAACGGCGGTCGCACGTTCCGGAACCTCAAGCCCCATCAGAAGCTCCATCGAGGCCGCGTAGGCGATGTTGTTGCAGAGCGGAGACAAGTAGTTCATCCGATCCGTAACCGTCACGTACTGGTTGAACGTGTGGTGCTCGCCCAGCTTCTCAAAGCCCGTGTGCAGATAGCCGATGTCCGGAATGCATTTTGAGATCCGCTCGCCATCCAGCTGCAACTGCAGGCGCAGCGTCCCGTGTGTGGCAGGATGCTGGGGACCGAGGTTGAGGACCATCTTTTCGGAACCGAGAGGATCCTCATCGGCATCCTCCTGCCCCGCGAAAGGGTTACCCGCAAAACCGGGATCCTCGGGCGCGATGATGTTCCGCTCTCCCATACCTCGCAGCGGATAGTCTTTACGCAGCGGGTGATACTGGAAGTTGTGCGGCATTAGAATCCGGCGCAGGTCCGGGTGACCGTCGAACCGGATCCCGAACATGTCAAAGGCTTCACGTTCCGGCCATTCTGCACCACGCCACACTGTGGTCGCTGAATCAACTCTACAGTCGTCTTCGGCGACCTGCGCACGGACACGCAATCTCTGATTGTTCGGATGGGAATACAGGGAATAAACCACATCGAAGCGAGGAAGATCGGGTGCTCGATGCGGGTGATCCTGATAGTCGACCGCAGTCACATCGTTGAGACGGTCGTAGCGGAGATCCGGTTCGCTCTTGAGGAAGGACAGAATGTCGGTNATTCTGTCCTTCTGACAGACGATCGTCACTTGCTCTTGGGCATCGACGACCTTAACGATTTCATCCTCGAACCGATCACGGAGTCTGGCGGCCACTGGATGGTCAGGAACGAGAGCTTCCGTTGCCACCTCGGGCGTCTCTGTCGCGATATCCTCAGACATTAGGCCGTTGCCGCGACCTCCTCGGTCGCCTGTGTGGGCTGCTCGCGGTCGATCTTCTCCTGGACCTTCATCAACCCGTAGATCAAGTCTTCAGGACGCGGGGGACACCCGGGAACATATACGTCAACGGGGATAAACTGATCCACACCCTGGACAAGTGTATAGGTATTGAAGACACCGCCCGAAGATGCGCAGGCACCCATTGAGATCACCCATTTCGGNTCAGGCATCTGATCGTAGATCTTCTTTAGAACAGGCATCATCTTTATCGATATGCGCCCGGAGACGATCAGCAGATCTGATTGTCTGGGCGAGAAGCGGACGGCCTCAGCACCGAATCTGGCCATGTCGAACCGGCCTGACAGCGTGGCCATCATCTCAATCGCACAGCACGCCGTTCCGAAAGGCATCGGCCAGAGCGAACTCTTCCGAGCCCAGTTGATCATCTTGTCCAGCGTTGTCGTCAGGACGTTGTCACCCAGCGAGGACTCTAGTCCCATTCCAAACCTCCCTTACGCCACACATACGCGAGACCCAAGGCCAACACTCCGAGAAACACGACCATCTCGTAGAAAATAAAAGGCCCCTGAGCTAAGAGTTCGCGAAAAACTACNGCCCAAGGGTAGAGAAAGACGACTTCGATATCGAAGATGATAAAGAGCATCGCCACCAAGTAGAACTTCACGGAAAAACGCAGGCGCGCGTCTCCGAATCCTGGGACACCTGACTCGTAGGGCGATAGCTTTACAGGGTTTGGTTTTCGTGGGCCAACCAGATGCGTAATCGCAAGGTTTACGGCCGCGAACCCACCAGCAATAAAAAAGAGCAGGACAATCGGGAGATAGTCGCTCAGCATTTCTCTTGTAGATGCCCCCGAAGGTGCGAAAAATCAGTGTGCCAAAAAGCGAGAAAGTCGAGCGCAAAAACCTGCAAAAAACNAGCGCTCCCCCCCCAGAAAATCGCGATTAGTATATCGTACGGCCTTCTGCATGTCAAGCCAAATAGAAAGGAAAACTACACGTTTAGATTCGCTGTATTCGCCCAAATTCACTGGTTTTTTGGCGGATGAGGCGGCCCCCGAGGGGTCCCCGTTTTACCCCAATGCTGCCCATACTGTTCAGAACCAAAAGGCCATCGCTACCAGAATACTCTTGAACACCTATCTTAGAGCTATGATTCGAACCTCCGCACCTGCTGTTTCTGTCCTGATTCCGGCCTACAACGCGGAAGAGACGCTCAAAGAGGCCCTGTCTACAATAAGTGAGCAGTCCTTTGCCGATTTTGAGACCATTGTGGTGAACGACGGATCTACTGATGGGACAGCTGACATCCTTAATAGNACCGCTGAACTGGACGACCGGATTCGCCCCGTGCATCTCGCGCACCAGGGGTTGGTCGGGGCGTTGAACGCGGGGATCAGTCTGTGTGAGAGCCGATACGTCGCCAGATTCGATGCGGACGATCGGGCACATCCGGATCGTTTGAGCCGTCAGGTAGACTTTCTCGACGCGAACGCCGACATCGACGCCGTGGGCTCACAGATTCGATGCTTCCCGGACGAAAGGGTGGCTAAGGGTTTCAGGATCTACGAGCGCTGGATCAATGGGCTGATCTCCCCAGAGGACATCGCACGTGAGATCTATATCGAGAGCCCACTTGTCCACCCTTCGGTGACCATCAGACGCGAAGTTCTGGATCGTTGTGGCGGCTACGTTGACAACGGTTGGCCGGAAGACTATGACCTCTGGCTCAGGCTGCATACGGCGGGATCTCGGTTCGCAAAAATCCCGGAGGCGCTGCACGAGTGGCGCGAAGGAGATAGAAGGCTGACCCGAACAGATTCGCGCTATTCGGTAGAAAATTTCATTCGGGCGAAGACTCACTACCTGGTTCAAGGCCCTCTGAACGACAGCAAAAAGGTCATCATTTGGGGCGCCGGACAGATGGGACGCCGGGTCTCCAAGCATCTCCTGCGCGCAGGCGTGGAACTGCTCGCGTTCGTGGACATCGACCCGAAGAAGATCGGAAACACTAGAAGAGGTGCATTGATCATATCTCCCGAAGAGCTACCCAGTGTTGCTGAGAGGTCGGACAACCCGTTGATCCTGGCTGCTGTTCCGTCAAGAGGCGCAAGGTCTCTGATTCGTGAGAACCTGAACGGCCTAGGGTGGGTCGAAGGACGTGAGTATATTTGTGTCGCCTGACGAAAAGCCTAATGGGAGGATCTTAGTGTTTGCCTGGCTAAAGTTGATCTTCGGACACAAGGACACGACGGCAGAGGCGCCTCTGCCACAGCTGGAGATGCTGAGANACCACCTGGACGATCTGCCTGAGGTGGCCGTTCCGATGGATTACGAGATGCGAACTTTCCAATCCGGGGACGAGCAGGCCTGGTGCGACATCATGGAAGGGAATGTCGGCCGTAACTGGACAACGGAGCTCTTCGCAGAAANAATGTCCTCTGATCCTCGATTCTCTGCAGATGGGCTCTTCTTCGCAACCTACGAAGGAATACCCGTGGCCAGTGCATGCGCTTGGCGATCGAGCGTTGAGGAAGAGGTTGTCGGAGACGTCCACATGGTCGGCGCCTTCGACGAACATAGAGGCAAGGGCTTGGGACACCTCGTCAACGCAGCTGTTCTGAATAAACTGAAGAAGCAGGGCTTCCAAAAGGCACACCTGAAGACGGACGATTGGCGTCTTCCCGCAATCAATTCTTACCTGAAGGCCGGCTTCGATCCCCTCAACACCCACATCAGCCACGCTGAGCGCTGGGATATCATCCTCGAGAGGATCGCCGAATACGAGAAGAAACAATAAGGCGTTCCAAAACAGCAAAGCTGTGCCAAGTGAATTCAGCTTTGTCTGGAGACTGGAACGCTTTTGTACTTAGCCGAANATCGCAAACTTCAGCCCCATCACCTCTCGAATCTGCTCAAGTGTCTTCTAAGCCTTGATGCGTGCCTCCCCGCTACCGAAGCTCAGGATATCACGGACACAAACGTCGTCATCGGTCTCTCCATCGAGTGTCGATTCAGGATCCGCGTTCTGCGAATCGAACACCGCCTCCCTCATCGACAGCTCGTGACCCAGACTCCTGATCACATAGGACGCAATCTCGAAGTCGGAACAATCCTGTGTTCTTCTGAGTATGATTTCGGGTCGGAACATCAGCATATCCACGACCTCGGACAGCATCACTGTGCTCCTGAAGGAATTAAAGGCCAGCTCCGACGAGACTACCCCTTCCACAAACCCGTGTATCAGTCTTGGCAGGTAGTCAAGCTGTGGAATCTGCGACCGAAAAAGCAAAGGAACCGATTAGGATCGAATCCCTTTGCCGTAATACATTTATGACGGTGTCGGCCACACACGATTCGAGATCCGCCCAAACTTCTAAGTCTGTTTCGGTCGACTGTGAATATCGGCAGATGTCTCAGACCACAGATTGGACAATCGGGCTGCAAATCGAGATATTCGACTCCTTGACAAAGGAACGAGTATGACCCACAGACCCAATCTACTATACATCCACTCCGACCAGCACAGTGCGTTTGTCACGGGCTGCTACGGCGATCCTGTAGCCGAAACTCCCAATCTCAATGCCTTAGCGCAGCGGGGCGCTGTCATTGATAACGTCTACTGCCCTTCGCCAATCTGCGTGCCCTCAAGGATGGCCATGCTGACCGGCCGATATCCCTTTGAGAACGAGGTATGGACCAACAACAACATACTCGACTCTGGTATCCCAACTTTCGCTCACGCCATAGGTGCTGCTGGATACGATCCCGTCCTGATCGGCCGGATGCACTCGGTCGGTCCCGACCAGCTTCACGGTTATGCGGAACGGCTGGTCGGAGACCACGGGCCTAACTATCCAGGAGGCGTCGGAGCAAATCACGGGATGCTCCACGGCACGGCGGGGCCCAAACGTGTTAGCATCCGGAAGTCAGGCATCGGCCAAAGCGCCTATCAGGTTCACGACGAGGAAGTCACTGCAGCGACCGTCGCATACCTCGACCGTCTTGGTGTCCAGCGCCGAGCCGGCACTATGCAGAAGCCATTCAGCCTTACCGTAGGCTTCATGCTACCGCATCAACCCTTTGTCGCTCGCCGAGAGGACTATGAGCGATTCGAAGGGCGTGTTCCTCCCCCACTGACACCGGTGCCGTATTCCAACGATCTGCATCCGAATTATAAAATGTGGCGCGAGCAATGTGGGATCGTGACTGAGATCCCGGAAGAGCAGGTCGATCGTGCACGCACCGCCTACTGGGCTCTCGTCTATCGGATGGACGTCATGATCGGCCAAATCCTCGAGGCGCTTAGAACGAACGGGTTCGAAGATAACACGCTCGTGATCTACTCGTCGGACCACGGTGAGCAAGTCGGAGAACACGGGCTATGGTGGAAGCAGACCTTCTACGACGATTCAGCAAAGGTACCGTGTATTGTTGCTTGGCCTGGCCGAATCCAGGAGGACTCGCGAATACCGAACGTCACTAGTTCGCTCGACGTAAACGCGACGATGATAGATGCCCTCGGAGGTCAGCCGCTTCCAACGAGTCGAGGACGCTCTCTGTTACCCTTGTTCGAGGATCTGAACGCAGAGTGGAATGACACGGCTTTCTGCGAGTACTGCACGGAAAATGGGCGTCTTCAGCGGATGATCCGAAAAGGTCCTTGGAAGCTGAACTACTTCCATGGACAGCCCACGCAGTTGTTCAACCTAGACGAGGACCCCCGCGAAATGAGTGACAGAGCAGCTGATCCAGGCTGTTCGGATATCGTCGAGGAACTGACCAATCGTGTCCTCGAAGAGTGGGACCCCAATCGCATTTGGCAGACAATCCAAACCAAGTCGAAGGAATCTCGGGTTCTGACCCAATGGACCCGGAACACACGTCCAAGAGATATACATCGATGGGATCTCCGTCCCGAGATGGACTATCTGGAGTGACAAGAATCGAAGGAGTTGAAATGGCAGGTAGCAATGCGGTCATCGGTGGCGGCGGATTCCACCACATCGCGATTCGGGCACACGATTTCGATGCGTCGGTGAAGTTTTACACAGAGGCGCTCGGTTTCACCGAAAAAATCTCTTGGGGAGAAAACAGTGGAAGGGCCGTCATGCTCGACACGGGCGACGGGAACTACCTTGAGATCTTCGCAAATGGAAAAGAGGGATCCAAGCCAGAGGCTACGATCATACACTTCGCGATCCGTACGAACGATGTGGATGGCGCGATCGAGCGGGCTCGTGCGGCAGGCGCCGAGGTCACGGTCGAGCCGAAGAATGTCGAGCTTCAGAGCAGACCCCAACACACGCAGGTCAGACTCGCCTTCTTCAAAGGACCCGATGGCGAGGTCATCGAGCTCTTCGACAACGAAACGACGTAAAGTCTCGTCACACGATCGGTAACGACTACACCGCACCCAAAAGGGTGCCTAAAACGGGGAAAACATGCATCCAGCATACCAGATGAGCGACGCTTCAGACGACAACCTCAAGTTCGCAGTTCAGACGGGTGTCAACCACATCGTTCACGCGTCACACAAGCCATTCATGGTCGAAGGAAAGGGCTACTGGGGTAAGGACAGCCTGATCGAGCTTCGTGAGCGGTGCGAATCACACGGAGTCCATATCGCTGTCATGGCACCTCCTCTCCACTCTAACTTCGTCGACGGCGCTGACAACCCGAACATCATGCTCGGGAACGAGAAGCGGGATGAGGACATCGACAACATCATCGAATGCATCAAGGCAGCAGGAGAGGCAGGCATTCCGTGTCTCAAATACAACTTGACCCTTCTCGGGGTTGTCTCCACGGGCCGAAGTCCGGGACGCGGTGGCTCGACATACCGCTATTTCAACTTCGAAGAGATGGAGAAGCAGAACAAAGAGCTGACCCTCGCGGGTGAAGTCACCGGCGAGATGATGTGGGAACGTATCGAGTACTTCCTGGAGCGCGTGATTCCAGTTGCAGAGGAGTACAAAGTCAAGATGGCCTGTCATCCCCACGATCCAGGCATGCCACCATTGGGCTACCGTGGCATCGACCGCGTGCTCGGAACTGTCGACGGCGTGAAGAAATTCTGCAGCCTCGTAAACAGCCCGTATCACGGTCTCAACTTCTGTCAGGGCACCTTCTCGGAGATGCTCGAGGATCCTGGAAAGGAGATCTTCGACGTTGTAAAGTACTTCCTCGAACAGAAGAAGATCTTCATGGTCCACTACCGAAACATCCGCGGGAAGCGTCTCGCCTTCGAGGAAACCTACATCGATGAAGGCGACGTAGACATGTGGGAGACTATGAAAGTCTACCACAACTTAGGTTACGACGGCGTCTTCTGTCCGGATCACGTCGCACATTCGGATCAGGACAGCGGCTGGGGCCACAGACAGCGCGCTTTCACCGCTGGCTATATCAAAGCTCTTATCAAGGCCGTACAGAACCCTTAGGAAGAAGAGCAGGAAATTGGGAGGAAAGGCAGAGATTTAGCCTGCTACCACACTCGCCTGTCCCTGCCTCTTTTGACTAAACTCGACATCAATCTGCCCCTCACCCACAAGTTGCTACTTGAGGGTGTCGAACAAGGTCTGCATCCTGGCGCACAGATATACGTCTCGCTGAAAGGAGAAGTCGTTGCCGATGACGGGATCGGTGAGGCGCGTCCGGAGGTCCCGATGAACAGGGACACGATAAACCTCTGGATGTCGGCCACGAAACCGATCACGGCAGTATTGTTTGCTCAGAGCTGGGAATCTGGCAAACTCGAGCTGGATATAACAGTCTGTGAGGTGATCCCCGGATTTGCATCGGGTGGCAAGTCGGGGATCACCTTTCGTCATCTGCTGACCCATACCGGAGGCTTCAGACCCGAGCCCGATGGCCTCGTCGGCAGCAAGTGGGCAAAGGCCGTTTCGAGCGTCTGCTCTGTTGCGCTTGAAGAGAATTGGCAGCCTGGGGAACGTGCTGGCTACCATCCCGCCACAAGCTGGTACATCCTCGCGGAGGCGATTGCGCGCATCGAAGACACATCCTTCCAAGAGCTCGCGAAACAGAAGGTCTTCGATCCCCTAGTGATGGAGAACTCATGGATCGGAGTCCCCGTTCACCAGCAAAAGAAATATGGTGAGAGTCTCGGGTGGATGTTTAGGGCAAACCGATTTGTGCGCCCCGACACAGCACTGAACAGGGAGGAGGCGATAGCAGACGTCAGGCCGGGCGGGAACGGTCGAGGGCCGATCAGCGAACTGGGTAGGTTTTACGAGGTGCTGCTCGGCGGCGGCGGTGATCTGCTGAGGCCAGACACCGTGGCTCGTCTGACGACCCGACAGCGAGAGGGTCTCTACGACCACACATTCCAGCACTATCTCGACTGGGGTTTCGGGTTCATGGTGAACTCGAATCGGTATGGTCCCATTACTGTCCCCTACAGCTTCGGACTCCACGCGTCCGAAGTGACGTTCGGTCACGGAGGGTCGCAGTCTTCGGCCGCTTTTGCTGATCCTGAACACGATCTCGTGGTTGCGCTGGTCTGCAACGGGATGCCTGGCGAGCCCCGCCACAACAAGCGGACTCGTGACCTTAATACTGCGATCTACGAGGATCTGGGTCTGGTCTAGCTGGGCTGTTTCAAGGTGGTCCGTTACTTTGCTGTAGAACTACTATACCCTCATCCCGAGTGCCAAGAGCCGCGAGCTCACGCTGCGTAGGCGGTATCGGGGTGCGATCTCAGACGAACTCTGGAACACGACGCTTATTGCGTACCATAGAAAAAAGAGCGTTGACCATCTGAAAAGGTCGACGCCCTTTTGCTTGTCCGATTCAGTCACCCTTCGACTCCCACTCAGAGTTACATCTCTTCGATTTAGTCGGCGGACGCTGTGATCGCTGCTTTTGTGTACTCTCGTTTCATCAGTGCGATGGTCGAGATCGAGATCTCCTTCGGACAGACCGCCTCGCATTCGCCGTGGTTTGAGCAGTTGCCGAATCCTTCCGAGTCCATCTGATCCACCATCCTGAGGACGCGCAGTTTTCTTTCCGGTGTCCCCTGGGGCAGCTTTGCGAACTGTGTCACCTTCGCCGAAGTGAAAAGCGCTGCGGATGCGTTCGGGCAAGCCGCAACGCACGCCCCACAGCCGATACAGGCGGCTGCATCCATCGACAGGTCGGAATCCACTTTCGGAACGGGTAACGCGTTGGCTTCGGGTGCGTTTCCGGTGTTAACCGAGATATACCCGCCAGCCTGGATGATCCGGTCAAACGAACCCCTGTCTGCAACGAGATCCTTCACGATCGGGAAAGCGCTCGACCGCCACGGCTCGATCGTAATCGTGTCCCCATCTCGATAATGTCTCATATGCAGCTGACAGGTTGCGGTACCATTCAGCGGGCCGTGCGGGACCCCGTTGATCACGAGGCTGCACATTCCGCAGATCCCCTCACGGCAATCGCTATCGAACTCGATCGGATCCTCGCCCCTTGCGATCAGGTCCTCGTTCACGACATCGAGCATCTCCAGGAACGACATGTCCGGGCTAATGTTCTCTGCCTTGTATGGTACGAGCTTTCCTGGCTTGCGGGGGCTCTCCTGCCTCCAGATATGCAGATTTAGGGTCATGTTTGCCATCGTTCGCCTACTTGTAGCTGCGCTGGGTCAGTTTCACGTTGTCGAACGTGAGTCCCTCTTGGTGCAGCGTCGGTTCGGAATCCTGACCTTTGTATTCCCACGCCGACACATACGAGAACTCGTCGTCCTTGCGGAGTGCTTCGCCCTCTTCCGTTTGGCTCTCCTCGCGGAAGTGGCCGCCACAGGATTCGGATCTTTGCAGCGCATCCCGCGCCATCAGTTCACCCAGCTCAAAGAAGTCTGCCAAACGTCCAGCCATCTCCAGGTTCTTGTTGAACTGATCGGCACGACCCGGAACAATGACATTCTGCCAGAAGTCCTCCCGAAGCCTCGGGATCTCAGCAATCACCTTGTTCAGACCCTCTTCGTTCCGGGCCATTCCGACATACTCCCACATCAGAAGACCGAGCTCACGGTGATATGCGCGAACCGACTTGTTGCCATTGATGCTCAGCAACTTCTCGATCTGCCCTGTCACCTCCTGCTCGGCCTGATCAAAAGCCTCGTGAGTCGTGTCGACCGGCGTGATATCTCGGTCCACAAGGTAATCTCCGATCGTGTATGGGATCACGAAATAGCCATCACAGAGGCCCTGCATCAGTGCACTCGCACCCAACCGGTTCGCACCGTGATCCGAGAAGTTGGCTTCCCCAAGCACAAACAGCCCGGGCACATTGCTCATCAGGTTGTAATCGACCCAGAGACCTCCCATCGTGTAGTGCACGGCCGGATAGATCCGCATCGGAACCTTGTATGGATTCTCTCCTGTGATCCGTTCATACATCTCAAACAGGTTGCCGTAGCGCTCTCGGATCACCTGCTCGCCCAGACGGTTGATCGCATCCGAAAAATCGAGATAGACAGACAGTCCCGTCGGACCCACACCACGCCCCTCGTCGCAAACCTGCTTCGCGTTCCTCGACGCGACATCGCGAGGAACCAGGTTCCCGAAGCTCGGATACCGACGCTCGAGGTAGTAGTCGCGATCGGACTCCGGAATCTGATCGGGTGAGCGCTTGTCGGCGCTGTCCTTTGGGACCCACACACGGCCGTCGTTCCGAAGGCTTTCACTCATCAGCGTCAGCTTCGACTGATGGTCGCCCGACACGGGGATACAGGTCGGGTGAATCTGCGTGTAGCAAGGATTCGCGAAGTATGCGCCCCGCTTGTGGCACCGCCACGCAGCCGTCACGTTGCTGTTGATGGCGTTCGTCGACAGAAAGAAGACTGCGCCGTATCCACCAGTTGCCAGGATCACGGCATCGCCGACGTACCGCTCAATCTTGCCCGTGGTCAGGTCTCGTCCAATGATTCCGCGCGCCTGCCCGTCGATCACTACTAGGTCGTACATCTCAAACCTCGGGTGCATCTCCACCTGACCCATCGACACCTGACGCATCTGAGCGCTATATGCGCCAAGGAGGAGCTGCTGACCGGTTTGGCCGCGTGCGTAGAACGTTCGTGAAACCTGCGCACCGCCAAAGGATCTGTTCGCCAACAGACCGCCGTAGTCCAGAGCGAATGGCACACCTTGTGCGACGCATTGATCGATGATATTCGTGCTCAACTGAGCAAGTCGGTGAACGTTCGCTTCCCGTGAACGGTAGTCGCCACCTTTGACTGTGTCATAGAACAGACGCCAGACACTATCACCGTCGTTCGGGTAGTTCTTTGCAGCATTGATCCCGCCCTGTGCCGCAATGCTATGCGCGCGACGCGGCGAGTCTTGGATACAGAAGCTCTTGACGTTGTAGCCCATCTCGCCGAGTGAGGCCGCAGCCGAAGCGCCTGCCAGACCTGTACCCACGACGAGCAGGTTGTATTTCCGCTTGTTCGCAGGGTTGACGAGCTTCATGTCCCTCTTCCGATTGTCCCACTTCTGCTCAATCGGTCCGTCAGGGATCTTGGAATCGAGTGTCATCAGGAGGCTCCGGAGTAATATATCCAAATCGGGATGATCAGAAATCCGAGTGAAATCAGCACTGCTAAGGCACGTCCCGCAGTGTAGAGGACAGGCGTGTAGCGGTCGTGGTAGAACCCGAGGCTCTGGATTGCGCTCCAGAAGGCGTGCGACAGATGGAGACCGAGTACGATCATCGCAACAACATAACCGATCACCCACTCGATCTGGCTGAACTTCTCCACCACCAGACGATGCAGATCGCGAACCTCGACACCGTCGACCTGTGTCACGTAGCCGTCGACTTCGGAGGGACCGTATTTGAATGTCCGGATGTGTACGACCAAGAAGATGAGGATCAGGATACCGGTGTAGATCATCGTGGACGAGCCGAATGTCCGCTTGCTCGCACCGCCGGCAGACTTCAGCTTGCTATAGCCCTGTGGTCGTGCAGCCCGCTTGCCTCGCGAGATCGAGATCGCCGTGATCACGTGCGTCACAAGACAGGCGATCAGGAATAGCTCAGTCAGGATCAGCAACCCCCCGAGGCTAATCAGAAAATGCCCGTATCGGTTAAACGCATCTCCGTTGCCTGACAGAAGCTGTAGGTTCCCCGCCAGATGCCCGATTACAAACCCGAGCATCACGATGCCCGATAGAGACATCAGGATTTTCCGGCCTACACTGGAGCCTAAGGCCGTAGCTATGGACGCCATGCCATACCCCTCACCTAGTCTGGAAATACATTAACAAACCTGCGCGAAAGGTACTCATTCCATAAGGGTCCGTCAATGAGATCGCCGGCTGAGACGGGCCTCTGTAAGGGACGAGATCACCATGGGACATCGAGCTCAAGCTCATCTGCCAGCATCTCGAGCCGCTCAAGATGCCAACTCCCCAGCGGTACTCCTTTTTCCCCATAATCTCTTTCTCTCACTGCCTCGATCGCGCCTGGCAGCAACGCCTCGTCGAACCCTGTGAGCGGCTTCAGACGCTTGACCTGCCTCACATACGTATCCATCTCGGACTTGAACCGTTCGGGATCGGTAAACAGGTCGATCTGCACTGCGATCACAAAAGCGCCCTGATTCGCACCTTTATAGGTCCAGGGAGACCGGGACTCTTCGATCCCCAGCCCGGAAAGCAGACCACCCCAAGCCTGACAGATCACGCCGAGTCCGATCGAGCGGAACACAACAGCGGGTGCGATTTCGGCTATGGTCTCGTGGTTCTGGGAACCGTCATACAGATCATGCATCGCACCGAAGTCCAAGAGCAGAGGGGTCTCCTCTGCCGTTGGCGCAAGGAAAGACATTGGAGACCCGCCGCCGGCGCTGTAGATGGGTGCACCCTCTCGTAGCTTCATCTGATGGCCCGACGTGACATACACAACAAGGTCGTGTCCGATACCCAGCCTTGAGTAGATACCGGCCGCACCGAAGTGACCGTGGTTGCGACTGCACATCACGGCCATTCCGGTCTCATTTGCCTTCTCGATCACCCGGAGTGTACCCTCATAGGCGGGGAAGTAACCCAAGCCACCGTCCCCATCCATCAGGACGCTGACCGGCGTCTCCTTCACGATCTCAACACTTGGTTTGTCGTTCAGGATACCATCCCGCATTAGCCTCGCATAAGTTGCGATCTGCTGAGTCCCGTGGCTGAAGACACCTCTCAGGTCGTTGTCTGTCAGCCACCCCGCGAGCTGCCTAGAACGCTCCTCAGATAACCCGGCTGTCGTTGCTGCATCCACAACGAATTGGTGCAAGTGCTTCACCTGAATGCGGACGTAATCTTTCGGAGGATTGTTCATTCAACATTCGTAAGGATCTCTCGCAGTTTCGCCGCGAGGACCTCGCCCATTTCGATCATCCCCAGGTCCCCGGGATGAATCATGTCGACCGTAAGGCCAGAGGGACTTAGCATATCGGTCCCATCCACAAGGGTCACGTTGGGAAGATTCAAATCCGAGACTGTCTCGCGAAGGACCTTTCGAAAGAGCTCACTTCTTGCGGACTCTTCGTTCGGCGTGTCTTCCTCGAAGTCTCTGAAATGTGGATACAGCGTGATGCAGGCAATTGGCCTTCCCGATGCCGCAATACGTTCGACCGTGTATCTAACCCGCTCTCGGAACGCCCCTTCGCTGAACCCGCCTCCGATCATATTGACCGATAGCGAAAGAGTGACGATGTCCCAGTCCGTTCGGTCCCCGATGTAGTCTGCCAGAGTCGGTTCGCACCAGGCCGATCCCCCAACGCCGAGATTGATCAGATCTGCTCCCAGACGCCAAGCAGTCTGGGCGACATACGTCAGATGGCCTGCCGTCGCCGCCACCCCACGCGTGATTGATGTCCCATACGACAAATACCGGACTCCAGGCACCTCTTCAGGAGTTGGAGGACGCAGCCCATCCCCCTCTAACCCGTGATACCTAACGTCTTCACCCCGCATCGTCAGACGCCACACATCGGGCGAATACAGAAATTGTGTTCGTGTATCCCGGTCCACCATCGCGGGACGAGGCGGTCTTCGAATCTCGATGGGAGTCGGTTCTTCCGGGATACGTATTCGTTCACGCCCTTGGAAAGGGCCAAAGAATGGAATGATCTCCGTCCCGGAATCCGAAGAGAGAGTCACTCGCACGGTATCCCCGGTGGACACGAAGCGGATTTCCGTCGCTGCTGCAGCGAGCATTCGCTCCTGCGCTCGTCGATTCAGAGCCACCCTAACCGTTTCAGGTACTCTCTGGAGTCGCAGACCGGGGACACCATCCGCGAACAACTCACCCACATTGTGAAACAAGACCTGCTCATGAATCATGCGCCCCGCTCCTTGCAACATGCTTCACCCCTAGAGAGATCGCGGCCGACTGACCACCGACGACCGTTCACTGTGACTTCGATCTCCACTCGGTCTGACCCTGCAGACAATTCGGTGTGATCGACTAATGTCACCGGCGAGTTTGTTCCCCGATATGGGATGACAGTTGTCACGGCAGTCGTTGGCGCGCTTGCTCCCAGCTCGAATCGACACGCCTTCCTAGGCTTGCGACACCCGTAGGCCCACGCGAACCACCCCTCTTCCTCCACCAGCTTTGAATCGACGTGACACGTTACGACCACGTTCGCGTCATAGAAGCACGTCTTTGCTGACCGCTCTTCGAACGCTACTTCGCCAGGCGCGAATTGAAAGTGCAGGTCAAGTTGCCCATCCGCTTGCCCAATCGCCTCGTCGTAGATCACGAAGAACTCGCGGTTCACAAACCATATCGTTCTTCGATGGCTGAGGTCTGAGTAGGAACCATTCTCGACGACCACAACATCACATTTCTCATCCGAGAGCCAGAAGAGGTGCTTCCCAGCATCTTCCGAATTTTCTCCGTCAAGCGTGAGGGTTTGATGGACGGTCGTCTGCCGATGCCACGCACGTCCCGCGGGATCGTGTCCGTAGGTGTAGAAACCCGTGTCCGGCATTAACCACCGGCCAAAAGCGTATAACTCGAAGGTGCCATTGTCGGGCTGGTCGTGTCCTGAAATGGCCTTCGGTGAACAGTGCAATCCGAGGTGGATCTGATCCGGTCCCCAATCGTTTCGGAGTACGTACATGCCGGCTTCCTCAAACGCGCGGCTTAGTTGATCAGGCAACCCCATTCTATCCAGATTCGCCCTCGCCGCATACTTGGGGTCATTCAACAGGTCAGACGCTTCCATCAGTGTGCCATAGAGCGGCCACGAGGTGCGATCGTCCGACTCTATAATCGGCCTTGATCCATCGCCAAACATCGGTGCACCCAAATCCGGTGTAGCAACCGCNAAGATGTAGTCGAACATCCGCCGGATTCGCTCCTGCAGATCCTCCGGGAAAGGGATATCAGCTTCTGCCATCCGCTCTTTGATCTCAATTGCGTCGCGCAAGACGCCTTCGTGATACCCATAGGACCATTCGCGTTGGACACCGTCGGAAGTTGTCTGAAGCAGGAAGTTCTCTCGAGCGTGCTCAAGGGCAACCTCTAGCCAGCGACGCGAATCTGAGAACTCGCTGAAGTGATGGGCGATGTTGATGAAACCTCGCTGTTCAAAAATGGCCTTGTTGTGCACGAGTCCCATCGGAATCAACTCCGTCTTGACCTGATGATCGTAGAGACTCGCTAGAAGAAGCTTCAGAAAGCCTCCCGTAAATGCCTCCCCGTGCACCATCTGCTTGAAAGCAAAGCAGATGTTCGTCGCCCGAATACCTGTCTGGATATCGAGCCATACGTAGCCCTTCCAATACTCGTAGACCGGATGAATCCGCTTACGGTCCTCGAGCTTGTGTTTCCGGATCCAGTCCGTCGTCAGCTCCACAAATGATGAAGCATACTTCTCGTCTCTCGTAGCACAGTATGCCGTCGCCAAGGGTCCTGCCCAGTAGAATCGGCATANAGCTGCGACCCATTCGATATCTCCGCGCGGATCCCACTCCCAGTCAATATCCTCGCCGTAGTCCGCCTTCTCATAAGGACCCCATTGCAGGATGTGGTTCACAGTGTCGTCAGCCGTTGACGTATCCACGCGCCTGTCCATCGGTTCGAACGGGAACTTCCAGCGATAGTAATCGACCAAACGATCGAACNCCGTCTCATCATCACCGTATGCAGCGGCAGCCCTAACCTTCTCCAAACCTGGCCCTGAAAGATCGAGCTTCGATAGAACGACGTCCGTGTTGAGCGACGTTAATTCCTGATCACGGTCGATTTCATCAAACTGATTCATTGGTCACCTCCTGATATCCTGATTCTAGCTCTCCAGAAACCCATCTCGGCCGCAGATCGTTCAAGAGCTAGACTGTGCTAGCGTCCAACTGTGATCTCTTGCAAACCGGACCCGCGGAGGGCAAAGATCTTCACATCACCCCTGAGGCCAAAAGTTCTAGGGGTTACGACTACCTCAGCAGGCTGGCCCGAGGCGTTGAGCCGGACCACCTCCACGGTAGCGTCCCGAACTGTGTAGATCTGACCGGGAGCTGGCTTCCGTGCCCCGGTCAGCAAACGGAGATCGTGCAGCCTGAAGAAGTCGGTTTCTCCCGAGATCGACATTCGAATTTTCTTACTGCTCTCAACAATTGTTTCTGTTTCGACAGTCGATCCCGAGAGCCTGACGCCGACAGCAGTAAGCGGTCCTATGCCATGGTCGAAAAGGNGCATCGCATATTCGAGATTGCCNAGCCAGCCAAAGACCGGAACACCACGATACTCAGTCGGTAGAGACAGGACTGCTACGCGGTTGCCGGCATCCACATTAACCGCGAGGGTCTCGATTGCTTCACTTGTCAGTTTGCCGGCTCTGAATGCCCAGAGCTGACTCTGCCCCAATCCTGATATCTGAAGCACCAAAAGCAGAACGAGGGCCCACGAGATGGCTGCCTTACGCTCGATACCTCGCTCTACCAACTCAAAGGCACGACCGACAAAGAGTGCAACCCCCACGCTGGGGATGTAGAGATACCATGGTCCAAACACGCGCAGGACGGGAATCAAACTAAGAGCCACACATCCTAGCAAGACGAGGAGCGTGCGGTCCCGGCCAATCGATCTCGCGAAATAGATACACCCACCCGCTATCACCACGGAAGCGCCAAGCAACAGGTTCGGATGTGATCTGAAGAACGGTTTGAGAATCTCGAGATCGAGCGGGAAAGTCAACGTGACGGCGTAACGTGCGACATTNGTCAGAATTGCGCTCGTTGAAGTCGCCGTCTGAAGTGGATTCTGCAGAAAATTTCCGAACAACGCAAACCGGAGGGCGATATACAGCACGAACGCGCAGAATATCGGCGCCACTGCTACAGCTGAATCGCGTAGGGCGTGGCCGTCACGTCTTNCGATGGCATAGGCGATCAGCAGGCTGACGAGNGGAAGGCTTATAGCCATCTCCTTGCTGAGNAGTGCCCCGAANGTCAGAAGAGCAACTATCGCCCCGTGCCACATCTCCCTCCGAGCCTTGCTCTCGATCAGCATCCAAGCCGTTCCCAAGTAGAAGGTGGCACACAGAAGGTCTGTCCTCCCGCAGATCCAGAGAACGGAGCTTGCGTGGGTCGGCGTGATCCCGAAATAGACGGCCGCCAGGATCCAACCCTTCCGCGACAGAACCCTTCGACCAATCAGCGCAACTAGAAGGACATTAATAAGATGCAGTGCGAAACTCGTGACGTGGTATCCAGCCGGCTTAGACCCCCAGAGCGCGTGGTCGGCTTTGAGGGTCAGTTGTACAAGCGGGCGGTAGTAGGCGTTGAGTTCCTGTAANAACAGCCCCCACCAACTAACCCGCCGAGCTTCGCCGATCAGCGCAAAATCGTCTGAGATAAAACCGAGAGAGAAGGAAGGCAGATAGAGGAAGGCAGTTGCAGACAGGATGGTGGCAATAAGCCACTTGATGGACCGATGGTCGAGTCGCAGGCTGCCAAACATAGGACCGTCTCAGGCCGGCGGAAGGCTAAAAATCAGGCTCTGCAGAGGTTCCATATCGCCTCGACGCTCATTCGATCCGGACCAGGGCCTCTCGACAAGACCGTGAGAGCAGAAATACGAACCGAACACGACGGAAACACACGCGTTCCGATATGCCGGTCCGGTCAGAACGGCGGTTCGATACCATCGGTCATCGAGGTTATTGAGAATCGGAAGTCGGTCGCCCTTCGTGTTCTTTTCAAAATCGAGGATCCGGTCTTGGATGTCGTGTGGCCTCAGAAACAAAAGAGCCCCTTGAGAAGAGCAACCGTGTTCGAATGCGAGTCGATTCAGAGGTTCATACCCCTTCTCGAAGCAAACTGCGAGGGGGCACCCAGGTCTCCTCGTGGTCGAAGCTTTGGGGGTCGCAGATCCCGGGTGGTTTGTTCCATAAGTCGTGCATATTTCGTGATTTTCGATAGCCATGGTCATAGTACTGGTGGCTTCGGCAAAAGTCAAAGCTCCGTCGCTTTAGCAGGAACACTAGATGGGCGAGTTAACGCCGATTTAATTTGGACAGCCTATTTACAGCCCCTAAGTTCTCGCGGAACACGGTATCTGTTTCGGCTACATTTCGGCTACATCTCGGCCACATCTCGGACTGATTTCCGAACTGGCCACAACAGGGGAGGGTGCCATGAAACTCATCAGCGCCATTATTCAGCCGCACAAACTCGACGAAGTTCGGGAAGCGCTGGCTGAAGCGGGTGTGCAAGGCCTGACGGTGGTCGAAGCACGCGGCTACGGTCGTCAAAAGGGCCATAAGGAAGTTTACCGCGGTGCAGAATACGTGATCGACTTCCTACCGAAGGTAAAACTTGAAATCGTGATCGGTGATGATCTCGTCGACAAGGCAATCGACACGATTGAGCAATCAGCGAAGACGGGAAACGTGGGTGACGGGAAGATCTTCGTATCTGAGATCGCTCAAGCAGTGAGAATCCGAACGGGTGAAACCGGGCAGGATGCACTCTAGGAGATAACCATGCTGCGTTACCTACATACGAGAGGATCAACAATGAAGTTTTTTGGCTTCGCGCTTTTTGCTCTGCTTGCCCTGGCAGTCAGTCCGGGTCAGGCTTTTGCCGACGACCTGAACTCCGGGGACACAGCCTGGATGCTCACCGCAACGGCCCTCGTTCTGTTTATGACAATCCCGGGTCTCGCCCTTTTCTACGGCGGTCTCGTTCGGGTAAAAAACGTCCTGTCCGTCCTGATGCAGTGTTTCGCTCTTACCGCTGCGATGACCATCGTCTGGATCGCGGTCGGCTACAGCATCGCCTTCGACACAACTGGCATGGCCGCCGGACAGTTGAATCTCCAATCGTTCACGGGTGGGCTGAAGATGTTCTTTCTCACCGGTGTCGGCCGAGACAGCATGTCGGGTACGATTCCCGAGACCGTGCTCATCACCTTCCAGATGACCTTCGCGATCATCACACCTGCTCTCATCGCGGGTGCCTTTGCTGAGCGTATGAAGTTCTCAGCTATGCTACTATTCAGCATCCTCTGGCAGATCATCGTTTACGCGCCAATCTGCCACATGGCTTGGTCAGGTGATGGCTCGTATTTCGGTGACCACTTGGCCGCACTCGACTTCGCCGGTGGCACGGTCGTCCATATCAATGCAGGCATCGCAGCTCTCGTCGCCTGTATCCTCGTCGGGAAGCGTCAAGGATATCCCTCGACCCCGATGCCCCCCCACAGCTTAACGCTGACCGTGGTCGGCGCATCGATGCTCTGGGTTGGCTGGTTCGGGTTCAACGCCGGCAGCGCGTTGGCCGCAAATGGCGATGCGGGTATGGCGATGCTCGTTACACAGATTTCAACGGCTGCGGCGACACTGGCTTGGATGTTCATCGAGTGGAAAAAGAATGGTAAACCCAGCATACTCGGCGCTGTTACAGGTGCTGTCGCAGGTCTCGTCGCAATCACACCAGCTTCTGGCAGCGCGGGACCAATGGGTGCTCTGATCATCGGTGTCGCNTCAGGCATCGTCTGTTTCTGGGCCGCCACATCACTCAAGCAGAAGCTCGGGTTCGACGACTCGCTAGACGCCTTCGGCGTTCATGGTGTCGGCGGAATCGTCGGCGCATTCCTGACAGGCATCTGCGCTCAGGAGAGCCTCGGTGGGGCAGGCTTGGCAGCTGAGGGCCTCGGCGCGCAGCTATATGGTCAGAGTATGAGTATTGTCGTCACCCTTGTTTACAGTGGCGTACTGTCACTGATCCTGCTAAAGATAGTCGACGCTATTGTTGGTCTCAGGGTCAGCCAAGAGGACGAGACGCGCGGTCTAGACATCTCGCTTCACGACGAACGCGGCTACAACCTCTAGTCATCGCAAGTTGCTCGCGCCACACGCGAGCGTATCAAGGTATTAAGAACAGAAGGGGTGGGTGCTTAGGCATCCACCCCTTTTTCATTGCGAACACCACGGAGCTACCGCACCTTCCAGCCGAAACCTTTTGTGTAATTTCGTGTTCCCCGTCGCAGGCCTTTCTATGCAAAGACCAAACGTCCTAATTTTATATACCGACCAGCAACGTTGGGACGCTCTTGGCGCCAACGGCAACAGCGANATCAAAACGCCCAACCTTGACCGGCTAGCCTCTGAAGGCGCTAACTTCCAACGTTATTTCGTCCAGAATCCCGTATGCATGCCGAGTCGTGTCAGCTTCCTGACTGGCCAATACTGCTCGCAGCTGGGCATCTTTCGGAACGGTGTCACCGTCCCGGAAAACACACCGACGCTCGCGACCTACCTCTCGAACTATGGCTATACGTGCGGGAATATTGGTAAGCTCCACTTCCTTCCTCACGCGAATCGGGACCACACGGACCCTCACCCCACTTATGGCTTCGACACGCTCATGATATCCGATGAGCCCGGCTGCTATGAAGATGCCTACCGCGCCTGGGTGAAGCGCCAGGCTCCGAATCAGATGGATCGCATCAGCCTGGGGCTTCCTCCGGCTCGAGCCACTTGGGAGAAGCAGATGGGACGCGAGAGCATCGTGCATCCCGAGCGTGAANTACCTAACGCTCTTCCATTCGCAGCCGATGATCATTTGTCGCACACGGCGTTTGTCGCAGATGAGACGATGCGGTTCGTCTCAGACAATGCACTGAGACCTTTCCTAGGCATCGCCGGCTTTTACTCGCCCCACTCGCCCTGGATCACGCCCCAGAGGTATCTGGACTTGTATAATCCTGCGAGTCTGTCTCTTCCCGATATCCCGGCCGGCTGGACGCATCCGCAGAGATCGGTGATTCCGGAAGAAGAGCTTCGATCCGTCAGACAGGGCTACTACGCGATGGTCTCCGAGGTCGATGATTACGTTGGCCAGATCCTCAATCATCTCGAGGACACTGGCCTAGCTCAGAACACCATCGTCATCTTTATCTCTGACCACGGAGAGTATCTGGGCGACTACCACACTTATGGAAAGGGCGCCCCCGGGAATGACTGTATCTCCCGTGTACCCTGCATTGTGCGATGGCCNGAAGGTGTTGCGTCGGGAACGACGGTCTCGGGCCTGACCGAGGCGCTTGACATCCTCCCTACGATTCTCGATCTCTGCGGTATCCCGGCACCGAAAGCGATTCAGGGCAGATCGGTTCGGGCTGCTCTCGAAGGAGATGNAGGCTTCGGCAGATCCAGCGCGCTTACCGAATGCCACGGATGCTCATCCCTCCGGACGGACTCCCATCGCTACGTCTGTCACCAGGATGGTAAAGAGCTTCTCTTCGACCACGAATCCGACCCGAACGAGTATTCGGACATCTCTGATTCGCCAGAATACGCAACCATCCTGGCAGACCTTCGACACCAGATGTGTCAACGACTTTTGAATACACCTCTCCCAAAACGTCGAGAGTGGGCCTACTAGGTCGCGAACTGGGCCAGCGGTCCGCAGACGGGATCTTGGTAGCAGCATGCCTTGTCCTGGGTGCTTGGTACGGCGTCCTGGGTTACCACGAGGATCCCGCGAGCCGGATACGGGGTTCAGACAGCATTGGCTACTACATCTACCTGCCGTCAATCCTTCTCCAAGGAGACATCGACTTTGCCAACGACTTTAGGCGTCTTGCCGGCGAGGATGTCTTCCTTTTCCCTACTCCGGATGGACGCGCTGGAAACCCTTACTCGATCGGTCCTGCGATCTTCTGGTCGCCCTTTTTCCTCCTAGGGCACCTGTCTGCTATAACGAGCGGATATGCGTCGAATGGATACTCTGCACCCTATTTCTTCTTGGTCTACTGGGGCAATGTCCTCTATATAATCGCCGGTCTGCTGATCACATTCCGGCTCATCCGGTCATTCGACACGCCCTCTGACGTAGCACTCCTCGCCACACTATCTATTCTCCTCGCAACCCAGCTGACATACTACATCTTCCCCAAATCAGCGACATCCCACGGCCTGTCTTTCACCCTTGTAGCCACTTTCGCTCTTGCCTTGCGCAGAGAGGGTCTAACCTGGCGATCGGGTCTGCTTGGCGGGCTGTCGGCCCTTATCCGCTGGCAGAACCTGCTGTTCGTACCGGTTCTAGCCGCCGCAGTCCACGTCTCTCGTTCCGGTCATCGGTTCAGTGGATCCGACGCTAGACGATACGTTCCATTCGTTCTTTCAGTGCTGGGTGGGCTGCTCCCCCAGCTGATTCTGTGGCAGGCACTGTATTGGAGGCCATTCCTCATACCACAGCTCGACGGATACGTCGACCTCACACGACTCCCCGTGATCCAGGTTCTGCTGAGTGCGCAACACGGGCTGATCACGTGGCATCCCTGGTGGCTGCTGGCTGGGATAGGACTCTGGTTTCTGTCAGGAAAGCAAAAAGCGTGGGCGATTGCGATCGGAGTGGTNTTTCTCCTACAACTCTACCTCAACGGGACAGTGCGAGACTGGTGGGGAACCTGGTCGTTTGGTCANCGCAGGTTTGTGAATCTGATTCCCCTATTCGGCGTGGGCGCAGGAATCCTGATCAGTCGGATCCCTCAAAGACAGGCAAGATGGCTCCTATTTGCAGGTGTCGCGCTCGCACTCTGGAATCAGGCCTTCATCAATCAGTATCAGCGAGCGCTCATACCGAGGAGCAAACCTCCGACATTCCAGGAGTTCGTGTANGACAAGTTCTCGCTGAACACGGTCTGGCANGCACANCTGGCCGTGAACACAGCTGTCCACAGCTTCAGGAAGGATGACTTCGAGAACTACCTACGCTTCGCAAAGCAGGCGCACACACTCTACCCCGGATACAGGAACTCGATGAAGGTGCACGCGGTAGCAAGTAGTGTGGAGGGAAGATGGGGACAGGCGTTGGATGACTTCGAAGGCTGGCTCGAAATCGAACCATGGAGTCGCGCGGCGAAGTGGGGTATCGCNGATATACGGCTAAAGCTCGGGCAGGTAGACCAGGCGAGAATGTTGATCGATGACCTCGGGATCAGCGAGGGCGAGGTCGAAGCGGCGCTTTCAACGGGCGAAGGTACACTCCAGACTAGGAGCTTCTTCTCCACGTATCGGGAGGAACTGGACCGCATCTACACGGACTAGCCAGACTCCGACACGATACTCGAGGACTCCGCTAAACCGAATGCTACACTTCCTGATCGAGGATCCAGTCCGCCGCTTGCCTCAGGTCNTCCGCGACAAATGCTGCCTTGGACAGCTCGTCCTCTGAGAGCTTCGCGATCTCTTGCGGTCCGTGCCCGGTCCGCAGCATGATGGCTTTGCATCCCGCTGCGATTCCAGCCTGCACGTCGGTCCAGTGGTCGCCAATCATATATGATACCGACAGATTGATACCGAGGTTGTCGGCTGCACGCGTCAACATCTCGCTTCCCGGTTTCCGGCAGTCGCACTCCNGCTTGTAGGCCCCGATCCCCTCTTCCGGATGGTGTGGGCAGTAATACACACCATCCAGGTAGGTTCCTTCCTCTTTCAGAATCGATTCGAACCTCGTCAGGACCTTCTTCAAATGCTGTTCAGTCATCAGACCGTGCGCAACTCCGGCCTGATTCGTGATTAGTGGGAGTATGAACCCTGCCTCCCTGAGATCCTTCATGGCATCGACAGCCTCGGGGATAAGCTGAAACATGCCCGGATCGATGATGTGCCCGACATCCTCATTGATTGTGCCGTCACGATCAAGGAAGGCTGCTCTGCTCAACTTTGACTCTCAGATAGGAGATGGTAGGAAGGTCTGCAAATCCTGCCCGGGCAATACGACCTAGTGGTTTTCATCCTTTCGCCACATCTCAGACGGTTTGTATTCAGGTACAACCGCCTGTAGCAGGTCGACAATGCCCTGACGATCCGGTTTCTTAGCCATCTCGGCCAGCCTGTCGATTGTCTCATCCAGGCCTTCCGACTCGACACGGTCAGGCTGGGCGATAAATATTTTCTTGTGTTTGGTCGATCGAACACCCTCGCCGCTCGACAGAAGCTCTTCGTGGAGCTTGTCTCCCGGCCGAAGACCAATTGGTTTGAGTTCCATGTCGATCCCAGGCTCCTTGCCCGCCAGCCGGATCATCTCCGTCGCCAGATCGAGAATTCGGACAGGTTCCCCCATATCGAGGATGAAAATTTCGCCGTTCTCGCCCATAGCCCCGCTCTGAATCACGAGTCGGGCAGCCTCTGGAATAGTCATGAAATACCGCGTCGCATCCGGGTGGACCGTCACGGGCCCTCCCTCCGCTATCTGTGTCTGCAGCATCGGCACCACGGATCCGCGAGACCCCAGAACATTCCCGAACCTGACAGTCACAAAAACCGTACTCGACTCTCTTGCCAGGCCTTCGACCTGAAGCTCAGAGATCCGCTTTCCTGCGCCGTATACGCACGCCGGACGGACGGCTTTGTCGGTTGAGATCATCACAACCCGATTCGTCCCGTATGCATCGGCCAGTTTAGTGACGGTTCGAGTACCCACGATGTTGTTGATCACGACNTCCTCGGGATGCGGCTCGATAAGGTCGACGTGTTTGTGCGCTGCCGTGTGGAACACGGCAGCCGGACGATACTCCTCGAAGACCGATTCCATTCGGCTCCGATCGCGTATGTCGGCGATCACGGGTCGAATATCCAGATCGGGAAACCGGTTACTGCAATCACGATGGATTTCCCAGATACTCTGTTCACCCCGACCAAGTAAAACGATCCCTTGCGGACAGAACTTACCGATCTGTCGCGAAAGCTCTGAACCTATCGATCCGCCCGCACCCGTCACGAGTATATGCCGTTCCCTCAGGTAGGCTGCGATCTCTTCAAGATCCCACTCGATCTCGTCTCGTCCGAGCAGTCTTTGGAGATGAAAGTCTGTCACTGCCTGTTCTGCTCCTCTATCCGGGATACGGCCATCCGGGCGTCAAAGTGATTTGACAGGAGGGTGACAGTCTTTTGGTATGACTGCCAAGCCTCGTCGACGGATCCGAGTCCTTCGAGACATTGGCCCATCCGGAAGTGGGCATCGGCGAAAGCCGAATCCAACCGAACCGCATCCTGGAAGGATCGCAGCGCGGAACGATACTGACCTTGGGCGAGCAAGGCTCGCCCAACCTTGTACACACCGTAACTGTCCCGCTCACGAAGATCCGAAGCCTCGCTATACTGGGTCAGCGCATCCCCNAAACGAGACTGGAAATAGAAAATATCGCCCAGGAAAATCCGGTCGTCGAANGACACTGCCTCCGTCTGCGGAACATAGTCATATCGCTCGACTAGGCGTAGGAACCTCTTTGTATCTCGATTCTGCAAATACAGCCCGCCGAGTTTATCGATCGACTCGATATGCTTCCCCCACGCATCGAGGACGCGTTCGAAAGTCTGCTGGGCTTCTGCGCGCATCCCAGCACGAAGGTAGATGTCTCCCGACCTCNCTTCTGCCTCTACCTTGTCCGAGGTGAAAAGCTTCATTCTGCTCATCACCTCCCGAGCGCCCTTGGCGTCACCCTCTCGAAACTGGAGGACCGCCAAGTCAGAGAGATATCGGTCCCTGACAAAACCTAACGCCAACGTCCGGTTTAGCTCGGAGACGATGTTGTAGTGATCTCTAGCTACGGTGTAGGCTTTTCGTGCATAGGCCTCCCGGCCCTCACCAAAGTGATGAAGAACCAGCCCGACGCGGAACGTTCCATACAACAGAGTCGGCACGAACAGGACACACGCGGCAACCAAGGCACCTGTCCATCGGGAAAGTAACAACTGCTTCAGTCGCGACTCGTAGGACTGCCAGCCACCGCCGTANNTTCGAGTCACACCTAGCCAAAGCCCGGCAAGACTCAGGACCTTCGCCGTCGCAAGTGCCTTCGCGACCGTCAGACCGGAGCCGACGAACTGCTGGGCTCCCATCGTCAGGATTGCGGCCAGGACCACCACACCGATTACAATCCCGTCGAGCTTCGACCAACTACGCCATCTTAGGGCATCCCGAAGAGGGCTAAAAACCACCACGATCANCAGACCGAAGGAACAGACGATCCCAGTGANAAACGAACTGCTCAGCCGAATCTCTCCTGTCGTCTTCGAGATCACCGAGGTGTCTGGATCAAACTGGGTCGTGACAAAGGCAGCGACGGTCGCGAGAACCGCTGCGGCCGTTTTTTCGAATGAACCGACGGACGCGCCATCGAGCGAACGCCGATACCTCTGGAACACCCAGACCAGACCACCCGTGATCAACGCCAGTCTTAAGATCTCTGCCCAAGACAGATGCCCTATGCTCTGCAGACTGAGTAGAAAGAGTGCGGCGAGGATCAGGTGAGCCCTTCGCCGTGCGTCCTGAACCGTCACGACGGGTCCTCCCCTAACGACTGCCGGAGTGTGATGGCGATCGTGACGCCGAGTCCCGCTACGATCCAGAAGCAAATCCGCGTCAGAGGGAAATAGAGGGCGTCACAGGTCAGCATATCCGCCAGGAATCCGGTCAGCCCGGCGATCACGGCCAGGCCCATGTCCGACTCCCGGGACCTGCGGGAGACCGCGGTGATCGCCCGGTGAAGCGGATACACGATCGAGGCAATAACGAACGCGAACCCCGACATACCTGCAATTCCGTTCTCGGATAGCATGCGTAGATACATGTTGTCAGGGGTGTGGTTGTAATCACCGACAAGCGGAGCGGCAAACCGGTATTGTCCAGTTCCCACGCCGACAAGAGGTTGCATCATCAGGATGCTCGTTGCCTGTGCGTAGGCCATGCCCCGCTCATCCCGCTTGAAGGCCTGGATCTGACCGAGAGTACCGCGACTTTCGAGCGTCTTCCACACACGGTCGATGCTGAAGGCAGCCGACAGCACGACGGTCAAGGCGCCGGCGGCGATCCAGATCTGACGTCGCGATCGCCCCCGAAGATAAACAAACGAAGCGACGGCCGCCGCAAACCAGGCCCCGCGGGAGAACGTGAGAAGCAAGCCGGAAGACACACAAACCAGGGCAACGACAGGTGNGACAAGCCTGATCCCATTCTCGTTGTAGCACAGCCACAGCGTGAAGGGAACGACCAACGCAAAAAAGGTTCCTAGGTAAACCGGATGGCCAACGGTGCCCAAAACACGACGACCAAAGTCGTCTGAAGCGAACAGACTGTATCTGAGGTTATCCTGCGAGAAGACTTGGCCCAACAGGGGTCTGGTGCCAGTAGCAAACTCATACACGCAGTACGCGCCGATCAGTGCGCCGGCCAGGACCAGCACCCTTACCGATTGCTCGTGCCGTTGCAGAAGGGCCTGCCGGCAGATGAAAACCAGGGCCGCCCCTGTCAAGAAGTAGTAGACATCGCGTATAAGCGCGTAGGCAGGTTCTTTGGATCCCAGCCCCCCCACGGTGACTATTCCGATCCAGACAGCGATCGACAACATGACCTGGGAAGAGANCCCGTCTCGCCCGCGAGGTCGGGTGAACACCACGCCACAGAGCAGGACTGCGCATACCGCAACGGGCACTAACGGAACGAGCCCCGCGATCCGACCCGTGATCCCGCTGTCAAACGAGTAGATGAAACGGTGCGGAACGAAGGCCACAAACAGCAGGAGAAAAGCAACGATCCGGAAGGTCCACGATGATTGGACTCGCTCTTCCGTCACCTTGGGCTCTCGACTGATGTGCTGGATCCGTCCTCCGAATACGGCTCCCATACGTAGGGGCGCTCAAAGAAACCAGGTGGACACGTCAGGTCGTCGATACTCCCGATTTCTCGAGCCGGGTTCCCGACCATCACCGATCGAGGTCGCACATCCCGAACAACAACCGTTCCCGCCCCGATCAGCGCACCCGAGCCGAGCTTAACAGCCGGGAGGATCGTGCAATTCGCACCGATTTTTACCAGGTCTTCTACTGTCGCCCCACCGGCGCACTCCAAGTAATGAGGACACTTCATCGGATGGGGGTCGTCCGTAAAGGTCACATTNGGGCCGACGAAAACATCTCGCCCGATTTTGACATCCTCAAGAAAGCACCCCGTATGGATGCGTGTCCCGTCACCGATCCTGTTCCTGATTTCGAGCACTGCGTGTGTCCCGACGCTCACACCATCCCCGATGACGTTGTCATCCCGGATAGACGCACCCTGACCAGTCTGAAAATCCTGACCAATCGTGACCCCTGCGTAAATCGTCGTGAAAGGCCGAATGACAGCACGATCCCCGATCACGGTCGCTAGCTCGCCATCCGTCTTTCCGCTTGGCGGAATGCCTATGACACAGGGAGGATGGATTTCGACTTCTTCGCCCAGCGACACGTTCTTATAGACTCGATTCTCCAAATCGTCACCCCGCCGTGATTACTTGAGCTTTACTCTGTTGCCACCGTCGCGGAGTGACTGGTTTGCGGCCTCGAGAACACTTACAACCTCAAGGCCCTGCGTCCCTCCGCTCCTAGGTTCAGCTTTCCCCGCGATACATTCAAGAAAATGTCGACACTCGACCTGCAGGGGCTCCGTGCTTGCTAGAAAGGGTGTGTATATGTCGCCATACCGATACGAGAACTGAAAGTCGCCAAAAGTGTCGTAGTGGGCGGGACCATTCACACCTTTGTCGTAGATCTTGATTTTCTCGAGCGGCTCCACGTCGTCGTAGATTAGCATCTTCTTGCTCCCCACGAACGTCGAATTGCGAACCTTGCTCGGGTCTAGCCAGCTCACATGAACGTATGCGATCACGTTGTTAGGGAAGTACAGCGTGACCATCGCCACATCTTCGATCCCCGGCAGAATGTTCGAGTTGCCCTGTGCCGAAACGGCTTCGGGCTGGGCATCGAGGACGTATGTCAGGATGGAAACATCGTGGGGAGCGAGATCCCAAACGACGTTGATCTCCTTCTGAAACAGCCCCAGGTTCAGACGACTCATGCTGATATAGTAGATGTCGCCCAGATCTCCGCTCGCCACAATCTCCTTCACGTGGTTCACTGCGGGCGAGTAGACGAAGGTGTGGTCGACCAGCAGCGTCAGCCCCTTCTCGTCGGCTAGGGAGACAAGCTCCCGTGCCTGCTTGACATCTGCCGTCAGAGGCTTCTCGACAAAAACGTGCTTACCCTGCGTGAGTGCGGCACGCGTCATCTCGTAGTGCCACGGCACGGGGGTGGCGACGCACACGGCATCTACATCGGAATCGACGACCTCGCGCCATTCTTCCGTCGTGGAGATCGAGGGAAACAAAGCCGAGATGTGNTCAAGCCGGTTGCGATCGATGTCGCACACAAACGTCACTTCGGAATCATTTAGATGAATGAAGTTCCGGATCAAGTTGGGTCCCCAATATCCGGCGCCGATGACGGCAATCCTGGTTTTGCTCATCGGCCTAGGCACCCTTCCCGGACAACACGACGGGAATCGTTTTCAGGAGAATTTTGAAATCCAGCCAGAGCGACCAGTTCTTCAGGTAATACAGATCGAGCTTAACCATTTCATCGAACGACAGTGACGGTCCGCCGCTCACCTGCCAGAGACCTGTAATACCCGGCGTCCCGTTCAGCCTTTCCATGTGCCACGAGTCGTAATGCTCAATCTCGTAGGNAATCGGCGGTCGGGGTCCGACTAGGCTCATTTCCCCCTTGAGCACGTTTAGGATCTGCGGCAGTTCGTCAAGCCGATACNTCCTGAGCATCCCGCCGATCCAGGTCACCCGGCCGTGATTCACGATCTTCCCACCCACATCCTGGCCCTGCTCGATCAGGTCAGCATACGCCCGCTGGCGTTCTTCGCGTTCCTCTTCCGCCGTGATCACCCCCATCGTCCTGAACTTGATGCAGTCGAAGGTCTTGCCGTTCTCACCTACACGGGACTGGTTGAACAGAACAGGTCCCCGGGAGCCGAGCTTGATTAGCGCAGCGATCAAGGCCCAGACCGGCAGCAGGATGGTCACACCGACGAGCACCGTCATTACGTCAAGACCGCGCTTCATCAGGCGGTCCCATCGACCCAAGTAGTGGTCGTCCAGATCCAGAACGGGCACGCCGTCAATCGCGCCGAACTTCACATCGCTGCTGATCACCTCAAATAGATCGGGCAGGATGTGAATTTTCAGGTTCTCGCTCTGGCAGCGCCCGACGATGTCGCGGATCGACTTTTGAGACGAGTTGGGCAGCGCAACGATTACCTCGTTCGTACCGACGGCCTTCGCGACCCTCGGCAACACGTCCGTCCCGCCCATCACCTGTAGACCCTCGACACTGGCTCCATGGGTGTTCAGGTTGTCATCCACAAAAGCGACGGGCTCGTAGGCGAGCCAATAGTGCTTCCGAAGCCGGCTGACGATGTTCTGTCCGACCGGTCCGGCTCCGACCACGACCACCTTCCGGATGCCCACGCCACGCTTGAGAAAGATCGCGTGGATAGCGTCAACGATCGCTCGGTTGCCAGTCAGCAGGATCGTGGCGAAAGCCGCTCCGAAGATCACAACTAGACGGGAGAACTCGAACCCTGCGTATGTGGCCTCCTGATAGCCGCGATAGAGGAAGAGAATCACGATCACCGTCACGGCCGCGATACCCACAGCTTTAAGCGCAAGGCGGAAGTCATCGAGTATCGCGAGAGATCGCGTGATCCGGTAGGCTCCGGCGAAGATCAGTCCGAAGAGCGAGGCCGCGTTCCAGACATACAACAAAGACCAGTAGGGCCGCTCAGGTGCGTAGGTCATCGGTATCTGAAACAGCGGAGGTTTCGACGTGTTCGCGCCAATGAGAGTAAAGTCGCCGCTCAAGACCGGGCCGTCCGCACCTGTAGACACGGAAAACGAAATGGTCTCTTCCGGGAATCNCGAAACGACGATGCCGGTCCTGCTGTCGCGGACCTCAAGCACGTGGGTCTTACCCCCCGGCGACTCGGCCGCGGCGGATACAGTCCCGGGAACCGTCTGAGCAAGCTGCCAGGAGACCTCGTCGATTCGGCAGGTCATTCCCAGATCGACCTCAAGAGAACCGCGGAAGCTTTGCTTGCCATGGAGACGGTCTCCGAGCGCCACCCAGGGACCTTCACCGATCCGGTAGCGACCACGTGAGGCCGCACCGAACAGGGGTGTGTCATCATCCCTCAGGTCAACGGCGGTGAGGTTAGGCGTGTCGAAGATTGCCGTGCGACACCGAAGCCAGAAGGCGGCCACACCGGACAGGTTCACCATAACCGCATCCAGCGCGAGCAGCATTACCAGAAGCANGATGTGTAGGGAACGGTATGTCACTTGGCGAGGAAATCCTCGGGCTTAGCTGGGCGTACGGGCTTGACGTGTCGTTTGTGGCTTTCCAGAATCGACCATATCGACAATGAAGTCACAGATGTCTGACACAAGACACGCGCTCCGAGACCGCAGGCCCCGCAGCGCGTGCTCATTACCATCACGCAGCCGTTTCTTGACCTTGATACCAGTCACATCTTCGGGCTTCCGGATCAGATGGAGCCGTCCCTCGTTAGACAATTGTTGATCGATCGCCCCGACCGGGCCGGTAAAAATGCTGTAGACAGGCACTCCGAGGAGAGCGGCTTCGCGATTCATCGTGCCCCCGCCGCCGACCACAAGATCGGCCTGCCATATCAGATTCAGCCCGCCCAAAGGGCGCTCTAAGATATGAAAATTCAATAGGTTCTTCAAGTTTTTCCTGATTTCTCTACCTTGNTCTACCGTCCGCGGCACGATCAGACCGAAAGCCTCGTTCGAGGCCCCTACGCGATCTAACAGCGCGTCGAAAATCTGCTCACTCCGGGTGTCGTGGTAGTGCGCCGTCGTCGCCGGGGGGCGGATCAGGATGATCACCTTGCCGTCCGGCAGATCGAGCTGAGAAACGATGTCCGTGTCATGCTCAAAGTCCCCCAGATAGACCTCTTCCTTATAGCCTGCGTAGTGGACGACTAGATCACCCACGACGACTCCATCGAGCGCGGAGGGGAGCAGAAGCAGCTTCGACAGCCTGCGAAAAAGCCCGGAGGACACGTGCTCGTAGTCGAACATCGTTACGACGGGGACTCGGGCGAGAGCCGATCCCAGCACGAGACCCCTCGAACCGTGACTGATCCCCGCATCAAAACGACGACTGGCCGCCCAGAACGCGAGGCGTGCCGCACGAAGTGCAAGGCTGCAAACCTTTCGCGCAGGGTTGCCGCCGGGGTGCGAACCGATCACTGTATACGCGAGACCCGCGCGGTCGGCTAGCCCGGCGGTATAGCCGTAGTCACGGATCGTGATGTCGACACTGTGTCCCCTCGCCTCCAACTCGCTAACGATCGGCCGAAAGAACGGAACGTGAGGGGCATTATCGAGGTCGATCCAGAACCGCTTCATGCGAGCTCCAATCCCCTATGACCGTCAGAATCGTCACCCGAGGAATCCTCCCTGCCAAGACTAGACATAGATCGTCCTGCCCTCCTCGGCTGCCTGGCAGAGCGCCTCTGTCACCCTGCGAGCACTCGTTAGGAACATGGGTGCACCTTTGAAACGCCACTCCATCAGTTCCTCCCGAGTCAGAAGGGACCTTAGAATCCCGAGATCTCGACCACTTTCGTGCTTGGGCGTCCCGAGCGTGTATTCAAACCATCCTCCTTCTTCATCGAGGAGGTCCACACGCTGGTAGGCCATCCGAAGGTCGATGGGGAAGGACTCACCCATCAGACCCTCCGGGGCGTGCATCTGCGTCAGGCAGCGATAGTAGGGAATGCCGAGCCCGAGGATGACGGTGTTGAGTTCGGACATCACACCGAACGGGGACTCAGGCCCGAAGGTCTCGCTCGAACGGTGGTGTCCCTCCACAATCCTAGCGGCATTCGGACCGAATGCGCAAACGCTGTGCGTAGGGTGGTTGCTCCTGAGCGTACCGGGATGACGCCTGAAGAGCTCAGCAAGAAGACCGGTCTGGGCTACGGCTCTTGAGACATCGAACACCGGGTGTTCANCGTAGTAATCAGAGGCATTATGGTGACCGATCGGGTGACCAAAAAAGAAGGCCGGCATAGCAAGCGTACGGTTTTCGCAGAGGTCCAGCAAAATGCCGAAAATGTCCCGCACATCCCCTTGGAACATTGGTGCGAGACCACCAAGAGAAGCATGAACCATTACGACATCGAAAGGACGTGCGCCGAGGCGGCGCTCGATTTCCCGTTTCAAATCACCCGAATCGAACTGTCCGTATCGAAGTCTATACAGCGGTGAAAGAGATCGTTTGAGCCGGGCTAGCCGACTCTTCAGACTCGTTCGCCTGTCCTGCGAGAGGAGGGTCCTCAGCAAGTTGTAGAGAAAGGTTTGCAAAAGCAGAGTGTTACTCTGCTAGCCCGTTGCCCTGCAAGATCCTGTGTATGTCCGCGAACGAGGTTGCCGCGGCGAGATCCTGGAGACTAGCNGCCCTTCCGTTCGCTGCTTTGTCNATTTGTGTGAGGATCCCGAGATGACCGATCGAGTCCCACGCATCGATCGTCTCGGATGAGGCATCCTCTCCGACCTCCGTCGAGGGCAACTCCAAAGCTTCCGCGATAGCCACCAGGATGTCCTTCTTCTTCAACAGTGCCATAATAACCTGCCGTTCTCTAACTACGCGCGCCTNCAGCGCAATAAACGTCCGTCCAGAATAAAATCATACCGAACTTTTCGGAAAAATCGATCCGTCCCTCTTCCCGCATGCGGCCTAGCGTCTCTCGATGGTCATACATACCCAGCGGAAGCGGAAACGCCTCGTGACCGACCTTCTCAACGGATTCGAACGTCTCCTCTGCCGTGCCCAGGATGGTCTCCGCCTTCGAAAACGACACGATCGGGAAATAGATACGCCCGCCCGGCTTCAAGTGGCCGGGTGCCTGGCGTATGACATCGGTCACCAGCCTGTCGCCATCGGGACCGGACTCGCACGGAACACCTGAGAACCAAGGGGAAATCGACGCCACTTCTTCGGCAACACCGCTCACATCGTCTACGACCACGTCGAACCCGACGTCCAGCCAAGGATCGAAGAGCGGTCCACACCGGGCATCGACCGAGCACCCGGAACGCTTGGCATTCCGGATGGTAGCGTCTACCGCCGCCTGACTCGCATCGGACGCAGCGAAGGGCTGAGCGGCGACACCGGCCTTAACCAGCGCGAGACCCACAGCACCAGTGCCACAACCTAAGTCGAGCGTTCTGGCGCTACCCGACTCGTTCTCGACGACGGAGCGGATTAACACACCCGACGTTGCTGTCGGTGCAAAGACGCCCTCAGGTATCTCGAGATCAAGTCCTTCGAGCTCTGGCAAAGATCCTTGGCTCACAGTATCACCGCGCTCATATTCCGCCATCGACATGGATCTCNGCGCCGTTCACGTAGTCGGACTTGATCAGGAAGTCGACGGCGTGACCCACGCTGCCGACATCACCGAACTTGCCGGACGGGATTTGCTCCAGCGCTTCTTCTCGGGCAGTTTCGTCGAGCGTGTCGATCAGACCGACGTTCAGGTATCCGAGAATCAGCACGTTCGATGTGATGTTGTAGCGGGCATATTCCTTCGCCAGCACGCGCGACAGACCACGCAGCCCCGACTTGGCTGCCGAGTAGGCAGCTGTTCCCGGCTTGCCGCGCTCACCGACGACAGACGAGACATGTATGATTCGACCCCATTTTTCCTGCACCATCAGCGGTAGTAGCGCCTGGGTCAAGAGGAAATCACCCGTCAAATTCACACGAAGGACGCGATCCCAGTCTTCGACGTCGATCTGCATAGCTAGACGATCGATGCTCTGCGCAGCGAAGTGGACAAGCGTGATGCGCGAGAGATCCTCACGCGTTCGGTCAATCAGATCGCCGATCGCCTCTTCCGAATCGAGCTGGACCCGCTCATACCTCAGACGAGGCCCGTGATCCGGCAAATCCTGACAGCGGCTATAGAGTCCAACCACATCGTCGAGAGAAAGTAGATGCGGCAGCAGAGCCTGACCGACTCCGCCTGAAGCACCGGTAGCGACAATCATACGCTGAAACCGCCCCTCAAGAGACACCCCCCCCATGAGTAGCCTACCCCAAATCCCACAAGCATCACCGTATCGTCCTGTCTGATACGACCTTCGTCGATCGCATCCTTTAGCGCGATCGGNATTGACGCAGACACGGTATTCCCTATCTGCGCGTAGTTCCTGAATACCTGCCCTTCCTCCAGATCCAGTCGCCTGACGATGTTGTCAATAACGAGTTTGCTCGCCTGGTGGAAAACGTACTGATCTACGTCCGCCGACGTCAGGTCTGCCTTGTCAAGGAGTGCCTCGACGCACTTGGGAACCATGTCCATCGTGAACATGAAGACCTGCGACCCGTCCATGTGTAGACCATTTGATTGACCGTCGCCCAGGCCACGGGCGCCGCTGCCATAGACAATCAGGTTCTCGCAGCCGGCACCGTCCGAGCCCATAACGAATGGTCCCAGCGTATCCAGATCGGAGGCTTCCACCCAAGTAGCTGAGGCCGCGTCGCTGAACAGAGGCCGGGTCGTCCGGTCCCCTTCTCCGATGTAGTGGGAGTATGTTTCCGCGCAAACGACGAGACCGGGCGACGCGACTCCGGTTTCGATCAACCCGCCCGCGATCGCGAGCGCATACACAAAGCCGGAGCATCCCAGGTTCACGTCGAAGGCCATGCAGGTCCTAGGCAGCTTCAGCCGGTCCTGGAGCACGCAGGCCGACGTCGGAAGAACGTAGTCCGGAGACTGGGTCACCAGAATCAGGAACCCAGGTTCCTGATCGAGCCTATCGGAATCGAGCAGCTTTCTAGTCGCTTCTTCGGCGAGATCGACCGCGGTGATACCCGGAGCGGCCACGTGGCGTTTCAGAACGCCCGTCTTTTTCTCGATATCATCCATACGCCAGTCTGGGTTCTGAGCTTTGAGGACCTCACTCGTTTCACCCGGTCCGGGTAGGACATACTCAGTTGCGCCAACGGCGACCTTCATGGCTTCGTGCCTCTAAGGAACTGACGGTAGACCATCTCAATCGAAAGCAGCGCGAAAATCTGCCGCCAGAGGTTCTGTCGTCCCGCCGCGTGGTCATCGAGCAACTTAGAAACCGCCTGTCGATCAAGTATCGACGCCAGATGACCGTCGCTCGAAAGCAGGCTCTCTCGGACGAACGGTGAGAGACTGGTCTGAAACCACTTGGCCTCGGGGATCTCGAACCCCAGCTTCTTCTTGTCCAGCACCGATTCGGGCAACCAAGATCGGACGACATCCTTCATTAGCGCCTTGGGTCGCCCGCCCTCCAGCTTCAAACGCCCCGGTATGGCCTCTACAGTCCGCACCAGTTCCAAATCGAGGAAGGGCACACGCGCTTCGACCGACGCGGCCATCGACATTTTGTCACCGAACATAAGCAGGTTGTCCGCAAGCCCGCACCGCATGTCCAAGAANAGAAGACGGTTCAGAGANTCGGGATCGCGCATTTTGCCAGCGATCCGCTCGATAGGATCCGAAATCCCGACGTCGGCTGCGGGGTTGATGGCATCGATCGCATCGGAGTCCAGCACCTCATACATCTTTTGGTATCTGCGGACAGGGTCTCGCTCGGTCAACGCTCGCGCGCCTCGTTTCAAACGCAGCGAAACCGGCAGGTGAGCCAGAAGCCCAGCCAAACTTCCCGTAACCGTCTGAGGAAGGTACTGGTAACGGTGCGCGAGATACTCACCCCGATACCTCGCATACCCCCCGAATAGCTCGTCCGCTCCCTGGCCAGTCAGCACGACTTTCACGCTTTCGGCTGCCANACGGCACACGAAGAAAGTCAGGAGTGCCGACGGCGTGCACGGCTCTTCAAGATACCAATGGGCGCGCTCCAAAAAACTCGCGTAGTCCTCGGGCCCGATCTCGACTTCTCGGTGTTCGGTTCCCAGACGTTTCGCGGTCGTTTGAGCCGCCTTCAGCTCGTTTATCGCAGGCTCGTCACGGACACCGATCGAGAANGTACGAACGGTCGTATCCAGCTGCCTAAGCCTGTCGACAACGACCGTTGAATCGATTCCGCCGCTCAACAGCGCCCCAAACGGGACGTCGCTCATCGTCTGCCTCCGCACAGCATCCTCGATCAAGCGACGCAGCTTCGACTCCAGCGCTTCTCTGTCACCGGGATCGGNGACCCTGACCGGCTCAGTATAATCCTCGGNGACAACGCCTTCACGGTCGATGAGAAGCCGCTCACCAGGCCCCAGCTTGCGCACACCTTTGAACAGGGTTAGGGGAGACGGAACGAAGCCATACTCAAGACATTGCGTCAGCCCGACCTCATCAACCTCAGGCACAATGCCCCGGCGAAGAAACAGCGCCTTAAGCTCCGATGCAAAAACCAGCTCAGAACCATCGTCGTGGTAGTAGAGCGGTTTGACCCCGAATGGATCACGCCCNAGCAGCAGACGTCGATTTCGATCATCCCAAAGGCCGAAGGCAAAGATACCGTTGAGTCTACTGACGACATCGTCGCCCCAAACTTCATACCCGTGGACGAGGACTTCCGTGTCCGTCCGCGTCCTGAACCGATGTCCGCTTCGCTCCAACTCCGAACGAAGATCGGAAAAATTGTAGATCTCGCCGTTGTAGGTCACCCAGACGGTGTCGTCTTCGTTCGCCAGCGGCTGAGCGCCGCCCGCAACATCGACGATGCTGAGACGACGGTGACCTAGGGTCGCGGGACCGTGCTGCGTCAACCCTTCGCCATCAGGTCCGCGATGCCGGAGCGTGTCCATCATCGCCTGAACATCGCGACGGTCAGACTCGGCGTCCGTCACCNCACCATAGGCGTAAATACCGCAGATCCCGCACATCAGGCCGCCACGGGCGACGCGTCAGGCAATGAGAGAGACCTGAACGTCGTGAAGGAGAAGGTCTCTCTGCGCTCGCGTATGAAGCCCAGAACCCGCCCGAGCTCAGCAGCGTTCGCTGAATCGAACAGCTTCGAGTGCCCAATCAGAACAACCGGAAGGGTCACCGCCGTATCGGGGTAGGCGGTCTCTATGCGTCGCAGCGCCCCCACAATCTGTCGGGCCGAGCACTGGTTGAAATCCAGCTTCCACGGGTGCCTCCCGCCCAGCAGCGAAACCAGACGGTTGATCAGGCTNCCCGACCGACCNGCGCTGCGCACCCCCTTGACGGGATGCCTTCTAGACAGGATCGCGCGTCGGACCCGGCCTTCTGACAGGAACGACCAAATTCTGCGTTGCTCCGTATAAATCGGGATCTCCAAGAGCGGACTGGACGGGTCCTCGATGCAGACATCCGAGGTAGAGGCTCGCCAAGGGATCAGGCTGCTCGGCGTATTCTGGTAGTCAAACCTCACCATCCCATCTCGACGNCCACCCCTGAAGACGGAGGANTCGAAGCGGATCCCGTTCTTGATCAGAGCCTGCGTGATGTCGCGCGAGGGATGCATCGACCAGTTCGCGGCCCGGAAGGCGAGACAAGTNTAATCGGGATCCACCGGCCGGAGAAGGGTCTCAAGGTAGNCTCGACCTTCCCTCACCAGACGATCGAGGAGGTCGAAGCCCAGGTCCGCGCAGCTGTATTCCGAGTAGTCCTGCACCCATCGTCCCCCCCGGAACTCGGCATTCCTGTAGGAGGGGTGCAGGTGCAGCTGCACGTCGTGACCGGAGGCGATTGTCTCTTTGAGCTGATTCTCGATAGCTCTCCCATGGAAAGGGTCTGAAGAGGTGCCCGCGGCCTCCAGGAATCGCCAGATCTCGACGACATCGGCCATGATGGTGAGCTTTCCGTCCACGGTGTTCAGCATTTCGAGCAGGCGATCCGTGGGACGCACCATCAGGTCTCGCGGAGAGCCCTCGCCGTTACCATGAATCTCGTAGTCNAGTGTCAGGATCAGTTGAATTCTAGCCATGCCCTTCAGCCTTCTCGACGAGGACGTCTCCGATCGCAAGGTAGCGCAGACCGCTCTGCTCGAGCACCTGTAGCGCGTCCTCCGGTGTTTCGACGATCGGGTAGCCGTGCAGGTTAAAAGACGTGTTCAGCANGGCGCCACGACCCGTTCGCTCCTTGAACAATCGGATCAGTCGATGATAGTCCGGGTTGTAGGATTCGCGGACCGCCTGCGGCCTCGCCGTATGATCATACGGATGCGTCGCCCCCTTTAGACTCGCCGGGTCTCTGGTATCGAGGGCCATCATCATATACGGGCTGAAGAAGCGCTTGGGGTTCTCAAGAAGCTCATCCAGATCCTCTTCCAGGACCGAGGGTGCAAAGGGCATCCAGAAATCGCGGGACTTGATCATCTCGTTAATCTCGCGGACCACATCCTCCCGGCAGGGATCCGCTAGAAGCGAGCGGTTCCCGAGTGCGCGAGCTCCAAACTCCGCACGCCCTTTGAACCGGGCGACCACGTGTCCTTCTGCCAGCAGCGTCGCCACCCGGCTCTCGATATCCGCTTCCTTCGTATGTCTCAGACCTGTCTTCCCGCCTAGAGCGGATTCAATCGAGTCCTCCGAATAGCACGACCCGAGGTAGAGGGATCCGAGCGGTGACAACTCGGAAGGTCCACGCGCCTCATTATGAACCCAATAAGCCGCGCCCATGGCGTTCGATTCGTCGCCACACGAGGGATAGACAAACAGCCTGTCCACTTCGGGCAGCTCGAGGATCGCCTTGTTCAGCTTTACGTTCATGAAGACGCCGCCTCCCAGACAGACATCGTTCACACCGGTCGCCTGGATACAGCTTCTCACCCACTTGGTCACGAGCTCTTCCGTAAACCGCTGAAGCCCGCCGCAGATCGCGTCGAACCGCTTGAGCTCTAGGAGGTCACGCAGGAAATCGTAGGAAAAGTAGGTCTCTGGACACCGACCGGAACGCTGCCATACGAGCGGATCGGACTTCGAAAGCAGGAGTAGCTGACGGAACAGGTCGGCCACGCGTTCCGCCGCTTCCTCGTTCGCATACGGCGCCATCCCCATCAGCTTGTACTCGTGCTCAAGGGGCACCATACCGAGCAGAAACGTCGTGATACCATACAGGTTNCCNATCGAGTCCGCCTCCGGAACCTCCGCGATCCGCTCGATGTTCCCACCCTGCGCGATGTTGACGCTACCACATAGGCCGTCTCCCGCACCGTCATTCGTGAGGACAAGGATCTTTTTGTCGTGATCACCGAACCCGAAGTAGGCGGCCGAGGCGTGTGCCATATGGTGGTCCACAAACTTGACCCTGTTCGCCTCGAACCCCAGATCCGNCATAGCGCGCACCCGCTGCTGCGCGCGGCGGCTCTGATAAACAGTCTTCAGGAACGTGTGTCGAAGCCCCTTCTTGACNGTTGCACCGATCGTCCCCGTCGCGCCGAACTCGCGCAGCATCGCCTGCCGGCTCTTCGGGTAGGGCATGTGGTGCCCGTTCATCGCGACCGTGTCGATGTCCACCGGCAGGAGATCGGTCGTCTCCAGGATTCTTCCGATAGCCTGCACGGGGATCCCCGACCAGTTCTTCTCCCTCACGAGCCGCTCTTCTTGGATGGCAACCCGCAGGACGCCATCATCCAGTAGGCAGGCTGAGGCGTTGTGCCCGTCGTGTATACCTAGAATGCGCACGTTGTTCGATTTCTTTCTGAATTTTCGCCCAAGACCTGCTCATAGACTTGTATAAGACGTCTGCAAGACGCGGCAGCTTCCAATTGCAAGCTCTCCAGCACTGCGGGCCCGTTGTTCGGAACGCACGAATCCGCCTCCTGAGCGAGCCGTGCGAGGTCGTTGCTGTCCCCCGTAGATGACACGAACCCGCCGTCGTAGTCGGCGGTCATTGTCCTCACGTTCCCGACATCCGTCGAAACCACAGGAAGGTTCGATGCCATCGCCTCTTTGACCGCGTTAGGCGATCCTTCGTGATCCGAGGTCATCAGTAAGAAGCGGCTGGCGTTGTAGTAGTCAGGCACGTGTTCTCTGTCCACATTGGCCATCACAAGGGGCGTGTAGCGATCGCCATGTGCCTCCATCTGGTCAAGAACCGTCAAAAACTTATCGTAGCGCTTGACGGGATTGTCGACCCCACCACCGGCCACAAAGAGCACATAGCGCGTCGACGGATCGAGTCCGAGCCTCGTGATGGCATCATCCCGGTCGGACCGTCTGAAGACGGTCGCATCCACGCCGTTCGGCACATACACATACTTCGGGCTGTCGAACTGCGTGTCATTCTTGTAGATCACGCGTCGTGCGAACCGCTCCACAATATATAGGCACAGGCGCTCGATCGGGTGCGCCTGACGTATGTCGCCAAAGGTGGCCGCGATAAAAGGCGCCGGCACGCCGCTCAGGATGTAGGAAATGCTCGAGAAAAGGTGATGACAGTGCACAAGGTCACAGTGACGGCCGAGACGCTGGAGGTCCGGAATGCACGAAGCATACCGCGCAAGTCCCTCTTCGCGCGCGTTTATAAAGTAGAGATCGGATTGAATTCCGAGCCGGCGAAGGCCGTCCACCTGCTCCTTCACAAAGACTCCGAAGGACGGGTTCGACTCGATCGGATAGGCGTTAGTGATGTGGAGTACCTTCACGAAGGGCACCCTGTTACGCGTTCAATCATCGCGGATGCCGCACACACCCACGGCGTGTCGATAGGTGGTCAGATTTCCGAACCTCTGGGACCGGAACCAAGTCTTGACATCCTCCTCCGTGTATCGGAAGTCGTACTTGGGGGACAGCGCATCGAACCATGTCAGCTCGATTTCTTTGAGCGAACGGTATCGCACCGTGTTCTTTCCCCTCACGGTNGTGGGCCGCAACCCGGGAATCGCTCGGATCATGCGATACAGGGACAGAAGAAGGTAGGATGGCGGCGTGACCAACTTGACGACCCGGAGGACGACGGAGAGCGGCAGCCGATCTAGTCTCAACGCATTGAACACATCCTTCGTGAACCTGAATGGGTTCCACACGCGTTCATACACCCAGACATAAAGCCTGCCGCCCCGCCTAACCAAACCTGAAAGCGAGACGAAGGCACGGGGTGGATCGGGTGTATGATGGATGACCCCGTTGCTCCAGACGACATCGAACACGCCGTGCTTGAACGGAAGCTTGAAGATATCCGCCTGGACGATGTGCACGTTGGGCAGGTGGCGACACCGGCGATACGGATACTCGATCGCCGTNTTGACATCACAACCGATCACGGCGCGTGTCTGAAATTCGGCGCCGAGGCCTTCCGTCAGCTGACCGCTCCCGCACCCCGCATCGAGGATGGCCGCGCCCCGCAGGCCTTGTTCGTCGATCCCCGTCGCCTCCTTGAGGTATGCTAGATCCTGGGGTTGGGTCCGCCCGAAAACCGTCGTGCCCTCCAGCTCTTGCTCGCCGTGCTTTGCCCATTCGTAGCCGAACGTCTCGGCCGCGCTTCCTTCCTCCTGGTAGTCTACGACCAGCCTGGGGATACCATCGACAATAGGGAAACGGCACCGGCACGCATCGTCCGAACACGACAACTCCCCGGCCATGTATTCCTCGCCCTGGGGGTCCTTCAGATCGTCCACAAGGCTGGCACCACAAGCCGGACACGCCANAAACTCCAACAGTCCATGTTTCATTCTGTAATCACTCTTCGTTGCATACCTTCCAGCTCTACTAGAAGCGGGCAGATGACCTGCTGACATACAGATCGTGCCAGGTCGCGTAGTTCAAAAGCATCCAGATCACCTGGCTGTAATCCGCCTCACCTTTCTGNTGTCGAGCCACCAGCTGCCGTACAGCCTTCCTGTCAAACGTGTCGGCGGGTAATCCGCCCGGCTCCGACTCGAGATAATCCCCAACCATCTCGTGTAGACCGGTCTTAAACCATTCTCTGAGCGGTACACCGAACCCCTGCTTCTTCTTCTGCACCGTGCTACGTGGAAGATACCCACGGACGGTATCGCGAAGGATCGCTTTTGTCTCCCAGCCCCTGAGCTTCAAAGCCGGCGGAATCGCCAAAGCAAATTCAACGAGTCGATGATCGAGGAAAGGAGAGCGGACCTCGAGCGAATGGGCCATGCTCATTCGATCCACTTTTACGAGCATATCTTCGAGNAGCCGGAACCGGATGTCGGCATACGTCGCCTTGTTCACCGCAGGCGCCTCGGAGGACAGCACCTGCCTGATCCCCGAGATCGACGTATCCGGACGTTCCTCANGACCAATCGGTGTCGACAGGAGACCGGATATCAGGTCGTCACTACACAGTGCTTGCTTGCTGAAATACATGTCGGCAAACGCCATTCCGCTGTCGGCGAAGACCTTCTGGACTCTCTGAGCAGCGTAGCGCCGGCCTCTCGGCAGAGCGGACGCTACAGCCCCGGCGGCCGACGGCAGCAGGCCTTGCCCGAGCCAAGCAGGGAGCTGTCGGTAGAACTCCGCGAACCGGATACCCCGATATGAGGAGTAGCCGGCGAAGAGCTCATCACCACCGTCGCCCCCCAGGATGACCCTCACGTGCTCCCCTGCCAGCCGCGAAACGTGGTATGTCGGGAGCGCTGAGGAGTCTCCGAAAGGCTCATCGAACCCGCGGACAAGAGCCACCAGCGTGTCAGCCATCGACGCCTCCAGCTCGGTCTGCGCTACCCGCAGGACGTGGTGCTCCGTCCCGAAGTGTCTAGCCACGGTTTCCGCATCGCCCGATTCGTCCCATTCCCCGCGGTCGAACCCGATCGTAAACGTCTTCAGCGGGTGCAGACCAGCCTGGTGCGCGTAGGCGACGACGGCGCTCGAATCGATACCTCCGCTTAGGAACACACCCAGCGGCACCTCGCTCATCAGACGTGACCGCACTGACTCCAACAGCAGAGCGTCTAGCTCACCCTTCCAGTCGTCGTAAGACCGGTCTGTATCCTCAGTGGGATCGGGTCGCCAGTACTCNTGGATCCGAGACCGCCGGCCCTCGTAGACCATCCAGTGCCCGGCGGGCAGGTTCCGGATCCCACGGTAGATCGTGTGCGGCTCGGGTATCAGGCCATACCGCAAGTAGGGAATCAGGGAGTCTCTATCGGGTTCGGCCAAGTCCGGGTACACTTCGAGGATCGCCTTGATCTCGGAACCGAAAACAAGCGTGTCCGACCGCTCGGCATAGTAGAGAGGCTTCTTGCCAAGACGATCGCGCCCGAGAAAGAGCCGGCGGTTCACCGAATCCCACAGCGCGATCCCGAACATTCCCACGAGATGATCAACGCACGAAGTACCNTACTCTTCGTAGAGATGCACGATCACTTCGACATCCGAACGCGTCTTGAAGACATGGCCCCGCGTTTCCAANTCTTTCCGCAGNTCCAGATAGTTGTAGATCTCTCCGTTGCAGACGACGNGGACGGTCTCGGCCTCGTTCGCGATCGGCTGGTGCCCACCCTCGACGTCGATGATGCTNAGTCTGCGGATCCCGATCCCGACTCCTTCTTCGCAAAACGTNCCTTGGTCGTCCGGTCCACGGTGCACAAGTGCGTCCACAGCGCCACGGACCCGGTCGGTGACTTGGGCTTCCGAGAGCGATGGATCGATGAGCCCCGCGATACCACACATAGGTATACGCCCTCTCTAGCTCCCTGCCGATGCCGTGATGTTAGCGATCCATCGTTCGACCAACCCGACCTCGTTCGTAAAGACCTTGAAACCACGCAGACAAATCCTGCGAGATCCCGCATACTGACGGATCCGGACCTTCAGCTCCTTCACCCGACCGATGCGATGCGCGTGGAGCTGGCTTGCACGCCCTTCCCGTGACAGACCGCCGCCCAGCGGCATCCCTGTCTCACCGTCGAAAACGACGAGCTTACGTGTCGTATGATCGGGATACACAGACGGCACGTCGGCAATGACGTCCGTGATCTCAATTGGATCGGGAAAGGTGATCGAAGCCTCTAGGACACTCTGATCCTCAAGATCGTAGTAATAGTCCCAGATTGGGCTCGCATTCATAAGGTTGTTCCGATACAGCAGATCGTTGAATTCGACATAGCTTGAGCGGTAGACCGACACCTGAGGCACCTTCGTATATACGATCGTATCGGCCACACCCGGATGGATCTGCAGACGCCCAAGAGTCGTATGGTCGTCAACGGAGAAGAACCCGTCCGGCCGGGTAAACGGCAAGTTCTCGGAGATGACCGAGACCAGCGCACGGTCCTGATCGCGTGTCGGAATATCCAAAAAGCGATCGCTGATGTGCCGATACAGAGATGCGGCCGAGAGCTCATGCTCTTCCGGTGTGAAGTGCCCGTGCAGGGCACGATACGTCATGTCGAACCAGTATTCGTTCTTTTCGAAGACCGGGGCTAGGTAGATAGCTGATATTTCGTTCTCCGCCAGGAACGCCAACAGCCGCTCCGTGTTGTGTCGACGCTCCGGGTTGTGCGGCGAGACCCTAGAGACCCGGACTTCCTCCTTCATCGGGATCACCTGGACGAGCAGATCCATATCTCGTGCGGCCAGCGTGTTACGGAGATCGACAATAAGCCGCTCCGTAGCTCGCAGGCCGAGCTCGGGACGCTCTGCCATGTTGACGTTCACGGGGATGAGCGTGAACTCCAAGCGTCTGGTCTCGGCCACACCCGCCGACACCAGAGCTTCCTGCACGGGCTGCAGGTTCAACAGTCGGTTCGACATCCTGCGGTAGAAGAAAGATCGGCCGTGCAACCATTCATCCACGCGCTGAATCGTGTTGGGCACCAAATGAACCCAGAGCCCCTGCCCCCTCTCAACTTCCCACCCGGCTCGTGCGACCGTGTCGTCGGGTCCGGCAAACGGCTGTCTCAGCCCGTATCGATAGCACTGCCATAACTCGTCAATATCGACAAGATTCTGGTCGAAGTCGTTTCCGGTGTAGAGGTTGAGGACGACCAGATCCGGATCGTATGCAAGACCGTCCGACTTCAGGTAGGCGATCTGGGAGACGTTCGAGGACGCGGTGGTGCCCGAATTCAGGACCTCCGCATCTTCGTAGCCCGGTGTCGCACGCAGAAGGTCTTCGAGTACCCAACTGAACGTTTCCTCGTCGTGCACACCTTGCCCGAAGGTGAACGAATCGCCGAGCATAAGGACGCGATATCCTCGCTTACTCGCACCGTGAACTCTTGACCGGAAACCGTGGCTGTTGATGTGGGTCCGGTAGTTGTGATACTTGGAGGGATCCTCGAGATTCTGGGGCACATAGCTGTAGCCCGGGTTCAGCGAGAAACCGGCGGTTGGATGGTAATGGTAGAGATACTCGTGAAATAGGCTAAGACTCTGGTGCCGATACCAGACCTCACCAACGATACCCGCGAACAAGAGACCCATGAGCAGGCCAAAGACCGTCAGATACGGCGTAAGCTTCTTCAGCGTGTCCGGGTCTGTCTTCAAGACGAGAATGCTCTAGGGAAAAGGTGGCCGGTCCAGGGGCGCCAGAGAAGACGTCCTGGACTCATACCGAAGGAAGAAGGCCAAGGCGGGCCCTCGTGATCGTTGACCGCAGCGAAGGGCGAACATCGGGAGCGCCATCCCACCCATACTGTTCCGCGAGGATCGCCATCAGGTCGGGGTGGAGATCCTTGACCATTCGCAGAAAGAAAGCATCCTGGCGGTATCGTTTCAGGTTTCGAGGAAAGACGGAGGGCTCGCCGGCCACAGGTAGGCCGAATTTTCTCGATATCTCCTGTATGGCTTCGCCCAGGTGCTCGAAATCAAGGAGAAAGCTGATGTCTTTGTTCTGCATCGCAAAATCGCGCAGAAAGGCCTGTTCGATAAGGATTGAAACGATCAGCTTCTCCAGCCGGTTCCTGCAGGGCAGCCTCACCATGGAGTGTTCCTTGTCGATCGACTCCAGCGTTCGTCGTCGGTAGGCATACTGGTCATCGACACCCATAGTGTCCTTGCCGTCGATCAGCCCGCCAGCTCTGTAGAAGGTATACGCCGGCACAAGAGGATCGGAGATACTTAACACAAAGACCGGCTCGCTAGATAAGTCCCTGCAGACCTTCGCAAGCGTCGGCGCATTACCTGACAGCCTGACCTCCTTGGTAATCACATTGCGCCCGTAGGTTTGAAACAGGTGATCCAGGTATGCACCCAACTGACTGACCGACTCGTCCCTGAGCTCTGAATCGCCAAGTGTGTGGAGCGCAAAGAAGGTCCCGCCACCATGGCTGTACATCGATAGGGACTCCGCATCTGGCTGTCCCCGGAATCGAGCCGATATCGATGAGAACGCTTCCGGCTCATACTGCGCGTGATTGAACCCGATCGGCTCGAACGATGCGTTGTATGAGAAACAGTCGGAGAGAACCCGCTGGGTTGTCGTCGTCCCTGTCCGTGCAAATCCCAAGAGGAAGATCGGACGCGCCGAGGGATCCTGAGGGAATCGTGTGATCGACTCGTACTCGGCCGATCGACTCTTTTGATCGATCACTCCAAGGAGTCTCCACAGCAACCAAGCAGGCGATCGCGAGACCAGTCGGCCGAGCAGACGCCTGAGCCCCCCCACGCCCACAGAAGTCGGTTCCCGCCAAGCACCCTTGGCCCGCCTTCCGGCACGGATCCTCTCGAACCCGTCGAAGCTATCGAGAAGCCCGACAAGGGTGACGATGATGATCGCGACGCCGATGAGTAGGATGATCGGGTTAGCGCTCATTGGGTGCGAACTTTCCGAGTTGGCGATGAAGACCCTGTCGTCACGGTGTGGCGAATACCCTTGTAGATGCGATCAGACACCCGCCTTGCTGTACGTGACCCCTCGGGGTCAACAACGTGAGGGCGACTGGCCTCAGCGGTTTCGGGTAGCAACGAGTACACAGGACAATCCGAAGGGAAGACGAAAGACCATCGAGATGGCGGCTTCGAGTGAAAGTAGCGCAGTCAGCGTGGCGTTGATGGTTCTGCTTACGCTGAAAAATTCAGAACTCCGGTCGTCGCGGGCCTTCTTGATTTTCCGAATCAGGTAGGCTGGGGCAAACGACGTGGCATTCCAATAGCTGTTGTGGTTTATGGAGAATGGGGTCCGCTGAAACAGGTCTCTGAGCGTTTTCAACGTATACCGGCGTTTGTGGTCGAGAACTTCGTCCCACAGGCTCCACATCTGCGGAAAGGCCGGAACGGTGATCATGATGCGACCGTCAGGTCTTAGCACGCGGGCACACTCCTTAATAAATGAAGAATCTCGTGCGAGGTGCTCAACGACGTCCAGTGCGATGATGACGTCTACGCTCGCAGGCTGAACCGGGAGACCTTCCTCAGCATCCGCACTCAACAATGACCGGCACCCACGCGCACGGGAATAGCTCAGAGAGATACTGGAGAGGTCCATTCCCGACACCCTATAGCGATCCTGCAACTCACGGTGTAGAAACCCGGTACCCACGCCAACAATCAACACGTTCTGATCTCTTCCGCCCCTTACGTGTCTGGAAATCAGGCACCTAACAAGGAATCGCTTGCCTCGATGCCACCAATGGTCTCGCTCTTGAGCATACATCTCATCGTATAGCCGCGACTCCATCCTGTCGTTACTCTATCGCTCCGAACAGACATAGCTCCGACACGGGGAGGTGGGTGGCCTGCCGGTCGTTCGACAACCGTATCGTAAATACCTGTCCTCTTGAGCCCCCACCGTAAGTAACGAGCAGATCGAGTGACAGACCGATACCAACAGTGCGTTCCGTCATACCGAGATGAGTCTCTCTCCCTTTTGTCCGACGCCAAGCAGCTCTAAACGATCGATCCGGTCGCTCTCGTCTTGCGTCGTCTTTATGGCGGCGAAGAACTCAGGCATCGACCGAGCGCTCCTCCAACACTTGGTCAGCAAGATTTCTCGTAATGTCTAGCGCGCCAAACCATTTGAAGCCTTGTCTATGAATACTCCGCATAGTCGAGGCTTTCGGCCACCGATAATAACTTCCCTTGCCCTGAGGTCTTCCCTGAGCCTCACCTGCCTCTGTCATTCTAATCGCAAGTGGCAGAATCCGCGCGGCCGCTTGCGCACACAGCGTAAAAACGCCCCCAATACTGCAGCCGGCGGCAACATCGACTCGCCTTTCCATGAGAACAGGTCCAGTGTCCATTCGCTCAGAATCGATCCGGTGGATGCTTGTACCTATGTTTCCCATCCCATGACTCATGGCCCAAACATACGGCGCAATTCCTCTGTAGTCGGGCAGGATTCCAAAGTGAACGTTGAGGACGCCCCGAGGTGCCAGGTCAATCAACGGCTGTCGCAGACGCTGACCCGTTAGGGAAATGATCAGGTCAGGTCTGAAAGAACGAATCCTCGCCAACGAACGGCCGGAGCAGACATCATCCGTTTTCCAAGCCTCCAGCTGATGGTGTCTACAAACCCAATCGAGATTGCACGCCCTTAGATGTGGATTTACCCAGACAAAGGGAGGTCGGGAAAGTAACGAAATCGCAATTGACTCCAAACTCCTCACCGCAAGGTAGCTCAGACAGCCCTGTTGAATCAGATACATCGCTGAGGCAGCAGTGCCTTTCCCTTTTATCAGGAAGTCGGTCTCAAAAATCGAGAATGTATCGGTCGATCTTTGGCGGATCAACTCGTGGATCACCCAGCTGTATGCGTAGTTTCTGCTGACAATAATCGCCGTTCTCATGGAGCTGAATCACCAAGCAACAGACCCAGTTGTCGAGCTTCCCTTACCGCTTCAGCACATGTCACAAACCTGAAATCGACTTCGCAACTGAGTCGATCTGTCATCTCTTTGAGAATGCTGACAACATCGCCTGATCCGCTGTGGCGTTCGAGGTGTAGAACCTGGGTGTGCACACCCGCTTTGTCTGCTGTCGACAAGGCAGAGCGAAAAAGAGTATTCACGATCCCATCTCTACCTTCTACGACGTCCCGTATCTCCAAATCGTCCGGACCAGTGCACGGAAGACAATGGAGTCCGCGGTAGGCGAAAGGTACGCAGAGACCGATTCCTTCCACTCCATCAGATGTCCAGACACTCTTGGCTGCAGAGCGAAAGCTGGAATCATAGGCAAACCTACCAACAAGGGCCTCCATCAGTTGATGGGACTTCAGATAGCAGGGAGACCGGTATCCCTGAATACCGTGTGTTTCGATGAAGTCACTTAGTCGATCGAGTCTCGTGGAGATTACTTCTGAGGACAGGAATGGGTCACGATAGTTATGATGCAGTCCGTGCAATCCAATCTCGTGTCCCATTTCTCTCATAGCACGGTAGAGACCGTGATCGTGCTTGTAGTCGTCACCCACAACAAAGAATGTCGCAGGCATCGATAGGCTCGAGAGCATTTCACCTGTCTTCGCCATAGTACCTGTCTCTATCGACCAGGCAGAATCGATGTCAAATGACAGGGAAATCAGCACCTTGGCATCTTTCCAAGGCTTCGTATCGTTGATCCCTACCTCCCGACAGCGAGCGCGGAAGACCTCACAAGCAGCGCCGGGAGCAGTGGCAAAGTATTCGAAAGACTGCCCGTCGTCGGGGGTGGACCCCGCAAGCGCTTGGTAGACCCACCTCCGTAAGCGCGGTGACACGAGGGTTGACCGAAAGGGCAGCGAGTTCAGAAATCCGGGCACAAATCGCCCGAGGTCCTGATCAACAATGCGATCTAGGTCAACTGGATGTCGTAGTGAAGACACGTTAGTAGGAGAAACTGACTAAAACCAGCTTACTTCCTGATACCTAAAGTGAGATAGATAAACGGCTTGACCATACTCCACCACCCAACCAAAGGCCTGATCTTCGAGTAGTTCCGTTTGCTTTCCGGATAAATCATGGAAACTGGCACTTCGACGTATCGCTTTTCAGAGTTCAGCACCTTGTAGTTTAGGTAATTCTCCAGTTCGTACTTGTCGAGCCAGTCCTGCCANATGTCAACACCGATCTCATNAAAGAGACTCAATCGGTATGCCCGGAACCCGCAGGTTGAGTCCGTAATCCNCCTCCCCGTAAANATCGTCAGTATCCAAGCGAGTAGTCTGATCATNACGTCTCTAAANANGGGAAGATGATCGCGCCTTCCACCGGGGAGATACCTGGAGCCCTGNACATAATCAGCTTCNCCNCCAAGCAAAGGTGCTATAACTNAGGGAATCTCTGCGGGTCGCATCTTACCATTTCCCGCNATAGGTATGAAGATGTCAAATCCTTCATCGATGGCGTATCGGATGGCACGTTTGAACGAATATCCGAGGCCACGGTTGCAGTCGTTCTCGATGACTGTATGAGGAGTATCGGAGATATAGTCGNCAATTTCGTCTGTAGATCCATCGTTCAAGATCAACACCTCATAGGGTGCGTCGGCAGGTATTTCTTCGAGAAGACTACCGAACTTCAGCCCTTCATTGTATACGAACACAGTCACCAATACACGCGCCGGAACGTTCTCCTCTTCAGTCTTCATAACCTACCTTGCGCCACAGAATAAAGCCCGAACTCGCAAGAATGCATACAAGAGNCATCTCGGGAACCCGATATCGGNCTTCTCCAACTGTCCCCGGTGCTGAGACAAACATAACACTTGCTATAACGCACAATATCTTCCCTGCATTTGGCCGCTTCAACGAGACAATTGAGAACTCCTAGGGATTTATCGTAACAATATATAAAATAACAATATACATCTGAANAGAAATGTCTTTCTGTTCCNCCAGATCGGGAACGCCCCCTCAAAGACCACCTCGAGCGAACACCCTGAGGGTATCCAATGTATACGGGGATCTCCACGCCAACCGACATCCATGTGACAGATGCCAGAGGTGAGACCAACGTTACAAGCATCCTCCCTAGACGAACCTTCCAGTAGCTGGGCTCANGGTTGTGCAACTCCTCAATAGCGGACTCACGATAGGCTCCTCGGTCNGCCTCATCGAGTGCGTCATACTCGTTCAAGATCTCTCCCAATGTCTCGGCTGTACTTGCAGTAGANGCNATCGCTCTTGCATGTGCAAGCAGTCTCGTCCAAACATCCTAGTTGAAAGAGAGGGTGTGTAAGCTAAACGCCCCGGCTACCGCCTGATTTCGCACCCTCCATGGTGGGGTTGTCACCGAAAAGAGGAAAGTGAACAGCNCNACTAGAGACAAGCGATCAGAGACCTTGGCTTTTCTGTTTGGAATAACTTGGTAGGCTAAGCCAACAGCAACAAAGGGGATGGATCCACTCCCGATAGAGAAAACCCGCGACTCCGAAATCGTGCTGATCTCTCTATACCTGCCTATAACTCTCTGGTAAACGAGGCTCCTATCTGGTTGGATCGGCGTGGCCTTTGAGACCTCGTTTTCTGATCAGAAGGTGGCCGACCGCCCACGAACTCAGGATGGCTACGTAAGGCATTGCCGGCACCCGATACCGTGCATCGTTGAGGGCACCGGGAACACCGACCAGATACAGTATCAGTACGACAAACAGGAACACCACAATGGACCTGCGATTGTGGTAGCAGGTAAATGCACACAAGGAGTAAAGGATGGTCGAGTAGACTACCATGGACAAAGCGTACAGCAGCTCAAGGGCGGTTTTTCTCTTGAGCACCATAGACGCGCCGCCAACGATCCCCCCCTCTGCAAAGGCAGACAGCAGGTCCACGGGTGAGGATTGCCAGCCAAGCAGCGCTCCCATATACGACGTCTGCGGAGAATAGAGGGCCACAACCAATCCCCAAGCTTGGAGTTTCCAATAAGGTGGATCAAACGTGAGTATCTCCACCACAGCTGACGACACGTAATCCCACTCTTCATCTGTATCAACTATAGACCCATATTCCGACCACAATCTGCCCAGGTGATCGTCCGCGCTTTCCTCGTTTTCCAACGACCGGATGTAGGCAAGCGGTCGCATCCAGATGTCAGCTCCCCCAAGATGCGATATGCGGCCTTGTCCAGAGATAGCCTCGCCACGAAGAGCCCAAGGATAGACACAGACAGTATATCCCGCGTAGAGAACCGCACAGGCCAAAAACAATGACTTCCAATTACCCTTGACCAAACCGAGTAACCGTGAAGAAAGCAGGACCGCGATCAGGATGACCGGTACAAACATCGCGATCGGCCGACATAGCGTCGCGATCCCTAGAAGGACACCACAAGCTGCTGAGTGCTTGAGTTCGCGACTCTCCATATATCTGAAGTAGAAATAGGTACTGGCAGAGAGGAGGCAAGTGAAGATCGACTCCGTGAGAAGGGAGATGTCATACATAACACAGAGTGGGTAACCGGCTAGGATCCATCCGGATATGCCACCGGACCGACCACCAAAAACTTGCCTCTCCACCGCAGACACTATGACGCAGGTTAATGCGCCGACCAGAGTCTGAATCAACAGGGCATACTGAGGCTTAAAGCCGACTAAGGAATAGATGGCAGCAAGAATTGCTGGGTAGGCAGGCGTTCGGAACATCTCAGGCGAATAGGGCGGTTCGATGCCCTGTGAGAATCCATGGCCCGACAAGAGGTTGACAGCCAGCAGATGGTAGTTCTGTGCGTCACCTGACGTCCAAATGACACTCTGCAACCCGTCGTTGAGGTAGGCAAAGAGGTATAGGATCAGACGGATAGCTGCCGCCACCCCGAACAGGATGAGCGAATGTTTTCTCCAACCAGATTCCATCACATTGTCTGATGATGGTCTTTTCAGGACTGTCACAGGCGATCGGTTAGAAGAAGGTTGTCATACAAAATCGAAAGCGAATAGAGGGAGAGCAGATAACCAGCGGCATTGNTTTTCAGCCGAGGGAAAAGTCGCTGAGCGNCGAGATGAGCAATCACACAAGTCAGGGCGCCNAGTATTGTCTGCACCAAAATCGGTGTTTAGATATGATAGTCCGAAACTAGGTAGCAGCCCGAAATCAGAAGCGGATAAAGCAACGTCCTAAAGGTGTTCGGCTCGCAAGATCACCACAGTGAAGACTAGCAGACGCGTGCGGAGTGCAAGCGCGAGCACCTAGATCAGAGCTCTGGTCCTCGGGCTTATGGAATCGATAATCTTTCTAGCAAGTCAGATCGTGCATCTTGCGGCATCTCGAAGGGCGCGGAAGGCTGCAGCCGGACACACCGAACCACTTTCGCCGGATCTCGTCTCACGAGAATATCGGACGAACATTGTCGCGCCTGATCAACCGACGCCTGGATAAGATGAGGCCAGAGAATGTCCAAAACGGAATCATGATCAGTGGCCGCTCCAGATAGGTATCGAAGATCGAACTGATTGGGATTGCGAGCGTCACCGCCAGCGCTGTAATACCCAAAGCCACATGGACTGCGTCCGGACCCCTTATGGCTAAAGAGAACGCGGACCGAGCAAGTTGGATCACGAGAAGCCCACCAAGAATCACACCGACAAGACCCAGTTCTACCGACAGAGAAATACTGCTTGAGAACGGAGACGCAAGCGTCGGACTGGCCCAGGGGTAGGAGGCATACTCAAGGGTGTACAGGTCCGAAAAATGGTCATGTCCGTGTCGACTGGTGAANGCAGGCACGAACGACGGGAGTCGNGAGCCGTATCGCTTGTGGAGCGTGTCGAACGCTCTGCTGTTCGAGGCTCGGGATCCGATCGTACCCGGACCGGTCCCGGTCAACCAGGTCCCGAAGTCATCGTGTATCTCGAAGAACGCCCTCTTCAAGAACAGATACTTGTGGTTGAACTTGGGGTTGTCCACATACATCAAGTAAGTGTCTCCCCAAGTCGTCGTTGGCTTAGTGATAAGATGGTGCGCGCTCGAGCCGATGACGGCAAGCACCGCAACGCTCGCAGTGACAACCAAGCCTCTTCGCAGGAGAGATCGCGAACTCCGAAGCAGGGCAAGGATGGGAAACAGCAGGCCACAGGCGATCGAAAGACTGTAGACGATGACCCGCGTACTCGCCAGATAGAGCGAATATCCGACCGCAACCNCGAGGATGGCGTGGAAGATCAGCACTTGCAGGGATACCCGAGAACGAGATCGTCTTAGCATTAGCATCACGATCGAAAACACGAGCACCGAGCCGAAGAGATACGAAATTTCCGGCTGTCTCGTTGAGCCACTTGCCCAATCACCCGACACCCCGAAGCTGACTGCCGGGTCGATCAGAGGCTGGACTAAAAAGAAAACCGTCTGCCATAGGCACCCGACTGTGAACAGACGTATTAGGGCACAGACTTCNTGACTCGTCAGATCGATTCGTGAGCCTAGCAAGAAGGTGGTCACCGGACTCCAGAAGGTGATCGCGAAGAACAGAAAAGCTGTCAGGTTGATCTCGATCGCTTGGGAAAGGAAGTACGACAGGAGTGACCAGGCGAAGAGAAGGAGAATGCGTAGATCCGTCAACGACGCCCTCACTCCGGACTGACGAGCAGCCACAAGCGAGAATGGGATTACGACTAAACAGAAGAGATACCCCGCTATCTCGCTCCCAACAAAAGGCAGGATCATACCCGTCCGGAGCAGAGCGACGGGACGGCGATCCAAACAGGCATAGGCGATCAGGCCGACACCGATCGCAAGATTCAGNGGACCGACGTTCGGGATCCCGAGACCAAACTTCCACAGCCAAATCGGAGTCAGGAGCAACCCGACAATCAGATCTGAACGATGCATGNTCTAGAGTGAGTGCGTTCCGAGTTGTGCGACGACGGATTTTACAGTGATGGGATGAGCAAACAAGGGCTCGACCGAGACCATAAGTCGCAGAAACCGGTTGGTCGGACAGCTCACTGGGTCGCCGTGCTCTAACCAACCCGTGCNGGTGAAGACCCGCGCCGGCAATGCAAGCGAGTCGGCAACCCCATCCGAAACAGCCTTGTAGCGAATGTCGACTAACTGNTGCGGATCCGNNACGCGTCCCCANACGTGGACCTGGTGAACNANGACGTGATCNGCGCCCATCTCNGGTTTGTGNAAAACAAGCTTCAGAAATCTACCCCGNGTCTCTAGGTCGATTGACATCTCATACTCNCNCCCGTAGGGTCTNCGGCGACCNAGAGCCGCCCTGACATCATCCGAGAACCAGACATCCCCGACTTCCGTAAACGGCTGATCGCTCAGATCNCTCGTGTAGGCGATCAGGTGGGGCAGAAACTGATGCGGCGACCGGGAAGACGCAACGACCGTGACGCGAGTGAAGTCGTATTTCTGTTTGAAATCGAACAATACCTCATATCGCATTTCATTCCAGACACCGGGCCAGTTGAACGAAATCCGCTCTTGAGGTCTCCCGGCNAGGTCGTGACTCGCGACGACGGGACCCTCGAGATCTTTCCCCTCGTAGTCCCTGTATCGACCTGAGTGATCTGCGACCGGGGCATACCAAAAGGGGTTTCCCAGATTCGGAGTCACGTTGTTGGTCAAGCAGTATTCGGTTGACCTGATGCGCTCCCATTCCGCTAGGTCGACCACAAAATTCAAGTCCTCCCAGCGGTAGACGATCTTATCCGCACCGAAGTCGATGACATCAGAGAGAAAAATGCCGTCCGAGGACTGCGAAGGCGCGACCGCTACCTCTACAACCTCCGATCCGTGTGGACTGCAGGCCAGGATACACAGGCCGANGATCAAGGCTGTCAATGCCGGTCGCCTCATCTGTCTGGACCCATCTCGAACGTCATCCTGACCACAGTACCCTCTCGTAGCCCCACCGGTGGAATCACCAGCCCAGACTTGTGAGTTCCGGCAACTTGGTATCCGACCGATCCCGCCGTACCGTCCGGATGTAGAAGAGCCAGCTTTACAAAGCTCACGCGCCTCGGCAGAGCAGCCGGGTCTGATACTTGACTGATCCGGATAGCAGCGTTCTTGACCACCTCGTCGTGTCCGTCCATGCTCACCGTGATCTCGATCTTCGACAGGTCGCCTTCTCTTGGAACCTCTAGCANGGGTGTCTCGGCTGTGACCGGGGGCGGTGCAAGCAGCGCCAATTCGATACCCTCAACCTGAGGGTGACGTGTCAGGTNTCGTAAAGGGCTTCGGATCGTCGTCTTCGACATCTCATTCTTCTCGGCGACGTGGAGCAGGTCCGGGCTATTCGGCCACTGCGTTGTGACCCGTTGACCGTCGGTCAGAAGATACTGTGTGGCGACTTGTTCGCTGCCTCCGTGGATAAGCTCGATCCCTGCGACCTGATGCCCTGTCTTCAGCTCCACCGGGAGAACCGTCAGCATCGCGCGTACCTTTTCTCCGTGATAAGTGCCTGGAAGCCGGAAGTAGACCACGTCGACATCGGGCGGCAGGGATACTCTTACTGCCAAGTCACTCGCCCAAACCAGCAAAGTCTGTGGCCGAGCGACCGGTATGTCTCTGGAAATCACCGCCTTGACGACCGGGTCCGTGCCCTCAAGATGCAGAAGAACTTCGCGTGGATAGGCGGGTGGCGGCTCGGGTTCGGCTGTATCTGATTTCAGTTTGTATAGCAGTATTCGCTCGTGGCCCTTGGCAAGCGCGGGAAACTCTCGGACCAAACGGGCATTACCCGGGCAATATGCACTCAGGCCAGACGCCAGCGACGGCTTAAACAGAGCATAATCGAAATCGACTGCCAAGGTCTCTTTCCAGTTTTTGTTCCCCGACCCGTATGGCTGCCAACTCGCCCCGGTCTTCTCTGAATCGATGCCGGTGGCGTGAGATTGCACGAACTTCGTTCCTCGGGGAATGTGCTGTTCGATCCACTCGTAGGCGATCCAGTAATTAGACGGTTGTGTCGCATAGAAGGCGTAGGCATTCGCGTGGGCGATGTNGTCCCGCATCAAAAGCAGCACAAGCACCGAGAGACCAACGACGCGGTACACGCGNTNNGGGAACGCTGTNTCTATAGTCTTCTNATATACCCAGCGGATAGCGTATCCGGTAGCAAGAGCCATCACGAAAATGCATACATGATACTCCCGATAAATTTGCGAAACGAGCATTGGGAAATTGGTAGCGATATAAAGCAGCGGAAAGGACACCAGGATCAGCGCCTTGGTGTCCCGCTTGGCGAGAATGAGGCCGAAACCTGCGACGGAAAGCAGCGCGGGATACAATCCGGCATACATCCCGGCGAATGTGGTACGAACCAGATATACATACGACTCAGGGTTTGTATAGTAGTAGTACCACGGCTCCCCGATCCCACCCTGGGCCTTCAGGCTCTTCTCGAACTCTTCGATCGCCCAGAACAGATCGTCGAAGTAGATGGCCAGGTTAGGATTGGTCCCAAAGACCCCGACAATCGAGGCCGCACCCGCGAGAATCAGCCGTTTAGGGTGCCACGAATCTGTCCCGCGTATCGCCGTTAGGACATAAGTAAAGCAGATGACAAGTACGAGATATGTCGCTGGCAGCTTCGAGCCAGCAGCGATCCCACAAAACAACCCCGCCCACGCGTAGTGTCTCATCCTCCCGGTGTCGCTCGCCCGGAGCAGGAACCACATCGATATCGTCGCGAAGAAGATCATCGGGACGTCGACCTTGCAGAGCTTGCTCATGAACAAGTAGTATTCTGAGAGCCCCATCATGACCATCGCGATCAGACCGACGGCTCGCGACCCGAACACGAGCAGGCCGATTCGATACGTCATCGCCAAAGCGCCGATCGAGCACAGNAGTACCAGCGTCCGACCAAGCGTATAAACGGTCCANGGGTCGCTGCCGACCAGATCCATCGGCGCCTCGTAGATCCCTAGGGCCTTCCCTGCAAGGTAGTAGGCGTGGACTGCGGTGATGTAGACGTGATGGAAGGNGTGGGGTGGCCCCAGCATCGTCATNNAATTCTGGTGACGACCCGCCGGCGGANTNCCGCTCGTCTGACGTGGAAACCAGTTCCCCGTGGCGTACATAAGACCCGCCGAGTTCAGGACCATGTACTCATCGTGCTGCCAAATGCTCGAGCGGACGAAGTAGCCGTTCCCCCAGCCATAAAGGAGCGTAAACGCCGTCAGGATGAGGAAGCACCCCGCGTGCCGTCTGAGGCCGGAACTCACGAGGGCTCTTTCCTGTCACGACGTGCGAACGAACCTAGGGTCGATGCAACCACGTAGAGCGGACGCATCTTGACCTCATCGTAAATCCGGGCCAGATATTCGCCCAGCACACCCAGCACAATGAACTGAAACCCGCCGAAGAACAGGATCAGACCGACTCCGCTCGCCCAGCCCGGTATCGCCACCAGACTAATGAACTTCGAGTAGAACACATACGAGGCGACACCCGTTGCCACACAGAACATCAGCAGTCCAAGAAGCGTGACGCACCTGAGTGGGACCTTGGAGTGCGACACCAGACTGTCGAGGGAAAGGATCATCAGCCGGCTCAGTGAGACACGCGACACGTCGTCATACCTGCCCAGCCGCCGGACGCGGATTCCAGTCTGCTTGAATCCGACCCAGAAGCGCATCCCCGGCAGATACCGGTTCCTCTCCTTGAGCCGNCCCATTTCGAGGACCACGCGTCTGGACATCAGGCANAAGAGACCGGCATCCGCAGGCATCCTGATGTCGGACAGCAGATGGTTGATCCTGTGGAACGATTTAAAAGCCATCCGCCTGAACAGACNTTCCTGTCTNTCCGACCTCAAAGCGTANACGACATCGTAGCCCTTCTCCCAGAGATCNAGGAACTCGGGAATGGCCTTCGGGTCGTCCTGCATGTCGCAATCCATNAGGATAACGGCGTCACCGGAGGCGTATTCCAGCCCCGACGTCACTGCGACCTGTTGACCGAAGTTCCGGGAAAGACTGACCAGCTTGACGCGATCGTCGGACGCGTGCAGNGCGGATATTGCGGCTTCGCTNCCATCGACGCTTCCATCGTTCGCNAAGACGAACTCGTAGTCATATCCCGCCTCGACCAAGACGTCCCGAACGCCCTCGTACACGGGCCGTATGGCGTCCATCTCGTTGTAGACAGGGAGCACTATAGATATGGTCGGTCGGCTCATCTCAGTCGATNCCCGCCACTTTTAAGTCGATGGAGCCCAAAAGACCTCACGGTACACCGAAAACGTATAGCTCNGAAACGGTCAGGTGTGTCGCGTTGGCTGCGTGTCCAAGGGTCAGCCGCAGGTGGCGTGTTCTCCGTTCCGCCGACACCCACAGCAGGTGCGTACCCCGCTCGTCCTGAAAGCTCCGGTTGTCATACTGCCCGATCGACACCCACGACAGACCGTCATCGGATACGGCTGCGTCCAAGACGTCCACGCGGTAGTTGGCGTATGTGCTGGGAGAGGCAACGACGACCGAGTGAAGCTCCACAGGTCGTACGAACTCGATATCAATTCGACGTTCCTTGTCTCCCCATTTGTTCCCGCTGCCCCAGAAAACGCACTCCCAGTTGCTATTGCCCGATTCCGAGAACAGGCCATCAAACAACTCCTGTGTGACGTCTGCAGCTCTGGGACCCAGGTTCGGAGCGCCATCGGGAAACCTGACTGCTCTGACCAACGCCTCTTTGCGGTCGAGTCTTTGATCCGCATTCCCGGTCAAGCAGACAGACCGATCCGGCAGCCGAACTTCTGGTGCCACGCGAATACCGCCGATCGTAATCTCACCNGCACCGTAGGCCTTCCCNGGCACGCCGAAGGCGATCCNTAGNGTTCGTGCGACCGGNGCGAAGAAGGACGGCGGGTTCTGCNTGTCATANTNGAGTCGTATTGTTGTCTCGAGCGTCTGGCTGTGCACCTCACCGATCCGCCACCGACTCGTGCCCCGCTGGTCATCGGATCGGACTGTCGAACCNACACCGAGATTACCCACNCTGATCGAACCTTCNAGGTCTTCCTCAATCCGATCGGCCGACTTCCAGAACACATCTACAGCCAACCTGTCGCCGATCCTAAAGAGCCCACCCNTAGACTCATCCTCGANGANNNCCGGATCGGCAGAGTAACCNAGNATNTGCAGCGGTCCGGAGGGCGNCTCGGTGACCAGATGGTCCGGCATCGGATTTCCNAGACTNCCGCTGGACAATGGNGCAAGCGAAACTAGGATNGCCACNACCCAACAGATCTCTTTGCGATGTTTCANGCNGGTAGACAAGACNGGTAGACCCTTTCGATNTGCTTGGCTATCNNGGGAAATACATAGATCGANNTGCTTCGTNCCCGTCCCGNTCGGCCCATCNGAANNNCNGAAGAGGGGTCCTNGGAAAGCGCAAGAATCTCCGCCGCGAGCGCACTGTCATCATCTGCCTTGACGAGGCGGCCAGTTTTGCCGTGGACAACCATCTCCGGAATGCCGCCCACTGCGGTAGCTACGACCGGGAGGCCCATTGCTGCGGCTTCGATCAAGACGGTGGGGGCACATTCCGTTGAGGAAGTCAGGACAAACAGATCGAACCCGGCCAGTGCTGCGTAGACATCGTCAGACCATCCGGCAAAGGTAACGTAATCCGAAACACCGATGTCGACAGCCTGCTGCTGCAGACGCGATCTCAGCGGACCGTCTCCCACAATCACAAACCGAACTCGTGGATCGTCACGCACGACTTGCTCGGCAGCTCTGACCAGCATGGCCTGGTTCTTGTGGGCGGCAAGTCGTCCGACGGTCCCAACAACGAAACGGTCGTCTGTCTTATTACCCACACCCACTCGACCCTGAAACCTGTTTTCAGGAAAGGTGATGCCGTTCGGTATGACGCCGATTCTACGCCCCGGAACGCCGAATCCGAGGATCTCCCTTCGACTCGACCGGGTCAGCACGATGGTGCGAGACGCGAGACGGGCGAGCAGGCCCTCGAGGGGCTTTGCCCAAGGCTGATAGTCCGACCTCACGCTGTGAACGGTCCTGACGACGGGGACCCCGGCGACAAGCCCTACAAGGACAACCCAGAAGTAGACTTCGAACATATGAGCATGGATCAGGTCGATCCGGTTTCGCCGAACGAACATCCACAGCCGCCACATGGCCGACAAGCTCGAAACCGGATGCCGAAAATCCAAAACACGATCGTTCATCTTGCACAGCGTCACGTGCTGACCCATCTGCTCGAACATCGGACCTTCCACAGTGTAGGCCAGGTAGCTCTTTGCCCGTTGACGGTCCAGCGCGTTCATGAGGTTCTGCACGTATCGCTCTGCCCCGCCATAGTCCAGGTTGTTTAGCACCTGGAGGACCCTCATGCGACGCATGGCATCAACCGCTCGATCTCTTCACTTGTGACTGCCCGACCAGAACCTGTTTGAACCTCTTGGTCCAATCGTAGCCAGTCTTACCAAGACACAACCGGATGGCATAGTCACGAGCCCCTCGGTTGGTAAGAAGTCCCGGTTCCACCAAGAGTGCCAACAGACCTCGAAACCTGCTGCTAACATCCGCCAGCAAGGCACCACGCTTCATCTCAGCATACCTGGCTGCGCGACGGCACAGCCCCCTTATGGATTCCGGCAGCCTCCCCGGGCTGTCGAGCACCTCCCGAACAACCCGATACGGCTCCTCAGCCAGCTCCGGCCCGAACACGTGTGTAGATTGTCCCGTGTGAAAGCGAACCTGCACGAGACAGTCAGGCAGGCAGTGCACCCGTCCTCGCCGCCCCAGCTTCCACCACAGGGCGAAGTCTTGGGCAAACTGGAACTCGGGATACCCCCCGCACGCCTTCACCTGCTCTGTTTCGACCATGACGGTCGAGTGAGCGAACGGATTCTCGAAGAGCATCATGGCGAGAACGTCATCGTGTATCTTCGGCGGGACCTGCTTCCCGAGAGATCGACCATCCTCATTGATAATCTCGTACCCGCAACCCAGCAACACCACATCCGGGTTCTCGGAAAGGAACGACACCTGCGCCTGGAATCGATCCGGCATCGAAACGTCGTCGGCATCGATCCTCGCCACATAGGGCGTCTCTATCTGGCCAAGCGCCAAGTTCAACGCCCCTGTCTGACCGATATCCGATGGCAGCTCGGTCAGCTCGATTCGGGGGTCTGTGAAGCCTCTGATGATCTCCAGCGTATGATCCGTCGAAGCGTTGTCGACGATCCGGAACCGGAAGTCCCCGTAGGTCTGCGCCAAAACGCTTCGAACGGAGTCCTCAACGTAAGGCTCTCCGTTCCGGACAGACATCAGCACGGTGATCGGAATGTCTGTCACGCTATGATCTTGTGCGGAAAACCCTTCACCACGGCTTTGTCTTCACGTCTCGAGATGCCCAGCGTTCTTAACGTATCCTGGCGACTCACCTGTGCTTGACCTCCCACTCATAGGGGATACTCGATGTTAATGGATCGAATCGGATCATCTCTTCCGGATCGTGCGGTTCGGTCGCGCAGTTCGCGACGATCGCCGGCCCTGAGCCGTAGGTTTTATAGCCGTTTACAACCCCTGGCGGAATCTTGACGAGGCAATAGTTGTCTTCGCCGACAAACAACTCCATCAGTTGCTTGCGAGTGGAAGACTCCTCGCGCCCGTCATAAAGGACGAGCTTTATCATACCTGAGATCACGGCGTAGTTCTGTGTCTGACGTGTATGCTGGTGCCAGCCCTTGATCACACCGGGATAGGCAACCGAGAAGTAGATCTCTCCAAACTTCTCGAAGTGATCAGCATCGGCTCTCAACATGTGCATGATCTTCCCCCGCTCGTCGGGGATCTGTCGTAGCGGTACGACAAGGACATCTTCGATCAAAACGAGTCTCCTATCTGCGCGGGATGGATGCGCTCATTCCCAGACCTTCCATGGAGCACAGTCTCTCCACAGCCCTTCAAGTTTCAGCATGTCACGATACGTGTCCATGCAATGCCAGAAACCCTCGTGTTTATGCATCGAGAGTTCTCCATCCGAAGCGAGGCTGGGCAGGACCACATCCTCTAGCATCCCCTTCTGACCCTCGAAATACCCCAGAGACCCTGGATCGAAGACGAAGAACCCCGCGTTGATCCTGTCCTCGAGCTGGGGTTTCTCCTTGAACCCCAGAACCTTGCCGTTCTCCTCCTGAACCACACCAAACCGCGAAACATCCCGAACGCCCGTGAACGTCGCGAGCCGCCCCTGCTCACGGTGAAAACGAATCAGATCCGACATGTTCACGTCGCTCACGCCATCGCAGTATGTCACCAAGAACGTGTCGTCTTCAATATGTTCTCGAACACGCAGGATGCGCTCGGCCGTGAGGGTGTCGGGACCCGTGTCTACCAGAGTCACGTTCCAAGCCTCCTCACGATGACGGCCGTGAAACCGGATGTCGTCGAGCGAACCAAGGTTGACCGTGAAGTCATTCTGCATGGCATGATAATTAAGGAAGTAGTCTTTGATCACCTCTCCCTTGTAGCCGAGGCACAGCACGAAGTCCGTGATGCCGTGGTGGGCATACAACTTCATGATATGCCACATAATCGGTCGGCCGCCGATCTCAACTAAACCCTTCGGAACAAATTCCGTATGCTCTCTCAACCGGGAGCCTTGGCCCCCACACAGAATGATCGCTTTCATCCGTTGTCCTTCTCTTTGAGTCTCCAGACCTTGATTCTGCAGACGTCGTGCTCCAGATAAAACCTACACCGACCGTGCGATCAGGTCCCGAAACCCCACGAGGTGGATGTCTCCCGGCGCGGTTCTCTCGCGTACGGCGCTGGATGTGAGCGCATCGACCTCTCCCGACCAATCGAACGCCCAGCGATACGTGTCGCTCAGATCCGGCGTCGTGATCCCGGGGTGAGCGACGATCTCCGTCACACCCGGGTTCAGGGCGTCGATCACCATCAACAGGTTGTCCGCAGTAATGTGTCCGCTCCGATGCAGAAGCGCCGTGCGATCCGCGTGCCGGAGCCAGCGAACCTGTCTTCGGGTCCTTCCGCTCAGGTAGTTCAGCCCGATCCGGAACACGGGGTCCGGCAGCCGCCGCCACGAGGACAAGGGCGACTCGAAGCTCGGGACTCGGATAAAGGGAATCCGGTACTCCTCCGCCAGATCGATCGCAACTTGCCGGATCGGCTCCAGAACGTGAACGTGCTGATGACTGTCCACGTGGGAAGGAACGATGCCGGCTTCGAGCACACGTTCGATTTGTGCCCTGAGTTCTCTTGCCACATCGTCGCGATTCACCGCACGCCGAAACACGCGCTCTGACAGGGCCCGATAGGACGAGGGAAAGACCCGATCCGACGTGACCAGACTCGGAACCACCCACGGATCCAAAACCGGTCTTTCCTCGATCAGTGTCAGGTGGACGCCCACGTCCAGCGCCGGACAGTCTTCAAGCACACGACATGCGTCCTCGAAAGCTGACCCGGATGCGACGATTGAAGTGCTTGTGACGATGCCCTCTGTGTGCGCGGATCGGATCCCGCGGTTGATGTCTTGGTGAAGCCCGAGGTCGTCGGCGTTGACAACCAGGTAGCGCGGGCTATCCCCCACCTAGAACCCTCGCTTTCTCGATCTGCCGCACCAGACCCTCCCTCCAGGTCACACACGGGGACCATCCCAGTTCCTTGGCCGAACGCGCGATCTTCGCACGAACCGTCGGCTGTGCATCGCCCGACGTCTGGCCTTGCTGCCACACCAAAGGCTCGCTGATTTCGTGCTCGATCGCCTGTAGCACCTCCCTGACCGTCGTCGCGACCCCGGTGCCCACGTTGTAGATGCCCGACCGCCTACTCTCGGCAGCGGCGACAAACGCGCGCGCCACGTCGTCCGCGTGGACGAAGTCTCGCGCAGACTCGGGATGGTAGACGGTGGGCGACGGACCGGAGACAGCCGACGCCACGAGGTAGGGGATCAGAAAATCGCTGCTCTGCCCGAGGCCAAACACGTTGAACAGCCTCAAAGCGACTGCCGTCATACGCTCGTCCGAGGCGTAGCTCTCGCACAACATCTCGCCGATCCGCTTGGTAACGGCGTATGGCGAACCCGGTCGAACTGGGCTGCTTTCGGACAGCTCACCCTCAAGGCTCGCATCGTAGACGCCGCAGGTCGATGCGAAAACCATCGTTGCTCCATACCGACTGCAGGCTTCCAGAGCGTTGAGGGTGCCGGTCACATTGGTCGTGTAACCCTCGTCCGGATGGCTGCGGAAGACGCTCGGCAGTGCGGCCGCTAGATGAATCACCACATCGAACCGCTCCGACCAGGATGCGGCGTCACGGACGTCGCCTTGGAAGGAGATCGGGTCCGCGCCGGCAAGCTTCAAGGCTGTCATCGTGTGGGTGCCGATAAACCCCCGGGCACCCGTAACGATCACCCGGAGGTCGCTCAGGTCTGCAGCGCCTTCCCTAGGTTCAGGCATCACGACACGTCGGCAGCCAGTCCCGGCAGACCGGCGGGGCCTTTGAACGTTTCGAGGAATCTCTCATACCAGGAGATCGTCCGGTGAAGCCCTTCTTCAAAGTTGACCTTAGGTTCCCACCCAAGGATCTCCTTGGCTCGAGACCGATCCGCATACATGCGCCAGATCTCGGTCGGACGATTCTCCAACGCACCGATGTGGAGCTCGGACTTCTCCCCGGTCATCGCGTGAATCTTCGTGATGAGGTCACGGATCGATATCTCCTCCCCTGACCCGACGTTGATCACCTCACCGATCATGGCTTCGTTCACCGCCGCCAACAGGAAACCATCCACGAGGTTCTCGACAAAGTTGAAGTCACGCGTCTGACGACCTTCCGTCGAGTAAACGGGCTCGCCGGCCAGACACTTCAGAATCATCTCGGCGATCACGGCACGCGGGCTCTGGTAGGGACCGAATGCGTTGAACGGCCTGACCGAGACGATTCTCCGATCGGACCGCTCGGACTTCATCCGGCAGTAAAGCTCCCCGCCGTACTTCCCGACAGCGTAGGGTGAAATCGGGTTCGGCGTCAGTCCCTCCGCGAACGGGACATCATTCTTGCCGTAGACCTCGGAGGAGGAGATGTAGATGAAGCGATCGTAGTCGTCATACGCTTCGATCACGTTGGCCGTGCCCCTGACGTTGCAGTCGAGGGCCTCGGTGACGTGTGTAAAGCTGTCGCCGACGTGGTTGTAGGCAGCCAGATGGAACACGACCTCGGGTTTATACGCGCCGATCTGACTGAGCGAGTCGGGATTACGGATGTCCGCTTCGATCGGTTGGATGTCGTCCCAGACATCGGCAAGCCGAACATTGTCGATAACGCTATTGTACTTCGTCAGGATGCCTGTTTCGGCACCCGCCTTGACAAGACGTCGCGTGAGGTGCGAGCCGATAAAGCCGCTCCCGCCTGTAACCAGGACGCGCTTGCCGCTCAAACTGCTCATGAAATCTCCGTGTGTGTGTAGAACCGACCCATAGCCTCCTCCGCCTCCTGTCGCTCCGTTTCCGTATTGAACGTGATCTGCCCGCCCTCGTGCTGAAACATACCGAGCGCTCTGTCTACACTGAGCTCCTCGAAAAACTTCACAAGCCCTTCCCCGTCGGGGAGAGCCAGGTGGCTCGGCGTCACACGATCAAGGGCGGATCGCTGTAGAACAAAGCTCCCGATGTAGTAGTTCAGAAGAGGCTTCTCCACAAAGGAGGTCACCCAGCCCTGCCCGTCCTGTTTCACGAGACCGAACGGGCTGCGTATGTTGGCGGTAACGATAGTTGCCTCGGCCTCCCGATCCACGTGTGTTTTCAGGAGTAGATCCAGGTCAAGATCGATGAACGTGTCGCCATACGACACGACCAGCGAACCGTCGAAGGTGTCGCGCAGGGCGTACAGCCGGTGGAGCATACTCGCCTCGACACCCTCATCCGAAAACCGGATCTTCGTACCTTCTGGTGGATCCGCATAGTAGTCTCGGATCAACTCGGCCTTGTAGCCCACACACAGGATGAACCGCTTCAGACCCTTGCGTGAGTAGAACTCGATCACGTAGTCCAGGACGGGACGCCCGTTCAGCTGGACCAGGGCCTTGGGCATCACATCGGTCGTCGGCTTCAAGCGCGTGCCCCGTCCGCCACAAAGGATGCACACAGAGGGTGATTGTGCGTCAGCGGTCGTCATGTTTCGGGTCGCCTGTGGAAGATTCCCTGACGAGGAAGGCCGGTCGGTGTTTGACCTCGTCATAAACACGCCCAAGGTATTCACCAAGAAGACCAATGCCGATCAACTGAACGCCCCCAAAGAAGAAGATAGCGACGCCAATGGTGGCCCATCCCGGAGGGATTCTGCCTCCGTAGCCAGTCAGATAGGCGTAGAGTCCCCGAACAAACGTGAGCATCCCATAGGTGAAGGCCACACCTGACACCACAAGTCCGAACAGCGTGAACAGCCTGAGAGGCATTATGGAGAAGGACAGAACCCCATCCAGGGCGAACCGGACCAGGTGCGTAAACCTGAACTTGGACTCGCCCGCGAATCTTGGGGGGACATCGTATTCAATCGTGGTCTGCCGGAAACCGACCCATCTAGTAAGACCCCGCAGGAACTTCCCGCGTTCGGGCATCGCGAGAAGCGAGTCGACCGCCTTCCGATCCATCAGCCGGAAGTCGGACTGGCCTCCAGAGAGCTCTAAACCGGACAGCCGGGTCACAAAGCGGTAGAAAAACGCGTTAGCGATCTTACGCAGAATCGGCTGGGAACCGTTTTGGCGCTTCAGAGTAAACACGATCTCGTGACCACTCCGCCAGAGGGACAGCATCTCTGGCAGACACTCCGGTGGATGCTGCAGATCAGCATCCATTGTGACCACCACATCCCCACGCGCGTGGTGAAGACCGGCCAGCAGACCGCCCTGATGGCCAAAATTCCGGGACAGGCTCACATAGTTAAGGCGTGGATCTTCATCGTGCAGCTGCTTGAGGAGATCCAGCGAACGGTCCGTGCTCCCATTCTCCACGATCACGATCTCGAAATCAACTGGCTCTTCGGTTAACATGGCGCTGACACGAGTGAAAAGCTCGCGCAGATTTGCCTCCTCGTTGTAGGCAGGAGCCACGATCGAAACAAGCCTTTTGGGTATGTCTGTCATCGTCAGTTGGTCGGTCACAGGGCAAGGGATCCAAGATACAAATTCAGCCGATCGGATGCTAACTTCAGTCGATTCGGGACTTGCGTCGCCGCTCTGCTGCGTCCAAGACAATGTCCGCACAGTGCGAGGCAGCGGACCCGTCGAGACGCGAAAACACTCGGTCCACCTCCGTCCTGGCCCTGCGAAGCAGTCGACCAGTGGCTTCCGGATCCACTAGAGCACACTGAACGGCCGCTCGTAGTTCTGTCACGCTTTTTGCCGGGAAGCCAATCGTCTCAAAATCCGCCACTGGCTGCTGCCCGAAGACAGTCGGGTTATCCCAGATCACGACGGGGACGCCGAGAATTGCGGCCTCAAGAGCCGTCGTCGAAGCCGCAACGACCACAACATCGGCGGCCCGAATCGCGTCATAAAGACCCGACTCGGACCCAACGACCCTCAGGTCGACCGCTCCGGCGAATGCAGTCAACGCTTCCTCCCGTATCGGGGCAAGCGGGTGGCGCCGCACCACAATAACGGCATTGGGGATACCCTGACACGCCTCGACGGCTGTCGCCACAAATCGCCCTGCCTCCTCCTCCGTGATCAGGGGAAGGGTGACGAGAACGACCACGCCCTCTATCGGAAGGCTCAGGCCTCTGCGGCTGGAAGCTCTGTCCCGTAGCCGCTCACTCGCCAGATGGTCGTATCGTACGGCGCCGCAATCCACGACCCGATTTTCGGGAAACCCTTGACGTGTTAGGACCTCCCGTGCGTAGGCCCCACTCGTCAGGAGTAGGTCGGGCAAGGGCATCTCAATCGGATTCTGTTGGTGAGCCAAGATATGACCAACTTCGCCGGACGCGAACAGATACGAGGTGATGTAGCGGCCGACCGTGGAATGCTGGAACCCGATCCGGTTCGCGTAGCCCCTTGTCCCGAACCATATCGCTTTCTCTACCGGCTGGAACTCCATCGTGTGCAACACGACCAGCGGTCTGGCTCGCCGGACAAACCGCCTTAGACCGGCGGCAACAAGCTGGTATTTCCCGAGCTCAGGGCTGCAGATCGAGCGTCGAAACTCCCGCCGGATGAGACCCGAAACATCGACACCGCCGAAGCCGATGCGCATCCACTTGAGGTCGCGATCTGCCGTCAGAAGCTGCAGGAAGCGTCCGAGCCCCAAGATTCCCCCGACCTCCCCAATCCCGATCTCGCGCTGCACCGCAGCAGATCGACATCGACACAGGTCGCGCCTTATCGCACGCACTTTTCTGAGAAATGTGAGGGGCGGGAGATCAAAACAAACCATGAAGGACGTCGACACCCGTTTTGCGAGCTCCTTTGGCAGTCGGCCTAACATCCGATCTCGCGCACGTCCCGAGAAAGCGTCGTCCCATACGGCCGGGTATCTAGAGTAGAGAAGGACATCCGCATCGGACGACTCGACTCGACCGATCCGGGACGCTCTTGTCGCGACGATCAGAACAAATTGGTCGAACGCGAGCTTCAACGTCCGCGAGATGAGACTCGGGACAAGTCTTCGAGAAATCCGCTTCTTCAACCCCGGCCTCAAGGACCCGTCGTGGCAATCCTTCGTCGGGATCCCGAGGACTTCGTTCCCAAAGGCGTCGCTGAGGTCCCGGTCTTCCAGATCAAGCCAGATCTCATCGATACCGGGCGTACGGCGCAGGACCTCGAGAACCATGGCCACGCTGTAGAGTTGCCCGAGGAACGGACCCCGCAACGCACTCTTCTCCGACATCTCGGTATACCACCAGAGGCTCGTACCCTGACACCTCAGCGTGGACAGCAGACAACGACCGTTCCAGATCCTTGCACGAGGATAACGAAACATCAGAGATGTCGCGAACGAGGCGACACGGTCGCGTATATTGTTCGCAAACGGGGCGACATCAACGACCGATGGCTCGTTCAGAGCGGCAAGCGAGTCTTGGTGCACGTCGCAATAAGCGTCTACCGTCACATCCAGCGGCAGGATGTGAAATCGGTCACCATCGAGCGAAGCGGCCGCGGCCCCGACCCAACCTCGCAACCTCGCGCCAGTGACAACGAGACGATTCATCGCAATGACGATGCCCTATTCGGCCTCGAGATTCTCACGGTCAATGGAGCTTCCACTGTCTCGGAACCCACATAATCGTCATACCTTTAGTCGAACATCCTTACAGGAGGTCTCCGGCGATCCTAATCAGATGTCTGGAGATCTCCTCGATCCGCTCCGGGGTATATTTGACCATTACCGGCAACGCGATACACCTCGACAGACGATCGTAGGTCGGCTCCAGAGAGCCCCACAGCTCGTCGTGTGATATCTCCATCCCCGGACACAGATGGTCCCAGTAGCCCGCGAAGTGCCACTCCATGGCATCCGGCAGGTTCTTCGTCCCGATCGATGCTTCCGTCAGCGCTTCGGCAAATCGATCCGCCAGACCCTTCGTCGGCACCTCGAAGATCACCGCGTCACAGAGGCTTGCACACCCTTGGGGCTCACGACGCATCACGAGCCCCGGAATACTTTCGATCGTTTCCTTGAGAGCGGCGTGATGCAGTCTGTTCTGTTCGACGATATACTCGAGCTTCTGCAACTGGACGAGACCGATCGCCGCCTGAATCTCGCCCATCCTGTAGTTGAAACCGGCGATGCGGTGCGTATCTCGACCGCGCGGGAAAGCCGGGTTGTTCATGTGGCCGTGGTCGTGATACTCACGGGCGAGTGCATCGACATCCGGGTCTTGGGTCAGCAACATACCACCCTCACCGGTTGTGAGCATCTTGCCGAAGTCGAAGCTGAATGCGCTCGCGTCGCCGAGAGTGCCGAAGTAGCGACCCTGATACTTTCCGCCCGGCGACTCAGCATTGTCCTCCAGGACGCGAAGGTCGTTCGCGGAGGCCACTTCGAGGATGCGGTCCATCTCCGGACAAACCCCGAGCATGTGGACAGGGAGAACCACCTTCGTGGCCGGGCCAATCGACGACGCCAATGCGTCCGGATCCATGTTGAGCGTGTCGTCGCAATTCACGATCACGGGCTTTGCACCCGCATCTAGGATGGCCTCAACCGTCGCAACAAACGTGAATGCCTGCGTGATTACTTCGTCACCAGGACCNACACCNAAGGACTTCAGCCCGACCTTCAGCGCCGCCGTCCCNGAGGTCAGNGCCAGNCCATGNCGGGCACCCATGTATCTCGAGAANAGATCCTCGAACTCNCTTACACGNAACCGGGCGTCCTTCCGCATCGTGTCGAAACCGTGTGCGAACAGGATGCCCCCGTTGTCGAACACGTCGTTAACGGCGTCTCGCTCTTCGCGACCTATCAACTCGAACCCGGGCACGATGTATCCTTTCTAGTAGGCGCTTTCCATTATGCCACGCACGTCCGCGGTCGTGATTTCGACCGGATTCTGCTCGATCGCTCCGCTCAGCTGGAAGGTCTCCTCAGCCAGAGCATCCAGATCCTTCTCGGACACACCCAGCTCCGACAGACGTGGCATGCCCGCGAACACCGTGATCTCGTCGAGGGCGTCGCAGACCGCCAACGCTCTTCCCGCTTCGTCGGGTGGAACCTCCTCGCCGAGCAAATCGGCCAGACCACCGTAAACATATGCCCCACGATCGACGTTGTGCCTCGACACGAGTTTCAGAAAGATTCCGCCAGCCACGCCGTGTGGAACCTTGAAGTGTACGCCGAGCGGGTAGGACAGGGCTCCGGTCAAACCGCCGCCGCCGTTCATCAGTCCCGCCCCCGCCAGGTAGGCGCCGAACTGCATGGCCATCCACGCCTCTAGGTCATCGGGCCTCTCCAGTACGACGGGCAAGTTTCTCAACACGAGACGAAACGCCTCTCTCGAGAAAACGCGTGACGCCGGTGTTGCGCCTTTCGATGCAAAGCTCTCGACCGAGTGAACAAGCGCATCCATCCCGGAGGAAGCAGCGACCGATCTCGGGCAAGAGGCGACAAAATTAGGGTCGAGCAGCGCCAAGACGGGCACGTAGAGTTCGGTGTTGATCCCAAGCTTCCTCTTCTCTTGGGAATCGGTGAAAACCGCGTTGGGCGTCACCTCGCTCCCCGTACCTGCCGTCGTCGGAATCGCCACCACAGGTATACCGGGTGTCTTGATCAGATCGAACCCTCGATATGCGATCGCCGGCTTCGGGTTCGTCACCAGCACGGAGACCGCCTTGGTCAGGTCGAGTGTGCTCCCGCCGCCGATCCCGACCAGGAGATCTAGATCCGGGTCGAAGTGTCCACGAAACTCGTCCAGATACGCGTAGGTCGGCTCGATCTCGCTGGTCTCAACAACTTGAAGCTGATCGACCGCCGCCGCCAGAGACTTCACCAGACCTTGCACGTGCGAGTTTGTCTTGGGCCCGGAATCGAGTATGACGGCAACTCGATCGCAGCCCTTCGCATCCACATACGCGTTAAGTGAATCCGCCACGCCCACACCGATTCGAGTGTCGGTCTTCAACCAAACCTTGAATTGAGAATCTATCACTGCTCCCTCTTCTCCGTATCATCTTCAAAGACAGTCGTCAGTTCCGCTCGACTTTCGTCATACCATGTATAGCCCGAATGCTCGCTGTTGACCCCTCGGAGCTCAGGATGCCTGTCCAGGAAGTCGACGATGTCGAGCATCGTAAAACCGGGCTTCTCAGCATAGAGCCCCTCGATGATCCGACGGATCAGCACATAGTCTTCTTCGTAGTCTAGCGTCCAACGTTCCTTGTGTCGGTCCTGGTCCAGCGCCACATTGTGGCATCTAAACCGATCGGGCTGGTCCCAGATAAACGGCGTCACGTGCTCCCGCTGGAAGGGACGGTCCGCTTCTCGCCAAGCTTCTTCTAAAGCCGCCACCCTAAAGACTTCGATGTCCTGCCCATCCGGATAGGTCGGAGGATGGTGGTTCGACACGTAGTCGTAGGGCTTGCCGTCGGACAGATACGCGCCGATAACCTCCTCGCAGACAACCGGGTCGATCAGCGGATTATCCGCGCCAAGCAGAGCGGCGTGTTCAGAATCGTAGGCCTTGGCACACCTGTAGATCCGGTCAAGCACGTCATTAGCGCTACCTCGAAAAACCTCGATCCCTTCAGCCCGGCAGAATGCTTCGATCGGGTTGTCTGAGGCTTCGCTCGTCGTCGCCACCACGACATTCCTGATCAGCCGGCAGGCACCAAGGCGGTCGACCATATGCATAAGGAGCGGCCTGTCCAATGCCTCCATCAAGACCTTACCGGGCAGCCGTGAAGCAGTCATCCGTGCCCGGACGATCCCGAGAACCGTCTCAATCCCCCTGTTCACGAGACCTGATGCCTTAGAACCCATTCCCCATTCTCCTTCTTCCAAATATGAGGAAGACGGAAACGGTCAACCACATCCCAAAACTCACCTTCCGTGAGGTCAACGTAGTCGAGAAACTCGGCGAAGTGGCGGTCAGGAAATTCGCCATCGTATCGTCTAACCAGCGCAACTGCTTCCTCCCTCTCAATATGGCCGTCGCGTACCTCGTGGGCGGCATCCGACGTTGCCCGACCGAACCCGAACTTGATGAACATCATGTAATAGAGGAACGAGTCGGTCAGGTCGTCGAGCTGTGCATACTTTGAGTAAGTTCCCTCCGTCCGACCCTCGGGATTCGCCTCGAAGCCAGTGTGCTTGGCCGCGTAGTAGTAGTGCTCCTGAGGGACCCAGGGATGGTAGAACGCGAACCAGTGGAACTCGAGACCCATCTCCTGGATCTCCTTAATCGGGGGCAGCCGGTAGACATCGAGCGATCGTTCCTCGATCGGTTCGGTGAAGTAACCATCCTCGACACCTATCTGCACCAACTCATCGAGTTCCATACTGTAGTAGATGCGCTCGTAGTCCGACCACGGCATCCCGGGACAGTCCTCGAGTCGCGGGTCTCCGCCATACTCGATCTCGCCGTTCTCCCCATACATCACAAGCCGGATGCCATACTGGTAGGCGATCCGAATCGGACCGGACATCTGGCCGCGGTCGAAGATTTCGTTGTGATCGCCCAAGATGGTCATACCGAGCTTCGTCAACGGACGATGAAGTGTGCCACTCGGTGTTATCAGAATGTGATCAAAGCCCGCATCGATGAATCGTCTCAGATTCCGCCATCCGATCTCGCTGTAGACCGGCGGGGAGAAGGTCACCGAGAGAGGATGCATCCCATACTCGTGCTTCAGACGATGGGCAATCATGGAGGAGTCCTTGCCCCCGCTGCACGGGACGACCACGTCATAGGCCCCATCCTTGCTCCTGTGGTGGTCCATCAGCTGCTCGACCCGGAGCTTCCGCTCGTCAAAGTCGATCGTCTTCTGTGCCTTCTTCTCTGCGTATCTGCACGCGCTGCACACACCCTCCTCATCGAACTTGATGCGGGGTCTCTGGTTCGACATCACACACCTGGTACAGAACTGGACCTCTTGTGGTAGATCCCACAGCTGTCGATCTGCGATAGGGCGCGGTTTATACATTCCTTAACCTTCCTTTCTACTCGGATAGAAGACGAATCTGCTTGTATATATGCAGGCCGTCCAGACCGCTCCGTTCCGGATGATACTGCGCGCCGAAGACATTCGCCGACTGCAGGCTGGAGCAGAAGCGAAGCTTGCCGTAGACCGATGTGGACAGAACGACCTCCGGATCCTCGGGGACCACCCGGTAGGAGTGCACGAAGTACATGTGCGCTCCACTCG